>JAFVGW010000022.1 GCA_017474765.1 Salinivirgaceae bacterium | reverse complement strand
GGCGATTTGTACGTGAGTGAACCGTTATTAATTTCGAACCGTGCAAGCTACAACCCGTTGCCGGGGCCTTGCTATATCTATATCAACAAAAAAAATCCGAAGCATATCTACTCGCCCGAACTCAAAGGCGTGTTCCACCTTCTTGCCGGTATGGGACTGGCTTTTATGTTCTTACCGTTTGTTATAGATACTTTCTTTTTTTGAATAATATGTCATTAGAGAACCATAAAACCATCTGTTCGGTCGGAAAGTCGCAAACACTGGTTGCTCGACCGTTGTTGGTTTGCTGGTAATAACGACAAGAAGATAAAAAACTACCTGTTGTGCATTATTAAAAACTGGAATTAACCACAAATACTTAACCCATTCTTTTTAAACCTATTAAACCTATTAAACTTGTTAAACCCGTTAAACTCATAGATAAATCAGGTCACACTGTGGAAACCCAATTCACCTATCTATCAAGCAATTAATCATTTACTCTTCCTCCCAAAAATCGGTATTGCTGATACCGAACTCTTGCGGATGGAAAACAGGTTCGCGGCCTTCGCTTTTCTGCCGCTCGTAATCGTTTAGCGCACGCAGCGCCTGCGACGACAGCAACAGTATGGCAAGAATGTTTATCCAGGCCATCAGCCCCACGCCAATGTCGCCCAGCGTCCACACCGAGCCGCTGCCCGACAGAGAGCCTGCAAACACCGTCAGAACAGTGACGCAGCGCAATATCCAGATAATCAGGCGCTCGCCCTTGTCGCTGGCCGCGCAGTCATCTTCTGAAAAATCGGGACGGTTTCGGCGGCGGCGCCAACGGCTGAACAGGTAAACAATGTTGGTCTCGGCGTAATAGTAATATGCCATAATGGTTGTGAACACAAAAAAGAAGAGCGCCACCGAAACAATTATGTCGCCCGCTTTCGGCCCGACAACGGAACCCAATGCCGATGATGTGTAAAACACTCCTGGCTCGCCCGCGGGGGCATTGGAATTTTGCTGAAGATAGGTTACGATGGTTTCGCCTGTCGCCGAAGTCTGCACACTGTCGATGATGTTGTAGGTTTTGCACGCCAGAATCATCAATGCCGTGGCGGTGCAGACAAGCAGAGTATCGATATAAACCGAAAAGGCCTGTACAAGTCCCTGTTTGACAGGATGATTCACCGTTGCAGCCGCAGCAATTATCGGGCCTGTGCCCTGCCCCGCCTCGTTGCTGAAAATTCCGCGTTTCACACCCATTGCGATTGTCGTGCCCAAAATGGCGCCGCCAACTTGGTTTACGCCGACAGCCCCGCGCAGCATCTGCATAAACATATCAGGCACAACATCGTAATTGACAGCGAGAACCACAATTGAAAGAACGATATAGATAAAGGCCATAAACGGCGCAACTATCTGTGCCACTTGGGCAATACGCCTTACGCCGCCAATAATGACAAGCGCTATCAGCAGAGCCACCACCGCGCCTATCATCCACGGCTCAAGGCCGAACGTGCGGGCGCAGGAAATGGCCACGCCGTTGCACTGAAGCGGCGGCAGACAAACGCCGCAAGCCAATGCCGTGAACACCGCAAAAAGGCAGGCGAAAAAGGTGCTGTGCAGCCCCTTTTCGATATAATACGCAGGTCCACCGCGGAACTGCCCGTTGTGTTTCTCTTTGTAGATTTGCGCCAGCGTGGCCTCGGCAAAGGCTGTGCCCGCACCGAAAAAAGCGATAATCCACATCCAAACAACAGCGCCTGGACCGCCAAAACCAATGGCCGTGGCAACGCCGACAATGTTGCCCGTCCCCACGCGTCCCGACAAGGCCAAGGCAAACGCCTGAAACGAAGAAATGCCAACGCGCCGCTTGCTGTTGTTGGCTGCGCCGAAAAGCAGACGGAACATCTCGCCAAACCGCCGCACCTGGACAAAGCGCGTGCGCAAACTGAAATAGAGCCCCGCGGCCAAACACAAAACCACCAGCGCTGGACACCAAACCAAACCGTTTATAAATGATACCGCCGTGGCGAACCAATCACCAACGTGGTAGAAAAAACTGCTCAAAACGCAACTTGTTTTTTTAGATTCGACAATACGTGTGACGATTAAACTCATTGTTAAACACACACTTACACTCAAAAATTTGCGGCGCAAGATAGTTTTTTTCTGTTTTTCAACAGAACAATTCAACCATTGATTTTTTACGGAATCTGAGCACGCCGTACAGTTTTGATTTTCAATTTATCAGAGAATCAACCAGATTTATACGGGAAGCGAACAAAGCGGCAAACGAAACGGAATCGTTTCCATACTCATAAAGCAAACATAATCAGCAAAATGCCATCGCAATCGCAACTTCCTCATCCGCCACTCGTCAAAAATAGAGCGGACAAAAAGCAAAATGAAATTCGGCAAATTATATTTGCAACCGAAAACAAGACGCAAATCTGCGTTTTTTGGGGGGAATCAGATTGAAACACAATAATATATGAAAGGTTCATCGAGCCAAATAAAGAATTTGAGTTTGGTGGGTGCCATTGTCGCCTTGGGCATCATTTTTGGCGACATCGGAACATCGCCGCTCTACGTTTTCAGGGCAATTTTGGCATCAATCGGCGATGTGACGGCCGACACCATCATTGGGGCGCTGTCGTGCATTGTTTGGACGCTAACTCTGCAAACCACAGTCAAATACGTATTCATAACGCTGAAGGCGGACAACCGCGGCGAAGGCGGCATTTTCTCGCTCTTTGCGTTGCTGCGAAAAAATCACCGAAAACTGTTCATCATTGCCATCATTGGCGGATGCTCGCTGCTGGCCGACGGTGTGATTGCGCCGTCAATCACCGTGCTGTCGGCGGTTGAAGGTCTGTCGATAATGAATCCGCACTTGCCCGTTTTGGCTATCAGCGTGATAATCATCACTTTCCTGTTTTTCATCCAACAGTTTGGCACCAACACCGTGGGGCGGTCGTTTGGCCCGATTATGTTGGTATGGTTCAGCACGTTAGGCATTCTGGGGCTTGTCAACCTGATTGACTGCCCGATGGTTCTTAAAGCCTTCAACCCCTACTACGGCGTGCGCCTGCTGGCAAGCCACCCGTCGGGGATTCTGCTGCTGGGCGCCGTCTTCCTTTGCACCACTGGCGCCGAAGCGCTCTACACCGACCTTGGCCACTGCGGAATCAAAAACATCAAGGCAAGTTGGACTTTCGTGAAAACAATGCTGATAATGAACTATATGGGTCAAGGCGCGTGGATTATCGGCAACGCCGACAGCATCGACGGCAACGTGAATCCGTTCTATGCCATAATGCCCGAATGGTTCCTGCCGATTGGCATTGTGCTGGCCACGATGGCGGCCATTGTGGCTTGTCAGGCATCGATAACTAGTTCATACACACTGATTAGCGAAGCCATATCGCTCAACTTCTGGCCGAAAATCCGCATCAAATATCCGTCGCAGGTCATCGGACAGATGTACGTGCCCACCATCAACTGGATTGTGTACGGCTGCTGTCTGTTCTCGGTGTTCCACTTCCGCAACTCGGCCGCGCTCGAGAACGTTTACGGCTTCACGGTCACCATCACAATGCTGATGACATCGACGCTGGTGGTGGTCTATCTGCGGCAGAAAAACAAGCCGCTGTGGGCCATCGTTCTGTTTTCGGCTGTTTACCTGATTGTCGAAGGCTCGTTCTTCGTGGCCAACGCGCACAAATTCAGCCAAGGCGCGTGGTTCACCACAATGCTGGCCACCCTGCTCACGCTCATAATGGTGATTCTGCACACTGGCCGCCGCATCCGCAACCGATTCATCACATTCGCAAAAATCGGCGACTATCTGCCTGTAATCAAAGACATTAGCGAAGACGAAACGCTGCCGAAATACGCCACCAATCTGGTTTACACCACCCACGCCAACTTCAAGACCGACATTGAAGCGAAGGTTATCGACAGCATTATCAGGCGAATACCGAAGCGCGCCGACGTTTACTGGCTGCTGCACGTCGATATTCTCGACACGCCCTACACGCTCGAGTACAAGGTTGAGCATCTGGTGCCGAACAAGGTCATCCGCATCGATTTCTTCCTTGGATTCAAGATGCAGCCGCGCATCTACGACTATTTCAAGCAGGTTGTCAATCATTTAGGCGAAGAAGGGCTCGACCTTCGCAGTTCGTACCCGTCACTGCGGAAGCACAACATCCCCGCCGACTTCCGCATCATCCACATTGAGCGCCGCGTGCCCAAGCAAGCCGACCTGTCGTTTGGCGAGCGGCTGGTGCTCACGCTCTACTACCCGCTCAAGCGTATGGGCCTGACCGACGTTTCGGCCTGGGGCCTTGATGCTGGCAATGTCTCAACAGAGTCGATTCCGCTCACCATCCCGTCGAAAACATATATTCCTGAGATTGTCAGGGCGGAATAGTTGAGATAATTAGAGAGTCAAGAATATAAAAAGCGCGGTGCGAATCCTAATCACACCGCGCTTTTGTTTTAGTGTATGTCTTAAATCTTACAGTCCAAGATGCTGCTTTACAGCGATTTCAATCAATTCGCCACGCAGGTCGCGAGCAAGGATTGTGCCGTCGGGGCCGAAGAGAATAATGTGCGGAATGCCCATCACGCCGTAAAGGTCGGCGGCTGTGGTGCTCTGCTCGCCCATAATCTGCGGATAGTTGATTCCCAACTCTTCAATGGCGCGTTTGCTGTCCTCCACCCTATCGCTTACCGTAACGCCCAAAACATTGAGATTCTTATCTTTATACTTATTGTAAACATCAATTAGATTTGGAATCTCGGCACGGCACGGTCCGCACCAGCTTGCCCAGAAATCGACCAGCACATACTGGCCTTTGCCCACAAAATCAGAGAGTTTCTGCGTTTTTCCATCGCACTCAACCTCAAAATCGGTGAACATTGTGCCAACGGCTGTGGCCTTCTCCTTTTCCGCGGCCTCGGCGCGGCGCTTTGCCGATTCAGCTTCGCTTTTAATGCGCATATCGATATAATTGGCGAATCGCCCTGTCTTGATTTCGGATGCAGCGATTGTGTCGAACAAATTGCTGATTGAAGTGAAACCCGACATTGAAGCGTAAATCACGGTACCTTCCTCACTGTTGTGCTCTTTGGTGTAGCCGATAAGATTCCCAACCAGCGAATCGCGTGCGGCGAAATATTCTTTAACAAGCTCCTCGTCAGGCGATTCCTGGCCCTGAAGCTGGTGACTCAACTCGCTGAGACGCGCGGTGCTTTGCTCGTAAAATTTGTCGAAACCACTCCATTCCTGATAGAATTTGCTGCCATCTAGGTCGAAATAGCCATTGTGAACGGATATTTTGGCCGTCTCACCTGGCACCAGAATAAGATTGATAAAGGCCTGACAAGGAACGCCGCCTGGAAGTATCGCCTGAATATAAATATACGTCGGATAGTCGACGTTTGTCTCAAAATGGAACTTTTTGTCTTTCACAACAACCACATCGGCAGGATTTTGTACATTGATTCGGAAATCCTTGTCACCGACATAAATGTTGTAGGCCGAATCGGTGATTGCTTCGTCAACAAAACCTTCAACAACAAAAGTTTTGGATTTTTGAGTGCACGATGCTAGCAAACCTACTGCAAACGCGCCGCACATAATGTGCTTTAGATGTTTGTTCATAATAATTTAGTTTTTAGTTATTAAAAGAATAACCAAATGTAAGAAAAAAGTATTTGAATGAAACAAAAAAACGCAAAGCGAATGAAAACCACAGCTTTGCGTTTGTGTTTGCGTTTTTTGTTTGCGTCTGTGTTCTATTCCTTATGCCGCGCCTTGAGCTCGCGGGCAAGGTCTTCAATGCGAAGGCCCTTCTCGGTGAGCAGGACAATCAGGTGGTAGATTAGGTCGGCACTCTCGTAAAGGAATTGTTCCTGCGTGCCGTTGGTGGCTTCAATGATTGTCTCAACTGCTTCTTCACCAACCTTTTGCGATATTTTGTTGACGCCTTTGGTGAACAGTTTTGTGGTGTAAGAGCCTTCGGGCATCTCACGCTTGCGGCGCTCGATAAAGTCTTGAAGATAAGAGAGAAACGCAAGGTCGGCAATGTTTTTCTCGCCCATAAACGAGTCGGCGCCTGTGGTTGAGCCGTCGGGTGTGGCCTTGATTACAACTGCAGTGCCGTCGGCATTGGCGGTTAACGTGCTGACTGCCACTGGTTTGTTATACTCGCCGCTGGTGAGCAGCTCGGGGCGGCCGCCGTTGAGCAGGTAAACGTTCTGCTCGGCTTCCATCCGCGCAACGCAATCGGCATCGACAAAGCCCACGCGCAAAATCTTCAGAGTGCGGCCATCCTGCACAACTGCCTGAACCTGACCGCTATTTTTCGAGAAATCGATATTCATATCATTAATTTTTGCGGCAAAGATAAGAAAGTTTAGACTTAAGACTACAGACAACTGACTACAGCCCCAAATGCTACTGCGTCAAAAAAACGCAAGAAAAAAAATTGCTGAATATTATACTATCATTCGTTTTTGGGGCCAAACATCCCATCAATCACATTATAAGCAAAGCCAAACAGTAGCAAAATTATCATTGCAATTACAATGTTTAATTAAAATATCCTGTATTTATCTTTGCATTTACAATTTTTATCCATATCTTTCACCCGAATTGGAAACAATTGTTTATGTGGACAGAACTAAGCGATACGGCCATACTAAAAATGCTCGGAACAAGGCTGAAGGCATATCGCATATCAAGAGAAATGAAACAGCAGGAGCTGGCTACAGAGTCGGGTGTTGGAGTAAGCACCATAGCCAAGATAGAAAGCGGACAGTCAGTATCGTTATCGCTACTAATCAGCGTAATAAGGACTCTCGGATTGCTTGAAAACCTTGATATGCTCGTCCCCGAGCAAAAGCCTTCGCCGCTGGAGCTCTTAAAAATGCAGGGAAAGCAGACAAAACGGGTAAGAACCAAAAAGAATTAGACAATGGAAGAAATACCTGTTATACAGATATATTTGTGGGACAGCCTTGTCGGAGCCATATCGTGGGACGCGGAAAGGGGCTACGCCGATTTCCAATATGACGAGAGCTTCCGCAAGTCGGGGTTAGACATTGCTCCGCTGATGATGCCTTTGGCAAGAACACGCGGTGTTGTCTCGTTCCCCGCCAACGCCCGAACAAATTGCTTCAGCGGACTTCCTGGCCTGATTGCCGACGCTCTGCCCGACAGATTTGGCAATCAGCTTATTACAGAATGGTTTGCTCAACAAGGCAAGACGGAGGATATGATTACTCCGCTCGACCGTCTTTGCTACGTGGGCAAACGGGCTATGGGAGCCTTGGAGTTTGTTCCTGCGGCTCACGTGGAGGGTGTGAACGAATCGACAGAGATTTATATCCGCGAACTGATGGCTCTTTCGGACTCCATCTTCAAAGAACGCAGCAGATTTCAGGAACTGATTCGGCAGAACGACAAATCCATTCTCGACATCTTGAAAGTTGGAACATCGGCTGGCGGTGCAAAGCCGAAAGCCATTATTGCATACAACGAAGAAACTGGCGAGGTTCGCTCGGGACAGGTGCCCGCACCCAATGGTTTCTCATACTGGCTATTGAAGTTCGATGGCGGCACTTACAGCGAGCATCACGAGATAACCGACAATCCACAAGGCATTGGAAACATCGAATACGCCTACTACAAAATGGCCACCGCTTGCGGCATTAAAATGACGGAGTGCCGCCTGTTGTCCGAAGGAGACTGCCACCACTTTATGACGCGCCGTTTCGACCGCACGCCATCGGGAGAGAAAATCCACACGCAAACGGCGGCGGGCATTGCTCACTTAGACCGAGACGTACGCCACTCGTACGAGGAGCTATTTGGTGTTTTGCGGCGGTTGGGCTTGAACCACAAAGATTTCGAGCAGCTGTATCGCCGTATGGTGTTCAACGTTATGGCCCGCAACCACGACGACCACACCAAGAATTTCTCCTTCCTAATGGACAAAACGGGGAAATGGTCGTTCGCACCCGCCTACGACTTATGCTACTCCTACAATCCCGCTGGGAAATGGACAAGTCGGCATCAGCTTTCGCTCAACAGTAAGACCGACGGTTTTACTCGCGAGGATTTATTGACTGTAGCTCATAACATTGGAATACGCAACGCCGCTCACATCATTGAGGAAATCCGCTCGTCAGTTGCTTCCTGGCCCGAAACAGCAAAGGACTGCGGAGTCAGAACCGAGCATATTGAAGCTATTGGCAAGACTTTACTGCTAAGTTTTTAAACTCTCACATTCGCATTCCCCCCAAAAACCGAACCGACAAACAAAACCGCGCACAAATGAATCCAAGGTTGCGCACCTGACGGCACGCGGGGCGGGCTGGGCCACGCATTCTACCGATATATAGTCCCTAACGGGACATTGCTGCGATTTTTGTGGGATAAAGTCTCGTTATTTTCATTGTGCAAAACCTGAAACTTTCAAGTTTCTTCAAATCCAATTTTCTCGATTTTGGTCCAAACCTACAATAGTTTGCAGTAGCAAATTTGTTTTTTTGTAATATTGCAAAAATTAGTTTTTAATTTGTGTCGTTATGTGAATTTTCAATTAAAAAATGAAAAGATTATTACTTATCCTACCATTATTTGTTGTGATTTTTGCGTGCAACCAACCCAAAACTCATAGCGCTCGAAATATTGGTGTCGTGGATACAGAACAAAATAATTCTGCCCACCATACAGCAGATTCTATTATGGAATCGACCATATTGTCTTCTGACGATACTGAAGAAGAAAATTCCAATGATTGGCAGTTTGATGGTATTGAAATTGACACCATTGGCGAGTGTGCACAAATGGCATTCAATGACATTGAAAACTATAAGAAAGTTTTAAGCGACAGAATTATATCTTCTGATAAGAGGACAATCTATTACAAAACAAAAGAAGGATTGACTGCTAATATATATCGAGAAGGAGGGTGTCAAGGATGTGAATGGCAAAACTTGGATTTAAAAATACGCGGATTTGAAAATCAAGATTGGCGTTCATTTGATACACTTAGAAATCTGTTCAAAAATCAGGTAGAAATCCTTCCTGGCGAATATATTCAAAGAGCTTTTGAAATGCTTTCGGAAGATGAGTTTTTACCAAACACAGGCAATTCTATGATATGGGATTGTAAAAATTCAAAAAGCGACGCTTATACTTTAAGTATTAGTTATTATTATGATTCAGTGGCTGTTTTAGAATTTGGTTATTACACACCATAACCAATGCTTTTAGCCCCGTAATTCATAATGTATTTCCTAACAAAAAAAATAGCTCATTACCGATTAAACTGTATTTTCGCAGCAAATCGGAAAAGGAATGAAACTTTCGGTCGTTATTGTCAACTACAACGTGAAATATTTTCTGGAACAGTGCCTGCACTCGGTTCTGAAGGCCGCGCAAGGTATTGACACCGAGATATTTGTGGTTGACAACAACTCGGTTGACGGCTCGTGCGCAATGGTGGCCGAGAAGTTTCCGCAGGTGAAACTGATTGAGAACAAACGCAATACGGGCTTCGCTGTGGCCAACAATCAGGCCATCCGCCAATCGACGGGCGAATATGTGCTGCTGCTCAACCCCGACACGCTGATTGAAGAAAACACCTTCAGCAAAACGCTGGCCTTTATGGACGCGCACCCCGACGCTGGCGGCCTGGGCGTGAAAATGATTGACGGCAAGGGCAATTTCCTGCCCGAGAGCAAGCGCGGATTTCCGTCGCCAATGGTGGCGTTCTACAAGATTTTCGGGCTGTCGAGCCTGTTCCCGAAGTCGCGGCGGTTCAACCAATACTATATGGGGCACCTGGACAAGGACGCCGTGAACGAAGTGGACGTGCTGGCTGGCGCCTTTATGCTTCTGCGCCGCACAACGCTCGACAAGGTGGGCCTGCTCGACGAAGACTTTTTTATGTACGGCGAAGATATCGACCTGTCGTACAGGATTATAAAGGGCGGATACAAGAACTATTACTTCCCCGAAACGCGCATCATCCACTACAAGGGCGAGAGCACCAAAAAAGGCAGCGTGAACTACGTGCGAATGTTCTACAACGCAATGTCGATTTTCGCGCAGAAGAACTTGAGCGCTCGTAATGCGGCAATTTTCTCATTCATAATAAATTGCGCCATTTATTTCCGCGCTTTTCTGGCCATTGTGAGCCGATTTGCAAAACGCATCGCACTGCCGCTGGCCGACGTGGCCATAATGTACGGCGGAATGGCGCTGCTAGGCACAAAATGGTCGGCCTACATTTTTGAAGGGCACACATTCCCGACGGAATTTTTCACGATTGTGGCACCGATTTACGTCTTGATTTGGGCGCTATCAATCTACTATTCAGGCGGATACGAGAGCAAGGCCAAACCGCTTTCCGTCTCGCGCGGAATTGTGGCAGGAACGCTCGTCATTCTGGTTGGCTACGCGCTGCTGCCCGAAAATATGCGTTTCTCGCGAGCAATGATAATGTTCGGAACGGGATTCAGCCTATTGGCAATCAATGCGTTCCGAGTGTTGGTTGGCGCCATTTGGCCGTCAAGGTTTCAATTCGATATGGGACGCAAATCGCACATTGCCGTGGTGGGCACGCAAGCCGAAGCCGAACGCGTGGTTGAAGTGCTGAACCAATCGTCGCTCAAATACCAATACGCAGGGTTCATCAACCCCGACGGGCAGACTGACCGCAAGGCCATCGGCGACATCAGTCAAATATCTGAAATAGTGAAAATCAACAAGATAGACGAACTGATTTTCTGTTCGGCCGATATGACCGCGCAGCAAATCATCGGGCAAATGCTGCAACTGGACGGCAACGAAGTGCACTTCAAGATTGCGCCGCCCGAGAGTCTGTCAATCATCGGCAGCAACTCAATCGACACCGCTGGCGACCTTTACACGGTGAATTTCAACACGATAGTGAAGCCGCAGAACGTCCGCAACAAGCGTACTTTCGACATTCTGGCGGCTGTGGTGCTGCTGGCTGCGTCGCCCGTTCTGTGGTTCGTTTGCGGACACCCTGGACGGCTCTACCGCAACATTTTCAGCGTTTTAGCGGGCAGACGCACCTGGGTGGGATTCTCGGGCCGAAGCGCCAACCCCGTGCTGCCGAAAATCAAAAGCGGCGTGTTGAGCCTTGCGCTCATTCAGTATGGCGACAGCGCAACCGCCGAGCAATGCGAGAAAACCGACCTTTTCTACGCCAAAGACTACCAACTGCGCAACGACGTGGCCATTATGGCGCGGGGCATCAAACTTTTATCGAGATAAATAGGTAACAATTTAAAAATCAACGATATGCTACTATCAATGACAGGTTTCGGAAAAGCAACCTGCGAAATCAAAAATCAAAAACTAACGGTTGAAGTCAAAAGCCTGAACAGCAAGCAATTCGACTTGACAAGCCGCATTCCGAACGACTATCGCGAGAAGGAAATGGAAATTCGGAACATATTGGCTAACAAACTGATACGCGGCAAAGTGGACATTTCAATCTACACTGAAGTGAACAACGTTGACGCCGCCGCCGAAATCAACACCGACGTGGTGAAGGTTTACTATCAGCAATTGAGCAAGATAGCCGCCGAACTGGGCATTCAGACGGGCCCCGAACTGCTGTCGACCATCATCCGCCTGCCCGACGCAATGAAAACGGGCCGTGACGAACTCGACGAAGCCGATTGGGCGCTGATTATCAAGGCTGTGGAAGACGCCGCCGACCAACTGGTGGC
The DNA here is from genome assembly GCA_017474765.1 of Salinivirgaceae bacterium. GTDB lineage: Bacteria > Bacteroidota > Bacteroidia > Bacteroidales > SZUA-534 > RUG13583. Next base: position 3,736 of record JAFVGW010000022.1, on the reverse strand, counting down.
TTTCCGCAAGCAGGAAGGCGTGGCTCTGGCAAAGGACCTGTCGACGCGTATCAGCAACATTCAGAACTATTTAGCGCAAGTGCCGCAGTATGAGCGTCCGCGCATCGACCGCATCAAAGAGCGCATCAAGGGCGACCTTGAAGAATTCATCAAACTTGAGAACATCAACCGCGACCGCCTTGAGCAGGAAATGATTTTCTACATCGAAAAACTCGACATCAACGAGGAAAAAGTGCGCTTGGCCAACCACTGCAAGTATTTTCTCGACTCAATGAACGAGGAGGCCGCTGGTCGTCAGTTGGGTTTCATTGCGCAGGAAATCGGCCGCGAAATCAACACTTTAGGCTCAAAAGCCAATGACTCTGAAATGCAGAAACTGGTGGTTTGTATGAAGGACGAGTTGGAAAAGATTAAGGAACAATCACTGAATGTGCTGTGATTTTTTAACCACGGAACACGCGAAAAACACGGAAAAGGCTCTAACCAAACGAACCCAAACTGAACAGAAACTTTGGATTAATTTAGGATTAGTTTGGTTAGAGAAAAATAAAACACACTTAATGAACGAGTTATGGAAGAAGGAAAGATTGTGATATTTTCGGCGCCGTCGGGTTCGGGCAAGACAACCATCGTAAAACACTTACTGTCAAAGGGTTTGAAGTTGGAATTTTCGGTTTCGGCGTGCAGCCGTGCGCCGCGCGGAACAGAGCAAAACGGTGTGGACTACTATTTTCTGACTGCCGAAGAGTTTAAGAAACGCATTGATAATGACGACTTTGTGGAGTGGGAAGAAGTTTACGCAGGCCGCTACTACGGCACGCTGAAAAGCGAGTTGACGCGCATCTGGGGCAAGGGCAACCACGTGCTTTTCGACGTTGACGTGAAGGGCGGAGTGAATCTGAAAAAGAAATTCGGCGACCGCGCCCTGTCGGTTTTCATTATGCCGCCGTCGGTTGAGGAGTTGCGCCGCCGTCTTGAGGGCCGCGCCACCGACGCCCCCGAAGAGATTGAACGCCGCGTGGCCAAGGCCGAAGAGGAAATTTCTTACGCCAATCAGTTCGACATCACCATTGTGAACGACGTTCTGGAAACGGCCTGCAGCGAGGCTTACACCAAAGTGACTGATTTTCTGAACCGTTAGCAATGAAGGTCGGGCTCTACTTCGGTTCGTTCAATCCTGTCCACATTGGGCATCTGGCACTGGCCAACTACATTGTGGAATACACTGACCTTGAGGCAGTTTGGTTTGTTGTGAGCCCGCAAAACCCGCTCAAGCAGCGCGCCCAACTTTTAGACGACTACCAACGTCTGCACCTTGTGAATCTCGCTTTGCGCGATTTCTCGAAGTTCCGCGCCTGCGACGTCGAGTTTCGAATGCCGAAGCCGTCGTATACCATTGATACTCTGGCTTATCTGGGCGAGCAGCACCCAAGCCACGAGTTCACACTGATTATGGGCGAGGACAATCTGGCCACCCTGCACAAGTGGAAGAACTACGAGTTGCTGCTAAACAATTATCGGATAATGGTTTACCCGCGTCCGAACTGCCCCCGAACCGATTTTCACACGCACCCGCACGTGCAACTGATTGACGCACCGCAGATTGACATCTCGTCGAGTTTCATCCGCCAAAGCATCGCCAATGGCAAAGACGTGCGTTTCTTTGTGCCCGAAAAGGCGTGGGAATATATTGACGAAATGAATTTTTACAAAAAATAAAAAAATATCTTCCTTATACACAACAAAATACTCGCATCGAAGCGCTCATTAACAAAAGTATATTTGACTTTTAAATTCAAATTAGTTAAAATTGCAAGTTGAACGATAAAAACCACTTACTATGAAACCACGACTTCTGATTCTGGCACTTGCGCTGCCTACGGCGCTTTTCGGGCAAACCGAGAATTCTGGCGAGACGAAAATCAACATTCAATTCTATACGCCAGATATTGTGCGTGTTACCAAAACTCCTGCCAACTCTGCGGGAGCTCAACCGAGCCTTGTGGTGATTCTTGAACCGCAAAATGTGGCTGTAAAGCAGTCGCAATCGGGCGGAGTAACCACCTATCAGTCTGACAAACTGAAAGTTACTGTAGATAATAACGGCAAAGTGTCGTTTGCGGGTATCAAGGGCGGCAAACTGTTAGACGAGGGTTCATTCTCGTTTTCGCCCATTACCTCAGGCACCGACAAGGGCAGTTTTAAGATTTCGCAATCGTTTAAACTTGCTGCCAACGAAACTGTTTACGGCGTGGGAACAATCCAAAACGGCAAACTTGAACGCAACAACACCGAAACCCTCATTGAGCAGAGCAATCTCGAAGATTTTCAGAATGTTATCCAGTCGATAAAAGGCTGGGGAATATATTGGGACAACTATTCGCGAGGAAAATATTCCGAAAAAAATTCCATAATGACCCTTGAAGGCGAGGCTGGCGACGTTATCGACTATTATTTTATGTACGGCGGCAATCCCGACGGTGTAATTGCATTAATGCGTCAACTTTCGGGCAAAGTGCCGATGTTTCCGCTCTGGACTTTTGGATATTGGCAGAGCAAAGAACGCTACAAATCGCAAGACGAAATTATCGGCGTGGTAGAAAAATACCGCACTCTTGGCGTGCCTCTCGACGGCATTATTCAAGATTGGCAATATTGGGGTAACAATTATCTGTGGAATGCAATGGACTTTCTGTCAGAGAGTTTTCCCGATGGCAAAGGAATGATAAAGCGCATCCACGATATGAACGCCCACATTATGATTTCGATTTGGGCAAGTTTCGGACCTATGACAATGCAGTTTAAAGAGTTAGAAAAAGACAACCTCCTCTTTACCTTCGGCACTTGGCCTCAAAGCGGAATTTCGCACATTTGGCCGCCCGTAATGGATTATCCCTCAGGTGTAAAGGTTTACAATCCCTTTCCGCAAAAATCAAAAGATATTTATTGGAAATATCTCAAAAAACTCTACGACTACGGCATCGATGCTTGGTGGATGGATTCTACCGACCCCGACTGTTTTTATCCCACCGACGAGGATTATGAGTTCCCCACAGGTTTTGGTTCGTTTCGCAAAATGCGTAATGCATTCCCCCTTGCCACTGTTAGCGGAATTTACCAAAACCAACGTAAAGTTTCAGAAAATCAGCGTGTTTTTATAATGACACGTTCGTCGTATGCAGGTCAGCAACGTTATGGCTCAAATATGTGGAGCGGCGACGTGGCTTCATCGTGGGATATGCTCCGCAAGCAAATCCCTGCAGGTCTGAACTTTACGCTCACTGGCAACCCGAATTTCAATACCGATATTGGCGGGTTTTTCTCGGGTTCGTACAATGTGCTTGGCGCAGCGTCGGGCGCTAAGAATCCTCAATTTCAGGAACTTTACGTGCGATGGATGCAGTACGGATTGTTCAATCCTGTGTTCCGCTCGCACGGCGCCGACACTCCAAGAGAAATTTATCAGTTTGGCTCGAAAGGCGAACCAATTTATGATGCTATTGAATCTACTATCAATCTGCGTTATAGACTTTTGCCTTATATTTATTCATTGGCTTTTGACGTTACAAAAAACGATGCAAGTTATATGATGGCATTGTTTGCATATTACCCCAACGACCCAAAAACTCTCCGCCTTGCCGATGAGTTTATGTTTGGAAAATCTATCCTTGCCGCCCCCGTGGTGTCGCCGCAATACACTGAGGAAAAGATTATTAAGATAGACGAAATGACTGGC
>JAFVGW010000021.1 GCA_017474765.1 Salinivirgaceae bacterium | reverse complement strand
CCGCGTCCGAAATAAGTGGTGTCCATCTCCAAAATGACATCCCGAGGCTCTATAAAACGTCTTTGGGGCTCCACTTTTGCCAGTTTTCTCCTAATAGTTTTCTCGGAACAATTATTCCTTACAGACAGCTCTCTTATCGTTTGGTGACCAAATACATAACTATGCCATATTTGTTCGGCGTTGATTCGTTCTCCTCCAACAAACTGTCGCCCGCAATCTTTGCATTTGTACAGTTGTTTAACTCCGACATGTCCGTTTTTTACGGTGTCTTCGCTGCCGCAATACACACATTTTTTTTGCCATACTAAACATTAATGTGTCGCAAAGCTACTGATGATGGGCCTTGCAAGGTTTTTTATCCTTAAAAATGTCCATTAGGCCGAAATTCCAATAAAATTTATAAGAAAATTATTCAAAATCAACAGAATATAGATTATGTTAAATTTTCAAATCAAATTTTCTAAAAATTGCTCGCGAAGCGACACCGCCGCGTTCTGTGGCAAAAAAACGCCCCACATATTGCTGAAAAAAACTAAATTGCCAACCGATTTTGAAAACAGAAATTTAAAATATCTACTAAAATGAAACACAACACATTGCGTAACAGCGTTTTAGGTTTGGCAGCCGTTTGCGGCGCAGCCATCTGCTCATCGTGCGGCAACTCGGCAGGCAGCACTGCCGAAGCTCCGCTCACAACACCCGGCAACCCTTTCCTTCCGCTCTGGGAGCACATCCCCGACGGTGAACCTTACGTGTTTGAGGACCCCGACAATCCAGGCCAGCAGCGCGTTTATATCTACGGCTCGCACGACAGCCGCCTGACCGACTACTGCGGCCGTGAACTTGTTGTTTGGTCGGCACCAGTCGATAACCTTATGCACTGGCGCTACGACGGCGAGATTTTCAGCGTGAACCGGAACGCCAACGGCGAGCTGCTTCGCCCCGACAGCGTTGCCGACGTGCTTTTTGCACCCGATGTTACGCTGGTAACCAATGCCGACGGCACAAAAACCTATTATCTCTACCCCAACAATCAAGCTGGAGGCCGCAACGGAATGGTGTGCAAAAGCTCTCGTCCCGACGGTCCGTTTGAGGTTTGCAACTGGAGCAACGGCAATCCGAACCTGGCCGACGGCGTTCTGCAGTTCGACCCGGCAGTGTTTGTCGACGACGATGGCAAGATTTACGGCTACTGGGGCTTCAACCGCTCGTATGCCGCCGAGCTCGATCCGGCCACAATGGCAACCGTGAAACCAGGGGCGAAAATCGTTGAAGATATGGTTTCGGGCCGTATGCAGGAGGGTGTTTTCAGCTTCTTCGAAGCATCGTCAATCCGCAAGATAAAAGACAAATATGTGTTCATCTACAGCCGTTTCACCAAAGACGGCGAGTTTGGCCTGCCAGTGTCGAACTACACTCTGGCCTACGCTTACGGCGATAATCCGCTTGGCCCCTGGACCTACGGCGGCACCATTATCGATGGGCGCGGCCGCGAGGTGAACGAGCAGGGCGACACCATTGCTTCGGCCACCATCGACGGCAACACCCACGGTAGCATCTGCCAGATTAACGGACAATGGTACGTGTTCTACCATCGCCAAAGCGGACTCAACGAGTATGCCCGCCAGGCAATGGTTGCGCCCATCAGTGTTGAGGTTGAGGAAGGCAAGGGCGGCAAGGTTGTCATCAGTGAGGGCGAGTACACATCAGAAGGTTTCGCGCTCAATGGCCTCGACCCCTTCGAGCGCCACTCGGCTGGCATAGCTTGCTGGTACACAGGCCCGAAGCCTGCCGTGCACAGCTGGCCGAACAATAAGTTCTACGGCTCGTATGTGGCCGCCAGCTACGGCGACAGCGACAAGTTTGACGCGCCTTACGATATCCGCAACAACACCAACCCGGTGGTGAACAATACCGATGGCTCGATTGTGGGCTATAAGTACTTCAATTTCGAGGCCGAGCGTCTGGCCAACAAGGCTAATCTGATGCTATGCCTGAATCTTGTTCCTGAGGGCGTTGACGGCACCATCGAAGTAATGATGGACCGTCCATGGACCTCACAAGGCGGCAAGAAGATTGGCGAGATTGCACTGAAGGCCAATATGCCGAAGGAACTCCGCACAATGGCGATAGGCATCTCGAAAGAGGCACAAGAAAAATACCTCGCCGGCAAGCACGCCATCTACTTTGTTTTCAAATCCGACACCAAAGAGAAATCGCTCTGCACACTCAATGACTTTGTTTTCACGTTCGACGATTGATAACGAGCGTTATAACACAAAAGCCCCGGTTTCTTGCCGGGGCTTATTTTTGTCGGGTGGCCATTTGCCGATTGTCCATTTTAAGTTGGTAGGCGTTGCAAAATGCGTATGGCTAAGTGTGGGGGTGAGAATTGACACATTTTTTATTAATTTCGTGCCCATTAAATTTATGGCAATATGATACGAAAACCTATTTGCTGGATACCCGTGGCGGTGTCTTACGCAGTTTTGGCGTGGTTCGTTTTTTTTGTTATCAATCCGTTGAGTTACAGCTTTTTCCAGCAGCCGGCATTCGTGCTCACAGCCGATTTTTTCTGGACTAAAGTCGGGGTGCCGGGTGGTCTGGCCGAGTATCTGCAATTGTTTGTGGACCAGTTCACAATGTTTCGTTTCTGGGGAACGCTGATGCTTGTGGCCGAGCTGCTGCTGACAGCCTTTCTGGTGAGCCGCTATGTACGCAAGGTGGTGGGAGAGAACCGTTTAGCTGACATTGTCATCTGGCTGTTGCCTGCTGCAATCGCCTTTGTGGCTTGGACTGATGTCAAATATGCGTTTGCCATCAATATGCAAGTGCTGCTTTTGGCCGTTGTGCTGAATTTGCAACAAGCTCTGTCCAGATTCGACTGGAACAGATTTGTTACGCCATTGCTGGCTATTGCCGTTTATCACGCCTGTGGGCCTGTGGCGCTTTATGCCTTTGCATTGTGCGAAATCGTAGGATATTTTTTGAGTCCCGATAGGAAAAAACTGGTTGGTGTTGCTGGTGCGGTGGCAGTTGCGGCATTGTGGCCGTTGCTGGTTTACAAGTTTATGCTGCCCATCAAACCCAATGCAGCGTTTTACGATATGCGCCCCCAAGAGATGATGTTCACATCTTTCAATCTGTCGGCGGTGCTTTATCTTCTTTATTTATACCCGCCTTTAACGCTTTTGCTGACAAAGGCATACGGGCGGATTAGCAAAGAAAGAACACAAGCCATAGTCACTATTGCTGTGGCTTTGGTGGTTGTTGTGTCGGCCGTGGCGGGACAGCAAAAACGCGATAATCTGCCTGAACGAATGGGATTTAGGATGGGTGCCGCGGCATATCACAATGACTGGAATCAGATAATCAATTACGTCAAGGAGAACGAATCGATACGAAAAAGTGAGAATTACGACCGCTTTGTCAACTTCTTCTACAATATGGCGTTGGCGGCGAAGGGCCAGCTGTGCGATAAAATGTTCAGCTATCCGCAGCGTCTTGGCGAAAGCGGTTTGTTTATCAACGAGCCGATGGCCACCGTCAGCTGTTTGCCGATGACCATTCTCTTCCATCAGGTCGGCCTGGCAACCAATGCGTTGCACTATGCTTTTGAGGCACAATCAACCTACACATCGAGCCATTATGTAATGCGCTATGTTATTGATGAACTGCTGATTATTGGCGATTACGAAAGTGCTGACAAATATCTGGCGAAGTACAGCAACACAATGTTCTCAAAGCGGTTTGTTGATGACAGGAGAAAGTTTCTGGCTGGAGAGAGTGACACGGAATTTGCCAAGGGCGGGTATGATGTTATTCGAAGCAAGCATCCGCGAAAGGATTTCTATATGAAGAATTCGCAATACGATATGTTGAATGTGGTTATGAATGACCAGGATAATATGTTCGCCACCCAATATCTTGTGGCCAGCGTTTTGCTTGATGCTGACTTGGACAAGTTTATGAAACTGATTCTTAGCGGATATTGCAAGATGAATCTGAATGCTCTGCCGCGAGCTTGTCAAGAAGCTGTGGCGCTCTATCGGGCGCTTTACAAAGATGTTCTGCCAGACACAGAAAAGGTGCAAGTCCAATCGTATATTCTCAACCCATTCAAGTCGTTCCAGCAGGTTGTGTCGAGGAATGGCAGCGATGTGCGCGGCATTGTCGACAGCCGTTTCACCGATACTTACTGGCGTTATTATTTCTTCCTTAATCCAAAGGTAACGGGTGTGTCATTGTCTAAAAAATAATTGAAAATGAAAAAGATATTATATATCGCATTTGGTCTGTCGGCATTGGTTGCGTGTCCAAAATCGTACAATGGCGCTGTAGTTAATTAAAAACCAACCATTTATCCTGATTACACCGATATTGTAATCCCCGTCAACATTGCGCCGCTCAACTTTAGGTTGGCCAATGGCATTGATTTGCTGAAGGTTGATGTGAAAACAAAAAACGAGACATTGTCGCTCAAATGCCGCAACGGCAAAGCCTTATGGAACGCGCGAAAATGGCGTAAAGTATTGGCCGACAATGTTAACGATACGCTGTTCTATACCGCCACAATAATTGATTCCACAGGGCAGACGGTGCAGTGCGCGCCCTTTTTTCAGGTTGTTTCGCCCGACAGCATCGACTCGCACATTGCCTACCGATTGATAAACACAGGGTATGTGCTTTGGGATAAGATGGGCATCTATCAACGCTGCATCGAGAACTTTGAGCAGAAACCGATAATCGAGAACAGTTCTGTTGACTTGGCTTGTATGAACTGTCACTCGTTCAGCGCCCAGAATCCGAACACAATGCTGCTGCACATCCGTAAATTTAATGGCGGCACAGCGATTTTGTACGATGGTAAGTTGCAGAAATTCAATACAAAAACTGATATTTCAATGTCGGCTGGCGTTTATCCGTCGTGGAACCCCAATGGCTACCTAATCGCTATGTCAACAAACTTGATAGGCCAGCAATTTCATAACGATTATAGAAAGCGTATTTATGTATCTGATTCAAAGTCTGATATAGTATTGCTCAATATGAAGACGCAAACCTTGACCACTTGTCCGCAACTTTCGACCAAGGCGTTGGAAAACCTTCCTGCGTGGGCCCCTGACGGCCGCACATTATTTTATGTTAGCGCACCGCAGCGAGAGGGCGAGAAGGGGTTCGATATAGGATATTGGTATAGCCTTTTGCGCATCACCTACGATGAAGCGACAAACTCGTGGGGCACGGCCGATACTATATTGCGTGCCAATGATTTAGGTGGCAGCATTACCTTCCCGAAGGTTTCACCCGATGGTCGTTATATTGCGTTCACATTTGCCGAGCGCGGTTATTTCACACCGTTCAATCGCGAGGCCGACATTCATTTGCTTGACTTGAAAACCAATGAGATAACAACGCCAGAAGGTGTCAATAGCGGTAGCGCTGAGAGCAATCACGGCTGGTCGCACAACGGGCACTGGCTGGTTGTCGGTAGCAAATGGCCTGATGGTTTGTTCACAAAGCCATATTTTGCTCATTTCGATGGCAATGGCAACTTCAGCAAGCGGTTCCTTCTGCCGCAAGAGGACCCTGATTTCTACGACGATTTCACATTGAACTACAACAACACTGATTTCATAACAGGCGAGGTGCCCACAACGCCAATTCAATGGCGCGACGCCATCAAAGCCGACCCGATTCCAGTCAAAGCCGACCCTTCGGTTGACATCGATGCACTGTCAGGGGCAACACAACCAGCTAAAAAATGATGTATAAGTAAAATGTTTGTGGTTGGTTTTGAATCCTAATTATTAAATCATAAATCCTAAATCCTAAATAATCCGTGAATCCCCAAATTGAAAAGATGTCGCCATTCATTGTGATGGAAGTGCTCGAGCGCGCCAACGTGTTGCAGCGTCAGGGCGTTGATGTGATTCATCTTGAGGTTGGTGAGCCCGATTTCGATATGCCCGAGTGCGTGTCGCAGGCAACGGTTGAGGCTCTGCAGAAGTCGAAAACACATTATACTCATTCGTTGGGTGATTTTGCTCTGCGTCAGGCAATTGCCGATTTTCACGGGCAGGAATACGGAGTCAGTGTCAATCCCGATTGCATTGTTGTAACCAGCGGTTCGTCGCCAGCCATCTTGCTGGCGCTGATGGTTTTATGCGAGGCTGGGGGAGAGGTTATCGTTTCCAATCCAGGCTATGCCTGTTACAGCAATTTCATTTTGGCGTGCGGCGGTGTGCCTGTCGAGGTTTCGCTCAAGGCGGAAGACGGTTTTCAGTTCGATGTTGAGGCTGTTAAGCGGGCCATCACGCCTAAAACATGCGCCATCTTCATCAACTCGCCAATGAATCCCACAGGTACACTGCTGAGTACCAATGTGATGGCTGAACTTGCGCAGTTGAGCGTGCCGATTATTTCCGACGAGATTTACCACGGCCTTGTTTATGAAGGGCGGGCGCACTCGATGCTTGAGTTCACCAACAATGCCTTCATTCTCAACGGCTTCAGCAAGCGTTTTGCAATGACAGGCTTACGATTGGGCTATCTGATTGCACCACAGCAATATATGCGCAGTTTGCAAATCTTGCAGCAGAACCTTTTCATTTGCGCCCCGTCGCTGGCGCAGTATGCAGGAATTGCAGCCTTGCAGAGCGCCGATGCCGATGTGGCCGCAATGCGCCAAACCTACAACGAGCGCCGCACTTATATGATTGACCGCTTGCGGCAGATGGGCTTCACCATTCACACTGAGCCGCAGGGCGCTTTCTACATCTTTGCCGACGCCAGCCGTTTCACATCCGATTCATACAAGTTCGCCTTCGACATACTCGAAAAAGCGCACGTTGGCGTTACGCCTGGCACCGATTTCGGCTCAAACGGCGAGGGGTTCATCCGCTTTTCGTACGCCAATTCGCTTGAAAACATCGCGAAAGCGCTCGACCGCATTGCTGAATATCTGCAGAAAAACGGCTGAAAAATCCGTTAGGCTCTGCTGTCGGCTTTCCGCTCGCAAAAAAAACAAGAATTTATCACCGATTTTTTTCAGTCGCAGCCAAACTAATTATTAGTTTTGCGCTTGCGTGCCGTGGATCATAGCGAAACGGCCGAATCTTCGATTGATAGTCGTTAAGATATTTATTTATAACACTTTAATTTAAATACAAACAAGATGGCAAAAGAGAAAAAATTCATCACCTGTGATGGAAACCAAGCCGCAGCTCACATAGCTTATATGTTCTCTGAGGTAGCGGCCATTTACCCCATCACACCATCTTCGCCAATGGCAGAAAACGTTGACGAATGGGCAGCTCAAGGCCGAAAGAACATCTTCGGCGAGACAGTTTTAGTTCAGGAAATGCAGTCGGAAGGCGGTGCGGCAGGTGCTGTTCACGGCTCGTTGCAGGCAGGTGCGCTCACAACCACTTTTACCGCTTCGCAGGGCCTTCTGCTTATGATTCCGAATATGTACAAAATCGCTGGCGAACTCATCCCGACAGTGTTCCACGTTTCGGCTCGTACGCTGGCTTCGCACGCACTCTGCATCTTCGGCGACCATCAGGACGTTATGGCCTGCCGTCAGACTGGCTTTGCAATGCTGGCCGAGGGCTCGGTTCAGGAAGTTATGGATTTGGCTGGTGTGGCTCACTTGGCTACACTCAAGAGCCGTGTTCCGTTCCTGAATTTCTTCGACGGTTTCCGCACATCGCACGAGTATCAGAAAATTGAGGTTGTTGAGCAGGACGACCTGAAGGAACTGGTTGACTGGGACGCAGTTAAGGCTTTCCGCGAGCGCGCTTTGTCGCCTGAGCGTCCTGAAATGCGCGGTATGGCAGAGAACCCCGACGTGTTCTTCGCTCACCGCGAGTCGTGCAACCCGTACTACAACGCTGTGCCTGACATTGTGGCCGACTATATGGACAAAATCAGCGCCATCACTGGCCGCAAGCACCGTCCGTTCGACTACTACGGTGCCAAAGACGCTACCAACGTGATTGTGGCTATGGGCTCTGTCACCGAGTGCATCAAAGAGGTTGTTGATAAGAAAGTTGCAGCAGGCGAGAAGGTTGGTATGATTGCCGTTCACCTGTATCGTCCGTTCTCACTCAAATATTTGAAAGAGGCCATCCCCGCATCGTGCAAACGCATCTGCGTTCTCGACCGCACCAAAGAGCCTGGCGCAAACAGCGAGCCGCTGTTCCTTGACGTTGTTGACGCTCTGACCGAACTTGGCCTGATTTCGAAAATCGAAGTTGTCGGCGGCCGCTACGGTCTGGGTTCGAACGACACCACACCTGCGCAAATCATCGCCGTTTACGACAACTTGGCTATGAACACCCCGAAGAACCACTTCACTCTGGGTATCACCGACGACGTTACCTTCACTTCGCTGCCTGTCGGCGAAGAGGTTTCGGTTGCGCCCGCTGGTCAGTTCCAAGCCAAATTCTACGGCCTTGGCGCCGACGGTACCGTGGGTGCAAACAAGAACTCGGTTAAGATTATCGGCGAAACCACCAATAAATATTGCCAAGCATACTTCTCGTACGACTCGAAGAAATCGGGCGGCTTCACCTGCTCGCACCTTCGTTTCGGCGACGAGCCAATCCGCTCGACATATCTGGTTACAACACCGAACTTTGTGGCTTGCCATCAACAGGCATATCTGAATATGTATGACGTTACCCGCGGCCTGCAGAAGGGCGGTACGTTCCTGCTGAACACCATCTGGGAAGGCGACGAACTCATCGCCAACATCCCGAACAAGGTGAAGGCTTACTTTGCAAAGAACGACATCAAGGTTTACTACATCAACGCAACCAAGATTGCACAGGAAATCGGTCTTGGAAACCGCACCAACACTATTCTTCAGTCGGCATTCTTCCGCATCACTGGCGTGATTGCAGTTGACAAGGCTGTTGAGGAAATGAAGCACTTCATTGTGAAGTCGTACGGCAAGAAGGGCGAGGACGTTGTGAACAAGAACTACGCTGCTGTTGACCGCGGCGGCGAGTATAAGGAACTGGCTGTTGACAAGGCTTGGGCCAATCTGCAAGACCAACCGAAGGTTTACACAGACGGCGACGACTTCATCAACAAGGTTGTCCGCCCAATCAACGCACAAGACGGCGATTTGCTGCCTGTTTCGTCGTTCAAGGGTATTGAGGACGGTACTTGGGCCGCAGGAACTGCCAAATTTGAGAAACGCGGCGTTGGTGCTTTCGTACCTGTTTGGAATTCAGAGAATTGTATTCAGTGTAACAAGTGCGCATACGTCTGCCCGCACGCTTGCATCCGTCCGTTTGTAATGACCGAGGACGAGAAGGCTGGCTTCGGTGGCGACACCATCCCCGCACTTGGACCACAGTTCAAGGGAATGTACTTCACAATGCAAGTGGGCGTTAAGGACTGCTTGGCTTGCGGCAACTGCGCCGACGTCTGCCCTGGCAACCCGAAGAAGGGCGGCCCTGCTCTCAAAATGGTGGCTTACGACGACACTTCGGCCGAAGCCGCAAAAGAGGCTGCCAACTGGAACTACTGCGTTGAGAAGGTATCGTCGAAACAAGACCTTATCGACATCACAGCCAATGTGAAGAACTCGCAGTTTGCAACACCGCTGTTCGAATTCTCGGGCGCTTGCGCAGGTTGCGGCGAGACACCATACGTTAAGTTGATTTCGCAACTGTTCGGCGACCGCGAGATTGTGGCCAACGCAACTGGTTGCTCGTCAATCTATTCGGGCTCGGTTCCATCGACACCGTACACAAAGAACGCCAAAGGACAGGGTCCTGCCTGGGCTAACTCACTGTTCGAGGACTTCTGCGAGTTTGGTCTTGGTATGGAAATCGCCAACAAGAAAATGAAACAGCGTCTGACCCGTCTTATGACCGAGGCTCAAGAGTGCACCTGCTGCACCGACGATATGAAGGCTCTGTTCCGCGAGTGGATTGAGAAACAAGAGGACGCTGCCGCCACAAAGGCTCTGGCACCGAAGATTGTTGCCGCCTGCGAGGCTTGCGGCTGCGACACCTGCAAGAACATTCTGACCTACAAAGACCACCTGGTAAAACGCTCGCAGTGGATTATCGGTGGCGACGGCGCTTCGTACGATATCGGTTACGGCGGTCTCGACCACGTGATTGCTTCGGGCGAGGACGTTAACATCTTTGTAATTGATACTGAGGTATATTCGAACACTGGCGGTCAGTCGTCGAAGGCTACACCGCTGGGTGCTATCGCCAAATTCGCCGCAAGCGGCAAACGCGTTCGCAAGAAAGACCTTGGTATGATTGCCACCACCTACGGCTATGTTTATGTTGCGCAGATTGCAATGGGTGCCGACCAAGCACAAACGCTTAAGGCTTTGAAAGAGGCCGAGGCTTACCACGGACCATCAATCGTGATTGCTTACGCACCTTGCATCAACCACGGTTTGAAGGCTGGTATGGGCAAGAGTCAGGCTGAAGAGGCTAAGGCTGTTGAGTGCGGCTACTGGCATCTGTGGCGTTTCAACCCCGATTTGGCTAAGGAAGGCAAGAATCCGTTCATTCTCGACTCGAAAGAGCCTGATTGGTCGAAGTTCCAAGATTATCTTATGGGTGAGGTTCGCTTCAACTCGGTTAAGAAAATGTTCCCGAACGAGGCCGACGAACTCTTCAGCGCCTGCCAAGAAATGGCCAAACTGCGCTACCAAAGTTATGTGCGTATGACCAAAATGGATTATTCGGCAGAATAACATCTGCTTGAGATAGCGAAAAAGCCCGACGGTGACGTCGGGCTTTTTTATTTATATGTATGCAGGTGGTGAATATAATTCCTCAATTTGAGACATCGATTGTCGTCAATAGCCTTTATTCCGCATTTCCCCAGTTGAGCGAAAATCAATCTGACATTATTCGTTTTTATCGATAATCTCCCCAAACTTGCCGAAAAATGACGTCCTCTAGCCGCGGTTTTTGTGTTTTTTGAAGAGGTTTCCGTTAGGAAATCTGGTTGTTTTTCGCGTAATAACCAATGACACAGTATAATAAAACCCGTAAAATATTTTCAAAAAACTTACAGTTTTCTCTTGCGGAAAACGAAAAACCATCTACTTTTGCACCCGCTTTCGAGAGAGAGAGTTCTTAAGACAGCGGGGGAAAATCAGGGACGATAGAAGGAAGGAGAGAGCGAACATCCCCGTGTTCGAAAAAAGATGAAAAAAGTTCTTGGAGGTAACGGAAAAGGCATTACATTTGCAGTCCGTTTCCGCGAGGAAAAAGATAAAGGCTTCGGCCGAAAGTTCTATGACATTATGAGCACAAAAGAGAGGTAAGAAAGAAAAGCACCTAGATTCAATT
>JAFVGW010000020.1 GCA_017474765.1 Salinivirgaceae bacterium | reverse complement strand
TTTCATAATACCAAATATAAAGAATTGATTACTAAACTTTTATTTCATTATTTGAAATTAAATTTAATTTTTTTGAAATTTTACTTTCATAATTTGAAAGTTATTTTCAATATTTGCAACCGTAAAAATTAACAAACGGAGGAAAAAACAATGATAACCGAACAAAAGCTCGAGCGAGCGATTACAAAAGCACTACTGGATTTCTATTCAACGAATCACGTCAAAAAACGCGATATAGAGGAGATAGTGGACAAGGCTCTATCCCCAGCCAAGAGTAGATTAGATAGACTGATATACGGCGTGTACGTCACAAATGCTACTATCATATCGATTTTTACGCTCAAAATCGACTTCAGCAACGGCGAACATCGCATAGTATGTTTCGACAATCTGACCAACAAATTCATCTATTCTCGTATCCGTTTTCAGGATTTCAAAATAGATGGCGGCGCACTGGTTTGGAACTACGAACTGACTTTTGAACCTAAAGACTTATTGGAAGGCACTATCAAAGATGTGCGTTTTTTAACAGTCAAATGCTAACTCACTTTAAACACTTTAGAGAATGGCAAAAATTCAGAATTACTTTCAGCCAAACTCCGTCGATGTTGTGGATGCGGAAGTCATAACTGACCACACTCTAAAAGTCGAGTTTGCTAACGGCGAGAGCCGCACAATCGACTTCGGCGACTATATCCGCAACAACAAAAACCCCCTCATCAAACAATACACTGACAAGGAAAAGTTTGGAAAATGCAGAGTTGTCAACGGTGTGCTGACGTGGAACAACGATATGGACTTCGACCCCGAAGCCCTTTTGAAGGGCACAATCAGCGGATTACAATATATAAATAATACACGCGATGACGATTAGACATTATACCAGCACTCCCTGCATTGCGGTTGTCGTTGCCTTCAGCGTCAATGTACTTGCCGTTGTAGTAGGCTTCAAGAGCCTCAATAACGCCACGGCTGCGGCTTTTGCACAAGAGCCACATTTGGCTGTAGCCAGCGTAGTCGGCGGCGCGGTTGTCGGGATTGCCAGTCTTGCCGATTTTGAAGCCCTCGCACCCATCGCCAATGATTTCGCTGATATGGCGCGTGATTATTCGCTTGAGCGTGCCGATGCTCTTTCCTGCGGCAAGGGTCATTCGGCTGGTATAAGTGTTCTCGCGGCTGATGCCGACGCTGCCGTCAGAACCGAAAATCTTGTTGAGAACGGCAAATGCGGTGGCGGCAACGGCCATCTTTCCAATGGTATTCATAACACAACTTTTCAACAAATATAGGAAACTATGCCGAAACTCTATCAATATATGGGAATAAGCCTTTGGTTTTGGAGCAACGAACACGACCCTATACACGTTCGCGCCCGATGCGGCGGCGCGACAACCGAAGTCTTGTTATATGTGAAAGACGGACGTGTGTCGAGAGTTGTCTATAAGCCAGTGGCAGGAAAGTTCAGTTCTGACAAGCAACGCGCCCTGCGCGACCTAATAAGCGTAATGAAAGAGAATATCCGCGTGGCTTGGATTGACTACTTCATCAACCACCGCCACATTGAGCCTATTGTCTTTAACAGCAAAATCAAATAAAAATGGACATCAAACTTGTAAATCCGAAACGAGGCACGCTGCCAGCCATTGCAAAGGCTTTCCGCCTGACAACGGCTTGCGTGAGCCAGCACCTGCACGGACGCACCAACAACAGCCTGAGCCAGCGCATACGCAAGATTGCGCTTCAAATGGGCGGTACGGAGTACGAGAAAATCATCATCAACCGAAAGTCTAACATCTAAAACTATAACACTATGGACGCTTACACACTTGGTTTTATCGGCACTTGGACGGCGATATTCGCCGCAATAGGTGCAATGGCCTACCTCTGCAAAAAATGGGAGGACTACATTCAAGAACACATAATCAACAAAAAGTAACCTATAAGCGGTGCGGCAATCCTACCTGCATAAATGTTAGTTAATTAAAAATCAATGTGAATTGCTTTCAAAATCCGAAAACACCGATGGCACAAATGTTTGTTTTCACCAAATGCCGCACCGCTTTTTAAAAGTCTAACACTACTAAATCATAACACTATGGCAACACTACAAGACATTATCGCAAGACTGAACGACGAGCAGAAACTGCTGCTTGCCGACACAATCGTATTCGGCGGCTGGGGCGACACCGACGGCGAGTTTGACGTTGACGAAGATTCGGACGAATGGAGTGGCGGATTCGTCTATCTGCCCGACGACGCTTGGCGCGGACAACACTTTGAGCGCAAAACATTGCCAGCAAAGTTTAAGGCGCTTTACAACGCGCTGGATATGGGCGGCAACGCCAATTTCAAAACCAACGGAGTGATGAACTGGCACAAAGACTGGCGGGACGATGGCAGCGGCTCCGTGCTGATTATCCGCGACCCTCTATATAAGGAGTTTGAAAAGTGGGCTGATGAGTTTGTCAAACAATACAATTCAACCAAATAAACACCTATTGCTATGAAACTCACAAACACCAAAATCAGCGACGCGGTTGGCGATTTAATGAGCGCGATACACGCGGCCGAAGATTGCGAACTGAAACTCGGTCAAATCAACACCAATATCACTAAGGCGGCTAAAGCGCTTGTCGGGCTTTCGTTTGTTTGCCGCGCCGACGGTGAGATAACCATTGTGCAGGCAACCGATGTGTGCGGCCGTCAGTTTAAAGGCCGTTGTGTGTATGTAACCTACACCAACAGCCCGACCAACTACGATTTATACACCGACCAATCTTTCTTTTTCTCCAACAGTCGAATTGAGCGGATAACAATAATCACCGCCGAAGAGTTTGAAACCTTATACAAGGCCGCGCAAAACATTATCAGCGACCGCCAGTTGCAGATTAACGAGTTGGTTAAGGTTATTGAGGCTTGCGTCAACGAATCAGTCAAACACGAAAACGAATAACACTATGGCACGACTAATAGTAGTAAGCGACGCACAGCAGGAGATTTTGGAAAAAATCACTTTCGCCCTTATGAGCGAGCCAGTGCAAAAGGGACAAGTCAAAAACCTTAATTTCAATGTTCAGGCCTATACGCAAGGGCAGCTGCGCGGCCTATTCAACCGAGTACATAATTCAATGGAGATACCAAAATGAACGAGCAACCCTTAACACCAGCACAATATGTAGAAGCGTATCATTGGTATATGCAACACGAATGGAACGCTTACGAGTGCCGCTACCTTTTTGGCCGCGACGCTGAACATTTGTTTGCACTATATGAAAAGTACGAAGCACAATCGTATGGCTCTCAATGGGGAGCTGACGACTTGTTCTTTTCGATTTTGAAAGACGATGAAAAAGAACGCCTAATCAATCAGGCCGCGCTTGTATGGCGCGAAAAACAGCAACGAACAATCTAACACTATAAGATTATGATTAAAACAATCACATTTGACGAACTGCCGAAAGCCGTAATGGAGTTGCAACAGCAGCAATCCGCGCTGTTGGATATTGCAAAGGCTATTTTTGCAAAGATAAACGAACCCCAAAAGCCTGACAATGACCTTATTTTCG
>JAFVGW010000019.1 GCA_017474765.1 Salinivirgaceae bacterium | reverse complement strand
GCAAAGGCCGGCGAGGGCAGCGACTATCTATCGGTTAACACTGCCGGTACTCAGGTTTATTTCGACGATGAGGCTGCCGACGGTTCCAAGGCTATTGCTACTGGTTTTGCCGTTGCAGGACGCCGCGCCGCAAAAGACGGTGCTGCCGCCAATCTGCTGACCATTGACAACGATGGTACCACAGTCTTTATTGATGATGAGGACGGCAAGGCAATGGCAACGGGCTTTGCAGTGGCTGGACGACGCGCTGCAAAGGCCGGCGAGGGCAGCGACTATCTATCGGTTAACACTGCCGGTACTCAGGTTTACTTCAACGATGAGGCCAATGATGGCGACAAGGCCATCGCCACTGGTTTTGCTGTGGCTGGACGACGCGCTGCAAAAGATGGTGCTTCAACCGACGACTATCTGACCATAAAACCCGAAGGCACAACCGTTTTTATTAATGAGGATGAAGATGGCTCGAAGGCGATAGCCACAGGCTTTGCAGTGGCCGGACGCCGTGCCGCAAAAGATGGTAATGCCGACATCTTGAAGGTTACTGGCGACAGCACCCGCGTGTATGTTAACGGTGGCGGCAGCAAGAGCGGCTTTGGCGTTGAAGGCAAAGAAGGCGGAAGCGGCAAGAGCGGTTTTGCAGTTTCAGAGAAAGGAGCAAATGGCAACGCTGGCTATATGAACGTTACATCAGAAAACTTCTTTGCTGGATACAATGCAGGAAAGAGCAATGTGACAAGCACCGAAGAACACAACGAATCAGGGCATTACAACACATATATAGGCAACGGCGCTGGCGCGAAAGATATATCTGGCTACAACAACGTGATGATTGGCTATGAAGCAGGAGCCGAAAGTAACGGGTCAACAGGTAGTGTTTTTCTTGGCAATTATGCAGGAAAGAAAAATACAGGAATAAACAATATCTTTATTGGACAACATGCAGGAGAAGTCAACACTTCTGGACGTCATAATGTAATTGTAGGTTGGGCTGCAGGTGCCGAAAACGTGAGCGGTAATTACAATCTGTTTATCGGCGACCAAACCGGTTACAACAACAAAACAGGTGGTAACAATATCTTTTTAGGTGCTTTATCTGGTTTTGAAAATACTTCCGGCAAACGCAACATATACATGGGTCGCGAAGCAGGATATAATGATACGGCATCGACCGATAACATTTTTATGGGCTATCGCGCAGGTTACTACAAAACCAAAGGTAATAACAACGTGTTCCTTGGCAATGAGGCAGGAAAAGGAGTAGCTGATAAAAGCACTGGCGAGAACAATGTTTTTGTCGGCAACAACACTGGACACGACAACACCACAGGTTCTTACAATGTGTTCATGGGCAATCAGGCTGGTTTCACCAATACCAAAGGAGAAAGTAACGTATTTATTGGAAATCAGGCTGGATTTATGACTAACGGAACAGGAGCCGCAACTGTTTGGTCGCCAAAACCAAGTGATTTTGATGATGACCCCGATGTAACATTTGGGGATAATGTTGAAGGAATCAATGGTTCCTATAACATTTTTATGGGAAATATGGCTGGTTATTCAAATACGACTGGAATAAACAATCTGGCATTGGGTTATAACGCTGGTTACAACAACCAAACAGGAGAAAGTAATGTGCTTGTCGGCAACCACGCAGGATATAATGTAGCCCTTAATGGCAATACATTTGTTGGTGATAATGCTGGTGCGCAAGCCTCAAATGCTGTAAGTTCTGTATATATGGGAAAGAGTGCAGGTGGCTATTCCGCTGGCGGTATGTATAATATAAGCATCGGTCAGAGCGCGGGAGCATTTGTAACAGGTAATGAGAACACCATAATAGGCAGCGGAGCCGCTTGGTATATGAAACATGGTTACGGCAACATAATATTGGGTTCTTTGTCAGGACAATCAATGTTGGGTGCAGAAAATGACAGGAACATTATTATCGGAGTAGGAACAACTATCGATACAGAAAATAGCCAAACTACCAGCAATAACATAATTATTGGCAGTGACGCATCTGCCTATGTTGCTGATGGAAAAAGTGAGAACAATATTGTGATTGGCAATGGTGCTTATGCTAACGGAAGCAACAAAATCGTTATTGGCAAGACTGGCTCTGGACGCAACACACGAGCTTTTATCGCTGGAGATATGGAGGCATATACTCTTAAAATTGACGCTGATTTGCTCGGCACTGGTAATGAATGTGATTTGGGTTCTTCTGACCGCAGATGGGGCAATACCTACACGTATGCCCTTAATGTTTATGATGGTGGCGATTTAGAAGGAGCCGGTGTCACCAGCAATCTGGTACCAACTGATTTTGAGAGAAATTTAGGAACAAGCAGCAAGCCGTGGTATTATACATACACAAGCAATTTGAGTTCTACCAACATTACCAGTAAAAGTCTGTCTATAACAAACACCACTTCGTCAAATATTGTGAAAGCCATTAATGTAACATCCAGCAAGGGAACAAGTTGGAATTATGGACTATATTCTACTGCAAACAGCACATCGGGCAGTTCAGTTGACAACGTTGGTGTATATGGAAAAGCCGAATCTGGAGCATACCAGAATACTGGCGTATGGGCAGAAGCATCAGGAGCTTGTTCACAAGCTTCGCGTGGTATTTATGCAGAAGCCTCAGGAACCAAAACTAATTACGGAATATATGCCTATGCACACAATGGCACCACCAATTATGCCGGATATTTCTCTGGCAATGTCTATTCGACTGGCACAGTTAATTCATCCGATGGCCGTCTGAAAAAGGATGTACAGACTATTAACGGTGCGTTGGATAAGGTTCTGAAACTGCGCGGTGTTACATACTACTGGAAAAACCGCGAGGAGATGGCCGCCGTCAAAAACGTCTCAGTTGAGAAACTTGATTACGGCTACGATGACAAAAAACACATTGGTGTCATAGCGCAGGAGTTGGAGCAGGAGTTCCCCGAACTGATTGATACCGATGGTGATGGCTTCAAATCGGTCAACTACTCAGGTCTTGCCCCAATCCTTATCGAGGCCATGAAAGAGCAACAGAGCATAATTGAGAGCCAGCAGGCTAAGATAGACAACCAGCAGCAGCAGATAGACGAGCTGAAACGCTTGGTTGAAGAATTGATGAAGAAATAGGAAATAGGTTTTTTTCATAATGTGTTTGCAAAGGCCACAGCCGTGAGGTTGGGGCCTTTGTTGTTTACATTGCTGTCTATAAAGTCTTCATCAAGGCAACCGCCCGAAACTACACGTTGAAGCGGAAGTGCATGATGTCGCCGTCCTCAGGCTCATAGTCCTTGCCCTCGATGCCGATTTTGCCGGCGTCGCGGCAGGCCGATTCCGAGCCAAGCGTTACATAATCATTGTATTTGATAACCTCGGCGCGGATGAAACCCTTCTCAAAATCGGTGTGGATGATGCCGGCGCACTGCGGTGCCTTCATTCCTGCTTTGAACGTCCAGGCGCGGGTTTCGTCGGGGCCGGTGGTGAAATATGTCTTGAGATTCAGCAGTTTATAGGCGGCTTTGATAAGTTTTGCCACGCCCGGTTCTTCAAGGCCAAGGTCGCTCAGGAACATCTGGCGCTCGTCGTAGCTTTCGAGTTCGGCAATGTCGGCCTCAATGGCTGCGCCGATAATCAGCACGTCGGCATTCTCGCCCTCAACGGCTTTCATAACTTTCTCGGTGTAGGCGTTTCCGGTTTTCACCGATGCCTCGTCGACGTTGCAGACGTAGAGCACTGGTTTGTCGGTGAGCAGGTTAAGATCGGTGAGAAGTTCTTTTTTCACGGTGGCGTCAACCTCAACGGTGCGTGCCGAAAGACCTTTCATCAGCGCCTCGCGGTACTGGGTGAGCAGCTCGAGCTGTTTCTGTGCCTTTTTGTCGTTGCCCACCTTGGCAATTTTCTCAACCTTCTGGATTCGGCTCTCAACAGTCTCAAGGTCTTTGAGTTGCAGCTCGGTGTCGATGATTTCCTTGTCGGCAATCGGGTCAACCGGGGCGCCGCCCTCACGGACAATGTTGTTGTTGTCGAAGCAGCGCAGAACGTGGATTATGGCGTCGGTCTCACGGATGTTGGCAAGGAACTTGTTGCCCAGACCCTCGCCTTTGCTGGCACCCTTCACCAGACCGGCAATGTCAACAATCTCGATGGTTGTGGGGATGATGCGCTTTGGATTGTCGATGGCTGCAAGTTTGTTCAGTCGTTCATCGGGCACGGTGATGACGCCCAGGTTAGGCTCGATGGTGCAGAACGGAAAGTTGGCCGCTTGCGCCTTGGCGTTCGACAGACAGTTGAAAAGTGTTGATTTGCCGACATTTGGCAATCCTACAATACCGCATTGAAGTCCCATTTCTTTCAATTTTAAATTTGCCGCAAAAGTAGTAATAATGTGGAATGAGTAAAGTGTAAAGTTAAGAAGACGAAAGTGGTGTTGGGGTTAGGCTCTACTCTATCTTTTAAAGTCAACTAAATTAGAATCTTCCACGCTTCTATTGAATAAAAACACGAAGTGTGAGATTATAATATTATGATTCTCAAACGAATATTCAATGCCATTTTCAGCTCTACTTCATCTTGTCAAACCCCTCGCCATAAACACTCATCACCGCCTCCTGCGAGATGAACGCCTGCGGGTCGATTTGCTTGACAATGTTGCGCACCGCCTGCACCTGCGTTTTTTTCACAATCGACAGAAGAACCTTCATCTCCTCCTTCGAGTACCAGCCCTGGCCCTCGAGAATGGTCACACCGCGGTCGAGTTGCGAGGTGATGGCGTCGGCAATCTCGGCGTAGTGCTTCGAGAAAATCATCATCTGCACCGATTGCTTCTGGCCAACAAGCACCAAATCAATGCAATAGGTGAGGGTGAACATCGCCACAAAGCCGTAAACCATCTTCTCAACGCTGCCGAAAATGAAGTACGACGAGGCAACCACCATCGCATCGCAAATCATTATGGCGCGGCCAGGCATGATGTCGCGGTACTTGTTGATAATCATTGCAATAATGTCGGTGCCGCCCGTGCTTCCGCCCTGCATGAACACAATGCCGATGCCCAAACCGCCGATGGCGCCGCCAATCACAGTAGCCATAAATGCCTCGTTGACAATGGGTTCGGTTATCACGCTGCGCAGAATCTTCACAAAAACCGTAATCATTGCAATACTGTAGATGGTTTTTACGCCGAAACTTGCGCCTAAAATCTTGAGTCCCAGCGCCAAAAGAATAATGTTGATGCCGATGTAGGAGTACTCAACGGGAAACTTTGTGGCGTAAAAGATGGCCGAAGCCATACCAGCCACACCGCCGCTCACAACCTCAGCTGGCAGAATGAACGATGCCCAACCCAACGAGTAGATGAACAGCCCCACCGTCATTATGGCGTATGAGCGGATGGTTTCTGGTATTGATGTCTGCATTTTCATATCGAATCGATTTTTGAATTGCACATACAAATCTACAGCAGAATTGGCAAAATGGTTTCGAAAATCGAACGCAAAAATTTTTTTGCCCCACTGCAACCTTTTCATTTTTCCGCATCAATAGTGCGTAACTAAAAACAAAAAACATAATTCGAAAATGAAAAGATTAACCTTTTTGGCAACATTGATTGTTGCCTTGACAACTTTTGCGCAAGCGCAGACAACACAGACAATCCGTGGACAGGTGACCGACGTGGCGTCGGGTGAGCCGATGACGGGTGCAACCGTTATGGTTGACAATCAGACAACTATGGCAACCACAACCGACGCCGACGGACATTTCGTCATACAGAAAGTGCCCGTAGGGCGGCATACCATCAAGGTGAGTTTCGTTGGCTACGAGCCGCTGGAACTCAAAGAGCAGCTGCTGTCGTCGGGAAAAGAAATGGTTCTGAATCTAGAAATGACCGAAAGAGTTGCAACCTTGGACGAGGTGGTAGTTAAACCGCAGGTTAACAAAGAGATGCCGCTCAACGAGATGGCAATGGTGGGCGCCCGAATGTTCAGCGTTGAAGAGGCGTCAAGGTATGCTGGCGGCATTGCCGACCCTGCGCGCACGGCGTCGATGTTTCCTGGCGTGGCGTCGAGCGGCGTTTACAACGGCATCAGCATCCACGGAAACTCACCGCAAATGCTGCAGTGGCGCGTCGAGGGCATCGAGGTGAACAACCCTAACCACTTTGCCGACATCACAATGGCGGGCGGCGGCATTTTCACGTCGCTCAACGGCACGGTGCTGGCCAACAGCGACTTTATGACGGGCGCAATGCCTGCCGAATATGGCAACGCTCTGTCGGGCGCTTTCGATATGAAAATGCGCACGGGCAACAACACCAAGTATGAGCACGCTTTCCAACTGGGCACGCTCGGCGTCGATTTTGCTTCGGAAGGCCCGCTGGGCAAGGAATCGGGTGCGTCGTATCTGGTGAATTACCGATACAGTTTTATGGAAATCGCCAAAAAAATGCACGCAATAAATATCAGTCAGACAATGGATTATCAGGATTTAAGCCTGAAACTGAACTTCCCGACCAAGCGGGCGGGCACGTTTGCCGTGTGGTTCACGGGTCTGATTGACAATTTCGGCAACGAGCTGGCCGACTCAACTGAATGGGAATCGCTGTGGGACGCTTGCGAATCGTGGGCAAACCAACGCAGTTGCGCGGGCGGACTGACGCACACCTTCCGCTTCGACGGGGGCGGCACGCTCACTTCGTCGGTGGCCTACACGGGCTCATATTATAAGGTGAGTTCGAAACTCTTCGACGACAATTTGCAGGAACTGCCGTACTTGAACGGCAAGAACAGTCAGAGCAACCTGATTGCCACCATTCAGCACAAACGGAAAATATCGTCGCGCTACACAATGCAGAACGGCGTTGAGTACCGCCAAATGAGTTTTTCGGCGAGCGACGATTATGTTCACGAGATTGGCGGCCCGCAGTATCACGTCTATGAGGCCGAAGGCAACACCTGTCTGGCTCGGGCCTACACCAATCACAAAGTGGCTCTGAGTCAGAAGTTTTCGACCGTGGCGGGCATCAACGTTATGTATTTCGGTGTGAATGGGCAGACGCTTGTCGAGCCGCGCATCAGCCTGCAGTACAAGGTTTCGCCGTCGAGTTCGATATCGGTGGCCTACGCCCTGAACAGCCGCAAGGAATCAATCGGCGCCTATTTTGTCTTTGACGACGACGGGGAATCGGTGGCCAACAAAGACCTTGGCCTGACGCGCTCGCACCACATTTCGGCCACCTTCTCGCAGCGCCTGGGCGACAACGCCATTCTGAAGATTGAGCCTTATTATCAATGGCTTTTCGACGTGCCTGTTGAGGAAGGGACAACCTATTCGGCCATCAACGAGCGCAATTTTCTGCAAGTCCGCAAGCTGAAAAACGACGGCCTGGGCCGCAACTACGGCATCGACCTGACGCTTGAGCGATATCTGAAAAACGGCTTCTACGGAATGTTCACTGGCACGGTCTTCAATTCGGAATACCGCGACGCGCAGCACGAGTGGCACCACACGCTTTACGACCTTGGCTACATCACCAACATTCTGGGCGGAAAGGAATGGATGGTCGGCCTGAACAAGAAGAATGTCTTTGGCATCAATGGCCGTCTGACGGTTATGGGCGGTGGCCGATATACGCCTGAAATTGACGGACTTACACTCGAAGACGTTAAGAATGACCCGCTTTGGGAAATGCCGCTTCAGGAAGACAAGCCTTTCGAGAAGAAAATGGACACCAACGTCGGATTCGCCTTCTCAATGAAATACACCATCAACAAAGAACACGTGGCGCACCATTTTATTGTTGAGTATCTGAACGTTAAGTCGTTCGAAGGCCGCGGATTCAACACTCGCTCAAACAAGATTGTGGATTACTACACATCGCTCACTTTCCCGAATATTGCTTATAGGATTGAGTTCTAGGGGCGGAACAAAACGGTTTGCGCTTGAGTAATAATCGTTTTTGAATGCGGTCTCGATAACTTGTCGTGACCGCATTTTTTCATTGCTCAGAAACAAGTTTTCCGAACGCAAAAAATGAAATTACGCAGGCGGTTTTTGGCGATTAACAACCTTTTTGTCTATAACCTATCGGATTGCGTGGTTTGGCATTTGTTTCGCGCAATTGGTCGAGAGCATCGTTAATAGCCTCAATTTGGACTGCTATTTCAATGTTTGTTTGCTCTTGCTGTGCGTTAATGTCGTTTTGGTCGTGCAAGATTTCTTCAACGTATGAATTCAATTGGTCCACTTTGTGAGACAACTGCTCATATCGTAAATCGGCCGTATGAATGGCCGCAACAGTCTGTCTTACAGCAACAAAAGCACGCATTATGTTTATATTCACTTGTATTGCTATCTTGCTGCGCAACAATCCCGACAGCATTGCCACGCCTTCTTCTGTAAACGCGAATGGCGCATACTTGCTATGTTGGCCTCGGCCTGTCTTTATGGTGCCATTTTGGCATCTTAAAGACAATTGTTCTTCTTGAGTTAACACGAACATAAAATCATCGGGAAAACGTTCAATGTTGCGGCGCACCTGTCTTTTTAGTTGAGCCACATCAACCTCATACATATCGGCAAGGTCAGAGTCGAGCATTATTCGGTGACCACGAACCACGTATATACAATTCTTAATGCCCTCAATGTCGGCACCACTTACCGCCATATTATTTGCCATAACCAATTGATTTTTATGTTGATTCTACTTGGCGAATTTATGGATTTTATTCAAAAAAATGGCCAGACGCATAGTATTTTTCACATAATTAGTCATTTAAGAAAAGCACATTGCATATTTCTCTTTTAGATTCTGTTTCTCAGAATTTATCAACCCACAAAAAAAGCCATCCCGCATCGGAATGGCTTTTCAATATTCAAATCGTTGTTTTACAAAACTACATTCACAATCTTGCCAGGAACAACAATCACCTTCTTCGGTGTTTTGCCGTCGAGCCATTTGGCGGCCGACTCGTGCGACAGGGCCGTCTCTTGAACCTGCTGAACGGGTGTGCCCACAGGCAGTTCAATCATAAAGCGGGTTTTGCCGTTGAACGATACGGGGTAGGTCACCACGTCTTCGGTCAGTTTCGACTCGTCCAGTGCGGGCCACGGCTCGTATGCCAGCGATTCGGTGCCACCGTACATCTGCCACAACTCTTCGGCAAGGTGCGGGGCGAACGGCGCCAGAATCTTGGCGAAATCGCGGGCCACGCCAACCGAGACCTTCTTGGCCTTGTAGCAGGCGTTGGTGAATATCATCATTTGTGAGATTGCGGTGTTAAAGCGCAGATTCTCAATATCATCGGCAACCTTCTTGATTGTCTTGTGCAACTCTTTCACAACGGCGCTGTCGTCGGTCAGGCCATCAACCACGTTCTCTTTCTCGCTGAAGAAGCGGAACACGCGCGCCAGGAAGTTGAACACGCCCTTCACACCGCTTTCGGCCCACGGCTTCACGGCGTCGAGCGGGCCCATAAACATCTCGTAAAGGCGCAGACTGTCAGCACCATAGTGGGCAATCACATCGTCGGGGTTGACAACGTTTTTGAGCGATTTCGACATCTTGGCGACAATCTGACGCAACTCAACGCCCGTCTCTTTGTGGAAGAATTTGCCGTCGCGCTCTTCAACCATATCCGAAGTAACCTTGGCGCCCGCCATCGTCTCGTAGGCGAAAGCCAGAATCATTCCTTGGTTGAACAGTTTCTGATAGGGCTCATCGGTGTGGACAATGCCCAAATCGAACAGAACCTTGTGCCAGAAGCGGCTGTAGAGCAGGTGCAGCACGGCGTGCTCGGCGCCGCCCACATACAAATCAACAGGCAGCCAGTAGTTCTCGGCTTCAACCGAGAATGGCGCTGTGTCGTTCTTGGGGTCGGTGTAGCGCAGATAGTACCAGCACGAGCCCGCCCATTGCGGCATTGTGTTGGTCTCGTAGCGGCCGCGGCGTCCGTTCTTGTCAACCACTGTAAGCCAGTCGGTTGCGTTGGCCAGCGGCGACTCGCCAGTGTCGCTCGGCTCGTACTTGGTGAGTTCGGGCAGCGTGTGCGGCAGGTCCTTCTCGTCGACGGTGGTCACTTCGCCGTCTTCCCAGTGGATAATGGGGAACGGCTCGCCCCAGTAGCGTTGGCGGCTGAACAGCCAGTCGCGGATTTTATAGTTGACGGTGGCTTTGCCCAGATTGCGCTCGGCCAGCCAGGCAATCATCTTGTCAATGGCGTCCTTCTTGTTCAGGCCGTCAAGGAAGCCCGAGTTGACGTGGATTCCGTCTTCGGTCCAGGCCTGCTGCTGAACATCGACTTCCGATTTCAGGACTTCGATAATCGGCAGATTGAATTTTTTGGCGAATTCCCAGTCGCGCGTGTCGTGGGCGGGAACGGCCATAATGGCGCCCGTGCCGTAGCCCATCAGCACGTAGTCGGCCACCCAGATTGGAATCAATGTGCCGTTGACGGGATTTTTGGCGTAGCGGCCTGTGAAGACGCCCGTCTTCTCTTTGGCCAGTTCGGTGCGGTCCAAATCGGATTTCATCGAAGCCTGACGGCGATATTCTTCAACGGCGGCGCGTTGCTCGTCGGTTGTAATTTGCTCAATCATAGGGTGCTCGGGTGCGATAACCATATAGGTTGCACCGAACAGGGTGTCGCAGCGGGTGGTGTAGACGGTGAGTTTGGCGTCGAGTCCGTCGAGCGCGAAATCGACTTCGGCGCCCGTTGAGCGGCCAATCCAGTTGCGCTGCATATCCTTCACGCCAGCGGGCCAGTCCAAAGTGTCGAGACCTTTGAGCAGGCGCTCGGCATACAAAGGAATACGCAACATCCACTGTTTCAGATTCTTGCGGTTCACTTGACAGCCGCATTTCTCGTGCGAGCCGTCGTTCAGCACTTCTTCGTTGGCGCAGACGGTCTTGCAGTTGGGGCACCACCAAACCTGCGCGTTGTCGTAGTACGCAAGGCGCTGTGAGTCAACGTATTTCTTCACTTCGGCATCGCCTTTGGCCTTAACGTCGGCGGGAATGGGCAGTTCCGAAATGGGGCGGCCCTTCTGCTGTTCCTTGTCGAACCAGGTGTTGTAGAGTTTAATGAAAATCCACTGTGTCCACTTGTAATACTTTGGGTCAGTGGTGTTTATCTCGCGGTCCCAGTCGTAACTCAAGCCCAGCGACTTGATTTGGCGGCGGAACGTGTCGCAGTTCTTTTTGGTTGTAATGGCGGGGTGAGTGCCCGTTTGAATGGCGTACTGCTCAGCGGGCAGACCAAAGGCGTCCCAGCCCATAGGGTGAAGCACGTTGAATCCGCGCATACGCTTGTATCGGCTCACAATGTCGGTGGCCGTGTAGCCTTCGGGGTGGCCAACGTGAAGCCCCGCCCCCGACGGATAGGGGAACATATCGAGAGCGTAGAATTTCGGTTTCGATTTGTCCAAAACAGTTTTGAAAGTCTTATTTTTTTCCCAATAAGCCTGCCATTTCTGTTCGATTTCGGTAAAATTGTATTCCATAAATCATTGATATTTAGCGGCGTTGCTCCGCCACGGTTTCTATTTTGTTTTGAAACGCAAAACTAAAAAAAAACGCAAACGACAAAAGGAACTTTTGCATAGGAATTTCATGGCACACATGAAACTCACCATAGCTCATTATATAAACTAAAGCTTTATATAACAATGAGCAATCTGCTTAACACCAATCGAGTATGAATATTTTTTATGCTCTACTCAGGATTTTTCCCTTTCTGCTACTTGTCCATCGCCAAGCGCAAACCGCAAATTTCGATTCTCGATGTCGGGTGGTTCTTGCTGCGGTTCCAAACCCAGCAAGCCTGCGACGTGTCGGTGAAGCAGCCGCCGCGAATAACGTACTGCAGCGATTCAACGCCCTCATAAGCGTCGGCGCACCACTCCCATACATTGCCACTCATATCGTAGATGCCCAATTCGTTGGGTGCTTTGGTTGCCACTTGATGTGTCGATGATTCAGAATTCTTTGAATACCAGCCAACTTTGCCCATTGTGTCGCCGCCGCTGAACTTGTAGCCATTGCTTTTGCTGCCGCCCCGCGCCGCATATTCCCATTCCTCTTCAGTCAGCATTCTGAATTTCTGTCCCGTGAGCTGGTTGAGTTTTTCGATGAAATCTTTGCAATCATTCCAGCTCACCGACTCCACCGGAAGTTCCTTGCCACGCCCACGCACAGTTGAAGGATTCTTACCCATCACAGCTTTCCACAAAACGCCAGTGACCTCTGTCTTGCCTATCAGGAAACTGCCGACCGTGGTCGATTCCGTTTTTCCAGGCTCACCCATATCAAAGGTGCCGCCATCAACACAAACCATCTCAAACTTGACGCCGTTGGCCGTAAACTCACGAACCTCGCCGTTCTGCGACACTGCAAACTGCGCTGCCGACAATGCAAACAATGTGATAATCAGTCGTTTCATAACGTATAGTTTTAGAGTTTCAAGATACGAATAAAAATCGGGATTACCGACAAGGATTTTAAATTTTGAGCGCAGATGATGCGGATTTACAAGTTTTGAGTTTCAATTATTCAACTTTCGTAATATTTCATCAGCTTGCATCTCCATTTTACTGAATGCGAACCACTTTTTGCCCAAATCTTTGATTGACGCTCCAATATGATAGACATCATTATCGATTATCAGGAAACGGTCGTGCGATTCAGCAAATTCCTGAATATCTATCGGCTTGTATTGTGTATTATGTCGCTGCAAATCGAGTTGCAAGTTAGCGCCAATAGTTTTTGTATAGATTTTTGCCGACACACTGTTTTTCCGCTTGTCAAGCATTTGCAACACTGTGTCATCAATATAATTGTCAATTAAGATAATGCGTCGGTTAGCGCTACGAATCAGGTCGCTTGTGAATTTGTAGGCATCGAATATCTGCCCGTCATAAAATATCCCTTCAACAGGCGGCAGAGCTGTGCGGACAAAAAATTCGATTTTATTCTCAGTTTCTGTCATCCGTTGCTCCAACCGTTCAACTCTCTGATTTACAGAATAACCTTTCAGCAAATATTCCTTCAGCACGCGATTAGCCCATTGGCGGAATTGTGTGCCTCGCAACGATTTCACTCTGTAACCTACTGATATTATGACATCAAGATTGTATGTTTTTTGTATTCGCTTAACCGTTCTGTTTCCTTCTGTCCGAACTTGTAAGAAATCCTTACAAGTTGACTCTATGTCCAGTTCTCCTTCCTTGTAAAGGTTTCGAATATGCATTGTGATGTTCTGCGATGTGGTTTCAAACAATTCAGCCATCTGCTGCTGTGTCAACCACACGGTTTCATCCTCAACACGCACTTCAAGTTTCAATGCATCATCGGGTTGATAGAGTATTATTTCGTTGTGACCGTTCATTTTTTCAGAATCCTAACTCCTAAATACCTGATTACTTAGCATTCATATACTCACCCACCCACTTTGTGTCCTGCATATCCTTCAGCAGGCGGATAAGGTTGTCGCCGTAGATGACATCGCTCAAAAAGTTCATTCCGTACTGCGACAAAATCTGCATCTGACCTTCGGTGGGCACGCCGTTCTGTCCGCCCCAGCCCAGCGCCTTCGATTCGCCAAACGGGTATGTGGCGTAGCGCAGTTTCCATAAGTCTTTGAGCGTGAGTTGGTCGATGCCTTCGGTTTCAAACATATCGATGCGGTCGGGATTGGCTTTCGATGGCTCGGCGCCGCCAAACTGACGAAGAAATGTCTCGTATTTGATAAAACGCACGGTTGGCTTGCCTTCATAAGGTTGGCAATGGATTCCGTAGGTAACAACCTCAAGGCCAGCCGTGGGCATCAGGCTCACGCAGAACGAATATCGCGCCAGGCGGAACGCCTCGGGATTGGTGCTGCCTTTGGGAAGAATAATCTGCCCATGAGCTTGCAAACCAATCATAACCAACAGTAATACAACTAATTTCCTCATGTCTCAATCGATTAAAAACGACACTGCGGCCAGCACTATCAAGATGCAGCCTGTGAGTGTCTTTTGGTGATGCTCGAAAATGTGCCAGTTCAGGCGGCTCAGGCCTTTGGTGCCGATATAGACGAGCGTTAGCATAGTGCTCACTGTAGCAACAAGATAGATGGCCGAAGTGACTGCAATGCCTTGCCAGCCAAACACGCCAGCGGGCAGAAAATAGACCTCGAGTTCGATGCAGGGCGAGAAGAACATCGCCACAACCATTGAGCCGATGACGGCGCGCTTGGTTTTTGCCTGCCGCGCACCGTCGAAATGGTCGTGATGGTGATGGCCGCGCCCGACAAAATCGGAAACAATGAAAATGACACCCAAAACGGCCAGAACGGCGGGCGCCACCCAGTGCGTCAGTTCGGCGTGGCTGCTCGATAGTTGGAATCCCGCAAGGCCAATCAGAATGCCGATAATCACTGTGCTTGCAATGTGTGCGGCGCCGATGAGCGCGGTGGCGTGCAGCGTCTCGCGCATTGTCCAGCGCTCGCTCTTACCCACGGCCACAATGGGCAGCCAATGGTTTGGTATGGCGGCGTGGACAAGGCTCAGCAGCAAACTGCCTGATATTATCTGCCACATTGATTATCAGAATTTTAAAAGAAAATCAAAATCCTCGTCAGGTTCAATCTCAATGGGCTGACGGCCATTGATGAACAGCCGCAAGTTGTTCTTGCCCACATAGCGGACGTGCCCGCCCTCAACGTTGAGCATACAGCCTTCGCGCAAGCCCACAACGGTCGATTTCGGGTTGGCGGCCAGATACTCCAGAATGCGCTCCTCGCGCGTCTCGCCGCCGTGGCCTTCAATCTGACGGTCGGTGTAGTGCGGATTGATTTGGAACGGCACCAGCCCGAAGGTGTCGAAGCCCAGCGGGTCAACCACGGGCATATCGTTGGTTGTCTGCATTGTGGGGCAGGCCACGTTGGCGCCCGCACTCCAGCCCACGTATGGCGTTCCAGCCTTTACACAGCGGCGCACAGGCTCAATCAGGCCGTTCTGATGCAGGTGGCGCACCAGATTCCACGTGTTGCCGCCACCAACCACAATGGCGTCGGCTGTCTCAACGGCTTCCACCTGATTTTCAAACCGATGTATCGATTTCACACTCAGGCCGAAATCACGGAAACGGCGGTTGACCTTGGCCTCAAAATCGTCGAAACTGAAAGTTACGGCAGCATACGGGATGAAAACAATGTTCTGCCGCCCGCTCAAAAAGCGCGCAATCTCGTCTTTCGAATACTCCAGAAATGGCTCACCCGCCATTGTTGAATTGCTTATCAGAAGAAGATGCATATTCATTATAGATTAACTGATTTTTTGAACACAAAAAAACGATTTTTCTTACTCCTTATACTCAAACTTGCACCCTTTGAACGCATCCTTGCCTACACTCGTAACCGATTTGGGAATGCTGACATCCTTCAGTTTGCGGCAATTTTGAAACGCCGCATTGCCAATGCTCGTAACGCCTTCGGGAATAGTGATTGATGTCAGACTGCCGCAACCAAGAAATGCCGCGCTGCCGATAGTTGTTACAGAATTGGGGATTGTAACCGAAGTCAGACTCTCGCAGCCATAGAACGTATGCGGATAAATTGTTGTAATGCCCTGTGGTATGACTATCGATTTCAGGCTGTAACAAAAATCAAACGCCAAAGTATCAATATGTGTAACGCTTGCGGGAATGCTGATTGATTGTAAGTTGTGGCAATTATCGAATGCGGCATAACCGATGCGCGTAACACCTTCAGGAATGGTTACCGATGTAAAACCGCAAAAGCCGAATGCCCCCGAACCTATACTCTTTACCGATTTGGGTATTTCGATTGATGTCAGGCTACGGCAATCTTCAAACACACCGTTATTTATGGTTGTAACGCCGTTGGGAATGTTGACCGATGTTAGGCTGGTGCAGTGGGCGAACGCTGAACTCTCAATGCTTGTAACTGTTTCTGGCACTTTGACCGATTCCAATCTTTGGCAACCATAGAATAGTCCTTCACTGATGCTCGTGATTGAATTGGGAATAGAAACTGATGTCAGACCTTCACAATAACAAAACGCACTTTTGCCTAAAACTGTGACGGAATTGGGAATTACCATCGAAATCAAGCCTTTGCAACCGTAAAAAGCGCAATCACCGATGCTTGTCACAGAATTCGGAATAGTTACTGATGTCAACCCTGTGCAACCATAGAACGCAAAGTGCCCGATTCGTGTGACAGAATACGTTTTTCCGTCATTGACAACAGTTTCAGGAATTGCCAAATCGCCTTTCGTTCCGTTGAAGCCAGAATAGTAGTCGCCTATGAGTTTTGAAGGCGGAACAATTTCAACAGTGCAAGGTTCACTGTCGTTAGTAATATGATAATACACAGTCACTTCTCCTGCCTTTGCTTCAAAATCGAACGCTTCGGGTTGTTGCTTCCACGGCTGCGCCATTGCCTGCCCCGCAAACGCAACAGCGGCAAAAAGTGTAATTAATCTTTTCATAACATCTTGATTTTTGTTTGTAAAAATACAAATAATTCTGCTCGGTCTATTGTGGATGCGGCTTCCTTCAATACTATAAAACGTTGATATACTACAATGTGTTTATTTTCAGTAAATTACAGCTAATTATTACACTTTTATTGGGGAATAATCGGTTAAATAGCACACTTTTTTGGGGAATAATTGTCTGTTTGACACATTTTTATTGGGGAAAGCCAAACTCCTAACTTCTCACTCCTAACTCCTAACTCCTAACTTCTAACTCCTAAATCCTACCTGTCATTTCACAATCTCCATTTTAATCGTCACCGCCTCAATCGGCCAGTCGCCGTTGTCGGTTTTTACGGCGGCAATCCTGTCGATAACTTCCAATCCCTCAACCACTTCGCCAAATACCGTGTGCTGCCCGTCAAGGTAGGCGCAGCCGCCAACCGACTTGTACACGGCGCGGGCTTCGGGGCCGATTTTCACGTTGTAGTTGAACTCGGTGCCGTTCAGTTCGCCGTCGGTGTAGGTGGTGCCCTGAACAATGAAAAACTCAAACGGCGACGAGCGTTTCTCGGGGTTGTTCTCATACTCACGCACCATCGACAGGGCGCCGCGCTTGTGGATGTTGCCCTCGCGGAACTCCGCAGGCAGCGTGTATTTGCCGATTTTCTCCTTCACCGCGCGCCGCTCGTAGCCGTCGGTGTCGCCGCCCTGAATCATAAAATTGTTGATGACGCGGTAGAACTCCGTGCCGTCATAGTAGTGCTCCTTGATAAGGTAGATGAAATTGGCACGGTGCAGCGGCGTGTTCTCGTACAACTCCACCACCATTGTGCCCTTCGACGTGACAATTTTCACCCTCCGTTCGGGATTCTCGCGGCCGTATTTGGTGAGTTCCTCAACCACGTTGTCCTCCGTCAGGCGGACTTTTTGGGGCTTGGCCGCCTTTTTGGTGCCTTTCGGCGATGCCGTCTTCGGTTTCGGTTTTTCGGTCTGCGCCGATGCCGTTTCCGCTTGCTGTTGTGGTTGGCCTTTCGGCGATGGCTGACTTCCGCAAGCGCATAGCACCGCGGCCAACACCGTGCTAATCAACACCTTGCCGATATTTATCCTCGTCCTCATCGTTCAGTAGGCTTAAATAACTGTTGTAGCGGCTTTGCGCGATGCGACCTTCGGCAACAGCCTGTTTCACAGCGCATTTCGGCTCGTGGGTGTGCGTGCAGTTGTAGAATTGGCAGTTGGCCGACTCGGCGAACATTTCGGGGAAATAGTGCGCCATTTCGTCCTTCATTTCGATGGTGCCAAAGCCCTTAATTCCAGGTGAATCAATAATATAGCCGCCATTGAGCAGCGGGTGCATTTCGGGGTAGGTGGTGGTGTGCGTTCCGCTGTCGTGCGAGTCGGAAATGGCCGACGTGCGCAGTTCAAGGTTGGGATTCAAACGGTTAGCGATAGTCGATTTTCCCACACCCGAATGGCCCGCCAGCAGCGATAATTTGCCGCGCGTGAGTTCCTCAATGCGGTCGATGCCGATGTTTTGCACCGTAGAAGCCTTAACGCACTCATAACCAATCTTTTCGTAAACGGCAATCAGTTCTTCCATTTCGGTGGTCTGTTGCTCGTTGTATAAGTCTATCTTATTGAAAACCAAAACCGAAGGAATGTTGTAAGCCTCCGCCGACGCCAGAAAGCGGTCGATGAACTGCGTGAACGTGCGCGGACTGACGAGCGTCACCACCAGAATGGCTTGGTCGATGTTGGCGGCCATTATCTGCGCCTCCTTCGACAGGTTTATCGACTTGCGGATGATATAGTTTCGGCGGTCGCCAATGCTGTGTATCAAGCCTTTACCCGTTTCGGTGTCAACGTCAAACTCCACCACGTCGCCCACCGCCACAGGATTGGTTGTGCGCAGCCCCTTGGTGCGGAACTTCCCGCGTATGCGGCACTCCACCACGCTTCCGTCAGCCCTCCTGACCAGATACCAACTGCCTGTCGATTTTGTTACAACTCCTTTTTCCACAATTCAATCAAAATATGTGAAATTAAACATCACCGTTAATCTTCTGAAACTCAAGTTCATCAACATATCCGTCGGCAGTTTTGAGCCATTGGGCGCGGCGGCCGCACTGCTCAAATCCCGCCTTTGTGAAGAGGCTGATGCTCGGCTCGTTATCGGCGGCAATGGAGCAATGGAGTTGATGAAGATGCAGAAAACTGAAGCAATAATCCACAAGCAACTGCAGACTCTGGCTGGCAAAGCCCTGATGCCGATTTTCGCAGCCGTGAACCATTATCCCCACCGACGCACGCTGATGATATGGGTCGAAATCAAACAAGTCGACGGTGCCGACAGGTTTTCGGTCAGGCTTCAGGCAGATGATAAACCTAAACTGCTTATTGGTGTATATATCGTTTTGTGCGTCAGATATATACTGCCTGATTGCGAACTTCGAATACGGCACAAGAGTGACTCCACAGCGCCAGACCGACGTGTCGTTCTCGCTGCTGTAGAGAAAGTCGATGTCTTCGGGTTCAACGGCGCGGAGAACTATCTGGTCGTTTTCGAGCATCAGGGGGCTATTTGAACTTTTCAACATTCACAATGAACGCATCGGTGAAGCCTTTTGTCAGCACATCCTCAAGCGCCTGCTTTGCCGATGTTTTGCCAATAAACTCGCCCCAGGTGTAGCGGTAGAGGCCATCGTCGCCGCGGTTCTCCTCAACATCGAAGAGCCCACGGAAGCGGCCCTTGCCAACAGGCTGGTTGACAGCCATAAGTTGAATGGTGTAGGTGTTCTCGTCGGGGTCGGCCATCTTGCGTTTGTAGAAACTGCTGCTCTTTTGCACCAACTCGTTGTATTCCAAACTGTTGATGACGCGGGCATCGGCAAATCCTGCATCCACAATCTCGCCCACCATGCTCACCGCCTCGGCCTGGTGCTTGAACAGACCGACAGTGTACATATAGTTACCGCCCGTCTCAAACATCCAAACATTGTTGATATTCCTGAACTTGGCAGGTGCAATCGGCTTCGACGATTCGGTAATCCAAATGGTGTAGGTGAGTTGCTGCTTGTATTTCAACTCGTCGGGCACATAGATTCCCTCAACCGTAACATTGGCGTTTGTGGGGTTGATGACCATCATGTCCACGCGGCGGTTCAGCGCGCGGCCCTCGGGGTTGTCGCTGCCGTCGGGGTTCTGGTTGATGGCGATGAAGTTGCTCTTGCCCAGGCCTTTGGTCACAAAGCGCGATTCGGCAATGCCCTTCTTTGTCAGATAGTTGACAACAGCACGGGCTCGCATGACCGAGAGACGCTGGTTGTAATCGTCGGTGCCGAGGTCGTCGGTGTTGCCCGACACTTCGAGTTTCAAATCGGGATTGGCCTGCATCAGCACTGCAATGCGCTCAACCTCAATCTGTGCGTCGCGGTTGAGGACTGAACTGTTGTCGTCGAACAGAATGCTCTTGATTGAGTAGTACTCGCCCGTGCTGACGGCCTTCGGCTTCATCGACAGGAACGACACCACCGTCGGGTTCATCTCCATCTCCGAAATATATATGTACTTGTCGGCAGTCTCGTAGCCGTCGCCATAGGCGGTAATCTTGTAACTGCCAGGTTTGAGTTTCGCCATGAACTCGCCCGTTGCTGTGTTGGGGCTCAACGAGCCTACCACCTGCCCGCTGATGTCGGAAACATGGATGTAGAACGAGTTGTCGAGGCTCTTGTTGTCCTCCAGCGAGAGTGTTCCTTTAAGAATGTATTCCGACGGATAGGTTGGTGCTGGCTCTGGAGTGTAAGCAGGCGCTGGTGCTGGCTCAGGCTGATATGCGGGCGCCTCTTCGGCAACAGGCGCGGGTGTGTAAACAGGCTCTGGCTCAACGGGCGCCGCAGCATAAGTGTTGGTTGGTCTGTTGCCTGAAGGCAGCGATATGCGGAACATCTCTTTCAAGCCGCCGCTGCTGGGCACGCGGTCCATGTAGCCCTCGTTGCCATCGCCGACAGGCGCGAAGAACACATCATCGTAAGGTGTGTTAATCGGGTAGCCGAGATTCTGCGCCTCGCTCCAGTTGCCATTGTTATCGACAACGCTCTTGAAAATGTCGAATCCGCCCATTGTGGCGTGCGCCTCCGACACAAAGAACAGCGTGATGTCGTCGCCTGCCATGAACACCGCCTCCTCATCAAACGGAGTGTTGATGACATACGACAGAGGCACGGGTGTTCCCCAGTTGCCTTTGTTGTCCATCACCGAACGGAAAATATCCTTTCCTCCCTGTCCGCCAGGACGGTTGCTGACAAAATACAGTATGCGTCCGTCTTTCGACAGGCAGCCGTGGGTCTCGTTGTATTTTGAATTGATGTTCTTCGGAAATTTCTGAATTTCAGACCATTTGCCGTTGGTCAAGGTTGAGAAGTAAAGGTTGCCGTTGCCAAAGTCGTCGCGGTAGAGAATCATCATGTCGCCGTGATACGACATTGAGGCGGTTGAGAAGTTGCCGTCGGAGGCGATGTCGTAAGTGATGTCGAGCGGTTCGCTCCATGAGCCGTCGTCTTTGCGGGTTGAATAGAAAATCAGTTCAAAAAAGTCCGATTCGCCAGTCGAGGGGTCGCGCACCTTCTGATATGAGGTGAAGACAACCGACTTCTCGTCGCCCGACACTGCAGGATAGTAGCACTCGGCGTCAAGAGCGAACGAAGCCTTGTCGATATTGACGTTGATTGGACTGCTCATCATGCGCTGCGCGTTGTTGCACGACTCTATCTGAAGGTTGATGAAATCCTGATAGTAGAGGTCCGAAGCGTTGAGCCGCGCCTTGAACTCGCGGTAGGCGTCGGTGGCTTTGGTGTATTGCTCGGTCAGGCGATAGGCCTTGCCCAGATAGAACCACGCCTCCTCGGGGGCGGCCTCCTCCTTGTAGTTGCTCTCCTTGTAGGTTGCACTGGTGTTGGCTGTGGCCTTTTCCAAATAGGGGATGGCGCTCTCAATCTGGTTCTCCATGTTCATGTAGCACATTCCTATTCCGAAGGCCACATTGGCGTTGAGCCAGTTGTGAGTCTCAATCTGCTTGTATTTTTTCAAAGCGTCGTCGTAATCCTCATAGAGCATCGACTCCTGAGCCGCCTGAAACAATGATTTAAACAATTTGTCCTGTGCTTCGGATACATATACCGCCAGACATAACGAAGCGGCAACAAATATTCTTCTGACCATACTGAAAAGATTGCGTTTTATTAAACGAAAGTACAAAAAAAGAAAAGAATTGTGTATTTGACACTTGCATTTGCCGTAGTTATTAAATTAGGGTTGTTCATAAAAATGGCATTCCGCCGCAGCCGACCGAATGTTTTTCTTTAAATAACCAATGTCATATTGTTATAAATCATAAATCTATGTTTCAGAATCGTGCATTTGCCCAAACGTCGGTCTCCGCCTGCTGACCGACGGCAAGGCACGGCAAAAAAAATCAACAGCGGCATTATTTTCTTGTGCAAGCGGGCAACTAATTATAAAATTGCGGACAAACAGAAACACAATGGCCGAGCGCGCGATTTTTGCAGAGATTATCCTTCCAGTCCCCGTCAAAGGGACATTCACCTACGAGGTTCCCATCTCCATGGTCGGCCAGGTGCAGGTTGGGCAGGGCGTTGTGGTGCAGTTTGGCACGCGGCGGCTCTACACAGGCATCATCTTCAGCCTTACCAAAACGCCGCCCGAGGGCTTCAGAATCAAATCGATACTCTCCATCACCAACCCCAAACCGATTGTCACCCCAAAGCAACTCGAACTTTGGACGTGGACGTCGAA
Source organism: Salinivirgaceae bacterium (assembly GCA_017474765.1). Lineage (GTDB taxonomy): Bacteria > Bacteroidota > Bacteroidia > Bacteroidales > SZUA-534 > RUG13583. The sequence continues at coordinate 120,792 of JAFVGW010000019.1, read as the reverse complement.
CTACTACATGTGCCCGATTGGCGATGTCTATAAGGCCGCCGTGCCTGTGAGCCTGCGGCCCGACAGCGAGTCGCGCGTGCTGCCGCTGCACGAGAGCGAGGCCGATGCCAGCACCCTCCCACCCGACGAGTGCGCGGTCTATTCGGCGCTGCTCAAGGCGGAATCGGCCAGCATTGAAGAGTTGGAGAAAACAACGGGCGTGAAGCAGATTCTGACGGTTGTTAAGAATCTGGTGGAGAAGCAGTTCGCCATCATCACCGAGGAGATGCGCGAGCAGCCGCGCCTGCGGCGGCAGAAGGTTGTCAGGTTTTCGGACAGAATTGCTGACGCTGAGACACTTAACCGCACGCTCGCCCTGCTGGCGCGTTCCGAGAAACAGCGCAACACTCTCCGCTGGATTGCCGATTTTCTTGGAAATGAAGCATTTGAAGGCAAAACGGTGCTCATGAAAGTGCTGCTCGAACGCGTGCCCGCAACGCTGACTGTTGTCCGCTCGCTGGTTGAAAAGGGTTTTCTGGAGATGGACGACGAGGACAATCTACCGCAGCAAACCGAATGCGAAACGGCCGCCCCCAACAGCCTCAACCCCTATCAGCAAGAGGCTCTCGATGCCATCAACCGCGAGTTTGAGACCAAGCAGACGGTGCTTCTGCACGGAGTGACTGGCAGCGGAAAAACCGAAATCTATATCAATCTCATAAAAAAAACGTTAGCGGCAGGGCAGAGCGTGCTTTACCTGCTGCCCGAAATTGCCCTCACAACGCAGATTGTGGAGCGGCTCAAGCGGTTTTTCGGCAACAAGGTGGGCGTTTATCATTCAAAATACTCATCAACCGAGCGCGCCGAACTTTGGAAAAAGATGCTCGCCGACGACAATCCCTATCAGATTGTGCTTGGCGTCCGCTCATCAATCTTCCTGCCTTTCAGCAATTTAGGGCTGATTATTGTTGACGAGGAGCACGAGAACAGTTACAAGCAGTTCGACCCGTCGCCGCGCTACAATGCCCGCGACCTGGCCGTGGTTCTGGGCATTCAGCACAAGGCCAAAATCCTGCTTGGCTCGGCCACGCCGTCGCTTGAGAGTTACTACAACGCCAGCCTTGGCCGCTACGGACTTGTGAAGTTGACGCACAGGCACGGCTCGGCCATTCTGCCTGAAATTGAGATTGTTGACACGCTCAAAGCCCGCAAGAAAAGACTGATGACTCAGTGCTTCAGCCAGACGCTGCTCGGCTCGGTCAACGAGGCGCTTGAAAAAGACGAGCAGGTGATTCTGTTCCAAAACCGCCGCGGCTACAGCCCGTTTCTGGAGTGCACCGAGTGCGGCTACATTCCAAAGTGCAAGCACTGCGATGTGAGCCTCACTTACCACAAGAGTATCAACAAGTTGGTGTGCCACTACTGCGGCTACACGGTTAGCGTTGCCAACTCGTGCGACCACTGCCACCAGAACACCATGCGGGTGGCGGGATTTGGCACCGAACGCATTGAGGATGAACTAAAAAAGATTTTTCCGCAGGCCAACATCGCCCGCCTCGACACCGACACCACGCGCAGCAAGCACGGCAGCGAGAACATCATCCGCGATTTTCAGGAGCGCCACATCAACATTCTGATTGGCACGCAGATGGTCTCGAAAGGGCTCGATTTCGACAATGTCAGCATTGTGGGCATACTCAACGCCGACAACATGCTCGGATTCCCCGATTTCCGCGCCTTCGAGCGCAGCTACCAGCTGATGGCGCAGGTGAGCGGCCGCGCTGGTCGGAAAGACAAGGTGGGAAAAGTGCTCATCCAGACGGCCAACCCTGATAATGTGATTGTCCGCCAAGTGGTTGCGAACGATTACGAGGCCATGTACGAAAGCCAGATGACGGAGCGCGAGAATTTCTTCTATCCGCCAGTGAGCCGTCTGGTGCAGATTACCCTCAAGCACCGCGACCGCCAGGTGGTGAACGATGGCGCAAGCCGCCTTTTCGGGGAAATCAGCAAGATAAACGGACTTGTGGCCTTAGGTCCGACGGTGCCGCCCGTGAATCGGATTCAGAATCTCTATCTGGTTAATATTCTGATAAAACTGAGCAAAACCGACACCACACAAATCAAAAACAACATCCAGTCGGCCATCGACAATTTCCTTGCCATTCCGCAGTTCAAGAACGTGCAGGTGGTGGCCAATGTCGACCCGATGTGATTTATCCAATCAATCCGCACACTAAAAGGCCTTCCGTTTCCGTTCTTTTATCGGCATTTTGAGGCTCTTATTCAGAAAAAACTATTTTTGCGTGCTTAATTTGCAAAAGTGTTGAAAACAGTCAGACCGGTATCGCTTTTTTATTTGGCATTGGCATCAGTGCTGCCGGTTTGCTGTTCGCCGGCCAAAAACACGCCCATCCACCGCGGCTATCACAACCTGACAGCCAAATACAATGTCTATTTCAATGGAAACGAGGCGTTTAAGTCGGGCATGCAGAACATCTACTCGGCTCACGACGAGAATTTCGCGCTCATTCTGCCAGTGTTTGTCTATAGCGACAAGGAGGCCGCGCTTACCTCGTACGCCGACATGAACCGCGTAATTGAGAAGAGCGAGAAGTGCATGCGCAAGCACTCCATCTCGGCCAAGCCGAAAACCAAAAAAGGCAAGAAGCTGTCGGACAAGGACAAGGCTTTCCAGAACAAAAACGAATACGTGAAGTGGATTGACAACGCCGAAATACTTGAAGGAAAGGCAAAAACCATCAAGCAGGACTATTTTGCGGCCATTGAGCAGTTCACCCACATTGTCCACCAGTACGACGAGCAGGACACCAAGACCGAAGCCTACATCTGGCTGGCTCGCTGCTACACCGAGATGGAGAAATACTCGCAGGCCGACGATTTCATCAGCACCGTGACAGGCGACATGAGCAAGGTGTCGCGGAAAATGGAGGCACCGCTGGCTCAGACTCAGGCCGACATTCTGCTACGGCAGGGCCGCTACGCCGACGCCATTCCCTACGTGGAGACCGCCGTGAAGAAAATCCGTCGCGACAAGCGTGAGAAAATCCGCCTGATGTACATTCTGGCGCAGCTCTATCAGTTCAACGAGGACAACCGCAAGGCAAGCGAATGGTTCCAGAAGGTTATCGACAAAAACCCTGATTACCAATATGTTTTCAATGCCCGAATCAACAAGGCGAGCCTCTACAGCAGCGAGTCGGGCGGAAGTGCGGCTCTGCAGCGCGAGCTCACCAAAATGCTGAAAGACGACAAGAACACCGATTATCTCGACCAAATTTATTACGCGCTGGGCAACATCGCCTACAACGAGATGCGCGACGACGACGCCCTGTGGTACTTCAAGCAGTCGATTGCCGCAAGCACCACCAACGACAATCAGAAGAGCATCTCCTATCTGGCCGTGGCCGACATCTACTTCGACAAGCCCGACTACCGCAACGCGCAGCTCTACTACGACAGCGCAATGGTCAACCTGCCGCACGAATATCCTGACTATCAGAACATCCGCCGCAAATCGGAGAACCTGACCGACCTGGTGAACTGCATTGAGACCATTCAGACGCAGGACAGCCTTCAGAGACTGGCAAAAATGAACGAGGATGAACGCAACAAGGTAATCGACCGCAAAATACAGGAAGTGAAAAACGCCGAGCAGGCCGAAAAGAACCGCGAGAACGTAGCCAAAAGCGAACTGGCACAGGCGCAGCAGATGAGCCGCCAGAACACGACGGGCGGCAAATGGTACTTCTACAACCAGTCGTCGCTGAGCCTCGGGCAGGACGAGTTCCGCAAGAAATGGGGCAACCGCAAGCTGGAGGACAACTGGCGCCGAAGCAACAAGACCGTCACCGAGTGGGACGATGTGGGAAGCACGGCTGAGGCTGAGGAGGCTGAGGACGCAAAGAAAGGCCTCGACAACAAGAGCCGCGAGTATTACCTTGTCGATATTCCGCTCACCGACTCGGCTTACAAGGTGTCGGAGCAGAAGATGGAGCAAGCCTACTTCAATCTGGGCGTGGTCTATAAAGACAAATTCGCCGACTATCCGCTTGCCATTGACGCTTTCAACGACTATTTGAAGAAATATCCGAAGTCGGAAAACGAGGTTTCGGCAATGTTCAATCTCTACAAAACCTATCTGCTGGAGAAGGACTACGCCAACGCCGACATCTATAAGAAACGGATTATCAGCGAGTACCCCGACACCGACTACGCCAAAATCCTGAACGACCCCGACTACTACAAAGAGCTGGAAAAGGCTGAGAATGAGCTCAATTTCATGTATCAGGTTACTTATCGCTACTACCTTAACGATGAGTGCGACAATGTTTATTCAACCTACCGCTATGTCGACTCGCTCTACCCCGACAGCAAACTGATGCCTAAATTCGCCATAATCAACACGTTATGTGAGGGCAAATCAACCGATAGTTTAACCTTCGAAGCCAAACTGAAGGAGTTTATCGGCAGGTACCCGAAGAGCGAGGAGGCCGGCTTCGCACGCGACGTAATTGCCGCCCTGAACCGCAAGCCGCACGTGATGGAGGAGAAAACCGAGGAGGAGCTGCTGGCTGAGGAGGCTCTGGCCGCCAAGGCCGCCTACGACTCGCTCGACGTGTCGCTCTTCAACTACAACGCCGACGAGCTGCACTACTACATTGCCGTTGTCGATAAGCACAAACTGGAGGAGAGCCGCGTCCGCTTCGGGCTCATCGACTTCAACGCCGAATATTTCGACTTCATGAACTTTGATGTGTCGGCCACCAGACTGTCAGAAGACTACGGCATTGTGATGGTTGAGAAGTTCAAAAACGCACGCATGGCGCAGAACTACATTGAGTCGGTGATTGTTGCGGGCGAGGTGTTCGACGGCGTGCTGAGCGACAGCTACAGGCAATATATCATCTCAAAATCGAACTACGACAAACTGCTTCAGGACGCCAATCTTGACCGCTACAACAAATTCTTCGATTTGAACTACAAAATCAATCCTTAATACTAAAACAATGAAGACTTTACGCTCGGTTATCGGCATCATTGCTTTAAGTGCGGCCGCCTCGTCGTGCTGCAACGCGCCTTCCAGCCAGGCAGATGCAAACGACATGAAGCACCTGCTGTTGGCCACCGCATGGTTCCAGCAGTCGGCCGAGATGCGCGCCTGCTACTATCAATCGTATATGCTGGCCAAAATGGCGCTGAAGGAGAACCTGCAGAACTACAAGGGCACGAAACCCGCCGCCGTGGTGCTCGACATCGACGAGACGGTGCTCGACAACAGCCCCTTTGAGGCCAAGCTGATGGGCGACCGCAGCAACTACTCCGACAGCGCCTGGATGGCATGGTCGGCACGCGAGGAGGCTCTGGCTCTGCCAGGAGCTGCCGATTTCATTGCATACGCACGCGAGCTGGGCGTGGAGGTCTTTTTCATATCGAACCGCATTCTTGAGGAGCGCGACCGCACTCTGCGCAACCTTGCCGCCGCAGGAATGGCGGTCGACTCGGCTCACCTCCTGCTCTACGACCTGAGCAAGAAGACATCGTGCAAAGACGAGCGCCGCAATGCCGTTTCGGCCACTCACGAGATAATTCTCTTCATCGGCGACAATCTGGGCGACTACACCTCGCTCTTCGACCGCCGCGACAGCCGCCTGGCACTGCACCTGGCCGACTCGCTGCAAGGCGATTTCGGACGCAAGTTCATCATTCTGCCTAACCCCATGTACGGCGAATGGGAAAACGCCATCTACGGCCACAACTACTCGCTGCCGATGGCCGAAAAGAACCAGATGATGCTCGATTTGCTTCGGAAATAAGCTTCGTTTCCGCCAAATTTGAAAGACTCATTACCAAATTTGAACTTACCACCGCCGAATTTGAATTGCATCAGCAAAGGGGTTTTTGACGCTTTACATTTGTAGTGTCAATAACCCATGATATTTAATATTACTAGGCAGCACCTCCGACCCCCAATAGGAGGTGTTTTTTTGCCCTTACCCAAAGCCATCCGCACCCCTGCATCGCGTCAGCAGCAACAAAAAAATAAGGTCGTCATCACGGCGACCTTACCCCATCCTAAAATTAACTTATAAGAAAAATTAAACTCTCTACTTAATCATAACGCGCTTGCTGGCGCTGCCTGTCTTGACAACATAAACGCCCGTGCCCTCAACCTGAATCTCGGTGCGGTCGGCGGCTGCAGTCTCGCGGACAATCATGCGGCCCATGGCATCAAATACCAGGATGTCGTTCTCGGCGTTCTCTACGACGATTGTGTTGCCGTAAGCGTAGATACTGACCTCCTCGGCTGCCGACTCCTCAATTCCGACATACGACGGATTCTTCTCGAAGATGGCGGTGAACGGCTTGTCGAGGTTGCTCAGAACAGTGGCGTCGATGGTTACCGAGCGCGGATTGTCGGTGTTGCCGTCGCTCCATTTCTCAAAGTGGTAGCCAAGGTCGGGCGATGCGGTGAGTGTGGCCACTGCGCCAAACTCAAACCCGCTCGAGGCACCGTAGATTGTACCATTCTCGGCTTCAACCTTGATGGTGAAGAGGTCGGCCTCGAACACTGCCTTCAGGCTTCTGTTTTTGGTTACTGTCAGCTTGCGCGGATTGTCGGTGTTGCCGTCGCTCCATTTAACGAAGTGATAGTGCTCAGCAGCCTTGGCGCTGATTGTTGCCTCGGCGCCGTGCTCAAAGGTGCCTGCGCCCGAAACGGTGCCGTTCTCAGCCGAGAGCTTAACCTCGTAGCTGTTGATTTCGAACGTTGCGCCGAACTCAGCATCCTCAACCACTGTCAGGCGGCGGGTTGCGCTTGTCAGGCCGTCGCTCCACTGAGTGAAGTGATAGCCCTCGTTGGCAACGGCGGTGAGTGTTGCCATAGCGCCGTAGCTGTAGGTGCCGGCACCCGAAACAACTCCGTTGGCCGACTCGGCTGCGGTGATATTGAAACTGTTGACTTCAAATTCTGCTTCAAATGACATGCTCGAAAGCACTGTCTCCGTACGAGATTTGTCTTTCACGCCGTCGCTCCATTGTGTGAAGTGGTAACCCTCGTTGGCCTTGGCGGTAAGTGTTGCGCTTGCACCGTGGTTGTAGTAGCCTGCGCCCTCAACCGAGCCGTTCTGTGCGTAAGCGCTCACGTTGTAGGCGTCAATAGCAAACTCGGCGGTGAACTTCATATCCTCGCTCACAAACACGCTGCGGCTGCTGCTCAACACGCCGTCGCTCCATTGTGTGAAGTGGTAACCCGCATTGGCTGTGGCGGTGAGTGCTGCCATAGCGCCATAGTTATATGTTCCTGCACCGCTCACTGTGCCGTTTTGTGCGGCGGCGGTAATCTCATAGGTGTTGATTGCAAATTCAGCCGCAAACTCCATATCGCTGGTCACAGTGGCCTTGCGCGGGTTGTTGGTGTTGCCGTCGCTCCACTGGCTGAAGTGGTAGCCTGTGGCGGCTGTGGCGGTGAGTGTTGCCTCGGTGCCGTGGTTGTAGGTGCCTGTGCCCTCAACCTTGCCGTTCTTGGCCGTTGCCTTCACGCTGTAGGTGTTGATGGCGAACTCAGCCTTCAAATCCAAGTCGGTCGATACGTTGAATGTGCGGTTTGCCACTGCACTGCCATCGCTCCAGCCGGCAAAGTGGTAGCCTGTGGCCGGAGTGGCTGTGATAGTGGCAGGTGCGCCAAACTCAAACGAGCCGCCGCCGCTGACTATGCCGTTGGCTCCGGCTGTCACGCTGACGGTGTAGGTGTTCACGGCAAACTCGGCGCTGAGCGATTTGTCGCCGCTCACGGTAACAACGTTATTGGCGTTGGTGCTGCCGTCGCTCCATTTCACAAAGTGATAGCCTGGGTTGGCAATGGCGGTGAGTGTCACCTTTTCGCCTGCCTTATAGCGGCCGCCGCCCATAACGCTGCCGTTCTGTCCGGCTGTTGCACTAATGGTGTAAAGTGTCTCTGCCGCATCCATGCAGACGGCCTTCAGCGTATAATCTCTTGTTATGGTGAGGGTGCGTGTGGCCGATGTGTTGCCATCGCTCCAGCGCACAAATTTGAATCCTCCGTTTGGTGTGGCTGTAATGGTCACCTCGTCGCCATAGCTGAGGTTGGTGGCGCCGCCCGACACAACACCGTTCTCAGCCGACAGCTCAACGCTGTATTTTATTGGCAGGGTGTAGGCTGTGTAATCCGCATTATAATTGACAGTGATGGTGCGTGTGGCTGTTTGCACAGCATCGGCCCAGCCTGCGAACTTGAAGCCCGGATTGGCAACTGCGGTCAGTGTTACTTTCGAACCGTAGTTGTAGGTGCCGCCACCCTGAACTGTGCCATTGTCCATTGAGGTGCCAATGGTAAACTCATCGCCCTCAACAACCGCTGTAAACTTAGCATCTTCAGTAACAGTGTAATTGAATGGGTTCGCTGTGCTGATAACCTCGCCCTTGCTGTTGCGCCACTCCTTAAAGTGATAGTTCGATTCCGGCCAAGCCTTGAGTTCGATTGTATTTCCATAATAGCAATCACCCCAAATGTCAACTGATGATACATGATTGCCCGATGCCTCAACATTGAAAGTTTTAGAAACAACTACTGCATAGTATTCCTTGCTCTCCTCGGCTTTGAACCTGCGCGGGTTGTCGGTGTTGCCATCGCCCCATCGAATAAACTCATAACCCTTGTTGGGTTTGGCGATGAGTGAAACTTCACTGCCGTGAGCGTAGGTGCCCGTGCCTCCAATAGTGCCGTATCCCGACGAAACCGAACCCGTAATCTCATATTCGTTGATTGCAAACTCGGCGGTTAAATTGACATTGTCATAAACTTCGATGTTATACCATGAAGATGTTTCTCCATCACTCCATTTCACAAAGTGATAACCATCGTCGGGTACTGCGTGCAGACTGGCAACAACACCATAATAATATGCTCCTGTGCCTTCAACCTTGCCGTTTTTGGCTGTTGCGCTGACAATGTATGGTTTTACTTCTTCTATCGTGAAATTGATATTGCCTTCCTTATCATCACTCAAAAACATCACACCTAAATAGTAGGTTTCACCACCATCAAGATAATATGTAATTTCAAAATTATAGTTTTCACCACTGTCATCATCTTCCGTCAAATGGTTTTTCCCACCATCGTACAAGTAACCATAGGTGTCGCTATCCGAATTCGAGTAAATTCTATAGTATGCTGATTTTTCGGGAGTGAACACGCAGTTAAAATAGTCCTCGTTTTTGGCATATACAGTGTTTTTGCCCACCTGCACTCGCTTGGCAAAAATGGCGGTGATGTCGATGTCTTCCATTGCGGGAACGGTGAACTCGTCGAACGGAGTGTCATCGTCCCAACCCAAAAAGACTGCCCCTTTGGCCGGAGTGGCCTTAATGTGAACATCTTCTCCGTAGGTGTAGGTGCCGGCGCCGCTCACCGTACCCCACTCGCTGTTGTTAACCGAAAGATTCACCTTAAGTTTGTTGTAGTGCCAGATTACCTGATGGTAGTCAGGATAATTCCAGTTATAGTACCACCCGTCTGGTTCGCTCTCGGCTTCGCAGAGAATCGGACTGATACTAGTACAACCACTGAACGCATAATCACCAATTACGGTAACTGAAGCAGGAATAATAAACCTCGACAGCGAAGAACAATTTCGAAACGTACTCTCACCAATATATTCAAGATTTTTAGCGTTGCTCATATCAACCGTTTCAAGGTTGTCGCAACCATCGAACGCATAATTATCAATTTCGAAAACTGATTCAGGAATAGTTATCTTCGTCAGTCCGTCGCAATTGGAAAATGCCTGCCAACCAATATATTCAAGGTTAGCGTCTTTGCTCAAATCAATTGATACAAGACCGCTGCAATCTTTAAATGCTTTATCACCGATTCCCCGAACCTTGAATGTGTTGCCAGCCGTTACGGTTTCAGGTATTTCAACGCGGCCCGAATAGCCATTTGAAACAACCTCAACCGAATTTTTGTCCAAAACTTTGTAGCGGATTCCGTCTTTGACGAAAAGAATTCCCGAATTGCTGAAATTAGCATTGCTATTGGTAACAACCGAGGTAATGTTGCTGCAACCGCTGAATGCACTGCTTGGAATCGAAGTAACCTTGCTGCCTATCGCAACCTTTTTGAGTGAGGTTTTATTTTTGAAATGGCCGCCGATATTATTGGTATTGAATGTCAGCGTCTCGATGCTGTTGCATTCGTCGAACGCATTGTCGTTGATACTGGTAATGCCACTGCCAAGCGTAACCGATTTCAGGGCGTAGCAGCCTTTGAACGCCGAAGCGTCGATGGTTGTAATCCAGTCGGGAACGGTAACCGATTCGAGCAATGTGCAATATGCGAACGCTTGGTTGCCAATAACAGACAGCCCTGTGGCGTTGCTCAAATCCACCTTTTTCAGATTGGTGGCTTGGAAAGGCCATTCACCAATTTCAGTAACCGATTCGGGAATGGTTATCTCGGTTAAACCGCTGTCGTAGAATGCTCCAATTTCGATTGTGGTAAGTTTCTTGGCATTGCTTAAGTTGACAGTTGTTAAGTTGGGGCAGCACTCGAACGCTTTTTCTTCAATGATTGTAACCTTGTTGCCCACATTCACTGTTTTGAGTGTGCTGTTGTAAGCGAACATTGTGCCAATGGCTTCAGTGTTGTAAGTCAGCGTCTCGATTGGGCAGCCGTTGAACGCATCGCTATCAATATAAGTGACTCCGCTGCCTATTTTGAGGGTTTTCAAACCAGTACAGCCTTTAAACGCACCGCTATAGACGTACTTCACATTGTCGGGAATTACAACTTTGGTGATACCCTTGCAGCCAAGGAACGCATTAGCGTCAATGGTAATGGTGGACTCGGGAATCTCAATGCTGCCGCCGCTGCCCACATAAGCAATCAAATTGGTTTTTGCCTCATCGCTGAACACAAAGTCGCCATCGGTGTAGCCGCCCATCTTGCCGTTGCGCATCAGTGCTCCCCAGGTTGAGGTTGCGCTGCCAAGTTTTCCTGTGTAGTTGATGTTTCTCACATTGGTGAAAGCTTCATCACCGATTGATTCAACCGACGATGGAACATCAACCGAAGCCAAACTGTAGCAGTAGGAGAAAGCCCGATAGCCGATACTACTGATGTTATCGGGCAGACTAACCTTCTCCAAACCCACGCAGCCATTGAATGCATCCTGATTAATTGACACAACCGACCCGGGAATGTTGATTGATTTGAGATTTGTGCAATTAGTAAAGGCCATATGTGCGATAACCTTTGTTTTATTGTTGATGCGGCACTCGGTTATATCTGTCGATGATGCCTTATACAGAACAACATACGGATTGCGCTGGTTGCCCAAATACAAGGCTCCGTCAGCTTTAGTAAAATTCACTTTATCGCAGCCACTTAATACATCGCCCGCCACGTAAGTGATTGATTCGGGAACTGCCACATCAGTCAGTTCATTGCAATTGCGGAACGCTCCGTTATATATGTTTGCAAGGCTTGTGGCTTTGCTCAAATCAGCGCTTGCCAGTTTATTGCAGTATTCAAACGCATAACTGCCGATTGATATAAGGTTTTTGGCCTTGCTGAAGTCTGCTTTTTCAAGATTTGTGCAATACGAGAACGCCATGTAACCAATCGAAGTAAGCGACTCGGGGAAGGCAGCCTCTTTCAGCTTGCCGCAATATTGGAACGCATAATCACCGATTGTGGTCAGGTTTTTGGCGCTGCTCATATCAACAGTTGCAAGGTTGTTGCAACTGTAGAACGCATAACTGTCGATTAAGATAACCGATTCGGGAAGGGTTATCTCGGTCAGATAGTTATTGTCATAAAACGCAGAACTACCAATGGTGGTGAGGCTTGTGGCGCTCAAATCAATGATGGTCAATGCGCAAGCATTAAACGTATTGACGCCAATATAAGTGAGGTCCCTGGCCTTGTTGAAATCTACTTTTGCAAGTTTGCCGCAACCATAGAACGCATAATTGGCGATTGAGGTAACACTCGAAGGAATGGTCACCTTTTTCAGTTTGTCGCAACTGTAGAATGCCTGATAACCAATCGAAGTAACCGATTCGGGAAGGGTTATCTCGGTCAGATAGTCATTGTTATAAAACGCAGAACTACCAATGGTGGTGAGGCTTGTGGCGCTCAAATCGATGGTGGCCAACTTGGGGCAGCCACTAAACGCATAGCTTCCAAAAGAAGTGAGGCCTGTGGCTTTGCTGAGATCTATTTTTGCAAGGTTGTTGCAACCATTAAACGCATAACTGCCGATTGAGGTAACACTCGAAGGTATGGTCACCTGTTTCAGTTTGTTGCAATTGATGAACGCATTATTGGCAATGGTGGTGACGGTTGACGGAACGGTGAACGCGGTGTCAGGGCTAACCGCCAGATAGCAGATCAGAGTTTTGCCGTCGGCGCTGTAAATAGCTTTGCCGCCGGAAGAACCGAACGATTTCAGTTTGGGGCAGTTTAAAAACGCATTATTATTTACATACGATAGGTCTTTTGCACCGCTCAAATCAACCTTTTCAAGATTGGCGCAACTGCTGAAAGCATAGTCGTTTATTGTGGTAAGGCTTTCGGCGTTGCTTAAATCAGCTGTTTTCAGATTTGTATTATTGGCAAACGCATAACTGCCGATTGATGTGAGTTTTTTCGCATTGCTCAAATCAGCTTTTACAAGATTGTTGCAACCATAGAACGCATAGTCTCCAATTGTGGCAACAGAGTTAGGAATTGTTATTTCTTTCAAACCATCGCAGTCGTAAAACGCATGGTTTCCAATTAAGGTAACTGAATTGGGAATGGAAACACTGGTAAGTTTGTCGCAATTGTAGAACGCATAATTGCCGATTGAGGTAATCCAGTTTGGAATTTCAATGTTTTTCAACCCTGTGCACCCATAGAACGCATAAGCGTTTATTGATTTAAGTCCTTTTGCCTGGCTTAAATCAATGGTTGCAAGATTATCGCAATCGTAGAATGCCTGAGAACCAATTGAGGTAACCGAGTTTGGAATGTTAACATTGGTAAGATTGTCGCAATTGTAGAACGCATAATTGCCGATTGAGGTAATCCAGTTTGGAATTTCAATGTTTTTCAGCCCATAGCACTCATAGAATGCATAATCGTTGATTCTTTTAAGTCCTTTTGCCTGGCTTAAATCCACGGTTGCAAGATTATCGCAGTATTGGAAAGCATAGTTACCAATCCAAGTAACTGATGCTGGAATAGCTATATTGGTCAGGCCGTCGCAGTTTTGGAACGCGCAGGTGCCGATTGAGGTAATCCAATCAGGAATATCTATTCTCTTAATGCTGCTGTTGGCAAAAGCTTTATCGTTAATATATGTCAGTTTTTTGGCATCAGCCAAATCCACTGTTTCCAATGTGGGGCAATTCTGGAAAGCATTCTCGCCAATGCCCGTAATGTTCTCGCCAACAACCACTTTTTTCAGGTTGTCGCAATATTTGAACGCGCTGGTGGCAATGTTTGTCACTTCGTATTCCTCGCCTTTGATGCGAATTGTGGCAGGTATTCTAACTATAGTCTTGTCAAGGTTGCAGCTTGTGATGGTGATTTTGTTATTGCTGTTTATTGTGTAGTCATAATCAGGGATTTTGGCACTGTTCCAATACACGGGGTAGTCGTTGGGATTCCAGTTGCCTGCCCATCCGTCAGGCTTGCTTTCAGCCTCGCAGTAGATTTTCATGCCGGCAGTGTGATTAAAGGCTTTTGTCACGATTTTTTCCACCGTGTTGGGAATAAGCACTATGCGGCAACTGTTGTTGAAAGCGTTCGTGCCTATCTCCTTAACATTCGACGGCACAACCACATTCTGCTTGTCGCCGGTGTATTCTTTAAGAATCGTCTTCTCTTTGTCGTAATAAGTGAATTCGCTTTCAACCACATTCACATTGATGAAGAGTTTGCTGTCGATACCCGACGCAATAACACTGCGGTCTGTGTGGAAATAAAGCAACATGTCGTTGTCGCTCTGTAAAATGAAATTGCATGTTCCTCTGTATTCTGCTATTACCGGGGCACTCTGGTCGCTGCCATTGTAAACAAGCAAATAGTCGCAACATGCTTCTGTTACAATAGAACCTTCCAGTGTCAAAGAGCCTTTTTGCGGAGCCTTAATTAAAATTTGGCCGTCGCAATAATCTGTGTAATTGCCGTTGGCACCGCCATTGTCATACACATTCATTGAGTAGCCTACCTGCTTGTTGGAGAGGTCGACAGTTTTTTGGCCCGAGGTCGGGAACAAAACATTATCCTGCGCCTTGGCACCCCAGGCACCCAACATTAAAAGACTTGTAAGAATAAACAATCCTTTTTTCATAAGTATTTAAGTTTAAGTTAATTATGCGTTATTAATGAAACAATTAGTTGAACACATCGAACCGAGGGTGGCAGGGCGGTGCCTACACACGTAGTCACACAATCCTAACAGTACCGTTCCCAAAAACAAAATCATTTCGGTCTCTTTGTTCGGTTTCTAAATTCACAATCAACAAAAGTAATACAATTTTATTAACAGCCGCACACCGCCCCTAAAATTTTGACCAAAGCCGCAATTTGGACAATGGAAAATTGACGGTTGAAAATTGAAAATTGACAACATTAGCTCTAACCAAACGAACCCTAACTAATCAGATTAAGTTTTGGATTCCATTTGGATTAGTTTGGTTAGAGATAAACATCTGCTGTCCGTAGTCCAAAAATTTCCTCTTGTCATTTTCCACAAATCCACTAACTTTATGCCAAATTTGAATCATCAAAAAATCAAAAAACGAATTATGGCGAAATACAAACGCATATTGCTGAAACTCAGCGGCGAATCGCTGATGGGCGCACAAGGCTACGGCATCGACCCGCAACGTTTGGGCGAGTATGCAAAGCAGATTAAGGAGATTGCCGACCTGGGCGTGCAGATTGGCATTGTGATTGGCGGCGGCAACATCTTCCGCGGCCTGAGCGGCGCATCGAAAGGCTTCGACCGCTACAAGGGCGACCAGATGGGAATGCTGGCAACGGTGATAAACGCAATGGCGCTCTGCTCGGGGCTTGAGAGCATCGGCCAGAAGGCGCGCGTGCTCACGGCCATCCGGATGGAACCCATTGGCGAGCTCTACTCGAAGCCGAAAGCCATCGAAGCCCTGAACAACGGCGAGGTGGCCATCTTCTCGGCCGGAACGGGCAACCCATACTTCACCACCGACACCGGCTCGTCGCTGCGCGGCATTGAGATTGAAGCCGACGTGATGCTCAAGGGCACCCGCGTTGACGGCATCTACACTGCCGACCCCGAAAAAGACCCGACGGCAACCAAGTTCGACACCATCACTTACGACGAAATCTACAACCGCGGCCTGAAAGTGATGGACCTGACCGCCACCACAATGTGTAAAGAGAACAATCTGCCAATCGTGGTCTTCAATATGGACAAACCCGGCAACCTGATTAAAGTGGTGAAGGGCGAAAACATCGGAACATTAGTAACTATTTAATACATACGGCTATGACACAGGAAGACGTAAAAAAACAAATCGACAAGGCCAAAGAGCAAATGGCAAAGGCTGTTGATTTTCTTGAAGATTCAATCGCCCATATTCGTGCCGGCAAGGCCGATGTAAGGGTACTTGACAATGTGATGGTTGACTATTACGGCTCGCAGATGAGCCTGTCGCAGGTTTCGAACGTGACCGTTCCCGACGCCCGCACCATCAAAATCCAACCGTGGGAAAAGAAGATGTTCGAGGTGATTGAGAAGGCCATAATGGTGTCGAACCTCGGCTTCAACCCAACCAACAACGGCGAGTCGATAATCATTGCCGTTCCGCCACTCACCGAGGAGCGCCGCCGCGACCTTGTGAAGCAGGCAAAATCGGAAGGCGAGAACACCAAAATCATCATCCGCAACGTGCGCAAAGACTCGAACGAGGCTTTCAAGAAGATGAAGAAGGACGGTCTGGCCGAGGATTTGGCGAAGGATGCCGAGGATTCGATGCAGAAACTCACCGACAGCTACATTGCCAAAATCGACGAGCTGATTAAGAAGAAAGAGGCTGACATTATGGTGGTTTAACACCGCCGCTTTTGTGACTATAAACGGGACCCTCCGCACCAGCGGGGGGTTTTTTGTTGGTTATTATCCCTAACCAAACGAACCCAAATGAATCCTAAATCAAATTGCACGCCCTAACGGGCGGAAATTGTAAGAAAATTTGAAATAAAATTATTCAAAATCAATTGATTATGGATTTTATTCGATTTTTAAAATCAATTTTATAAAAATTTCTCGCGAAGCGATAACCCCAAAGCTTCTGTAATAAATAATTTCTCGCGAAGCGATAGCATTAATACCATATATCCATGTTTCGTAGCCATTTGTCTAAATCAGTTTTGCATTTTTGGCAACGTTGGCTATCTTGCGCTGCCTTTGGGGAAGTCTTCCGACAGAGTGTGCGGAAGTCGGCAAAACAGGTGAAACATTATTAAAGAGATGGAAAACAAAGAGTTGCAAAACGAAAGCGAGGAAAAGCAAATCAATTCGCAAAATCCTAAACTTCAGATTGTTAGAAGTAAAAATCAAATCGACTTTTTCATGAACAACTATGCCGTTTACAAGAAAAGCGGTTCGGTTGTTATGGAAGTGGTTTTCAATACACCCGCTGGCGTGGAGTCGCACTATTACGAACTCACCCAAGAGGAATTTGAGCAGGATGAGTTCCGCGCCTTGGCCAACGCCATTCGCAAGAACCCGCAGCAGTTCAGCAGCCGCGAACTCGTATAATCAGAGTTGCTGCCGAAGAAGGCAAGCGGCCTAAATCATTACTTGAAATAATAAATGTCAACGGACTGATTGACAGTTTGTTATGTTTGTGGTATTTAACAAATAACTCACCAATTGTTTCATCAGTTTCCAAAAATTCCCGCGGACACACACTTGCCAAAACTTTTCACTTGTCCGTTTTGCTATACTCCGCACCCGCTGGCAGTGATGGCCGCCGACCTTGTGCGGCAACATCTGGCCTCGCGCGCCGACTGGGCCGAAGAGATTGCTCAGGGAAAGATGTTCGGCGTGCTGGTGGCGAAAGACCGCAGCGGACAGTTAGGCTATTTGGCAGCCTTTTCGGGCAACATCGGCGGATGCGGCACGCACGACTTTTTTGTGCCTCCCATCTTCGACATCACCCTTCCCGACGGCCATTTCCGAACCGAAGAACGCTCCATCAGCGAACTCAACCGCCAGATTGACGCCATTGAAAACAGCGAGCATAATCGGCTGATTGCCAACAATCTAATCCGCATCAAACAGCAGGCTGAATTGGAAATCGGCAGAGCCAAGACTCTTGCACGCCAGCACAAAGCCGAGCGCGACTCTCTGCGCCAGCAAGGCCTGACGGCCGACAAAGAGGCCGAACTTGTCAGCCAGAGCCAGTTTGAGAAGGCCGAACTGAAACGCCTTGAACGGCGCTGGGCGGCGGAAATTGCTGAGGCAGAGGCCGAAACAAGCATTGCCAAATCGCAGATTGAGCGTCTGAAAGAGGAGCGCCGCCAGCGGTCGGAAGCACTGCAGGCGTGGATTTTCGAACAGTACGTGGTGCTGAACGCACGGGGCGAAAGCAAGAGCGTGCGCCAAATCTTTGCCGACGAGCGCGGCACCGAGCCACCCGCCGCCACTGGCGAGTGCGCCGCTCCCAAACTGCTGCAGTTCGCTTTTAAGAATGGTTACCAGCCCGTGGCCATGGCCGAATTCTGGTGGGGCAAGTCGCCCGAGGGCGAGGTGCGGCACCACGGCGCCTACTATCCCGCATGCCACAGCAAGTGCGAGCCGCTGCTCAACTTCATGCTGCAAGGCCTCGACGTTGAGCCCAATCCGCTCCGAAAGCAGCCCGCCACCAACCTTCCCATTCTCTACAACGACAAGTGGCTGGCCGCCGTCGACAAGCCTGCAGGACTGCCGTCGGTGTCAGGCAAGGAGCATTCGGTGTCGGCCTACTCCATTGCCCGAGAGATGTTTCCCGAAGCCACTGGGCCGCTAGTGGTGCACCGCCTCGACATGGACACCTCTGGCATTCTGCTCATTGCCAAAACCGAGTGGGTTTTCAAAGCCGTGCAAATGCTGTTCGCCTTTCGGCGGGTGAAAAAGCGCTACGTGGCCCTGCTCGACGGCCTTCTGCCAACCGACAGCGGCACCGTGAGCCTGCCTCTCCGCCCCGACATCAACGACCGTCCGAGGCAGATGGTAGATTTTGAGCACGGCAAGCCAGCCACAACGCGTTTTTCGGTCGTCGGTCGTGCCGATGGGCGCACACTGGTTGAATTCTTTCCCGAGACTGGCCGCACGCACCAGTTGCGCGTTCACGCAGCGCACCACTCTGGCCTCAACTGCCCCATTGTGGGCGACAATCTGTACGGCAAGCCCGCCGAACGGCTCATGCTCCACGCTGCCGAGATAGAATTCACGCATCCCGTCACCAGGCAGAAAATCAATATCAAAGCCGCTGCGCCCTTCGCTTAGTGCCCTGACGGGCGGGGGTTGCTTGGGTGCGCCCTAGCGGGCGGAAATTTTATAAAATTTGAAAACAAAATTTTACAATAATTTATTAATATTCAATTTTTTATAAATTATTAATCAAATTTTTTTATAATTTCTCGCGAAGCGACACCGCCAAAATAAAACCCAAATCTCCGCCATGCGGATAAAAATCGGTTCGAGTCGGGTTGAATCGGTTAGCGCCCAATGACGCACAGTTCGGATAAATTCGGATTCGTTTGGTTAGAGACCAAAAACGGGCTGAAAGCCCAATTATAGTCCAACGCAGAGTGAGCGCAGCAAACGGCACGTTGGGTGATGCGTTCCACACACCATAGCGCGCTGAAAGCGCAACTCATGCAAAATTGTGATTTTATGAATTGCCCTTACAGGGCGCCAACGTTACACGGCAACATTTCCCAAGGCGCCGCTTCGCTTGCCTTGGGCTATGTTGTTTTGCGCCTTCAGCGCGGTTTTGTTGCGGTGCGTCCCTACCAATACCCAACACCCGATTTTTCAAATTTCTCGCGAAGCGGCACCGCCAAAATTAAAAGTCCTGCGCTGCGACACCCCCTGTGTCCTCTGTCCTCTCCGTGCTCTCTGTGAAAATTTAAACATCACATTTACAGCGTATCGCCAAAATTGATTATGTTTGTAAACTTTTTGTGTGCAATGAAGCGTTTTTTTGTATTACTAAGCATCATAACAGCCTCATTATCAGTCGCGGCTCAGATTGAAATTGAAGGCTCGCAGTGTATTGGCCTGGACCTGAAGTTTAAATACAGCAATCTGCCCGCCCGCTATGACTCCTTTGTGTGGGATTTCGGCGACGGCACAACCTCAACCGACAGAGAAGGCGAGCACTCCTTCGCCTCTGAAGGCACTTACACAATCAAATTCTCATCGAAATCGGGTGGTGCTGACGAGATAACAGGCTCAAAATCAATAACAATAAACGCCTTTCCTGAAGTCGATTTCAGCATCGACACAACAGGACAGCGCAGCACCAGAGTCTTCACAGCCAAATCGAATTCCGACAATTACACTTTCGCGTGGAATTTTGGCGATGGTTCAACTAAAACAGGAAATGAAGTGGAGCATATATACAGTGCTCCAGGCACTTATACAGTCACACTCACCACGACCAACAATCAAAACTGCAGCGACACAACATCTCAGACGGTCAAAATTGAGGCCGCCAGCAAAATACCCAACGTCTTCACTCCGAACGGCGACGGCCAGAACGACTATTTCATGATTTCGGCCAACGGCGCGCGACTGAAGCTGGAGATTTTCAACCGCTGGGGCTACAAGATGTTCAGCCGCACGGGCACCGAGAACATCGTGTGGGACGGCTACAATCCGCAAGGCACGCTCGTTGCGCCAGGAACCTATTTCTACGTCATCACTGTTGAGGAGGGCACAACAAACTACGACCCTCTCAACGGCTACATCACCGTTTACTATTAATAGCCGAACGTCATGCTGAAATCGCTCTACACGCGCATTTTCACGGTCAGAAATGTTGAGTGGCTGATGGTGATTTTGCTGTGCATCACTGCTTTGGGCATGCCGCTTTCGCGATTCCTGATGAGCACGGGCACCACAGGGCTTGCGGTGGCATTGGTCATCAGCGGCAACTGGCGCTATAAGATTGACAATCTGCGGAATAATCGTTTCTTGTGGCCGATAATCGCACTATTCCTGCTGCACGTTATGTGGCTCATTGGTGCCGACAATCCGTCGGAGGCCGCACACGACATCAACGTGAAACTGCCGCTGCTGATTTTCCCGCTCACGCTTGGCGCGATGTCGCTGTCGCGCAAGCAGATAATGATTGTACTTCAGGTGTTTGTGGTGGCGGTGGTCATCAGCACGCTCGTCAGTCTGGGCGTCCATCTGGGCATCTACACACCGAAAAAACCCGTCGATAACATCCGCGACATCTCCATCTTCATATCGCATATCCGCCTGGGGCTGATGTGTCTGATGTCGGTCTGCATTGTTGCCTACACCTGGCATCGAAACGCTGCCACAATGAAAGGCTGGCAGAAAATGGTTTTTGCTGTTGTTGTTGCGTGGCTAATCTATTTCATTTTGCTGATTCAGGCCGCCACAAGTTGGATTTCAGCATTTGTTACAATAATCGTGCTTTTCGTGCTGTATCACAAGCGGATAAGAGAATGGCAGTTCTATGGATTTTTCGTGCTGCTGATTGCTCTGATTGCCGCTCCCGTGGTCTATATCAGCGGTGTTTACAACGATTATCACACCATTAAGGACACCAGCGCCACCCTGCCCGAACGCACACAGCAGGGCAACGCCTACACACACTATCAGGACAACACCGACACCGAAAACGGATATTATGTGAACCGCTATCTCTGCCCCGAGGAGTTGGCGTCGGAGTGGAACAAGCGCAGCGCCATCAACATCGACAGCACCGACCGCCGCTGCCAGCCCATCCGCCACACGCTTGTGCGATACCTCACATCGAAAGGCCTGCCCAAAGACAGCGTTGGTGTGTGGCAACTCACCCAGGCCGACATCAACGGCATTGAAGCGGGCGCAACAAACTGCGTATTTGTTGAGAAATCGAATGTTTACAAGCGTATTTACGAAATTGTCTGGGAGTTCGACCACTACACAAAATATGGCGACCCGAACGGCAAATCGGTCTGCATGCGAGTGGAGTTTTTCAAAACGGGCGTGCACATCCTCAAAAAGCATTTATGGTTTGGTGTCGGCACGGGCGATGTCAACGACTCGTTTGCCCAAGCCTACATTGAACTCAATTCGCCGCTGAAACCAGAGTACCGCTTTTTTGCACACAATCAATATCTTACGTTTGCCATTGCAATGGGATTGATTGGCTTGGTGCTGGCTTTGGTTTGCATTTTTGCGCCGCTCTTCATGCGCAAATCGGCCAACTTCCTGCTGGCCACCTTCTTCACCATCCTGTTTGTCAGCATGCTCGATGAGGACTCGCTCACCCGCCAACTTGGCTCCATCATGTTTGCCATGATGTACGCGCTGACGCTGCTGCTGCCAAAGGCAAAGACAGAAAACTCAAATACAAAATCAAAATGAAAAAGTTTTCGTTAACGGCAATTTCGGGCGTAACGGTTGCGCTGATTGTATCGCTGGCATCGTGCACAAGCCGCAACTCACAAATCGATTCATCGAAACTTGAGCGCGAACCCATTAATTATGAGGTGATTACCGACAGTATCTACACATCGATGCTAGGAGATTTCATTTATACTGGCCGGTATGTGGTGTGGGCCGATGTAGTGCAACCTTTCAGCGTTTTTGAAGGAAACTTCATCCACGTTGTGGACCCCGAACAGAAAAAAGAGGTGGTCTCTATGGGACGCAAAGGCAACGGCCCCAATGAATTTAACACCCCAGATGTGATTAGATACAACGGCGACACCGTCTATGTTCGCGATTTGAATATGCCAAGACAGGTTTTGATTTCGCTGCCCGATGCCGTCGAGGGAAGGAAACCTATCATTCCGCTGGCTCCGTCACGAGATACGTGGGAGGGAGCCAAATTGTTCATCACAAAGGAGTCGCAGGTTCATTGCAACCCCAACTACAAGGACACGCCTTTCCGATACATCAACGGCACTGATACCATTCCATTCGGCCAATATGTTATCAACCTTGATGTTAATGATATGCTCAGAATGAATTTTCTGCAAATGTCGATTGAATACGATGCCGATTTGGAAATGCTGGTTTGCAATGCAGGTTATTTCCCTTACGTTGCACTATACAAGAAAACTGGCAACAGTTTCGAACTTATGACGGAAGTCAAAGGTGATATTGATTATACAATGTCGGACGGGTGGGTAGAATTTTCGCGCGATGGTTTTTCTCGTTGCAAGCTCACCAAAAACTATCTGGTAACGCTTGATTACGATTACGACAAAGGCGAGCAACCCGCCCACGGCCGCGATAATAAAACACGGCCTCACACCTTGTTCGTCAGAGACCATAACGGAAACCTTCTGCGGATATTCCAACTTGACGAGCCTACGCTCAGTCTGACGGGTTGCGGAAAAGACAATATTCTCTATGCGATAATCGCCCCGCAAGACCCCGACCGCGACGAATCAGAGTCGGAATACGAGCTTGTCAGGATTGACTTGGGCGAGGCGATGGGGAAGTAATCAGCAGAGTTTCAGTCTTTTATCATTCTGACTTTTGCCGCATTGCCTGTGCTGCGCTCAGCAAACTAAATCAACTCGGCTTCCGCCAGTTTTATCCTTTGTTACAATCAGCTGTTTGTCAATGCGTTTAAGCTCATCGACGTGCGAGATGATGCCCACAAGCTTGTTGCCTTCGGTGAGCCCATTAAGGGCTTTCAGCGCCTGCTCAAGCGAGTCGCTGTCGAGCGAGCCGAAGCCTTCGTCAACAAACATTGTGTCGAGCCGTATGCCGCCCGCGTTCGACTGAATCTCGTCGCTCAAGCCAAGTGCCAGCGACAGTGAAGCCTTGAACGACTCGCCGCCCGACAATGTCTTTACATCGCGCTCGCTGCCGTTGTAGTGGTCAATCACGTTCAGGTCCAAACCGCTCTGCGCGCTGTTGTTTGCGGCCAACTCGTTGCGTTTCAGCTCATACTGACCGTTCGACATTATCATAAAGCGAATGTTGGCGCGGTTTATGATGCGGTCGAAAAACGACATCTGAACGTACGTTTCGAATTGTATTTTCTGCTTTCCGCTGATGCTTCCGGAGGCTGTTTGGCCCAGTGCGTTTTTCCACTGATACTCGGTTTGCAGGGCCTGCAGCTTTGTGCCAGTGGCTTCAATATTTTTCAGACTTTTTGAATTCGAATCAAGACGGATTTCAAGTTTCCGCTTGTGCTGGTTCTTTGTATTTATTTCAGTTTCAATCTGTTGTTTGACTGATTGCAATTCCTCTTTGTTGATTTTGCTGCCGTCTTTGGTTTGGTCTTGCAGCCCTTTAATTATGCCGGTCAGCTCCCGAATTTCTTTGTCGCATTTGTTGTAATTGTCTGTAGTTGTGGAAATTGAGTCGTTAATAGCTTTGCGCTCAGCTTCAAGTTTGCTAATCTCAGTTTGTGCGTCTTTTTTGCTGGCGAACTCCAAATCTTTTTTTAGCGCCGCAATGGCTTGGGCAGAGGCTTTGTGTTGCGCCTCAAGTCCCGAAATCTGCGCTGTCAGGTCGGCTGCGCGCTTTTTCTCGGCTTCGGTTTGGTTTTGCTGTTGGGGGATAATCTCATCATTTAGTTTCTTGCGGCGCTCAACGGCTGTCTGCATTTTCACAATATAGTTCTTTATGTTTTGCAACCGTTGCGAAGTTGATTGTTTTGCATTATCAACCATTTCATTTGTAATGCTTTGCGCATCAGCTCCAAAAATTTCTGTAATCTGCTTTTTCACATTTTCAGCCAGCGATTCGCATTTGGTTTTTTGCTCGGTACACGTTATTTGTCCTTTATTGACACGCCCGTCACACTCGTCAAACTTGCCTTTCAACTCCTTAACTTCCTCTTTTGTTGGCGCATTTTCAGGCATCACGGCAATTTGGGGATGATGCGTTGAGCCGCACACCGGACACGGCTGCCCGTCTTTCAGCTCCTGCGCCAGAATTCCCGCCTGTGAGAGTAGAAAAAGTTCGTTTTTGCTCTCATATTCAGCAAGTTTTGTTTTTCTCTCCGAAATAAGTTTTTCCAGTCCTTCTTGCCATTTTTTCAGATTGCCCATTTCTGACGAAAGGGTGTTCTGTGCCTCAATCAGAGTGGTTAGCTGTTGCAGTCTCCTCTCCTCCTCTTTTTGTTCCGATTCCAGCTTAACTTTTTGTTCAGCAACATTTTCCAATTGTGTAAATTCGGCTTTCAGCGTTTCGAGCTTGCTCGCATAGTCGGTTGCGTTTTTTTCGGCTGCAGCCTTTCCGCTTTTGGCAGTTTGCAAATCCGACTCAAGTTTTTTAAGCTGATTTTCAGCATTTTCAAGCTCATTATATTTGCCCAAGGCGGCGTTTATCTGCGCAATGCGACCGGTTTTTGCCTCCATTTCAGGTTTGCGGGCTTCCGCTGCTTGCTTTTGGCTTTCAAAATCTTTCAGCAACTGTGACTTTTGTTCAAGTTGTATTTTGCTTTCGTTAAGCAGTTTAACATTTGCTTCATATTTCTCCTGAACAGCCAACTTCTCGGCAATCACTATCCTTTTTTTATCCAAATCGTCAAGTTCGGCAACAATCGCCGTTTTGGCTTCCGCATCGCGTTTCAGCTGCTCACGCAGTTGCTCAAGAATCAGCTCAACAGGTTGGTTCGCTGTATCAAAACCCTCAACATCAACGCTTTCGATATATTGGTTGACGCTTCGTTTTGCGTTGTCGAGTTCGCCAAATACTTTTTTCGCTTCGTTTTGAAGCTCCACTTGGAACTCTTTGTAGATATCCGTTTTAAATATTTCCCTAAAAATTTCGATGCGGTCTTTGGTCGATGTTGTTATCATCTTCATAAAATCGCCTTGGGCAATCATTGCAATACTTTTGAACTGGTCGCAAGTCACTCCAATGATTTCCCTGATTTTCGCATCAGCTTCTTTCGACTTGGTAATAATCTGTCCGTCAGGAGTTTTAAGAACGACGCTTTCGTTTTCGGTGATGACTCCCTCGCCGCGCATTTTCGGACGCTCGTATGGCGGATTGCGGCGTATGCGGTATTGCCGGCCGGCATATTCAAATTCCAGCTCGACGAATGTTTCCTTGTCATTATCAGCGTATTTCGAGCGCATCATTTTGGGGTCGCGGTTCGAGCCGCTTGCCTCGCCGTAAAGCGCGTAAACTATGGCGTCGAAGATGGTTGTCTTTCCTGCGCCGGTGTTTCCGGTTATCAGATACAGGCCGTTTCGTCCAAGTTTTGAAAAGTCGATGACTGTGGCTGTAGCGTATGGCCCGAAGGCCGATATTGTGAGTTTTCGTGGTAGCATATCTTATTCTCGGTTTTGTACTCTTTCCATTATCTCTTTTATAAACGACTGTTGCTCAGCCGTCAGCGACGATTCGCCGTTCTGCATCTCATAAAATTCGGCAAACAGTTCGGTGGGTGTTTTCTGCTTTGTGGCGTCGATGTTGTTCACCACAATGCTTTTGTTCCGCGTGCGCTTGTTGTCGTAGAGCACTTCCATAATGTTATGATAGATAGTGCGCAGCTTGTTGATGGCGTCCGGAATGTCATTTTCGTCGGTGAGGGTTACCCGCACGTAGTTCTCGCGCAGCTCAGGCCTGCTATCGTAGAATTGAAGCGCCGTCAGCTCGTTGTATGTGCCTCGCAAATCAACCCAATCGTGCAGCGGTGAGGTGGGTGTAAAATCAAACTCAACATCGCCATCTGCATTCATATAGGCTATCGTAATTGTTTTATCATCATTCACTTCGGAGAACGAATATTTGAGCGGACTGCCGCTGTATCTAATTGTCGGCCGTTCACAACTCTGCGGACGGTGCAGATGGCCGAGAGCCACATAATCGAAATCGGCAAACACCTGTGCGTCAACATTATCCAATCCGCCGACAATGGTTTCCTCCGATTCGGAGCGTACGGCGTTGGTTACAAACTGATGGCAGATGAGCACGTTGCGTATGCTTTTGTCAATATTCATTTTTGCAATGGCCAGGCGCATAGCATCGGTGTAGGTGTTAATCTCCTCGTTCTCAAAGAAATGACGGATAAGTACCGGCTTGATGAATGGCAGCATATAGAATGCCACCGGGCCGTCTTTGTCGCTGATAATCACTGGTTTGACATCGCCTTTATAAACAGGCGACAAGTGAATGTTTTGGCGGCCCATTATCTGCGCGCCAAAGGCTATTCGCTCGGGCGAGTCGTGGTTGCCGCTGATGATGAAGATGTGCGCGTCGGGGGTTGCTGATTCTGAGAGATTTGTCAGAAACTCGTCGAACAGTTGCACCGCCTCAGCCGACGGCACGCTTTTGTCATAAACATCGCCTGCTATCAGCACAGCGTCAGGCTTTTGCTGCCGCACAACATCGCAAATTTGGCCAAGGACGTGCCGCTGCTCCTCAATCATCGAAAAGCCGTTCACATTCTTGCCAATATGCAAATCGGAGGTGTGGATAATCTTCATAGTAAACGTTATTGTTGCCGACTAATTTAATCGAAAAAGGCGTTGGCCGATGCGCCAAACCGACTGATTTTTCAACGGTTGACCGCAAAATAAAAAAGGTGCAGCGTTTAAACTGCACCCTTCATTTATAAACATTTAAAAATAAATTAATTAAGCCTATTTAATTAAAGCATTGTTTGAAGTTCGGGGCAAACCCTTCGCTTTTAATCCTCCTCAGCCTCGCTGTCAGCAGATGTTTCGAGCGACGGAGCGTCGGACTTGATCATTATCTCCATGATTTTGGCCTCGATTTCGCTTGCGAGCTCCTTATTGTCAACAAGCATCTGGCGCACATAGTCGCGGCCCTGGCCAAGTTTGGTGTCGCCGTAACTAAACCACGAACCCGATTTCTTGACAATGTTCAACTCAACAGCCATGTCAATCAACTCGCCCGACTTGCAGATGCCCTCACCGTACATGATATCGAACTCGGCCTTGCGGAACGGAGCGGCCAGTTTGTTCTTGACAATCTTCACTTTGACGTGGTTACCGATTGACTCCTCGCCGTCTTTCAGCGTTGATGTGCGGCGGATGTCGATGCGGATTGAGGCGTAGAACTTCAGCGCGTTACCGCCGGTGGTTGTCTCAGGGTTGCCGAACATCACGCCAATCTTCTCGCGCAACTGGTTGATGAAGATGCAGCAAGTGTTTGTCTTATTGATGTTTGCGGTGAGTTTGCGCAAAGCCTGCGACATCAGTCGGGCTTGAAGGCCCATCTTTGAGTCGCCCATCTCGCCCTCAATCTCGGCCTTAGGTGTCAGGGCGGCAACAGAGTCGATGACAATGATGTCGATGGCGCCCGAGCGAATCAGATGGTCGGCAATCTCGAGAGCCTGCTCGCCGTTATCGGGCTGAGAGATAAGCAGTTCGTTGATGTTGACGCCCAACTTCTGCGCATAGAAGCGGTCGAAGGCGTGCTCAGCGTCGATGAAGGCAGCAATGCCGCCGTTCTTCTGCGCCTCGGCAATGGCATGGATGGCCAGAGTGGTCTTACCTGACGACTCAGGGCCGTAAATTTCGATGACGCGACCGCGCGGATAGCCGCCGATGCCCAGCGCCAAATCGAGGCCGATGGAGCCCGACGAAATGACTGGCACATCCTCAATGGCATGGTCGCCCATGCGCATTATCGAACCTTTGCCGAAATTCTTCTCAATTTTGTCGATTGTGAGTTGCAAGGCCTTCAACTTCTCGCTGTTGGCACTTGTATTTGCTTGTTCTTTAGCCATTTATTATAATTTTTAAATTTGTATTCGGATTGGCTAAAGGTAGGAAAACAATTGAAAAGTTAAAGCCCGAAAGCAGAAAGTTTCATCATAAAAGTTAACTCTCGGATGATGAACGATTTGCCAAACTGCTGAATTTATATTGTTGTTTACGCAGGCGGCAACTGGTGTTTTTACCTGAAAACACAAGGTAATCATTGAATAAACTCTTCGTTACCAGTTTTTTCCGTACAGTTATTTAACTTTTTTCTTTCAATATATTTCAGTGCCTTTTGTGCTTTCCGCGGTTAAAATTATAAATGAAGGGGCCGTTTCCATCAGAAATGAAAAACATTTTGCGGATTCAAAATTCAATTGTTTCTTTGTTTGGACGAGTTTTGGCAAACCGCCATTCTGAAAAATATGAGATTTGCAGACATTATCGGGCAGGACGACATCAAGCGGCATCTGATTGGAACCGTGAAGGAGAACCGCATCAGCCATGCGCAGATGTTTCTTGGGCGCGAAGGCTACGGCACTCTCCCGCTGGCCATCGCGTATGCGCAATACATCAACTGCCAGCACCGTACCGACAGCGACTCGTGCGGCGAGTGCCCCAGTTGCCGACAGATTTCGCAACTCGCATTCCCCGACCTGCACTTCGTCTTCCCCGTTCCCGCCACAGGTTCATCGAAGGAGAAGCCCGTGAGCGACACCTTCTTCGGCAAATGGTCGGAGTTTATCCGCCAGAACCCCTACGGCAGTTATCAGCAGTGGCTCGACTTTGTTGACGCGGGCAACTCGCAAGGGCTTATCCGCGTGGACGAGAGCAGCGAGATTATCCGCAAACTCACCATGAAGACCTTCAACGCCGAGTATAAGATAATGATTATCTGGCTGCCCGAAAAGATGAACGCCGACGCATCGAACAAACTGCTCAAACTGATTGAGGAGCCCTATCCGAAGACGCTGTTCGTGCTGGTGGCCGAAAACTCGGAGAACATCATCTCCACCATCATTTCGCGAACGCAAATTGTGCGTGTTCCGCGCATTGCCGATGCCGACCTCCGAGCGGGGCTTCAGCGCGTGAAAGGCATGGGCGGCACCGACGCCGAGAAAATATCGCACATCAGCGAGGGCGATTTCAACAAGGCGCTTGAATACAGCAGCCAGGCGGCCGACCTGTCGCAAAACCTCGACATGTTCATAAAACTGATGCGCGTGAGTTACTCGTTCAAAGCCCCCGACATGATTGCCCTTGCCGACGAACTGGGCGCTCTGGGGCGCGAGAAGCAGAAGGCCTTCCTAACCTACTGCGAGCGCATGATACGCGAGAACCTGATTATGAACCGCAACCTCAACAGCCTCACCCGCTTCACTAACGACGAAGGCAACTTTGCGCAGAAATTCTCGCGGTTCATCCATCCGCAAAACTCGGGGCTGATTATCGAGGCCATCGACAAGGCTTACTACCACATATCGCGCAACGCAAGCGCCAAAATCGTATTCATGGACACCATCATCACGCTGGCGCGATGCCTGCGGATGCCAGCCTAACTCCACAAACTATGAAAAGCATTCTGAAATCGCTCTCCTGGATTCTGCTGATACCGTTCGCTCACCTTTCGGCAGCGCTTTTGTGCCCTGATTTTGTGAGAGTTGAGTTGCCCTATGTGCTGCTCATCTACGGCATTCTGACCGTGCTCACCATTGCGCACCTGATTGTTGTGAGAGTAATAGTAAGCCGCCACCGCCAGCAGGCCCCAATGATTGTGATGGCACTGAACATGCTCAAAATGCTGCTGAGCGTTGTGCTGCTATTTGTGGTGGTTGTTCCCTTCACTGGAAAAGACGCCGCAGTGGGCATCAACTTTGCCGTGGCATACGTCTTCTTCCTCATTTTCGATTCACAGATTGTGATTCTGATGATGAAGGAATGATATTAAGACGCTGTATATCTACAACTTGCCAGCCAGACCTTCAAAAATCAGCATTAGCTGAGGTTTCTCTCTTTTACTCTTTAGCAATCAGCATTTCAGCGTTTGCGTTTTCTGCTAAAACATTTAATTTTGCACGATTTTTAAAGTGAATTATCCGCTTGCTGAAAATGATTGAAAAGCAACAAACTATCAAGAACGAGGTTTCGATTGAAGGAACCGGACTTCACACCGGGGCACATGTGAAAATGACATTCAAACCAGCCCCCATTGACTACGGATACAAGTTTCAACGCATTGATTTAGAAGGAAAACCAACCATTCCTGCCCTTGCCGAATATGTGATTGACACATCGCGCGGCACAACCATCGGCCGCGGCGACGCCCGCGTCTCGACAATTGAGCACGTGATGGCAGCTGTTTACAGTCTCGGCATCGACAACATCCTTATCGAGATTGATGGTCCCGAAACACCGATAATGAGCGGAAGCTCAATTGAGTTTCTGAATGCACTGAAAGAAGCTGGCATTGAAGAACAAGACGCTGAGCGCCAATATTTTGAAGTAAAAGAGAATATCCGCTACGTGAATGCGGAAAAAGGCATCGAGATAATCGCCTACCCCGACTCGAAATTCAGCATTGACGTGCTCATCGACTTCAACTCGAAAGTGCTCGGGCAGCAGTTCGCCAGCATCAACGACATCAGCGATTTCGAAAATAACATTGCCAACTGCCGCACCTTCGTATTCGCCCACGAGCTGGTTCCGTTGTTCAACATGAACCTGATTCGCGGCGGACAACTCGACAACGCCATTGTGATTGTCGAGAACAAAATCTCGCAGGAAGAGTTCGACCGCATTGCCGACTTCTGCAACAAGCCGCGCGTGAAAGCCCGCGAAGGAATTCTGAACGAAGACCTGAAATACGACAACGAACCGGCTCGCCACAAGCTGCTTGACATCATCGGCGACCTAGCCCTGACCGGGAAAATGATAAAAGGCAAGTTCATTGCCAAAAAACCCGGTCACTTTGCCAACACCGAGTTTGCAAAGCAGATTCGGCAGTGCATCAAGTTTCAGCAAAAAAACGGCGTTGCACCCATCTTCCACCCCGACCAGAAACCCATCTACGACATCAACGATATTATGAAACTGCTGCCGCACCGGCCGCCCTTCCTGCTGGTTGACAAGATTATGGAAATCAGCGACAACTCGGTGGTGGGCGTCAAATGCGTCACCATGAACGAGCCGTTCTTTGTGGGCCATTTTCCACAGGAACCCGTGATGCCCGGCGTGCTTCAGATTGAAGCGATGGCGCAGGTGGGCGGTATTCTGGTGCTGAAAGACCTTGAAAAGCCGCAGGAATGGTCGACCTACTTCTTGAAAATCGACAACGTGAAATTCAAGCACAAAGTGGTTCCGGGCGATACGCTCATTTTCAAACTCGAGTATCTGGCTCCCGTGCGCCGCGGAATATGCCACATGCGCGGACAGATGTTCATCGGTTCGAGCCTTGCAATGGAAGCCGAAATGATGGCTCAACTCGTGCACAACAAGACTGGCGAAGAAAACAACGAAACAAATACAGAAGAATAATGGAATATAAGATGTCAAACATCCATCCGGATGCCAAAATCGGACAGAATGTCGAAATCGGACCTTTTGTAACCATCGATAAAGATGTTGTGATTGGCGACGGAACAAAGATAATGAGCGGGGCTGTCATTCTTGAAGGCACACGCATTGGCAAGAACTGCCGCATCTTCCCGCACGCAGTGCTGGGAGCCGTGCCTCAGGACTTGAAATTTGTGGGCGAGTACACCACCTGCGAGATTGGCGACAACAACACCATCCGCGAGTTTGTCACCATCAACCGCGGAACCAATTCAACCGGCCGCACCGTCATCGGTAACAACAACCTGCTGATGGCCTACACTCACGTTGGCCACGACTGCATTCTGGGCAACAATCTGATTATCTCAAACGCCACACAGTTTGCCGGCGAAGTTCACGTTGACGATTTTGCTGTGATTGGCGGCGGCTCGCTGATTCACCAGTTCACCCACATTGGCTCGTACATGATGCTGCAGGGCGGCACAAGAGTCAGCAAAGACCTTCCGCCGTACATAATTGCCGGTGGCGAACCTGCCTCATATTTCGGTCTAAACCTTGTTGGCCTTCGCCGCCGCGGATTCGCAAACGAGACCATCAACGCCATTCACGACGCCTACCGCATCATCTACCAAGGCGGCTTTAATACCACGCAGGCTCTCAACACAATAATGGAAACACTGCCGCAAAGCCATGAGCGCGACTACATTGTTGACTTTATCAAGAACAGCCCGCGCGGAATTATTCCGAGCTGCATAAGAAGGAAATAGCTTTTAGGCTGATTTAATATCCACAAGGCTGCATTTCCGCAGCCTTTTTTGTTCTCTGCTTAAAGAGCTTAGCGGTTTCCTGTTAGCAAACGGCAAATTGCCGGCAGATATTTGTTTATCAGCATATAAACGGCCATACAGGCAGCAATGGTGACAATTGGTATCGCAAAATAAAACACCGTCATAACAAGCGCATTGTCGGGCAGATGAAGGATGGAAACCAACATTTTCCCGATATTTTGCATAATCAGGCCGTGAAGGGCGAAAATGAAGAAAACCGGTTTGACGAACAGAGAATTCACACGGGCTTTCCCAGTTTCAAGCAAACTGGCGGCAATAATCACTACCGTTATGATTCCCAACAAGATAACCGCATCGCGCAAGAAAATGTTGATGGTTAACCCTTTAGTCAGCGTATCGGCGATTGAAAAGGGCAGATAAGCATAAGGAGCAAACTTCAATTTCCGCAACTCGCCAACAAAATTCAGCTTGCCGATGCTATAGTAGGCGCCCCACGAAAAGAAAAAAAGCGCCCGGCTGAGCAGCGAAAAATAACCGCCCGGCATAACCATCGGAATAACTACAGCCCATACAATCCCTGCCAAAACCACAAACCACCCCCCCATCTTTTTGATTGACAAAAATATAACAGGCGTAAGGATAACCACGGCCATCACCTCACGAACAAACCACAGCGGCGCATCAATCGGGTATGGTGTGTTGCGGGCTGGTGATGCAGCCTGAACAAGTATGCTGTTATCCTTGTTATAAAAAATATTCAGAATGCGCATGGGCGAAAGCTCAATGTCGGCATTTGCAGCTCCGGGAAGCACCGCCTGCAAAAACGGTATTTTGTACATGGCAATCATCAGTGCCCCGATAACATTCCACAAAATAAAGGGAATGAGCAATGTGTTTATCCGTTTGCGAAGTTTGGACCTGTAAACATTACCGTCGAATTCAGTGCGATAAAAGAAAAGATAGCCCGAAAAAAGAAAAAACATAGGAACGGCCATCGACGGCAGCACCTCGCTGAAGAAGCGGACAAGAAGATAAAACCAATCGGGGTAGCCGGCACAATAATTTACGCCATGCGCCGCCAACCCGATTTTTACCAGATTGAAATGGATGAAAACCACGCCAACTATCAGCGGGAACCGCAGAAAACTGATGGTTTTCGACTGTAGTTCGTCATCAGGCATAATCTGCCTTACAGTCTCGCTCCCGACAGTGTCAGCTCCTACGGACATCGTATTCAGAATTTCGCCGTATGGCTACCTTCAGCGCCGCTTCGACAGCTTTGTAATCAACCAGCGCAGTCCGTCGCAAACAAGCAGCACGTAGAGCGCGCCGCACATCAGCCACATAACCATAATATTGAACCAGAATGTGTCAATCTGCAGGTTGCCAATCTGCTTGAACGGTGCGTAGAAATGGGCGCGGCCGCAGTGGCTCTCGGGCTCTTTGTAGATGGGGTCCGACACTTGAATGAAATGGTCGCCCATATCGTGAATCTTCTCAATATCAACGCGGTTCAGCACAAAGTTCGACAGTGCCTCGTTGGTGTAGTTCTTCTTCAGCTCAACAAGCGCCTTGTTGCCGCCCAGCTCTTCGGCCAGGTTGCTGATTTCGCGGTCGAGAACCGAGATGGCCTTGTTTTGCTTCTGCTGATAGAGCTTGGCCGTCTTGTCAAGGAACTCGCCCAATTCTTCCTGCAGTTCGGTGTTGTATTTTTCAGGCGTCAGAAGGTCAACTTTTTCAAACTGCTGCTTCGGTGTGCGGTTGTTGATTTTGGTCACCTCGGTGTGCAGAAGGCCGATAATCTGATTGCGGGTTTCCTCGTCGGCGTTAGCCAGTTTGGCAATCTTGTTGTTCAGCGCCGGCACCAGATACGAGCCGATGTAAGCCGCCTCGCTCTTCTTCTGCTCAATCAGGAAGAAGTTTTTCATATACTCGTTGTCGCGGAACTGCTTCACAGCCATTGCCTCGTAGGCCCAGCGCGACGGCATCAGGTCGCCAATCGGGGGCACCACCTCGTATGAGCTGATGGCCTTGTTCAGTTTGTCGAACTTCACCATTGTTCCGCTGAAAAGCAGCTGCGGCACAATCAGGAACGGAATCAGAATGTAGATGGTGACAACCGAGTCGAGCGCGGCCGAGATGTTCAGACCAATCATATTCGACACGCACGAAGCGGTGAACAGTATCAGCCAGTGAGCCAGCGTCATGCCGTGGATTTCCATTATGGTGTTGCCGATGAGCACGAACGAGAGCGTCTGAATGGCCGAAATGACAAATAGAACGGCTATTTTGCTGTTCAGGTAGCTCACGTGGCTCAGGTTCAGGAACGACTCGCGCTTGAGCAGCTGACGGTCGCGGATAATCTCTTCGGCGCTCACGGTCAAGCCGATGAAGATTGAAACCACAACGCCCATAAACAGGTAGATGGGCAGGTTCTCGTTGCCGCTGAAGACAAAGATGTTCGGATTGCCGCCCTCGCCGGCGATGTACTTCGTAAAGTAGGCCAGAATGAGCGCCAGCACCGGTGCCTCAAGAAAGTTGATAAGCATATATTGGCGGTTTGCCAGTTTCGACAGAATGTTGCGTTCGCAGAAGATGCGGAACTGCTTGAACATTCCCGGAATGCTGAAGTTGTTCTTCGGCAAATCCTGCTTTTCGGT
Organism: Salinivirgaceae bacterium; assembly: GCA_017474765.1. Taxonomy (GTDB): domain Bacteria; phylum Bacteroidota; class Bacteroidia; order Bacteroidales; family SZUA-534; genus RUG13583. Next base: position 85,858 of record JAFVGW010000019.1, on the reverse strand, counting down.
GTCGAATTTTATCTTCGATTTCGAGTGTTCCTCATACATTGCGGCCCATTCCTCAGGCGTTGTCTTACGCTTGTGGGTGGTGCGGCCGTACTCGTCAACCACCTTCGACTCAAGAATTTGCAGCACCTGCTCGGGATTGATGTTACCGCAGTGGTAACACTCACTCTCTGTGGCATTTACGTGGTTGCTCATTGTCTTGAAGTAAACCACCGAGTCAACCGGGTTGCCATAGTAAACCAGATAGCCGCCCTTGTCCATAATGAGCAGTTTGTCGAACATTTTAAAGATGACCGACGATGGTTGGTGAATGTTGACAATCACCAACTTACCCTTCAGCGTCTGTTCCTTCAGAAGGTCCATAACCATTTCCGAGTCCATCGACGAAAGTCCCGAAGTCGGCTCATCGACGAACATTACAAGCGGCTCGCGGATAAGTTCCAGAGCAATGTTCAGGCGCTTGCGCTGACCGCCGCTGATGGTCTTGTTCAGCGGGTTGCCCACCACCAGGTCGGCGGTGGCCTTCAGGTCAAGGTCTTCCAAAACCTTGTTCACGGCCTCGTCAATCTGCTCTTCGGTGTAATCGCTGAAGCAGAGTTTGGCGCTATAGTAAAGGTTCTGATATACAGTAAGTTCCTCAATCAGCAAATCGTCTTGCGGCACAAATCCGATAACGCCGTTCAGTTTTTCTTTTTCGGTGTAGATGTTGTAGCCGTTGATGAGAATCTCGCCGCTCTGCGGTTGCAGATTGCCGTTGAGCACGTTGAGCAGCGTCGATTTTCCCACGCCCGAGCCGCCCATAATGCCGATGAGCTCGCCGCCCTGCTCGCAGAAATTGAAGTTGTGCAGGCCGTTCTTGCTGCCCTTGAATCGGAATTCAACGCCTTTGGCCGTGAACACCACCTTCTCGGCGTTCATTGCGTTGATGAACTTCGAAACAATGTCGCTGTAGTAGATTGAGCCGATGCGCGGGCTGCGGATGGCCGAGCCCTTTGGCAGCATGTAGGTGCGGTTGAGCATAATGCTGTGGCCGTTCAGGTAGAGGTCGGTCTCGCCCACGTAGCGGAAGGCGTACGCGTTGATTGACGGCAGGAACAGAACCATTACGCGACCCTCCAAATCCTTGAACTTCAGGTGTTTTACCTCTGCGTTTGGCGATTCGTTGTTCTTGTCGAGAATAAGTATGTTCTCTTTGTGCGGAATATCATCGATTTTTGGGTTGAGAGTGAAGGCGTAGCTGTTAAAGTACTCATCCTCAGGAATATTGAAGATGTCCGATACGGTCTTCACAAAGTCGAGCTCCTGCTCGGTGATGTTTGCGTCGAAGCAGATGAACTCGAGAAGTTGCAGCAGCACCAGTAGCTTCTGGTCCTGTTTCAGCTCGCCGTTAATCTGCTCGCAGATGCGCAGCACCTTCACCGAGTTGAGCGATGTGCGCTTGCGCGACTGCTGTGTATCGTCCTTTTTGACGCCGCCACCGCGTTCCTCAAGATAACGGTCGAACAGAGCCAGATACTCATGCACCTGCTCCGATGCCAGCATCAACTTCAAATATGACTCAACAATGGAGCGCGATTTTTCGTTCACGCCGTCCTTGTTTGCAGTGGCAATGATGGCAAACAATTGCATCAACGCCTTTAAAATGGATTCACTCATAAAACACGCCTAATAAACAGCGTAAAAGAACAAAAAAAACTGACATGTTGCAAGTGGAGCTACTTACATATTATCCGCAGAATTAAGCCATTTGTAACCGTGCCGAATTCACCTTACAGCCACTTCAACCATTGCTGAAAGTACATAGCTTTATCCTAATCAAATTAAGTTGATTATGAAAAGCTGCTGAAAACTTTTTGCAAAAGTAGAAAAAGTTTTCAGTAGGAATTTCGTCTAACCTTCCAAATCATCCATCATCAGGAAGTCTTTCAGAAGAATATGCTGCACAGTGCTTGTTGAAAAATCATTCTCATCGTTGGTTATGAGAATTTTTTTGCGGGAGCTGTCGAGTTCGTTAAACCCTGCAAACTCGCGCTTGTAGGTGCTTTCCTCAACCACACTGTAAGCGACTTGCACAAGATATTCCTTTCCGTTTTTTACGGCCAAAAAGTCGATTTCCTTATCGTTGACATTATACACCATCAAGCTGTAGCCCATATACACAAGCTCGTTATATACCACATTTTCAAGGTTATGTGTGATGTCGAAATGGTTATTTGGCTGGCGGATTGAGTTGAACGCCACATCTTCGTCGTAAAGCTTGGTATAAAAATCGAGCTGCTTTTTCACTTTCGTTGAGTACTGCGGAAGTTTCCTAACAACGTATGCCTCTTCAAGATAATCGATATATTTCATTACCGTATTTATCGAACATTCCGTCTTTTGCGATTTCAAATAGCGGTGAACGGAATTTGAACTGAAAATCCGAGCGTTCGACATTAGCACGTAATTAACCAACTTCTTGAAAATCTCTTGCTTACGAATGCTGTAACGACTAATTATATCGTTCAGGACAATCGTCTCGTCCAATTCGTTAAGGTAACGTAGCATCTCGTCTTGTCCCTGAAACTCAAACCGTTTCGGAAATCCGCCATATATAAGATAATCATTCACCTGAACCTTGCGACCGAGTTCTCTGGCGTATTCCATAATTTCTTTATACACAAACGGTCTAATTGTGAACGAGACATAACGCCCACTCAACTCCTTTGTGAACTCGCGCGAAAGCAGTTTCGAATTAGAGCCGGTAATGAAAAGTGAAGTGTTTTGCAGCCTGAGTGAGCGGCAGGCAAGATTCCAATTCTTCACCATCTGAATCTCGTCTAAAAAAACATACAGTTTCTCATTGTGGTTAACTGACAGCTCATTTTCAACGTATTCGGTCAATTCCAAATCGGTTGTTATTGAAGCGGAAACGCGTCTGTCCTCAAAATTCAGATAGACAATGCGCTTGCCTTGCACGGCAAGTTCGTTCTTTATCTGCTCCAGAACTACCGACTTCCCACAACGGCGGATTCCGGTAATGACCTTTATTAGGTCGCTTTCGTAAAATGGTCTGATTTGCGCAATGTATTTTTCTCTGCTTATCATAACACTTCTATTGAAAACTTTATACAAAAATAGAAAAAGTTTTCACTTTACTGAAAACTTTTTGCAAAAGTGGCAAAAGTTTTCAGTAGGGTTTGCAGGGAACCATACCTAACAAAATGGCAAAAAAAGAGCCACCCGAATGGGCAGCTCTTTCTTATTTTGTTATCATTTTTGAAGGCCTGACACGATCAACAATCACCGTATTGTTCTCTATATGAAAGATATACACCCATCGCTTATTATGGCTTACCATACGGCGTGCTTTGGGGTGATATTGCCTAATGTCGGCCATTGTGCTCGGATGGTACAAATCGGCATATATTGATAACGATTGCACCTCATTTTGCATATTTGTTATATAGCAGTGAGCTCCTTCACGCGACATTACGGTACACAACCAATCTCTCAATTCTACAAGGTCCCGAAGAGCCGATTTGCGTATTTTAACATTGTATATTGTCAAAATGCTCATCTACCATTTGGTGTAAAATTCCAAAATACTCCTCTACCGATATTAATTCGCTTTCCGGAGTTTCTTGCAAATGGCTTTGCTTGTTGGATGCGGTTATGCGTTTTGTGTGCTGAGCCACACGTTTTTTTTCTTTTATTGTTGATTCTTCCATATCTGTTCTGCGTTTTTACGACTTAAAAATATAACATTTATTTCTGTCGTGCAAATTTTCGTTTTTTCAAATATTTCCACAAAAAAGGAGCCACCCGAATGGGCGGCTCTTTATTATTTTCTCAAAATTATAACGAGAGAACAGGATTATTAAGCAATGTATCAACAATTTGATGATACACTTGGTTGTCAGCGACTTTTGTGATACTGGTAACTTTGTTTCCTGCATCTTTTGACGAAGTTCCGCAATGGTATATGCCTTCGGTTGGCATATTGTAATCAATTACAATATAACGGTCGTGGTATATGCCGCAGGTTTTGCGGAAAGTGACAGATATTTGCGGATATTGGCTGAGAAAATCATTGTAATCGCTTTGATGTAGGCCATGGCCAACGTTGTCGCTAAATATAGTTATCGGGATGTTTGGTTGGGCATATTTCAGCAATACAAGAGTACGCAAACCAATGTAATTGTCGATAACAAAAATGCTGTGTTTGGCGGCTTTGTAGATGGTGCTGTAAGCAAGGTTGGCATCAACTGACTCACCATTGAGTATCAGATATTCACGACGAGTCTGCGGGTCGGTGAAATCCTGAACAACTCTTGCAAGGTCGGTTTTGGAGACCATTGAGTTTTTTATTTCGGCAATGTCTGATGTGTTTTGAGCTGTCTGAATGGCAAGTTGAAGCAATTCGCGGTTTCCGACCAGGCTGCGGTTGTCGGTAATGAAGTCTTTCATCTCTTTGAATGTGCGAATCAAAGCCTTGCTTTGCCTGGTGGCAAGTTCGCCCTTCAGAACAGTCATCAGCATATAAATGCCTTGTTCAGTAAAGACGAAAGGAAGTTTGCGAGTTCCTCCCCAACTTGATGTCAAAAAATTTGACATCAAGTTTTCTTTATCATCATTCGTGTCTGATAAATAATGTCTTATGCCTAATTTTGAAGTCAAAAAATTTGACCTTAAAATTTCTTCATATTCCTCCCGTTTGAGCTGGAATCGAAAATCACCATCAAATTTCTCGATGTTGTTTTTCACTTGCTGGTTAAAACGGCTTGTTGTATAGCCATAAATTTGCGCAAGGTCGGAGTCGAGCATGACTTTTACTCCGCGTATGGTGTAGATGGCATTTTTGATGTAGTCTGATTGTTCTGTGCCGTTGTTTTCTTGCATATTGCTGCTAATTTGTTTTGCTCTTGCAATATACAATATATTTCGTTGTTATTCCACAATAAAAAAAGAGCCACCCGAATGGGCAGCTCTTCTTTATGTTAATAATTGCTTACAGATTAATTGAACAAAGCTGAGTTGTCAATCTGCATAATGCCACCGTCACCTTTTTTGATGATAACACCAGATACTTTTGCAGTGATGCCATCAGCACCGAAAACGATGTTGTATGTAGCGATGCAGTTTGTAGAAGTCAAAACAGCCTGTGGGAAGATTTTAGCGGCAGCAGCAGCATTCTTGAATGCCTCGCTTTTTGCTTCTTTAGCTGATGTAAGAGTCGGGTTTCCATCTTCACCCTTCTTCAGAATTACCTCTACATATTGAGCATTGTCAGTAGCCTCGCCAGTTGTTTGGTCAACAACTTCTGCGAAAGTGTAGCTTCTGTTCTTGAAGAATGACATGTAAGAACCTTTAACAGACTCACCAGTTCCTGCGTCAAACTCATATTTCTCACCAATGTTGGCAATGCCTTTACCGGTATCACCGTCTTTTACTTTGAAGACAAGTTTCATTTGTTGAACAGGAACAGCAACTGAAGCGATGTCCATTGTGTAAGTTTTCACTTTCTTGCCATTCTCGTCTTTGTCAACTGATTTCTCGTTTGTTGCTTTCAAGTCAGCAATTGTTTTGCCTTCAAGATCTTGCAATTCGAAAGTTTTGATTTTACCATTGGCGGTTACACTACCTTCAATAAGGATAGTACCATCAGATTGAGCAACTGTAGTCAATTTGCTGAAATCAACGTTTGTTGCCAATACTTCTCCACCATCTTCTTCTTCAACGCAAGAAGTAAACATTGCGGTTGAGCACATAGCAGCCATCATTGCTGCAAACATGAATTTTCTTTTCATCTTTTTAAGTTTTTTAATTAAACAATAAATTAAACAAAAGTTTTTGTCTTTTCAAGACGCAAATATACAAATGTTTTTGTTCGTGGTGTTTGTTTTTTCTCCTTTTAATGGAGGTTTGTCAAAAGTTTTTGGTCATTGCTCACTTTTTATTGCGCCAAAACGAATCTGCGATTCAAAAAAAACGGAGCCACAACAAATGGCTCCGCTTATTTCAGTGATAAATGTCGGCCTGTGTTATTTTATAACGCCTTGTTTCTGCATTTCAGCTTTTAGAGCATCGTAAGAAACATCCATTCCAATGCGAACTTTAAACAGTTTCTTAGACACTTTTGAACTTGCTTTAGTCGGGACACGTGTACTTACGACAACGTATTTCTTATAATCAGACTTAAAGAATTCTGTCAGGAATTTTTTGTTTGCAGCCTCTGCATTAGGATCAGTAATGATGGCAGGAGTTTGACCAGTCACACCATCACCGCCAGATGGAAATCCGCAGAACAATGCACAAGCAACAGCTTTCATCATTGCGTCTTCAATGGCTGCTTCCTCGGTATCGCCTATGCCATGCAGGCGAACAACTTTGTAACCATCGCCATCACGTCCCAGAGACTCCACTTCGTATGTGGATTTGCTGTCGTACTTCAATTTTCCACTAGCTTTGGCATTCGAAGCAGTACCTGCAAGCAACAAGGCAGCAATGCCCATTGCAAAAAGTTTGATTGATTTTCTCATAGTAATTACTTTTTATAAAATTGTTTAACAAACATCAATCAAAGGTAATCAAATCTTTTATTAATCATTCTGTTTTTCAAAATTATTTGCTGTTTTTCCGATTAACAGACATAAAAAAAGCCGGCTTCGCGGGCCGGCTTTTATCTGTAAAGTTGATTATTACAAACCTAAGCAATTAAACTTGCCTTCAACCTCTTTCTTGTCGCCCTTTGAGTTCACAAGAGTAGCAGTGAATGTACCTGAAACCTTGCTTCCACCAACTTTGGTGCTCTTCATAATAGAGTTAATGGTCACACTTGCTTTGGTTGATACATAAAGAGCATCTGCGCTGGCACCATTTTCCAGACTTCCGTAGGTAATCAAGCAACCAGTTTCGGCACTAAAGCTTTCTTGGAGAGTTTCGTCCAAAGTGGCATCAGTGGTAAGATAGTTGATGAGAAGGGTGTTAGGGTTCTCACCTTTAAGTTCAAGGTTGTAAGTGCCTTTTTGGTCACCAGCAAAGACTACACTTATAAATTGCTTGCCATCAACTGCATAAACAGTTGTCTTTTTTTCGCCGAACAACGAAGACGATTTTGCTGCAGAGCTGCTTTCGTCCTTATCACCGTAAACAACATTAGTTTTGAAATTCAAACTTGTTACTTCAAAGCTGCTCAACAAATCTATAACAGAGTTGCCGTCGTCGTCTTTCTTGCAAGATGAGAATACTGTGGTTGCAGCAAGTGCAAGAGCTGCCAAACCTTTAAATCCAAATTTTTTCATGTTTTTAAATTTTTAAGTCGTTTTTAAATTTTAAACAATAATGCGAAGGTAGCAACATTTTTGCATTTGCAAATAAATTTTTAATGGAAGGGATTACAAGAATCCCAAATCCATCTTGGCTTCCTCGCTCATCATATCTTGATTCCATTCGGGTTCGAACACAAGGTTGATGTTCACCTGGTGGATGCCTGGCACCGATTCAAGTTTCATCCGCACCTCGTCAAGAATCTGGTCGGCAATGGGGCAGCCTGGGGCGGTCAGAGTCATCTCAACATCGAGCACACCCTTGTCTTCCTTCAGGTTGTAGATAAGCCCCAAATCGTACACGTTGACGGGTATCTCGGGGTCGTAAACGGTTTTCAGCTCGTTGATTATTTTGGTTTCAAGCAGTTGGTCCATATCTTAAGGATTGAAGGATTGATTAATTGAATGACTGAATTTTCGAATCACATTCAATTTATTAAACATTATTACGAAGCAAACGCCAGCGCGTACATTTTTATCTGCCGCACCATACTTGCGAGGCCGTTTGAGCGGGTGGGCGACAGGTTCTCGCGCAAACCGATTGCGTCGATAAAATGCAGGTCGGCTTCGGCAATCTCTTTCGGCGAAAGCCCCGACATCACTTTGATTAGCAGAGCGATAATGCCTTTGGTGATTATGGCGTCGCTGTCGGCGCGGAAGGTGACAATGCCGCCATTGCAGCTGGCCGTGAGCCACACCTGACTCTGGCAGCCTTTAATCAGGTTCTCTTCGGTCTTCTCGCTGTCGGGCATCGGCTCGAGCTCCTTGCCTAGCTCAATCAGGTACTCGTACTTGTCCATCCAGTCGGTGAAGACACCGAACTCGTCAATTATTTGTTGCTGGCGCGATTCTAATTCATTCATTTTCAATTCAAAATATCTCGATACGGATTTTCCGTTTCTGGGTGCAAATATAGTTTTTGTTGTTGAATCGGTGAATTGTTGAATCGGTGAATCGAAAAGTCGAGAGTTTTGTTTTGCATCACATTAGAAAAATCATTTTTATTTCACCGACCACTTTTATACTTTTGACAAGTAAAAAGTTGAAATTGCTTCTTCAATAGAATGGCTATTAAGAACTTATATATAATTGCAGGGTGCAATGGAGCAGGAAAAACCACGGCTTCTTTTACAATTCTACCACGGATTTTGAATTGTGAGGAATTTGTAAATGCCGACGAGATTGCTCACGGCCTGTCACCTTTTCATCCTGAAACTGTTGCTGTTGAGGCTGGCCGCTTAATGCTGAAACGCATTGACGAACTATTGAATAACGAGGTTTCCTTTTCCATTGAAACGACTTTGGCAACAAAATCATACGCCAATCTGGTAAAAAACGCACATAGAAAAGGTTATAAAGTAAACCTCCTTTTCTTTTGGATAGATTCGCCAGAAATGGCAGTGGAACGTGTCGCTAAAAGAGTGCGAGAGGGTGGACATAATATTCCAACTGACGTTATATTAAGAAGATACACCGCTGGCATAAAGAACTTTTTCAATATTTATAAAGATATTGTTGACTATTGGATTTTGGTTGATAATGCCACCAACCCACGGCAAATTATTGCAGAACAGGATTTTGGCAGCATAAACATATTCGACAAGATTAAGTATAAAAAAATACAAGACTATGCAAACAGTTAGTACAGAATCATTGGGAAACAAAATAAGGAAGGGACTTGAAATTGCTGAATATCAAATGATTCGCGACAAGGCTATCCGAAATGAGGAAATCGTGCAAGGCGACGGGAAGGGTGGTTTTCGCATTGTTTCAGCGCGTAAACTGTTGAAAGAAATCTATAACGAGGATTACAAAACCCTCATTGACGCTTGATAATCAATCCCGAGTATTTGCTGCTGAAGAAATTGCGTATTGCTTCGCAGGAATTTTCAGCAAATCACTTCAAAAAACTACTTCAACATACTCACCGCCCGCAGCAAGCTATCGTGCAGAATGTCAATCTCTTCGGTGGTGTTGTAGAAGGCTATCGAAGCACGGACGGTGCCAGGGATTCCGAAGTGCTGCATTATTGGCTCGGTGCAATGGGTGCCCGTGCGGACGGCAATGCCCATTTTGTCGAGCAGGGTGCCAATGTCGAACGGGTGGGCGAAATCGGTCACAAACGAAACCAGCGACGCACGCTTTTCTGCGGTGCCAATCAGTCGTAAATCACTGATAGATTGAATTTTGCCATTAAGATAAGTGAACAGTTCGCTCTCGTAGGCGGCAATGTTGTCCATTCCAATGGCCTCAACGTAGCGCAGAGCCTCGGCAAGGGCGATAATGCCCACATAGTCGGGTGTGCCCGCCTCGAATTTGTAGGGCAGTTGGTTGAAGGTGGTACCGCTGAACGACACTGTCTCAATCATCTCGCCACCGCCTTGATATGGCGGCATCTGGCTGAGCCACTGCTCTTTGCCATACAGCACGCCGACGCCTGTCGGGCCGTAAATCTTGTGTCCGCTGAAGACGAGAAAATCGCAGTCGAGTTGCTGAACGTCAATCGCAAAATGCTGAATGGCCTGCGAAGCGTCCACCAGCACGGGAATGTTGTGGCTGTGGGCAATCTCAATTATCTGCTCAACAGGGTTGATAGTGCCCAAAGTGTTTGAAACATAGACGATTGACAGCAATTTGGTGCGGTCGGTTATCAACTCTTCGAGTTCGGCCAGATTCAGTTCGCCACGGTCGTCGAAAGCCCATTTAACAACTTTTGCTTTGTGTTGGTTTTCAAGCAGTTGCCACGGTACAATGTTGCTGTGGTGCTCCATCTCGGTAACGATTACCTCATCGCCTTCGCTCATAAACTGCTGGCTGAACGAATTTGCCACAAGGTTGATACTCTCGGTGGCTCCGCGGGTGAAAATTATCTCGCGCTCCGACGCTGCGTTCAGAAACCGCCTGACCGTCTGCCGCGACTCCTCCATTGCCGTGGTGGCAAGGTTGCTCAGGTGGTGGACGCCGCGGTGCACGTTGGCGTTGTATTGGGTGTAAACCTCGACAATCTTGTCAATCACGCGGCGCGGCTTCTGTGTGGTGGCCGCATTGTCGAAATAGACGAGCCGACGGTTGTTGACGGTTTGCTCTAGAATGGGGAAATCTTTTCGTATCTCTCTGACGTCGAAGTTCATAGCACTATTTTTTCACGATTCGCATTTTCATCATCACATCGTTGAGCGGGCGGTCGTTGCGGTCGGTCTCAACGGCGGCAATGCTGTCGATAATGTTCAGACCTTCAACCACTTCGCCAAAAACGGTATAATCGCCGTCAAGGAAAGGCGCACCGCCGACGGTGGTGTAGGTTTTACGTTGTTCGGGGCTGAATTTGAACAGTTTGGCGTCGGGATTCGTCGCAACCAAATGCTCCACAAGGCTGTCGCAATAATGGTTGAAGGCGGCGAAGTTGCGTGCGCGCTGCAGTTTGGTCAGTGCATCTTGGTCGGCCTTGCTCTCGTCCGATTTGAGCCAGTCGTTGAGCATTTTCTGCTTGACTGACGCGTTATGCTGCTCTTCGATATGGTCTAAATCTTTGTTAGAGTACACTTTACCTTGCACAATGTAGAACTGGCACCCCGACGATTTCTTTTCGGGATTATTGTCGCGTGCGGCAGCCAGAGCGCCGCGCTTGTGGTAAAGGCCATCGGCAAACTCGGCAGGGATTCGCTCGCCGTGACTTCCCGCGCCCAGCATCTTGCCCTTCGGTGCGTTCTTCGAATCGGGGTCGCCGCCCTGAATCATAAAATCCTCAATCACACGGTGAAAGAGCAGACTGTCGTAGAAATGCTCCTTGACCAGCGTCACGAAATTCTGCTTGTGCAGCGGCGTCTGGCCGTAGAGTTTGACCTTCATATTGCCGTACGGCGTCTCGATAACCGCAAACGCAGGTTTCGGTTTCTTGCGGCTGCCCTTGGCCGACATCAGTCCGACTGAAAGCAGCACTATCGAAATGTAAAACAATGCCTTTCTCATAATGGGGGCAAATATAGATATTTAGGATTTAGGAATTAGTAGTTAGGATTTGAGTGCTGAAGGTTTTTTCCTACCGCATAGTAGAGACGTGGCGCGCCGCGTCTCTACAAACGATTGACCGATTCACCCCTTAACATACCTCGCACGTTCGCCGCCAATGAGTTTCGGGCGGCAGAAGGCGGCTACCACGTGGGCTGCGCCAATCTGGTTCGGCGTGGGATGAACGGGTACGGCTACGTCCTTCAGGTGCATACCAATGAGAGTGTCGCCAATGTCGAGACCTGCCGAAGCCTTAACGTGCTCAACCACAACCGCCTGACTGAAGCCGCCGTATGCCGCAGTGGCAAACGAGCCGCCACCGTGAAGCCACGGAACCACGCTCACTGGCTCATAGCCGTAGTGCTCGGCGCACTCGGCCTCAACCACAAGCGCTCGGTTAAGGTGCTCGCAGCATTGGCAGGCAAGATAAACGCCGCGCTCAGAAAGGATTCGGTGCGCTGTCGCGAAAATGGTCTGCCCAATCTCGGCGCTCGAGTTCTTGCCAATCAGTCCGCCAGCCACCTCGCTCGATGAGCAGCCCACAACAAAAACCGACCCTTTGGCCATCGGGTGGGCGTTGAGCAAATCGGTCAGAATCTGCTCGGTTTGCTTGGCTATTTCTTGTAAATCAATTGTTTCCATATTCAAATCCATTATTGGCGAACCTATAAAATAAGCCAGCGCAAATATATTTTATGGTATTGAATTATGATTCAGAAAAATCAAAAACGGCTGCGAATGCCGAACGAAGCAAGACCTTGTGCACCTAAACCTAATTCACCAAAAACTCGCACAATTTGGGGTCCAACTTCTATTCCTGCAGCCCCAACTAAACAAGGAATCCATTTAAATATATTATCAGTGTTCCCTGATTCATATTTTTGCTCTGTAAAAACGAAACGCATTCCCATCCCCGCCTTTGTGTAAAAACCTATCCAATTTCTTCTCAACAAATCTAACTGCATAACGCAAAGAATATATGGCATTCTGTCTTTTTCTGTCCAATGTTCGACAGATTCTGTTGTCGTTCTAAACAAATTCTGCCAATGTTTAGAACAGGTTTCTTCATAACCTACTTGCACACCCATCGACATCAAAGGGTTGATGAAATTGCTCAGATATTGAACATTATAGGTTCCCGAAAAATAAGTATAATTCCAATCCTTATCATCACCTTCCATTCTATTTTCCCAGACACCGAAATTCTTATCGTAACTCGAATACAGTGATTTATCGTAACAATAAAATGCAGATACCTGATGTTTAGGATATTCGATGTTCTGCGAATATCCGCGCAAGGCGATAATTGTAAGAGCAAAAACGATTAGTGTTAGTTTTTCCATAATAAGCAAATTTAGAAGTTTCACCTGAAACATCAAAATCTGCTTCTGATTCCAATTGCCGCAAAACCTTGAGCACCCAATCCAATTTCACCGAACGCTCTTACCATTTTGGGTCCGATTTCTATTCCAGTTGCTCCAACAAAACAAGGAATCCAATCAAAGTCATCATCAGTCTTCCCTGTATCATATTTTGAGTCTGTAATAATAAAGCGCGCTCCTACTCCAACTTTTGAATACATCCCCACCCAATTGCAACGTAAATATTCGAACCGAATGGCTGCCATAATGTATGGCGTCTGCTCTTTCACTGTCCAGTGATCGTTAGGTTGAGATGGTGAATCATACCTGTTAATCCAATGTTTAGAACGGTTCTCTTCATAACCCAATTGCACACCCATCGACATCCAAGGTTTGATAAAATTGCGCAGATACTCAACATTATAAGTTCCAGAAAAATCCGTGTATTTCAAACGTGTTTCTCCATCTCCTTTTGTCCCGTCATTCGTTGGTCCTGAACCCCAAAAATTTAATAGACCCAAGTACAGTGACATACCATCACAATAAAACACAGAAATCTGATTTTTAGGATAATCTATCATCTGAGAGTATCCGCAGAGCGAGCCGAAAATGGCAAATGCAATAAGTATTAGTTTTTTCATTTTAGTTTAAGTTTTTAAAATGTTGCTTTTCGCGATTAACGCGCACATTTATAAGACAATTCAGCGTGGCTATTCCCTACCTGCATTCTGTATTTTTTACAAAAAAAAGAATGTGCGGCCCCACACCACACATTCTTTAAAACTTGTATTTCTTCCAACTATCAATAAATCAGCATCGAAATCAGATAAGCCACAAGCGTTGAAACCGACACGCAAATCAGACCAGGCATCATAAACGAGTGGTTGAGCAGGTACTTGCCTATGACGGTTGTGCCCGAGCGGTCGAAGTTGACGGTGGCAATGTCGGACGGGTAGTTCGGAATGAAGAAATAGCCGTAAACCGACGGCAGCACGCCCAGCAGCACCCAGCCTGGAATGCCGAGCGAATAGGCCAGCGGCAGCATTGCAACCACCACCGCGCCTTGCGAGTTTATCAGCACGCTCACGCAGAAGAACACCAGCGCAATGGACCACGGATATTGCGCCACAATGCCCGAGAGCAACGTCTTCATTTCGGTCAGATAGTTTGAGAAGAAGGTGTCGGCCAGCCACGCAATGCCGTAAATGGCAACCACGGCCACCATTCCCGACTGCCACACTGGACCTGCCACGGCCTTCTTTGGCGACGCCTTGCAGAAGATTATCATCAGCGCGGCGGCGGCAATCATAACTATCTGAATGACAAGGTTCATTGCCAGCGGCTTCTGGTACAGTTCGGTCATTCCGAACGATTGAATGCCCGACTTAATCAACTGATCGGGGGTAATGACGGTGCCGTCGGCAAGGGTTGTGGGTGCCGCGCCTTTCACGGCCCGCAGCGTGCTGTACGACGGCAGCACATTCTGGAAAATGGCGAAGAAAACAATCACCGCCAGTGCGCCAAGGAAAATGAAAACGGCGTTTTTGGCCGATTGCGGAATCTCTTTGTCGAGTGTTGTGGCAGAACTGCCGTAAATGAACTTATACTGCTCAGGGTCTTTCAGTTTTGCCTGGAACTGCGGGTCTTTGTCAAGGTCGAGACCGCGGTGGTACGAAGCGGCGGCGGCGGCCATCAGTCCGCACAGGCACGACGGAATGCTCACCATCAGCACGCCAGGAATCGAGACATCGAAACCGTTGGCGTTCGAAATCGACACAAAAGCCACCACTGCGGCCGCAATGGGCGAGCAGGTTATGCCCACCTGCGACGCTATGCTGGCCACGCCGCACGGACGCTCGGGGCGGATTCCTTTTTTAAGGGCAATGTCGCAGATAATGGGCATCAGCGTGTAAACCACGTGGCCTGTGCCCACCAGCACTGTCAGGAAGAAGGTGCAGAGCGGCGCCAGAAAGGTTATGCGGTCGGGGTGCTTGCGCAGAAGCCGCTCGGCCAACTGAATGAGCCAGTCCATTCCGCCCGACGCCTGCATAATGCCAGCGCAAGTGACGGCGGCAATGATTATGTAGATAACGTCGGTTGGCGGTGTGCCAGGTTTCAGGCCGAAGCCGAAAACAAGAATTGCCAGGCCAATGCCCGAAATCGCGCCCAGCGCCAGCGAACCGTAGCGCGAGCCAACCCACAATGCGCCCAGCACAATGCAGAGTTGCAGAATGATAGATAGTGTCGCCATAGTTTTACGTTTAATTATCGAAGCCTAAATATACGGTGTTTTTCGATTCGGTTGGCGGAAATTTGTTTGGTGAATTGTTTAATCGGTGAATTGTTTAAAGGTTTAGAAGTTTAAAATGTGATACCAACACCAAGCATTTTAGTGCCTAATGCCTAAATTCCAACACCCAACACCTAATACCTGACACCTAATTTAATGGTAACGCCCTGACGGGCGGAAATTTTAAAAAATCTATAAGAAAATTATTCAAAATCAGTTTCTAACCAAACTTATTCAAAATATTGTGTTTGGATAAATTCGGGTTCGTTTGGTTAGAGACAAAAATCTTAGAATCAATCATTTTTATCGCTAACCGATTTTATCAGATTCAATCAGAAAAAGTTATCGGTTAAAATCGGGTTGAATCGGTTAGAAATAAAAAACTGGAATTCAATTTTTTATAAATTTTGAATCGAATTTTTTAAAATTTCTCGCGAAGCGATAACCCAACTTTCACGCATTCAATCCTTCAACCAATATATTTTCAGTCGGCACTTTGGCCCAACTGAACTCGTGCAGAATCTCACTGATTGTCAGCGGTTCGGGACGGTCAGTGATTCCCGCAAGGTGGGCGACAAGGCCCAGAAGTTGCTCGGGCGTGTGGTTCTGCCGAAGGCTGCCCATATCGGTGCCGCGGTCGCGTTTGGCAAGGCGGTGGCCGCCTGACGACATCAGCAGCGGAATGTGTGCGAACTGCGGCACGGGGTAGCCGAGCAGCCCGTAAAGATAGATTTGCTGCGGCGTTGACGGCAGAAGGTCGCAGCCGCGGACCACTTCGGTGACGCCCATCAGAGCGTCGTCGGCCACCACGGCCAACTGATAGGCGAAGTTGCCGTCGGCTCGGCGGACAATGAAATCGCCGCAGTCGCGGGCCAGATTGTAGTGCTGCAAGCCGTAATGGCCGTCGGTGAAGGTGCAGTCGGCATCGGGCACGCAGAGCCGTGTGGCGGGCTTGCGTGTGGCGCTCATTGCGGCGCGCTCGGCGGCCGTGAGTGTTCGGCAGCGACCGCCGTAAACCACCACGCCGTCGGATTGGTGGGGCGCGCTGGCGGCCATAATGTCGGCGCGGGTGCAGAAGCACGGATAGAGCAACCCGCGAGCCTCGAGTTTCTGCAGTTCGCGCTCGTAAACGGCATCGCGCTGGCTCTGATAGTACGGACCGCTGGGACCGCTGCGGCTTCCGCCTTCGTCCCACTCAAGGCCCAGCCAGAGCAGGTCGTCCTCAATCTGCGCGGCATACTCGGGGCGGCACCGCTGGCGGTCAAGGTCCTCAACGCGCAGCAGCCACTCGCCGCCCTGGCTGCGTGCCGAAAGCCACGACAGCACGGCGCTGTAAATATTCCCTAAATGCATCCGCCCGCTCGGCGACGGGGCAAAACGACCAACGACCATTGATTGAAGGATTGAAGGATTGAATTAATTCTCGCACAGATTACACAGAAAACACAGAAGCCTACAAATGCTATATAAGGATTTCTGTTTAAAATATTTATTTTACTATAATACAATATATTATGCCGTTTGATTACACTTTTCGGGGCGACTTTTCGACGAGTTGCCACACTTTTCGGTACGACTTTTTGCCAAATCACTACACTTTTCGGGGCGAGTTTTGTTGATTAGACAGTAATTATTGAACTACAACAGAGTACCACAATTGTGATACCGTCAATCTGCACTGAAAAACCAGCCGTCTCTAAAAAGGTCGAATTGTGGCTCAATAACAACATTCCCTTTGTTGTCGAGCATACCATATTTAAAGTTTGAACGGAACCAAATATTTCCTTTGTCATCGAATTTAATGAGTTGGTATTTGGGCTCAACCACGTATTTTCCAGTTTCATCAATAACACCATATTTCCGTATTGGAAACTGTTTTTCTGCTGCGCTGTCAACCAAAACCACGACGGCTAAACCATCATTGTTGAAGTCGCCAGCCTTGTCAAATTGCGGTTCTATAACATATTTGCCCGTTTCGTCGATATAGCCTGCTTTGTCTAAATTATTCACTCTGACTTGTGCCAACCCATTCTTGGCGAAACTTACAGCAAATTCGAACTGCGGTTCAATCACAAACTTGCCGCTTTTATCAATATAGCCCCACTTGCCTTCTTGCTTGACAGCAGCCAAACCGTTTTCTGTGAAATTCCAGGCTTCAGCAAACTGCGGATTAATTTTTATTTGCCCTGTTTGGTCGATATAGCCCCATTTACCATCCACTCTTACAGCATAATAAGTGTCGTTGTTGGTTGTCTGTGCCGTGCAACCCGCCAAAATTGTTGCGACAATAAACGCCGCCATTAGTTTGAGTTTCATAATTGATAGTTTTAAGATTATAATGTCAAATATAATCAATTATTGAATCTTAAAGTAGGGGTTGCTTAATTGTGCAGTTGAGAACTGCACGAATTATTTAACACTTATATAAACGCTTCAAGGCTGGTGTCGGCAAGCAGTGAAATGCCAATCTTCATTTCACTAATCATTTTCTGTATGGCAATAAAATCTCTACGCTGCATACAGAACAACCTCCTTTCCAACCTCAATCATATCGTCGCTCGAGAGCGGGCCGTGGATAATATCGACATCCAGCCTCAGCGCGCCTTCGACATCGAGTTTGAGTTTCGACAGCGTTATGAGCGAGACGGGGTTGAAAAACTCCACAATCAGGTCAACGTCGCTCTTGTCGGAATTTGTGCCGTTTGCACGCGAGCCGAACAGCACAACCTTCTTGATTACGTATTTGCTGACGAAAGTCAAAATACTCCGTTTAATGTCGTCAATTCCCATAACCTGCTTTGCAAAAACTTTTCAAATATAGAAAACTTGCTCAAAAACAGAAAATTAATTCACCCGTGCGAAACCCTAAAACCTCACGCAAATCCCCACTCCCGACTGCATCAGGCCAATGTTCAGGCTCACGCCATCAGCATCGTCTTTTGGCGGAACATATTCGGTACCCATTAGGCGCAGAGCCTCGCGCGACTGGCGGTTGTAGTTCATAAAAATCGGAATCGAAATGGCGGCCATACAGCACCCTGCCACCGACATCGGAATGTTCGGCGAGTCGTCCCAAATCATACTCACAAGCGGATAGGCCACCAGAACACCGCCCACCACGCAGAAGAGTTTGCCGAAGAACATCGACTCCTGCGCCTTGCCGAACATATCGGCGGCGGGCTCGTTGGCGCCGCAGCCCACAATCAGGCGGTCGAGACTGACGCGCGCGCTATCGACATAAAAACGGTTCAGGCCGCAGTGCTTCTGCATTTTGACGGCGCTGGCTGGAATTGAGTCTTGAGCCGAAAGCGTGCCTGCGGCAATCGCTAACAGGCTGATAATGAGCAGACGTTTCATAGTGTTTCTTTTATTTGATAATCGTTGCGGTCGGTTGAACTGCGCGAGACGAGTTCGCCCAGAAATCCCGTCAGGAAGAGTTGCGTGCCTAGAATCATACAGGTGAGAGCCAGGTAGAAATAGGGGCTGCTTGTGACGAGCGGCGCGGCAATGCCTCGCGAAAGCGATATGAGTTTGATTGCGCCCACGGTGGCGGCGGCAAAGAATCCCAAAAGGAAGACAAACACGCCCAGTGTGCCGAAAAGGTGCATCGGTTTTTTGCCGAATTTGGTCATAAAGAGTATCGACATCAGGTCGAGAAAGCCGTTTATGAAGCGCTCAATGCCGAATTTGGTCTTGCCGTACTTGCGCGCGCGGTGAACGACCACCTTCTCGCCTATTCGGCCGAAGCCCGCCTGCTTGGCCAGCACTGGAATGTAGCGGTGCATCTCGCCGTAAACCTCTATTGACTTCACCACGTCGCGGCGGTAAGCCTTCAGACCGCAGTTCATATCGTGCAGGCCAATGCCCGTGGTGACGCGGCCCACCCAGTTGTAGAACTTGCTTGGAATGGTTTTGGTGATTGGGTCGTGGCGCTCTTTCTTCCAACCCGACACAAGGTCGAACCCGTCGCTGACAATCATCTTGTACATTGCGGGAATCTCGTCGGGGCTGTCCTGCAGGTCGGCGTCCATTGTGAAGACCACGTCGCCCTCGGCCTCGCGGAAGCCGCAGAACAGAGCCGCCGATTTGCCGTAGTTGCGGCGGAACCGAATGGCGCGTATTGAGCCGTACTCTTCGGTGAGTTTATGGATTTCGTCCCACGAGCCGTCGGTACTGCCGTCGTCAACAACAATAATCTCGTAGGTGAAATTGTTGTCGTACATCACTTTGGCTATCCAAGCCACAAGTTCGCTGATTGATTCCTGCTCGTTGTAGAGCGGTATTACAACACTGATATTCATTGATTTAAATTATTAATCTGTAGTAATGGTTTTGTTTTGATGATGTTGGCCAGAATTAGGCTGAAGAATCCCGCGCCGATGAGTTGCATAATGAACATCACAAAGGCCATTGAGCCGCCCGAGAGCGATTCGTTGTACAACTGCATCATTGCCGCCGTCTGCTCGTCGTTCATTCTCCACTGCTGCCGCAAGACGGGTTCTATCTGGCCGATAAGGCTTTGAAGGTCGTCGGGTGCGATGCTGGTGTAGTAGAAATATCCGAACACGGCAAGCACCGTGGCGCTGATAACATTGAGTTTGCTGACGTAGAGCAACGCGCGGCCGTAGTTGAACTTTTCGCCTTCGACGGTCTCGCGGTACTGGCGGCCCGAGAGCATCACCACAAACGAGAAGATGATGATGTTGAGCCACGATACATTGTCGCCTGGCGTGTGGCAGATGCCGCGCAGGTGAGCAATGAAGATGGTGGCCGCAAACGACAGCCCGATTACCGCCCCAACCTTCAGAATGAATAAGTTGACTTCGTTTTTGTCAGACATCACTATAGTGTTTGAACTGCAAATATAACTTAAACGCAAAAACACAAACACAAACTAAAAATATAAACTGAAACGCAAAGACTGACTGAAAACGTATACTTCAAAAAAAACAGCCAACCTTTGCCTGATAACCGTAGCCACAAAAAGCGTTTAGCCGGTTCACCATCTGTCTGAAAAAATAAAAATGTTATTTTTTCTTTTTAGTTATCAGCATTTTAATTCATATAGGTATAAATACCTATTGCTAAAATTCCATATAAAACGTACTATTGTGACGTTTTTCACGAAAGTGGAATTATCGATTAATTAATTTAAAATTTTTTAAAAAATGAAAATGAGAAATTTTATGGCATTGTGCATGGCAGTAGCCATGGGAGTGCCTGCGTTTGCAACCACTTGGTATGTATCGCCAGCTGGAGCAAAGAAGAATGAAGGAACAACCCCGGAGGCTCCATTAAAAACCATCTACGGCGCTCTTGAGAAAGCCGCTCCCGGCGACAAGATTCTTGTTGCTGCAGGCGTTTATGGTGGTCCTGCCGGTGTTGGTCACATTGAAATTACCAAAGCTGTTGAGCTTTACGGTGGCTACTCTGACGACTTCAAAACCCGCGATTTCAAAAAGAACCAATCAATCATCCGTCCGAAAATGGAGCAGAACGCAACTCCTCCGAAAAACGGTACTGTTGAGTTCACTCTTACCGATGACAAAGGCACAACCGTATTCGACGGATTCTTTATCGACCACAGCGATGTTAACGCTTACCACCCAAGAGAGGGCAAACCGGAGGGTTTCGAGACTGGTTACTGGCTTGAGCCTCCTACCAAAGGTGACTATCCTTTCGCATCGTTGAAGAAATATGCCATCTATGGTAACACAACCGGTACTTTCACCATTACCAACTGTTTGATTCTGAACAGCTCGTTCTATGCTATCAACATCAACCACCTGAGAGGTGTTGTCAACATTAAGAACAACCTGCTCATCAACAGCCGTATGATGGCTTGCAACGTATCGTGCCGCAGCGCAAAGGCTTTCGACACCCGCCTGAACTTCGAATACAACACCGTTCTCTTCACATGGAGCCGCACCAAAGACTTCGGCGACATGGGTTACGGCGTTCGCGCTCTGAGCAAGGTTGACGCCAACATCAGCCACAACATTATTGGTTTGAGCATTATGTCGGGCTTCGACAACAGCATGAACAACCGTCCGGGCGAGCAGAAAGTTACTCTCGACGAGAACATGTTCTTCCTTAACAAGAAAGGTGACGTCAGCTACACCGTTAGCCCGTCGGTTAAATACCTGAAGGTTGAAGATGAGGCATTCGAGGATTTCGAGGATGTTAAGGGCATTGAGAGCTGCGAGAAAAACGTTTCGCTGTCTGACCCCAAAGTGTTCAAAGGCGTTATCGACCAGAAATATCTTGAGGCATTCCTTTCGGCTTCTTACACCGAGACTACCGACTACAACCCGAACTCGGCAGCCAACCAGTTCCGCTCTGCAATGGGCATGAACCAAGTAGGCTCAATCCAGTCGAAGGTTTCAATGTACGCCAACAAATATCCTTACTCTGACAACCTGATGAAGTTGTTCGGCGCAGTTAAGGGCTATGGCGCACAATAATTTGTAGCAGAACAATTTAGATTGTTTTTTGAACATCGTTGCGGATTCATTTCTGCAGCGATGTTCTTTTTTATGCATACCTATTTTCGGCGCAACATGCTGACTGCTCCCACAGCAGCTGGCACAGCCACATTTATTAGCCACAAGGCAACTGTTGCTGCAACAATCTGCGCTGGCTGTCCGCATAAAGGAGCAATAAAAAGCAACGCCATTGAACCCCGCACGCCCCACTCTGCTAAAGCAAATGAGGGTATAACCGACACAAAACAATACATGAGCGCTATTGAACGGAACGCGTCAATGGCCGACAAATTGATTTCGACTGATTGAAGCATCAGTTGAAGCTGAAGTATGAAAACCGCTGAACGACATATTGATAAAAACATTGCTTTGGCGAGTTGGCTCTTGGTGTGCTGTCCCGCAGCCTGAACAAAACGCTCCAGCCATGGCCAACAATTAAATCGGAAACGCCTCGCTATCATTCCAACACAAAAATAAATTCCGCACAAAGCAACCGCCAGCACAATAAGCACAGCTGCGGTCATGGAATAATGCCTGCCAGACCATTCTAAAAAATCGGGCAGCACAGGGTGCATGCAAAAAGCCGCTATGCCAAGCAATGCAATTGCTGTCATCTGCGCATATCCGCCCACAAAGTCCGACATTGCGCCCGAGGTGCGGTTTTCAGGCTTGAGCCACGCGATGCGCCCGGCAAAATCGCCCACGCGGTTGGGAGTAAGCATTGAAACGGCCAGCCCTGAAAGAACTGACTTGAGCGACTCTGCAACTGTAAGTTGCTGAAGATGAGCAGTCAGAATCTGCCATTTGCGCGCTTCGAGCAGCCAATTGAGCGGCATAAGCAGAACGGCGACAATCAATGGCGCAATTTTCGGAGTGAAAGTCGCAAACGGCTCTCCGCTGCACAATTGCTCATAAACCTTCCAACCTATGAACGCCAACGAAAGTGCCGCAACCACAATTCTCAAAACCGCTGACAACCGTTTCTTCATGTATTGCTTTAAATGATATTGTTGAAAAGCCTGGCTTTTATTTTATTATATGGTTAGCTCCCACCCGAGTACCATATCCTGAACTTTATCAGTATATTCCTCAATGGTTCGGCATTTTTTTATTGTTTTAAATGCGCGGTGCGCATCGGCAAACATTTGTGACCAATATTCCCAGTAGGTGGTCATTTTCTGAAGGAAATGACCAGCTCCCTGAAGGCGATCGAGTTGTTTTTCGGCAATGGCGCCCACAAAATTCAACAATTGTGTTCGCTTGATGAATTTGTTTGGCTCAGTACCCTTTATCTGATTGGCTAAGAATGGATTGCATAGTAGTCCGCGCCCTATCATCAAATGGCTTACGGTTGGATTTTCAGCTATGAGGCTGCTGGCTTGTTCGGATGTGCAAATGTCGCCGTTATAAGCCACAGGATGCGCTGATTTCCCGACAATTGCAGACAAAATGCTCTTATCGGCAGAGCCATTGTACATCTGTTTTCCAATGCGTGGATGAACAATTATCTCTTTGATTCTATGTTTATTAAGTACATCGAGCACTGGCCAGATTTCGTCGGACGACAAATATCCCAATCGCATCTTTACAGAAAGAAACACATCGCTCTGCGCCACAACTTCGGCAAGAATGTCATCAATTATTTCGGGATAAGGTAACAAGCCAGCACCAAGCCGCCGCTTGGCAACCATTGGAAAAGGACAACCCAAATTCCAATTCAACTCATTGTAACCCAGAGCTTTAACGGCATTGGCAACTTGCAGAATATCAGCTGGCTTGTTGCCCATCACCTGCGGCACAACAACAATTCCTTCATTCGCACCCGGCTCAATGTCGGCAAGGCTTTTGGGTTTGATTGACTCGTTCTCGGTTTTGATATACGGCGCGTAAAATACATCTATGCCGCCAATTTTGTTTATTGCTGAACGGTAAATCACGTCGGAAAATCCCTGCATGGGGGCCAATGAAATCTTAATATTTGAAAAATCTGATGCCAATTTTGTCAATTTGCTTTTATCTAAAAATCCGATGCTAAATATAATGTGTTCTGCTGCAAATAATTCGCTCTCGAAATATGATTTTTAATCTTATCTTTGTCTTAACTAACGGACTGCAAACATTAATATTATCAGTTTAAACAACAGACATACGATGATATTTTTGATTTTTGACTAATTTTAACTTATAACTTATTAACTTTCAACTTAAAACTCGAGGACAATGGCACTCAATCAGTACGCTAAATATTTTTGGCTCATCAGAACAATCTATGAGGCTAAAAGCATAACTCTCAAAGAGATACAGCAGCTCTACTTCGAGCGCTTTCAAACCCAGCTACCGCGCCGCACCTTCTGCGACTGGAAAGATGCCGTTGAAGATATGCTCGACATCAACATTGAGTGCGCAACCAAAGGCGGGTACACCTATTATCTTGATAATGATATGGATGAATTTCACCGCTGGCTGCTCGACGCGATGTCGGTGAACGAGACGCTGCTCGATAACAAATCGCTCAGCGACCGCATTCTGCTGGAGGACATACCGTCGAGCCAGACTTTTCTTTCCACAATTCTGCGGGCAATGAAGGAAGACAAGGTGCTGGAGGTCACACATAGAAGATTCCACAGCAACGAGGAGAAGACTTTCCATCTGAAGCCCTATTGCGTTAAATTGTTCAAGCAGCGCTGGTACGTGGTCGGGAAAAACGATTACGGGAAGGGCGACGATTCCATCCGCATCTACGGACTCGACCGCATCATCAGCCTCAATCTGACTAATAAAAAATTCACCCGCCCAAAAGATTTCAACCCCGATGACTATTTCAGCGGTTGCTTTGGTGTCATTCTCAATTACGATTACAAGATTGAGAATGTGCGGCTGAAAGTTGACGCCAGCCAGGCAAACTATTTGCGCTCGCTGCCTCTGCACCCGTCGCAGGAAGAGTTGGAGCGCCACGACGACTACAGCATATTCGAGCTGCGGCTGCGCCCAACCTACGACTTTCTTCAGGAGCTGCTCCGCAACAGCGACACTCTTGAGGTTGTTTCACCCGAATGGCTTCGTGAAACCCTGGCCGAAAAGGCTCGGAAAATTTGGGAGAGGAACAGATTGTCATAAACAAAATTGCTCATTTTAAAACACGAACCCACAATAACAAAAAGCCTTGCCGCATGGCAAGGCTTTTTTGTTTGACTTTTGTCCGTTGTCTTTAGTCTGTAGTCTTCCTTACGCGAAAATCAGTATCAGCGTCTGCGCCAGCACAATACGCAGGAACATTGCCAGCGGATAAACCGTTGAGTAAGCCACCGACGGGCGGTCGTTTTCGGCAATCATATTCGAATAGTAGAGCGCGGGCGGATTGGTGTTGGTGCCCGAAATCATTCCCACAATGGTGAAATAGTTCAGTTTGAAGCACTTGCGCGCAATGCACGAGATAATGAGCATCGGGATCATTGTTATGAGAAGACCGTAGCCAACCCAGAGCAAGCCGTCGCCGTTGATGAGCGTGTCGAAGAACTTTTCACCTGCTTCCAAGCCCACGCAGGCAAGGAAAAGCGATATGCCAATCTCACGAATCATCAGGTTGGCGCTCTGCGTGGTGTAGCACGTCAGACCGATTTTGTGACCGAAGGCGCCCATTAGCAGCGAAACAATGAGCGGACCGCCAGCCAGACCGAGTTTTGCGGGCTGCGGCATTCCAGGGAAGGCGATTGGGATGTAGCCGACAATGATGCCCAGGAAAATGCCGATGAACAGCGTCGAAAGGTGCGGCTCGTTGAGGTGCTTCACCGAGTTACCAAGGAATTTCTCGACAAGGCCGAGACTCTCGTCGCCGCCCACAACTTTCACTTTATCACCAAGATGCAGCACAAGGTCGGGGGTGGCCATCAGTTCAACGCCCGAGCGGAAGACGCGCGTCACGTTCACGTTGAACGACTTGCGCAACTGCAGGTTCTGAAGGCTCTTGCCGTCCAATCGCTTGTTGGTAACCAATATTTTACGCGATTTCAACTCGCCCGTTTGGCCGTTCAACTCTTCGGTGGTGAGTTTCTCGCCGAACATTGCGTCGAGTTCGGCCTCACGCTGCTTGGGCGCGATGATTCGCACCAGGTCGCCTTGGCCGAGCACGGTGTCGCCGTTGGGCACAAAAACATTGCCGCCCTGACTGATGCGAGCAAAGACAACTTCTTTGTCGAACTGCCGCGAGATTTCTTTTATCTGCTTGCCAATCACTGCGTTGCTTGTAACGCGATAACTGCAACGCGCAGGCTCTTCGGTGTTGCCGCCAGTGGCTGCGGTGCGCTCTTTTTCATAATCGATTTTGAAGATGCGCTTCACAATCACCATTCCAAGAATTATGCCCACCACGCCCATCGGATATGCAACTGCATAACCAAGTGAGATTGAAGGCGTTTCGGTACCCGATTGCGACAATTGGTTTAAGGCTTGCTGAGCCGCGCCAAGACCAGGCGTATTGGTCACCGCACCTTGCATAACGCCAATGAGCATCGAGAAATCGATACCGCCTAACAAATAGAAAATCAGCAGTGTTACCGCGATATTGAGAGCTACGCTGCCTGCCGCCAGTCCGTTGAGCATCAGCCCCGACTGCTTGAACGACGAAAAGAAGTTCGGGCCAACTTGCAAACCAATGCTGAACACAAAGAGTATCAAGCCGAAATCTTTCATAAAATGCAGAATCGACGGTGTGACCGTGAAGCCGAAATGCGACACCAGAATTCCCACAAAAAGCACAAACGTTGAGCCGAGCGAGATGCCCTTCAGCTTGAGTTTTCCCAACATTGAGCCGATGGCAATCACAAACGCAAAAATCATCACCGTGCGCCCAACCGACTCATTCATTAGCAGCGAAGTAAACCAATTCATAATTGTAAAGTTTATAACCCGTTGATAATCAAATAGTATATTCTCTCATTTTTCGGCCGCAAAGGTACGGCTTACTTTTTATTTTCATACATTTGTAAAAATGATTTATTCGATTGAAACAATAGTTAAAACCGATTGATTTATGGAACTGCGTCAACTCAAGTATTTTATCAAAACCGCTGAGACTCTGAATTTTACTGAGGCAGCGCGGCAGTTGTTCATTACGCAGAGCACGCTGTCGCAGCAGATTCGCCAGCTTGAGACCGAACTGCAGGTGCAACTTTTCGACCGCATCGGAAAGCGCACCTACCTGACCGAGGCGGGCACCGAGTTTCTGCCCTACGCCAAGCAGACCGTGGCCGACAGCGAGGGCGGTGTGCAGCGTCTGCGCGACCTGCAGAACATTATGGCTGGCGAGTTGCGCATTGGAGCGGTGTTCACCCTGAGCGACCTTCTGACAAGCACAATCATTTCATTCTCAAAACAATACCCCAACATCAAACTGGTGGTGGTGAGCCGCCCTGTGAACGAGTTGCTCGA
This sequence comes from Salinivirgaceae bacterium, assembly GCA_017474765.1. Taxonomy (GTDB): domain Bacteria; phylum Bacteroidota; class Bacteroidia; order Bacteroidales; family SZUA-534; genus RUG13583. The sequence goes on along the minus strand of JAFVGW010000019.1, from coordinate 58,983 downwards.
CTTGCTCAAAGAGCGCAAGTTGGACCTCATCCTCTCGTACCGCCCCGACGACGAAGACAACCAGATTGAGTTTTTTCCGCTGTTCGACTCAAACCTCTCGGTTATAGTTAATTACAACCATCCACTTGTAGCGCAACGTGAAGTGTCGCTCGAATTGCTGAAGCAGTATCCGCTGGTGTTGCCGTCGGTGGGCTCGCAGGCCCGCACAATGATTGACCGCCTGCTTGCAAGCCGTCACGTGCAGTTAACCCCGCAAATTGAGATTTCGAGTATGACCATTATGATGAACCTTGTTGAGACAGGCCACTGGATTGCCGTGATGTCGGAAATGCTCATCCGCGGCCATGAGAAACTGCGAGCCATCCCCATCGCGGGCAAAAAAACGCAGATGCACCCGTCGGTGATTCTGCTCAAGGGCATCTATCAGAAACTGTCGGCAAAGGAGTTTATGAAGATTTTGTTCGAGATTGAAAATTGACAATCTCACTAATAATAAACTAGCGAATTATGGTCGATAATCCGTGGGCAGTCATAATTGTCAAAAACAGTGAACTCGAGCACAGTGTTGGTTGTGATGCAGATGTTGCCGCTGCCGCCGTTCACGTTCGAAGGAATCTTCATTGCGCCTGACAGCATAGCCATATCCTCATAATTCTCCGACTCCACAACATTCAGTGCCTTCAGGTAGTAGAACTGGTTCTCGCTGATGCTTTCCAGCGAAAGCCTGATTTTCATATTGTAGGTGTGGCCCGACATCTTCAGATACTCGTCCGACAAACGTTCCAGCCCCCCGCCCACATACAGCGTTTCAGGATAAAAAACATTGCCAAATGGCTGTCCGACCGATATTTGTATTTCGGCGGCTGAGTTGTTGAAAAAGTGGTCGGTGAAGACTTTGTGCTTGTTTTTTATATCGGAAATCAGAATATCAGTGTCACCGTCTTCTGTAAGCGATTTCGACATTTCGCCTTCCGACAGAATCGGGTCGTTGCCGTACTCGTAATTTATGCCCACCGCGGTGCTCCAATAATTGTCTTCATTTTTATACAAACAATATACTACAACCTCCTCATTACCATCGTCATCAGTGAACTTGACGGGGACAACTTCCATACCTTTCTGCCGCAGGGCCTCGCAAATGCTATCGGTGTTTTCAGATGCATAATAATAGCCATATTCGGCCCATACGGTTTGGCGATACCCATAATCGGCAAAAGCCGAAATCCGATAATAGTCATTCTCTGGTGAGATGTCGGGCAGATTGATTGTGAAATCGGCAAATGTGATTTCGGTCAGTTCGGTATATTGGTTCGTCGGGTGATTGGCCAGTTTGAAATCGGCCTTCGGATTCTGAATCTTGCGCGGCGCGGTCTCTTCGGCCCAGGCGTGGCGACCGTTGGAATAGACATCGATGCGCACAACATCGCCCTCGCTGAAACGTGTGGTGAGCCTGTAGGCACCGTTGTGGGCAGGGGTGTTTTCCGTCTCGGCGGGATTCTCTCCATACCTGTAAACTTCCCGCTTTATGGTGGGTGTGACTTTATCGACCGTTTCAACCAAAGTGCCGTTGACGCGCATCTCAACCGTGGCATTGTTCACTGGCTGCGGATTGTTCAGCGCGGTCTCCGAAACGTAAACAAAATTCGTGTCGTGCTCAGTATAGAGGAAAGCGTTGATGGACAGCACCCCGCTCATATCGCTGAAATCGGCATCGATGTCGTTCTGGCAAGCACCACACAATACTATAGCGGCAGCCGAGATTGTATATATTAAAGTTTTCATTTAGATTAGAATTTATAAGTTAATGTGAATGATGGTATTATCGGAAGAACTGTTACTTTTCTCAGCATTGGTTTCTCAAGGTGGTAGCCGTTGTCATCGTAGTTGTCAAAAAAAACCAGCGACGGATTCATCGCATTGTAGGCATTGTAAAGCGAAAGGTTGAAAATCCGTTCGCAACGCTTCTTTTGCTTGTGGAAATTGGCTCCCACGCAAAGCAGATGGGTGCAAGGCAAAAGATAGTTGTTGCGTTCGGGAACGTACTCCACAGTGGATGTGTAAAAAGGGTTGTCGGTCCTTTCTTCGAAATAATCATCGGAATAACCTGAATAGCGGTCACAATATTCATTATAATGTATACTGTAGTCGGAACTTATTGCGGGGTCGGCAGGATAGACAATATCCTGCTTGGCATTGGTGAGGGTGGCGCGAGCACCGCTGTAGAAGGTCCACGAGGCATCAATGTCGATATGGTCGTTCAGTTTGTAGTTGGCCACAATGTTGAAGTTGTGGCGGCGGTCGTAAGAGAACGGGAAACGTCGGCCGTCGTTCACTCCCGACGAGCGGCTGAACTGGCGGTCGGTCTTCGAGAGCGTGTACGAGAGCATTCCCGTCAGGTCGCCCTCGGTTTTCTGAACCATCAGTTCAATGCCTTTCGACCATCCCTGGCCAGCAGCCACAAGGTCGGTCCACGAGCCCGAAAAGCCCATAAAACTCATACCGTCCTTATACTCAAGCACATTGTTGAACTCTTTGTAGTAGGCCTCAACCGAAAACTCCCAACCTGGCAGCACCGTGCTGTAAACGCCCACACTGTATTGGTCGGCCTTTTCGGGTTCAATTTCGTTGGTAATTGGCACCCAGAGGTCAGTTGGCAGCGCAATGGGCGACGATGTGAGCAGGTGCACGCACTGGCTCATCCGCGAGTAGGCGGCTTTGAATGAGAGGTAACTTAGCGGCGAGTACTTGACCGACAGGCGCGGCTGAATGTTGTGGTATTCTTTCTCTTTCAGCGCGAAAAGCGTGTACGACAAACCTATGCCAACGTTGAGTTGCGGGCCGATTTGCCAGTCGTCGTCGGCATAGACCGAAACCTCGCTGGCTTTGACCGCCTTTCCGTTGTGGTAAGTTGTTGTATCGGCTTGCTCCTCTTCATCAGTGTTTTTGAATTTTGAGTTGGTGGTTTCGGGCACAAAATCGTGCCAGGTGTAATTGGCACCGAACTTCACAGTGTGCTCGGGCGACGGCAGATAATCAAAATCCACAATCGCTCCATAGTCCTTTATTTCCGAATCGTAGCGCTGCGAACTGTAGGTTTGCGCGCCCAAATCCTCATAGTGCCATTCGGTTTCATCAACCGACGAAACAAGCATCTTGTAGTGGTTGAAACTGATTGTTGTGTTGGCAAACAGTTTCTGCGAGAAAACGTGGTTCCACCGCAGCGACGGAATGAAATTGCTCCAGCGCAGTTTCGAGCAGTAATAGTCAGCCACTGGCGCACTCTTGGGTTCGAAACGGTCATCCCAATTCCACTCTGTTTCAATATAATGAGTCGAATAATCAGGAATCGTCTCTTCACCTTTCATCTTGTCTAAACCATTGTAGAGGGCAAAATAAAGGCGGTCGCTGTCGGAGAATTTATGGTTCAGTTTCAGATTCACATCGTAGAACCAGTAACCAATCTTATAATCCTTCATAAACGGTTTTGTCAGCGCCGAAATGTATGTGGTGCGCCCCGACAGGCTGAACGATGTCTTGCCTTTGATAATCGGGCCCTCAAGATTGATGCGTGACGTGAGTAGCCCGATTGATGCCGAACCGTGATAGTCGTTCATATCGCCGTCCTTTGTGCGCACGTCGATGACCGACGATGTGCGGCCGTTGTATCGCGCGGGAAACGATGTTTTGTAGAATGTCACCTTTTTCACCGCCTCGGGCGTGAAGACCGAAAAGAATCCGAACAGATGGTCGATTTTGTAGACAGGCGCACCGTCGAGCAGCACCAGATTCTCGTCGCCGTTGCCGCCGCGCACATAGAGCGACGACGCACCACCCACACCCTGCTGCACGCCAGGAGTGAGTTGGATTGTCCGCAGAACATCGGTCTCGCCCAGCAGCGACGGGGTGTGCTCAATCAGTTTGACAGGCACATCGATGCTGCCCATTTTGGTGGACTCGATGCCCGACTCGCGGCTTTTGGCCGTCACCGTAACCTCTTCAAGTTCAACATTCGCCGACAGTTCAACATTGATGACAGTGTCGCGCGTTGTTTTAAAACTAACCGTTTGCGGCTGGCAGCCCACATATGAGTAGGTCAGATGGTGCTGGCCTGCTTTCAGTGTGATGGAGTAGAACCCGAAAACGTTGGTTGCGGTGCCGTGCTGTGTTTCACTGTCGTACACGGTTGCCCCGATGATTGTCTCGGCCGATTTGCGGTCGGTGATGTGGCCACTGATGGTAATTTTGTTTTGCGCAAAAGAGTTGGCGCAACAAATAAGGCCGCAAAGCGCGGCAAAAATTGTTTTTAGATACATAATGTTTAGTTATTTCTATCCTATTTGGAAAATACAAAACAGATTTTGCGGTTTCCCGAAACAAATATAATACCAAAATAAAGACTTAAATATCACAATTGCGAGTAAATATGCTAAATATCTGCAATTCATATTAATATTGCCGCACAAAACCATCAGGCACGCAATGAAATCTAAAGATTTGATATTAGGGCATTTAGCAGCGTTTTTCGCATACGTCATTTTCGGACTGAACACCATTGTGTGCAAAGACATCGCGAATTTCGGCCAGTTGTCGCCCATTGCTCTTTTCTGCATACGCTCCATTGGTGCGGCGGCGCTGTTCTGGCTTTTGTCGGTCTTCACACCAAAGGAGAAAGTTCCAGTGCGCGATCTGGGCGGCATCTTCATTGCATCCATGCTGGGCTTGTTCCTCACGCAAATCACGTTTCTGAAAGCCATCACCATCACCACCCCGATGGACGCCACCATTGTGGCCACCATGACTCCGATTATGACAATGTTTGTGTCGGCCATTTTCATAAAAGAACCCATAACGCTGAAAAAGGTTTTGGGCGTGTTGTTGAGTTTTTCGGGTGTTATTTTCTTGATACTCAATTCGGTTTACGATGCAGGTGCCGTCGAGAAATCGACACCGCTGGGCATTGGACTGATGATTCTGAACGGACTGTTTTTTGCCATGTACCTGGGCATTTTCCGACCGCTGATTTCGCGCTACAATGTTGTAACATTCATGAAATGGATGTTCACCTTCTCAATGGTGGCCTCACTGCCGTTTGGTGCAACCGATTTGATTTCAGCCAATTACAGCGGCTTCTCAGGTAAACTCATTGCCGACCTTTGCTTTCTTGTGATTTTCGCCACGTTCATTTCCTACTTCCTGATTCCTTATGGACAGAAACGTCTGCGGCCAACACTTGTGGGCATGTACAGTTATCTGCAACCAATAATTGCCGCCATTGCAAGCATTTGCGTCGGCATGGACACGCTGACAATAGGAAAAGTGCTTGCCGCCGCTCTGGTTTTTGTGGGCGTTGGAGTTGTCAACAAAAGCAAGGCGCGGCAGGAATAGCCTTTCGCGTGTATGCGTTTTTCCCCTTTTACAGTTTCAGTCTCTCTTTCAGCGCCTTATACCCCGAAAGGCTCACTTTGATTTTCTCGCCGTTGCGCAACTCAACAAGTTGCTGCTGGCCGTAGCGCTCGATTCTCGAAATCTTGGCCACATTCACAATGAATGAACGGTGAACCCGCACAAAATCGGCCATTGGCAGGTTCTGCTCGTAGTATTTCATTGTCTGCTCCTTGAGCCAGCGGCCCGATTCGGTGGCTATCGACACATAGTCGCCGTCGGCTTTGATGAAGCAAATGTCGGCAATGTTTATAACTCTGATTTTTTGACCGTTGCGCACAGTTATCTTATCAATCGGTTCAATGGGCGCCTGGTCGGTTTCGGCGGCCGATGGTTGTTCGACAATGTCGGGCTCGTCGTCGGCATTAAGGTTGTGGCTGTAGGTTTGCGCCACCAGACCGAAAAGCAGAACCAGAACCAGAGCGCGGGCGGGCAAGGTCTTCGCGAAAGCGGAAAAACATTCATTATCAATCGAATAATTTATGATTGCTTCAATGCCCAAAGTGCTCACCACAACAAAGAATCCGATTATCAGCAGATACTGGTTGAAGTAGGCATTGCCAATAGGTTGCAGAACATATTTCATTATGTTCCAAACAATTATGCACTCTGCGGCAAACATCGCGGCAAACGCAAGGCAGTCGAGAACAACCGCCCCCGCGCTTTGCCCAGCCAGCCAGCCGAACGCCGCGCCATAGCAGGCGGCCACAACTGCAAGAATTGTGACCGCGGCAATGGTTGATGCCTTATTTCTCAAAAACGGGTTCATTGGTTATTCAATTGCTCCGCCGCCCAATACGCAGCGCCCTGTGATGATTAACTGGCGTGTGGTGTCGATGTCGGTTGCAAAACGTTCGTCGGAAATGCCGCCCATAACAAAACTGCACTGGTTCACAACTTTCCAGTTCAACGGAACCTTGAGTTTGAATCCGCCCATTGTGGCGTCGATATTCAGAATGGTGTCGCCTTCGGGAAGCGTTGTGTGGCGCAGGTCGAGTTCAATTCCGCCGCAAGTTGCGCTGATGTTTCCTCCGCGGAAAACGGGCTCCATAAACACCTGCTCACTGCCGCTGAACACAAATCGGTAGTTGATGCGGCCGTCGGTGTCGGTTGTCTGCTCGGTGTTGCCGTATTTCTGTGAAAATTTTGTTCCGCACACGTGCTGATGGCAGCGGTTTCGGCGCGGTTTGACGAATATCACTATCAGGCCCAATCCCACAAGCACCACTGGCCAGAAGACCGCTGAAAAGCCCGACGAGTCGATGCCCGCATTAAGCAGTTGTGTTTTAACAAGTTCGCTCCAGGCGTGATAGTTGCTCAAGATGCCCACGCCAATCCATATCAGGCTGTGCCAGAGTTCGCCTTGTATGAGTTTCGCCACGCCAATGGCTAAAAAGATTGATTGAAAGCAAAACAGCGCATTGCCGAGTGGTTCGGGCAGCAGGCCCGCCAATTGCAGATAAGCCACGGCTCCAGCCAGAATCAGTACCAAGCCCCACGACAAACGGCGGCGGCGTTCAGAAAATCCCAAATTTTCCATAATTCAAATTTTTTGTGTTTAAAAATACGTTTTTTGATGTCACAATCGAAATAAGTGTTGCGGCGGTGCGCGTCATTTTCTTTCGACGCCGCAAAAGTATTGTGGCTGTGGGCTTTTCGAAAGTCCATATCGGTGAACCGATGTTTTTAACCCGATGAATGAATGGTTTCGGCGGGTGAAACGGCGGCGGTTTTGCGGAAGTTTTCGGCTTTTTTCTGATGAGAACCGAATATAAAATCACTATCAAAAACAAAAACTCGCAGACTTGCGAGCAAATTTACTGAGTAATTTGCGAGTCGCAAGTTTGCGAGTTGGTGACAGATAACAGTATATCGCCTTTATTTACAATACCTTTCCAGCATAACCTTCATTTCGTCGGCCACTTTGCGGGCGGCTTCGGCGGCGCGTTCGGCAAAATCCTCGCCGTTGTTGGCGTAGATGATGGCGCGCGACGAGTTGACAATCAGTCCGCACTGCGAGTTCATTCCGTAGCGGCAGACCTCCTCGAGCGAGCCGCCCTGCGCTCCGATGCCAGGCACAAGCAGAAAATGGTCGGGGGCGATGCGGCGGATGTCCTCAAACAGTTGCCCCTGAGTGGCGCCCACAACGTACATCATTTGGTCGGCAGTGGCCCACGTTTGGCTTGTGCGCAGCACCTTCTCAAACAGGCGCTCGCCATTGGCATCGGCAGTGAGTTGGAAGTCGTGTGAGCCCTTGTTGCTTGTGAGCGCAAGCAGAATCACCCATTTGCCCTCGTAAGTAAGGAACGGACTCACGCTGTCCTCGCCCATATACGGCGCCACGGTTACCGAGTCGATGTCCAACTCCTCGAAGAACGAGCGGGCGTACATTGCGCTTGTGTTGCCGATGTCGCCGCGTTTGGCGTCGGCAATGATGAACTGTTCGGGATAGTTCTGTTTCAGATATTTTATTGTCTTTTCGAATGATATCCAGCCCTTTACGCCCATACTCTCGTAAAACGCCAGATTCGGCTTGTAGGCGATGCAATACTGCGCCGTAGCGTCGATGATGGCCTTGTTGAAGGCGAAAATCGGGTCCTCGCTGCTCAAAAGGTGAGCGGGGATTTTCTTAATGTCGGTATCGAGCCCGACGCAGAGAAATGACTGCTTTTTAGTAATCTGATTTACAATGTCTTGACGTGTCATAATTGTGATTTTTAATTATTTTTTTTGCAAAATGAAGCCACTAACGTCCACTTTTGATGTGGTGCTGTCAATGGTACTGATAGAGAAATATGAAACGTAGTATAGCGTTTTTTCTGATGAGCAAGGCATCAGAATGGGGTTAGGCATGGCATCTTTATGGGAGCGTAATGTGTCGATATTTACAAATACTGTATCGAATTTTTCTTCGCCGAAAGTGGGTACGACCTTCACAATGTGTTGATCCTTCTCGAAAGAGGTTGTTGGGGTATAAACATTTACCATTCTGTTGTAACCTGCAGGTATGTCAATTGCATATTTGCCGATGCCTTTATGGATATATCCATTATCTTCTGTATCATCTTTATAATATGTGGTTTCTTCCTGTTTCAGTAGGTGTTGATATGAACGGAAACGTGCATTTTGAACGTACTTTTCCGTGTATTGGCTACCATATTTATCATCCAAATACATTAGTTTTTCGTTTAGTTTAATGGCATCTTTTTCAGGAATGGCGGTAATAAAATCCTTGTACTGTGCCTCATTAAATGGAAGTTTTTCCCCGACCAACACTTTAGCAATGTAGTTGTCCATATATTTGCGCGTGATGCTGAAATAGTTAGTTGGACCAACCGATGTAAGAAGAAAAATGACGGCAAAAGTGTTGGCAATCCAGTTGATTCGGCGTGCCTTGGTAAGAAAAAGTGTGATGCAGACAAAGTAGAACCAGAGGTTAAGGGTAAGAAGGTAGAGACGGTTGGGTGTGATGCCGTAATCGCTGAAACGGCGTGCTATACCGACTGTCATCAAAACCAGCAAGGGCAATATAACTACGGGTAGATATTGGGAAATGAAGTTATCCGCCTTTCTTCTTTGTGATTTTCTAACAGGATAAAGTCCTAATTCAATGACGATAAGCCCTACCATCGAGGCCACAACAAGTCCTGACACCCAACCATTGGGCAATTCCCATTTGATGATAATCTGAATAGCGTAAATGTAGAGCACAATGATGTATAGCCCCACAAGCGGAAGAAAAAGAAAACGCATGACGGCATTAAGGAACCCTGAATCGACTGGGGTGTGGTCGTGCTTGTCTTTTCCAAAAGGAATTCGTCCGAGGAACAACCACGATGATAGCAGCAATCCCGACAATACTCCAATGACCATATACCATTTATAGTCAATATCAATGCCAAACAACGAGTTGAACGATACAAGCAACAAACTGAGCCCTCCCCACATGATTTGACCAATCAAGTAGCATACAACGGCATTGACAACAAGTCGCATGGCAAAATTCCACAAAGCAATATCATCCTTTTCCTTGAAAAAGGATAGGAAAAACAATGATAACACAAGTGAGAAAATGACAGCAACATGAGCCACCCCGATTTCATAGTAATAACAATTGCTGCCTTCAAGAATATTATAAATATATATAGCGTCTGCAAGAAGAATTAGATGTGCCACCGTATTTACAATCAGTAATATACGTCGTTTTTGTCCTTCCTCCTGCCACAAGTGTATAGTCAAAGAAAGCACGAAACCTACCGACAGATAATATATTACAGTAGCAATAATGCTTTCTTTTATGGTATCAAATTCATCAAAGATATTGAAAATGAGGAATATCGACAAGACAAGAATATATGTTGCCGATACAGGAAAGCGTTTCGCACATACTTGAAACGCCTTTACAATTGCTTGAGGAGCATTAGTTAGTTTCATTTTTATAATCTTTACAAATCCGCTTCCTTCAGTCGTTCTGCATTCTCAGCCACAATCAGGTGGTCGATGCAGTCCTGAATGTCGCCGTTCACGAAGGCGTCAAGGTTATAGATGGTGTAATTGATGCGGTGGTCGGTGATGCGCCCCTGCGGATAGTTGTAGGTGCGAATCTTGGCCGAGCGGTCGCCAGTTGAAACCATTGTCTTGCGCCTCGATGCAATGTCGTCGATATATTTTTGGTGCTCCTTGTCGTAGATGAAGGTACGCAGGCGGCTCAGGGCGCGCTCTTTGTTCTTTGGTTGGTCGCGGGTTTCGGTACACTCAATCAGAATCTCGTCAACAACGCCAGTGATGGGGTTCTTCCAGTTGTAGCGCAGGCGCACACCCGATTCTACCTTGTTCACGTTCTGACCGCCAGCGCCGCTTGAACGGAAGGTGTCCCACTTGATTTCGCCCTCGTTAATCTGAACGTCGAACTCGTCGGCCTCGGGCAGCACGGCCACCGTGGCAGCCGAAGTGTGGACGCGGCCCTGTGTCTCGGTCACGGGCACACGCTGAACGCGATGCACTCCCGACTCGTATTTCAGTGTTCCATAAACACTTGCGCCTGTCACGCGGGCCACAATCTCCTTGTAGCCGCCGCTTGCTCCCTCGCTGCAACTCGACACTTCAATCTTCCAGCCTTTCGATTCGCAATATTTGGTGTACATACGGAAAAGGTCGCCAGCGAACAGCGCCGCCTCGTCGCCGCCCGTACCGCCACGGATTTCGAGAATGGCGTTCTTGTCGTCCTCGGGGTCCGACGGCAGAAGCAGCAGTTTGATTTCTTCCTCCATTGGCGCCACCTTCGGCTCGTTCTCGTCGAGTTCCATTTTGGCCATTTCGCGCATTTCGTCGTCCTTCTCGGTGTTCAGAATCTGCCGCGCCTCCTCAATGTTGGAAATCAGCGTTTTGTATTTCTTGTAAACCTCAACAATCGGCTCAAGGTGCTTGTACTCCTTGTTGAGTTTCACAAACCGCTTCACGTCGGCAATAACCTCAGGGTCAGTTATTTGCTGCGCCGTCTCCTCGAATCGGATTTTTATTGCTTCAAGTTTTTCTAAAAGTGTGTTCATATATTGATTTATTGATTTGCTGATTAATTGAGCGACAGTGTTTTTCCCGCACACTCATTTTTCAAAAATTTCGGCAAAAATAAGAATAAAATTGTTGTTGTCGGCTAAAGATGAACAGATGGTATGGTTCTTCACTTATCACCGCTTTTTACTGATTAGACTAATACAATACCACTTAAATCAAGTTTTTCGACAATCTTATTCCATATTTAATTTCCGACATGAACAAAAATCTTTATTTTCGCAAATTGTTTTTTAAAAAATTGACATTCCGCACTTTGATTCAATATTGAAAATGAAGAGGATAATAGCAATAACCATCGCCGCGCTCGCTGTGCTTCCGACATTTGCGCAGCGGGGTATCACAGCCAAGGCCGACAAAGCCTTTGAATTAGGAAAATATTACGATGCCATCGACGAGTACAAGTACGCTTTCGCGAAAGCAAAAGACAAAAACAAGAAGAACGACATAATGTTCATGGTGGCAGAGAGTTACCGAATGGTTCAGAACACCCGCCAAGCCGAAATCTGGTACCGCAAGGTCATCAAAAAAGGGTACGAAAATCCGTTAGCCACCCTCTATCTTGCCGACGCCATGCGCGCTCAAGGCGAATATGAGGATGCCATGAAGGAATATCAGAACTACACAAAACTCAATCCGTCGGACGAACGCGGCCCCGCAGGAGTGGAATCGTGCGCGTCGGCCATTGAGTGGATGGGCCAGCCCACACGCTACAAAATTGAGAACATGCACTATTTCAACTCGAAATACAGCGATTTTGGTATCGCTTTTGCGAAAGACGACTATAGCATGGTTATATTCTCGTCATCGCGCGAGGGCTGCACAGGCGGAAAAATCAGCGGCGTAACGGGCGAATACTACTGCGATTTGTTCCGCTCACGCGTCGACCGCAAGGGCAAATGGTCGGAGCCAGTGGCGATTGAAGAGAACATCAATACCGAATACGAAGAGGGCATGCCAAGCACAAACAAAAAATGTAATACTTTGTATTTCACAAGTTTCCGCGAGGACAAGAACAAAAATATGGTCTGCAAGATTTTCTGCTCTGTGAAAGAGAACGCCGAATGGGGCGCGCCCACTGAGTTGAATCTGGCTCCCGACACAGTGGCTGTGGGCCATCCTGCCATCAGCGACGACGAGCTGACGCTCATTTTCGTTTCAGAAATGGAAGGCGGCTACGGTGGCAAGGACCTTTGGAAATCGACTCGCGCCAACAAATCGTCAGACTGGGGCAAGCCCGTGAATATGGGCCCAGCCATCAACACCAGCGGCGACGAGATGTTCCCCTACATCCACCCCGAAGGCACGCTCTACTTCTCATCGAACGGCCATCCAGGAATGGGCGGACTTGACATTTTCAAAGCCAGCGAAGGCACATCAGGTTGGAAGGTTGAAAATATGAAATACCCCATCAACAGCTCGCAGGACGATTTCGGAATCTGCTTTGAGTCGGAGATGGAACGCGGCTATTTCTGCTCGAACCGCCCAGGTGGCAAGGGTTCGGACGACATCTACCAGTTCTCGCTTCCGCCGATTGAGTTCACGCTGACAGGTATCGTGCGCAACGGCAAAACCGATGCCATCATTGCTGGCGCTGAGGTTAACCTTATCGGTAGCGATGGTACAAACATCACCGCCAAAACCGAAACCGACGGCTCATACAATTTCAATTTGTCGCCAAATTCCGACTATCGTATTGTTGTGAAGCGCGGCGGCTTCCTTAATTCGAAGGACAAAACCACTACCAAAGGCTTGACCGACAGCGAGCAACTGAAGGTTAACATCGACCTTCAGCCTGATGACCGCCGTATGGACCTTGACGGAATCGAATATGAGTTCAACAGCGCCAAGCTGAAACCTTCATCAATAGCGGGACTTGAGGTGCTTGTCGGCATCCTGAACGACAACCCGAACATTACAATCGAGATTGGTTCGCACGCCGACTATCGCGGAAGCGACGAGGCCAACAAGAAACTGTCGGATGCTCGTGCAAAATCAGTTGTCGACTTCCTTACCACATATGGCATTGACAGTGAGCGGCTTAACTCTCACGGCTACGGCGAGGAGATGCCGAAGGAAGTGGACAAGAAAATGGCTCAGAAATATCCGTTCCTGAAAGAAGGCGATATTCTGACCGAAGCATTTATCAAGCGCCTGAACGACGAACAGCAGGAGATTTGTAACCAAATCAACCGCCGTACCGACTTCGTTGTCACTGGCCGCGATTACGTTCCAAAGGTTCGCAAACGTAGATAAAGATACTGTAGTAGAGACGCGCCGTGGCACGTCTCTACATTGCATTATTTCATATTCTCAGACTGAAGTCTGTTATCCGTAGTCTTAAGTCAAAAAAACTACCACTAATATGCCGACAATCAAACTTAACAATGGCATTGAAATGCCCGCAATGGGATTTGGCACGTGGGCTGTTTCAGACAGTGCCGATGTTGCCGAAACTGTTAAAATGGCCATCGGATGCGGCTTCCGCCATATTGATACTGCGTCATTCTATAAGAATGAAACTGGTGTAGGACAAGGCATTAAAAAAAGCGGTGTTGACCGCAGCCAACTCTGGATAACAAGCAAAGTTTGGCCCACCGAATCGGGCTACGACGGCACCCTCCGCGCTTTCGACGCCTCACTAAACCGACTTGGGCTCGATTATCTTGACCTTTATCTGATTCACTGGCCAGCATCACCTTCTCTTTTTTCCGACTGGCGTGAGCGCAATGCCGATACCTGGCGTGCGCTTGAGAAACTTTATGCCGACGGCAGAGTACGTGCCATTGGCGTGAGCAACTTTCTGCAGCATCATCTGCAGGCTCTTTTGGATGTATGTTCGGTCAAGCCGATGATTGACCAACTCGAGATTCATCCTGGCTACGCTCAGACATCTGATGTTGATTTCTGCCAAAAGAACTGCATTGTGGTTGAAGCCTGGAGCCCGTTTGGACGAGGTTCATCACTCAAAAATACTGATTTAAAGCGAATTGCTGACAAAAATCATTGTTCGGTTGCACAACTTTGCCTTGCGTGGTGTCTGCAAAAACAGATTGTTCCGCTTCCAAAATCCATAACACCCGAACGGGTTAAAGAAAACCTTCAAGCATTCGCTGTTAATTTGTCGAAAAATGACATAGATATGATTGACAAAATGCCCAACATTGGTTGGTCTGGCGAACACCCTGATACTGTAAAATTCTAACAAATGCGTTATTCTTTTATGCTGTTTTTCCTTGTTTTTTTGGCAATCATTGGTTCGGCTGCCTTTTACATGGCTTCGCGTACCGCTTTTGTTTTCGGCTGTGGCCGCTGGTGGTTTTTTGCAGGATATTTCATTTTGGCTTTCGTTTCGCTGGCCGCGATGATGGTTGTGCGCAAACTGTACCCCACTCTTCATCCTTTTTTGGTTATACTTTCAACATTGGTTGGTGTGCTGCTTTACATGCTTATAATTATGCTATTGACCGATGCCGTAAACATTTTTGCGCATTTCAGTCCAAAAAAATATGGTCTGATTGTAGCTATTTCCACCATTTTAATCTCAGTTTACGGAATTTTAAACACTTCTTTTCCGAGACTTAAAACTGTTGAAATTGACATTCCTAAACTGACAAAACCTGTGCAGATTGCTCAACTTTCGGATGTTCATATAGGACATTTCCGTGGCGAACGCAATTTACGGCGGCTTGTTCAGATTGTGAATCAGACCGAAGCCCAGATGGTAGTCATCACAGGCGATATGTTTGAGAGCTTCTACAACCTGAATCACGAAACACTACGTCCACTGGCCGACTTGAAAGTGCCCGTTTTCTTTGTTTCAGGAAATCATGATATGTATGTTGATGTTGACAGCGTGAAGCAACTAATGCGTGATGCAGGCGTCAATGTTTTGGAGAATAGTATGATGGAATGCTGCGGAATTCAAATTGTCGGACTCGACTATATGCGGCCCGACGACCACACACCTGACCACATGCATGCTGGCGTTGGCATCAGAACCATTGAAAATACTTTACCAAACATTGCTCTTGACAGTACCAAACCAACTATTCTGCTTCACCATAATCCTGTGGGTGCTGAATATGCCGAAAAGGCAGATATAGACCTCTATCTTGCCGGACACACTCATGGCGGTCAACTTTTTCCCGTTACTCTATTAAACGATCGTATTTTCAACTTTAATCGAGGTCTGTATCGACAAGGCAACCTTCAAATCTATACTTCGGAAGGTTCTGGTACCTTCGGACCTCCTATGCGGATAGGAACGCAAAGCGAAGTTACGCTCATCAAATTAAAATAATTACATCTAATTTACTTATAATCATCAAAATATACACTGTTTAATCAACCTATCCTGTTCATTAAATTTGATTGACTTTAAAATAAAAGACCATTCAAGATAAAATTTACATTGTATAACATTGATTATCAGTGATTTAATACCTGTTATATAAACTAATGTTCCACGTGAAACATTACCTTCCGAAGTAGACCAGCAGCACGTTAATGTCGTTCGGGCTTACACCTGAAATGCGGGCCGCTTGACCAATAGTGGTGGGTTGGTACTTTGCCAGCTTGCTCCTTGCCTCGGTGGTTATTGATTGCAGCTTTGAGTAGTCAAATCCTTCAGGTATTTTTAAGTCCTCGAGTTTCTTGAGTTTTTGGGCGTTGTTCTTCTCGCGCTCAATGTAGCCAGAGTATTTAATGTTGAACTCCGCTCCTTCCACCACTTCGCGGTTGGTATTGGAATATTGATTGAGCTGCGGAAGCGCAACTATCATATCATTGAGAGTAATATCAGGTCGCGACAAAATTTGTGCGTATTTAACACTCTCGGTGATTTTTGAACTGCCATGTTCCTCAAGGAACGGATTGGCATATTCAGCGCGAATGTTTGTTGAGGAAAGATGCTCCACAAGAGAATTAATTGCATCTCGCTTTTTATAATATCTTTCCAATTGTTCGCGACGAGCCAATCCTACATTATAGGATTTTTCGGTAAGCCGTTCGTCAGCATTATCCTGGCGTAAAAGCATTCGGTACTCGGCACGGCTGGTAAACATTCTGTATGGTTCGTCAACACCTTTACAGATAAGGTCGTCGATAAGAACTCCAATGTAGGCCTCATCGCGCTTCAAAACAAATGGTTTGGCACCCGCGCATTGCAAATGAGCATTTATGCCTGCCATCAAACCTTGCGCTGCGGCTTCCTCATAGCCTGTTGTTCCGTTAATTTGACCCGCAAAGAACAATCCGTTGATGATTTTTGTTTCAAGTGTTGCTTTCAGTTGAGTAGGCTGAAAGTAGTCATATTCAATTGCATATCCTGGACGGAATATCTTGCAGTTTTCAAGTCCTGGAATCTTATGAATGGCGTTATATTGCACCTCCCACGGCAACGACGATGAAAATCCATTGATGTAGTATTCATGAGTTGTGAAACCTTCAGGCTCCAAAAACAACTGGTGCGAATCTTTATCGCTGAAAGTAACAAGTTTGCTCTCTATACTCGGACAATAGCGTGGCCCCACTCCTACTATTGTGTGATTGAAAATTGGAGAATCAACAAATCCTTTACGTAACTCGTCGTGTACGGCTGTATTTGTGCGTGTTATATAGCACGGAATCTGGTGGTCGTGGTATGGTTTTTCGGTGGAATAACTGAAGAAATACTGTTCTTCATCACCATATTGGATGCTGCATTTTTCAAAATCTATTGTTCGGCCGTCAATGCGAGCGGGCGTACCTGTTTTCATTCGGCCCGTTTCAAAACCAAGTTTCACAAGATTTTCTGTCAATCCTACAGATGGCAACTCTGAAAAACGTCCGCCTACAAATTGAGTTCGGCCAATATGCATGAGTCCGTTTAAGAAGGTTCCGTTTGTAAGAACGACTGTACGCGATTTGAATTCAAACCCTATTTGTGTTTTCACACCAATTACTCGGTCAGATTTGGTTAGCAGACTAATGACATTATCCTGAAATAAATCAAGATTAGGTGTGTTTTCGAGCATTTCGCGCCATGCAAGAGAAAAAAGAGAACGATCGCACTGAGCACGCGGACTCCACATTGCGGGTCCTTTTGAACGGTTCAGCATACGATATTGAATAGCTGATTTGTCAGTTACTATTCCAGTATAGCCGCCCATGGCGTCAATTTCTTTCACAATCTGGCCTTTGGCAATGCCTCCAATAGCAGGATTACACGACATGCAACCAAATTTGGTCATGTCCATAGTTATCAGAAGTGTTTTGGAACCCATATTTGCAGCGGCAGCAGCAGCTTCACACCCCGCATGTCCGCCCCCAACTACAATAACATCGTATTCAGGAAGCATTTTATTTAAATAAAGAAAGGTATTGATTTTCTTTAGCGCGCATTACTGGCACTTCTTCGTCAGATTTATCGTTATAACCAACAAAATGAAGCACTCCGTGAATCATCACTCGCGCTAGTTCTTTTTCAAATGTTACACCATACTCTTTGGCATTATCGGCAACGGTATCGACACTTATAAAAATGTCACCGCTGATTACATTATCTTCACAATAGTCAAACGATATAACATCAGTATAATAATCGTGATTCAGATATTGCCGATTGATGTCGAGAAGATAGGCATCAGAACAAAGAATATAATTAACATCACCAAGCGTCTTATTCTCGTTATTAACGAGCTTTTCAATGTTAGCCTCGACATTATAATTTGAGAGGTCAAACTCTGCAGTGTCTTCGAAAAAAATGTTTATCACCTTACATATTGAATATTAGTTTGACAATGGCTCCGTTTTTTTCAAACTCAACATCATCGGTAAGATTTTTCATCAGAAAAATACCCCTACCATCTGGTTTTTCGATATAATCAGGTTTTGTGGGATCTGGAACCTTGTTTAAGTCAAAACCATTTCCTTCATCTTCGACAATAATTGTGAGTTTCTTATCTTCTTTAATCACTTCAATGGTTACATTTTTTTGAGGGTCATTATTATTACCGTGGACTATGGCATTGGTTACGGCCTCAATTGTTGAGATTAAGACATTTCCGTACAAGTCGGAAATGATGGACAAATCGATTGCAACCTCGTCAATAAGATTTTCGACAAGAGAAACATTCTCAATTTTCGACTGTATGACTAATTTCTTATTCATTGTTTATACCGTTAATATACTTGTCAAAGATAACTTTATAAAATGAATTTAACCTAAGATTATCTTGTTTCAACAATTCAATATTCTTTTCAAAGTTAATGTCTTCTATCGGAATTTCAGTTTTATTTCTATTAATATTTTTTCCTGTTGTGGCGATTCTTTTTTCTTCTGTTTCTTTCTCATTTTCAGCATTTTCTGCTTGCAATAACTTAGTTACTATATTTTGCTGGCGCATAACAGTCTGTATCGATAACTTTTTATTGGCCAAATCGGAGTGATTTTTTTCCATGAGCTCCTTCACTTCACGAAGTATTTTCGATATACCATCATCAATTTCATTGCTGTTATACATCTGTTGAATCATCTGCTGATATATTTCGTTTTGCATCAACGATTTAGCTATCTGTTTATTGATTTCTTCGGAATCTCCTGATTTCATTTGATTCAACAATTCGCGCAACTGGTCTTTCATTGACTCCTGTGCACTACGCATTTCCGACAAAGAATCCTCATCTTTCTTGGGCTTTTGTTTTCTATTCTTCATTGGTTTACCGCTAGCACCAGCAGTTGCATTTTCAATGTTCTTTAACGATTCAGACAAAATTAGAATCAAGTCGTTCATCTTGCTAAGAGCCTCGTGTTGTGACAATACAGCTTTTGATGAAGATCTCTCTTGAAAATAAGTCGAAGATTTCATCATATTGTCCTCAATCAAAAATGAGGCATTAGAAATATGTTTACCAAGAAGAAGTGTTCTTTTAGACAAAGAATAAAGACTATCTCTTATTATTTTAAAATTATCTAACAATTCAGATTGAGCGACTATTTGTTCAAGATAAGCAGAACTATTAAAATCGACTCTTTCATATTTTACAATCATTTCTTCCTGACGGAAAGACAATTCAAAAAGGTTATCGAGTATCTGCATTAAATCATCGGCATTTTCAGCTTCACTATCCGATGAAGAACTTTTAAGGTTTTCCTTAAGTTTTACTGCCAACTTACTTAAATTCTTCGAATTCCTCTCAGTTTCTCTCTTAAATGAATCATAATCCTTGTTTTCAAGGAGATTTTTTTCCTTTTCGAAATTTGATTTTATCTCATCAAAATCGTTTTTAAAATCTTCAATGTTTAACGGTTTGTCGAGCTGGCTATTATCATTTTTTATTTGATCATATTGTAGAGATAGATTTTCAAAAACCTCTTGCTGCAAACTGGTGTTTTTCTCAGTATTGTCATCAATATCATCGTTGAGTTTCAGTTGATTTTGTGAAAGAAGATTGATATTGTCTGACAATTTGGTCAAATCCTCCTCAAGTTTTACTTTCCTAAGTAATTCAAGATTTCTATCGAGCGACTTTTTAAAATCATCAAAATCCTTTTTCACGTTTTCTGGTGTGACTTCTTGTTTTTTCTCATTAGCCAGGTTAGATATTTCTTCAAGCATTTTCTTCAATTCTTCGTCAACAAGACTATTGAGCAACTCAGAAAGTTTATTTTGTTTTTCAACTAAATCGGAATCAAATGAATCGGATTTAGAAATTTGGTTTTGAAATTTAGAAATTTCTTCTAGAAGATTTTCAAGGATATTTGTTTTATTTTTGATTTGCTGCAGGAATGTCTGTTTTTCCCAGTCAGACAGATTGTTGTCGATACTTTTCTTTCTTAACTCATTAATGTCGTTCTTGATTTCTTCAGACAAAATTTTCGACATTTCAAGTTTATCAAACATTGATTCATAAGCTGTCTCTTTCTCTGTAGCCTGATTAATGATGGATTTAACTACATAAGAGAAAGTCTCAGAAACTGATTTTTTAGGTCCATGAACAGCGTCATTATCGTAGACCTCAAAATGACAAGTTAAAACCTTATCATCTAAATCGGAAGAAGTTGGCTTTTCAAAAGTATAATAAAGACGTTGAGAGGTAAAATTCTTATAAATAGGAACATCAATTGTATCACTCTTTTGATTATTCTCATAACAAAACACCAACTTAGAAAAACCATAGTCGTCGCTGATTGTTCCATCAAACACTAAGTCTTGACCAAACAGTTCATCAAGTTTTGAAACTTTGATTTCAGGATAAATATCAGGAATAGAAATTATCTTAAATGACATGATTTCTTTACTCACGTTTTCATTGGAAAGGGCAACATCGAAACTTTCTCCGCTTAATATTTTCTTACTATAAATAATAGTGTCACTATATGGAAATTTAAGCAATGAAGAATCAGATAAGTTTCTAATTGAGAGAGTATCAAAATATCGGCCGACAAAAGCAAATTTCAAAAATGTTCCACAAGGAACATTCAATATATTTTGGTTATGAACAATGGTATCAACTTTATTAACGTAGCTGAGATAGTGAATATTTACTTGATAATCAATTAAAGTAGGTGAATTAAAAACATAAATATAGAAAGGTTTAGAACGCAGCAAGTCGTTTTCTACCGTAAAAGAAAATGAATTATTAATATTCTTTAAAGTAAAAATATAGGTAGAATCTGTAAGTTGCTGCATTTGAAAACGATTATTTCCAAAACATATAAAAAGATTTTCTATCGGAAGATCAGAAAAAACTTTTGCTTTTATTGGCAAGTCACTTCCATTTTCAACAAGTAAATTATCATCAATAAAAACATTAAAATGATGATTTTCAATAGTATCGGAAGAATAATGAACAATGTTTTTAAACCCTTTATAGTAAAGATTTGGAAAAGAAATAAGAATTCCTATAATAATAAATGGTGATATAATAAGATGAACTTTTGATTTCCAATTATAAACAAGAGATTTAGCAAAATCAAAAACTTGAATTCGTTCAAATTTTTGCTCTATGCTGGCTTCAACTAAAGGATTATTATTGTTAATAGAAAGCTGGAGAATATTGATTAAAATATCTTGCAACTCAGGATTATCAGATTGTATTTTTCGACATGCGGCTTCGTAAGAAATTCTGTTTGTAATCGAATAAAGTTTTAAGAAATTAACAATTATCTTGCTTATAAACAGATAAATATTGGATAATAGAAATACTATAAATAATACAAATCTTACGCTGGATGGAAAATGAAAAACAAATTCAATTAAAGATAAAAGAAAAACAGAAAATGAAAAATAAACTAAGCAAAAAACAACCCCATCTAACAATAAGAATCGATAATACTTATTGATATACTTATCGAGCTTGTCGAAAAATGAATTAGATGTATCAGCCATTTTTTGAAGATGCTAACCAGTCCTGAGGGTTTAGTTTCACATTTTCTTTCCAAATCTGGAATTGTAAAACAGATTTGTCATCATCAGTGAATATCTTACCAATTGATTGTTTGGTTTTAACTTTATCGCCTTGTTTTACAAATACTTCAGAAAGATTGGAATAAACAGAAAGATAATTTCCGTGGCGTATAATCACTGTTGTATGAGCACCAGGAATTACAAAAACACGAGTAACAACACCATCGAAAACAGACCTGATGTAAGATCCATCAGTAGTAGAAATGTCAATTCCATCATTTCTAACCATAATACCTTTCAAAACAGGATGCGGATTTTCACCAAAGCAGCCTGTTATAACTCCTCTCTCCGTAGGCCATGGCAATTTATTCTTGTTATTAGCAAAATTATCAGCCAACTTTTTCTCTTCAGGAGTTAATTGAAAAACATTAGGCCCCTTTTTACTTGCCTTTGAAAGTTCTTCTGCAATGACTTTTTCTATCTCGCGTTGTAATTCATTAGCAAGTTGTATTTGCTTATCGAGTTTCTTTCGCAACTCAACCTTTTGTTTTTCAAGGCTTTGAATTATTTTACTTTGATCGTCTTTTTCTTTACGAAGCTCATTTGCCTCACTCTGTTGGTCCTTCAAAAGCTGCTGCTTCTCAACCTTCATAGTTTCCAACTCAGAAATCTGTTTTTCAATTTCAGCCTTAGTCTCAAGTAAACGGTTAACCTGATTAGTTCTATATTCACTGTACTGCTGCAAATATTTTATACGCTTAAAGGCTGTATTTACGTCGGTAGAAGCTAAAATAAACATTATTCTATCATAATTACTTCTGTTCTTATAATAGAACGTTATAACCTTAGCATACTCGTTTTTAAGATTTTCATAATCACTATTAAGAGTGCTAATTAAATCGTGTTTAGTATCGATATTTGAATTTAATAGATTTATTTCGGAATTCATGTCTTTAATAAGCTTCTCACGATTAGTTATTTTACTATTAATCAACAAAAGTTTATTAAAAGAATCGGATTTATTCTTCTCAGTCTTCTTAATAAGTTCATTTGTATAACTAATATCTTTTTCATTCTGCAATTTACGTTTCTCAAGTTCCTGTCTTGATTGCGAAAAAGCAAGAGAAAAAATAAAAGTTAATATTAATAAAATATTGTATTTTAACATTTTACAAACTTATTCGACTATAATTATACAAAGAAGAAACTTTTCCAAATGGTATATAATTCTCTGAAATTTCAATAGCAGTTATCTTCATATTAAAATTTACTTTTTTCCTATCAATGGTTGTACTAAACAATACAATGTCAGGAAAACCAAAATTATTTACAAAATTAGAATAATTAACCTGCAAAAAATTGCTACGAGCTGATTTAAAGTCAATCTTTTCAACATTACCAAACTGGTCAAATTCAGTAGTAACATAAGATTTTAAACCATCATAAATAAAGAGATCGGTAACAATAAATCGTTTAGCTTCAGGAAAATAAAAGGCTTTAGTTTCATTAAAATCTATAGAGTCGGATCTAATATAGGATGCTGTTAAAATAGAAAAAACAGACTGATAATTAACATCAATTATTTTGACAAAATCGTTGTAACTGCCATAAAAATAATTCTTTTCCAGTTTATTTACAAATAATACTGAATCTGGAGAAAATCGAGCCTGGCAAATTTCAACACCAAGAGCAGAAGAAATTACATTTACGAAAATGCAAGAATCCTTAAAAATCGAAATCCTACCACTTAGCTTATTATCTTTTCCATTAAGATTTACAACAGAAGTAAATTTTAACTTAATATTACTAGTTGAAATAAGTTTATTTCGGTCTGACACATAATTTTGTAATGAGGACAAATCAGAAACACTTCGTGATTGGATTGCGGAGCGTGAACATGAGAATAAGAGTAAAAGCATAAAAAATATAGCTGCCCTACTCAACATATTTTTTTGATTCAATCTTCTCATCGATTTTATCGCCACCCTTGCCTAAAGTTTTAACTCTTTTCCATTGTTCCAAAGCCCCATCAACATCTCCATTAAAATAGAGAATATCTCCATAATGCTCTATCAGTATTTCGCTTCGCGTTTTATCTAACTCAACAGCTTTCTTGATATATTTAAGTGATTCTGAATAACTTTTCATCTCAAACAAAATCCAAGCATAAGTATCGAGATAAGTAGGATTTTCGGGTTCCATAACTATTGTGGAATAAGACATGCTCTTAGCTCTGTCGAGATTTGTCTTATCTAAGGAAAGATAATAACTATAGTTATTTAGAACCATAATGTTATTAGGATCAATAGATATTAATTTATCAAAACAGTCATAGGCCTTGCTCTTATCACCAAGATTATAATAAGATTCACCCAAAAACGTCAGAAATTCAGATTGCAACTTATCATTTTTAGGTAATATATTTAATCCTAGTTCGAGTGATTTTGTAGCCTGTTCATACTTTGAAAGTTGAAAGCCACTGAATCCGTTGAAGAAATAGAAAAGTGGTATATTTGGAAAATATTCAATTGCCTCAGTACTATGCTTAAAAAGCGAAATCCAATCATTTAACTGATTGTCAATAAGCATTATATGCTCCCATATAGGGTACTTATCTTTTCTATACTGAATTACATTTTCAAGAGCTAAACGAGCTATATCGATATTGCCTTTATTCATCTGAAAATCAGCATAAATAGTATTAACATCTGGATTGTCAGGATAGTTTTTCAAAAGAATTTCAGATAATTTAAAAACTCTTTCAAACTCTTCGTTGTTACTCGTTAGATTACTTAATATATCAACAATGATTCCTACTTTTACATCGCAAGGAACAGATGAAGAAGAGAAACCAGCCTCAAGTTCATCATAAAAAAAATCTTTCTTACCTAAACTCTGGTAGCAAGAAGCCAAACCTAGATGCGAATAACCATCGGAATATTTGTCTACCATGTCTTGAAAAATAGAAATAGACTTATTTACATTACCAATTTGCAAATAAAAATCAGCTAAAATTCGACGAAACTGTAGTTCATCCGGGAAAGATTCAACAAGCTTAATTAATTCTGATTCTGCTTTCTTTTGATTATTAAGCTTCAGATAAATATTTTTTTTCTGAATCAAAATAGTCTCATCAATTCCGAATTTTTTCTCAACAAAATCATAAACCTTAACAGCTTTTTTTAACTGATTGTCTTGGATATAAACATCAGACAAACAGATATAAAAGTCAAATTCGTTTGGATTTTTGTCAATCAATAACTTAAAAATTGATTCTGCTTTCTGGTACTTTTTCGAAATACTATAGATATTACCAGCGAGATAAAGATACCATTCATTAGAATTATCTAAAGCGATACACTTATCGATATAATACTCAGCATCAGCTAAATTATTACTATTCAAATATATTGAAGCTAATCGATACAAAATAAAGGGATTGTCAGGCTTCATATGAAGACAAAGCTGATAATAGTTTTCAGCCAAATCTAAATTGTTTTGTAAAAAATAACGATCTGCCTCAAACAGATTAAATTTGTAGCTAACTTCAGAATCATTTAATATAGATTCAACTTCAATTTGTTCTTGAGCTGAAGTCACATAACAAACTAAAGCAGAGAAAAATAAAAGACAATATTTATATAATTTATTCGTCATTTTCCTGTATGTCCGAAACCGCCAGCACCGCGCTCGGTCTCACTAATTTCATCAACTTCAACAAATTCAGCTTTTTCGTGCTTGGCAATCACCATTTGGCAAATGCGGTCGCCTGACTTTATAATGAAATCGTCTTGACTCAAATTGATTAGAATAACCTTAATCTCGCCACGGTAATCGGCATCAATAGTACCAGGCGAATTGAGAACAGTTATTCCGCTTTTGATTGCCAGACCACTGCGCGGACGAATCTGCGCTTCGTAGCCATCGGGCAACTCAATGTAAAGACCTGTAGGAATGAGCTTGCGCTCGAAAGGTTTAAGCACCACATCATCATCGACAAAAGCCCGCAAATCCATACCAGCAGAGCTTGCTGTCTCGTAGGCAGGCAGCGCGTTATTCGATTTGTTTATAATTTTTACACGCATAAAAGTTTCTTTATGTTTTTCCGCTCAAAGTAATATAAAATGCCAATATATGACAGCATAAACAATGTACTAACTGAAAGTGACGCCACCGTATTGCTCAAACTGAAACAATTTCGGCCGCAAAGAACTAAAATGGCAAGCGCAATGTAGCAAAGAATCTTGCCAACGCTATATCTGACAGGATAAACCTTGTGGCCCCAAAAGTACGACACCACAACCATCGCAAAATAGCAGGCAATGGTTGCCCAGGCAGCACCCCAGTAACCGATTCGCGGAATGAGTAAAACGTTCATTACAAGCGTGATAATCATTCCAATGACAGAAATCACAGCGCCGCAGTAGGTTTTATTATTGATTTTGTACCAAACCGAAAGGTTGTAGTAAATTCCAAGGAACATATTGGCCAGAAGAACAACAGGAACAATATCCAATCCTTCGTGAAACTCGCTGCCAATGAAGTATTTAAATATATCGATATACATTGTGACCATCAGGAAAATCAGCAGGCAGAAAATGACGAAATAGTCCATCACAACGCTGTACGATTCTTTGGCGTCTTTTGCGAGCGATTTTTTGAAGAAGAACGGTTCGGCCGCATAGTTGAACATCTGAATGAAAATAGTCATCAAAACGGCAATTTTGTAGTTGGCAGCATAAATTCCAACTTGTTCTTCGGCAACCAGGCTGCCATCTGACAGATATTTCAAGAAAATCTTGTCCGACACTTCGTTGATAACGCCAGCAATGCCAATCACAATCAACGGCCAGGTATAGTTGAGCATTGTCAGATATTTGCGCAGCGAAATATTGAACCTGAAAGAGCGGTACTCAGGCAGAACAAGCAGGAACGTTACCGTGGACGCCACCATATTGCTAATGAAGGCGTAACCAATATTTATATCGGGATTATAGAACGACGCAAGTAACTCATTTTCAGAGTCGCGGCAAACCACAAAGAAGAAAATATTGAGCAGAATGTTGACTGAGACGTTTATCAGTTTTATAATCGAGAACTTCAGAGCGCGGTTCTGATTACGCATTCTTGCAAAGGGAATCGACGTTATAACATCGAAGAAAATAATGAAAGCAAAGCAGACAATATAATTCACATTTTGCTCATATCGAATAAGTTCGGCAATATCTTGCTTGAAAATCAGAGCAATGAGCAGAAAAGCAGTTGCAAAAACCGATGTGCTGAAAACGGCGTGGTTGAAAGTGTTCGGCTCTTCCTTCTTATCGACGCTGTAGCGGAAATAGGTTGTTTCCATTCCGTGAATGAGCAGCACCAGCAGCAGCGACGAATAGGCGTAAAGCTCGGAAACAGTTCCGTATTGCGCCTTGGTGAAAATGCGAGTATAGAAAGGTGTAAGCAGCAAGTAATTCATCAGCCGCGGCACAATGGTGCCCAAGCCATAAATCATCGTCTGTCCTGCCAGACCTTTGAAAAAATTGCTAAAGAAACCCATCCTTTAGTAAGATAATTTTTTTCTGCGAAATTAAGAAAACGCAATCACTAATTAAACAGAAACAACAATTACTTTTGTAAGAAAAATGATTTGAAAATCCTCTATCTGACTTTTTCACAATATATTATATAAATATATTTTTAATTTTAATTAAAAAAAATGATGTTGTTTATATGGAGTTGAAAAGGTTGAAAGTTTTATCAAGTTGTGCTTGCAAAATTAAATTGTATGAAAGAATGAGTAAGTATTTAACAAAATGCAACCAAAACAGAATTTAAAAATCAATCGATTAAATCACTTTATAAACACTTTGTTTAAAACCAAAATGTTTCTAAAAATGTAGGCCGAAGAGAATGTTTAAAACCAAGGCCAGAGTTGATTTTTATAGGATTCAAAACAAAAAATAAAATTTGAAATTTTGAATTTTCGTATATGCGTGCAAGGCACGGAAAATGCAACTATAAAATGAAAAATTTTATGAACATGCAGCAAAAATAGAAATTAACAATTTAACATAATATTTAAAATTTGAAAATCAATAGAGTACGAATTTTGAATATTATAAATGATAGAAATTTTGAAAGATAACCATTGTTAATAAGTATAAAACACTCATAATCAACAAATTTAATTGACGGATTTAAGGGGCCAGCGATTTCCTCTCATATCTACTAAAAAGGCCTTTACTGAACCAACTGCGATTTTTGCTTCGAGCAAAATAGGCGCACAATTTAAGTCATCGGTGAACCAAGCAGTAAGGTCTTCACCACCGCTAAAGATAGTGCCATCAACCATCATGACCGCAAATTTTCTGCAACGATAGATATCGCCAGAACGCGTGGCAATTTGTTCAATTCCAAGAAACCTGAAATGAAGATTATAAATTTTGTTTCCTACAATGACAGGAATAGGAACTTTTTCACCAACCTTTATTTTTTCAAAGTCAACGGATCGGCATATATAAATAGCAGAAACTAAATCTGTAATATCATGATTTATTTTAAGTGTGTCAATTTTAAAAGGTTGTTTTGAGTTTTCAGTTTTTGTAATAGCAATACTGTCGTGATAGAAAAAAAAAGCTTCTTCACGGTCCCAAAATCCGCCTTCATAAGTATTACATCTGAACCAGAAAGGTCTATATTTTTCTGGTTCGACAACCGCCTCGTATGTATCGCGAACTTTGTAGAACCAATCATATCCCGGATTAGTTGCTCCTTGACTGAAAAGATGATAGGCTGGTTGATTATTCCAGGTAGTATCGCGTATTTCAAATGTCACCCAACCAGCGTTGAGCCAAATGAATTGCCAGTTGTAGTAGATGTCAAGTTTAAAGCGTTCTCCTACATTAAATTTTCCATAAACATATTGAGGTTGCGACTGCCCTGACAAAGCGCTGCCACATAGCAAAAGCAATATTATAAGCCAATGGCACATCACTCAACTTCCCAAGTAAACTCCATATCCCAACCAGATTTTGTTTCGATTGGCTGGTTGAAATAAAAAACACGTTCAGGTTGCTTGAACTGGCTGAAATTACCAGTATCCCACTTACCATTATTGTTTTCGTCGCAAATTAATTTTAAGATATAAGTATCTGGTCTTAAATAATTGATTGTTAACTTATTATTTTCATTTAATTTATATTCTTCAAGTACTTTTTCTTTTTTGTTGAGAAGTTGCACAATTGAGTTTTCGCAAGGAACGCCAACAAAATTCACCAAAATGCTGCTATAGAAGTCACTGGACGTAATACCAAATTCATATTTTAAAGTATCGTTTATGTTTCCATAAATATCAGTCAGTGTTCCAGAAGGAATAAGCAAACGGTAGTTTGCTGTTTCATCGCGTTTGAAATCGATATTTAATGTGCGCAAATTTTCCTCTTTTCTGAACATTTTGAAGCTGACGGCAGACTCTTTTCCTTCATCATCAATCTTTGCAATGGAAATCAAGTTTTCGTTGTAACTACTTATTGGATAATTTGTTTTAAGAATAATGGGTTTAACAAGGTCCAGTTCTTTTTCGAAATTATTCTCTACTTTCAATGCAGAAACTTTTTTTTCTTTCTTCTTTTTATCATTTTCGTTTTCATCTTTCTTCAGTTTAGAGAGCAGCTTATTTTCTTTCTTCTTACTCTGTTTTGAAGAAGATACTTTTGCTATGAATTCGAGAGTGTCAATTTTAAGATAATCAGTATCATTAGAGTCTTTCATTGTGTAGCAGACCTGCATTTTCAATGTATCGTGTTTGTAGAGAACGGAATCTTTTATCCATAAAACGACGGAATCGGTAGGAAGTTGACTTTCAAAAATATACCAATCGTCGGCAAAAACCGTGTCAGAAATTGGTTTTATGGAGAAAGCGCTGTCAACCAAATCATTGAAAGCCACCGTGATAAGACGTTTGTCAGGACGGTAAACATCATGAAGATATTGGATATGATTTTCTTCGGTGAAAAGATTGAGTTTAACGTTGTCGATGGTTGTGACCATTTCGGTATAGGAATAAATGGAATCGCGGAAAATAGTGTCTTTCTTATTACGCGATATTTTTTCAATCAAAGTGATTGTATCGTACACCAACATTGGTTTGAATGATGGTTGTATTGTGCTGTCGCAGAAAGCAATAGATTCGTTTGGGAGGTCGAATTTGTTATTATTGTTTATATCGCGCAAAGCAAAAACATGATATTTGACACCAGCTTTCATGTTAGGTACGATATAGAATCCATCGCTGTTTGTGCGGCCGATGCACTCGGGTTTTTGAGTGCGAGGAGTGGAGTCAGTGAGTTGTCGGAAGAGCATGATTTTCACATCATTGATGGGTTTACCCGTGAAAGCATCAGTTACAATTCCACCCATATATGTTGAATCGAAAGTGTCGCCAGTTGAGAATTCGAACTGAAAGTTTTGAAGAATATTACCTTCGTTGAGATCAGTTATTGAATTGAAAAAGTTAAAGTTATAAGTAGTGCTGTCAGCAAGTTCGTTGTTGATTCTGACAACCATTTTTTTGCCGCGCATAACGGCTTTCGGTTTGTTTTCAACGGGCGGTGACACTAACAGTTCCTGACTGACATTTTTAAGGTCGATGAACTCATTGAACTCTACAATAAATTTTTTGCCCTTGAAATTGGTCGAATAGTTGACAGGCGAACTGCGCAGAGGCACAGGCGGCTCGGTGTCTTTTGGCCCGCCCGTTGGCGCCGACACTTTTGCGCAACCAAAAACAGCAATGGCTGCTAAACCGAAAACAAACCGTCTGCCTATCAATTTCATTTGTCCGAAACTATTATTTCATCCAATTTGCAAACATACAAATTACGGCTCAATTAACTTTTTTTGAAACGTTGATTTTGCATGTCAAAATTTGTGCATATTTGAAATAATTAAAATACAGAAAATGAGAACACTTAAAAAAATGTTTCTGATATTGGCTGTTGCATTGTCTTTCGGTGCATCGGCGCAAATTAAAAATTATAAGCCCGTAAATTACGGACCCAAGCAGTATGGAACGCTTTACGACCCCAATAACAACGCCATAGCGCAGGACTCGCGCGGAATAATGTATTTCGGAACAACCAACGCTGTCTGGCAATTCGATGGAAACGAGTGGAGGCGAATCGAAATTAAGGCAGGAATCAGCGTTAGTTCGATTTTGGTTTCAGAATCGTGCGACACAATTTTTGTTGGCGCCCAAAATGAGTTTGGTTTTCTTGTGTCGAACGGAATAAGTTACGACTATGTATCTCTTTTTGATGCAGTTAAAGACATTTTATTTCCATTTTCCGACATTTGGAAAATATTCAGCATCAATGGCAAAATCTATTATCAGTGTTATGATTACATTTTCATGTATGATGGTGTAAACGTGCATATTTTTGAACCAGAAACGGTTTTTCACAATTCATTTTGTGTTGATAATCAATTGTTTGTGCGCCAGCGCGAAATAGGATTGTGCCGTCTTGACAGCAATAAATTCGAACTGGTTCCAGGCGGAGAGATTTTTGCCAACATCGGAATTTTCGGAATAGAAAAAATCAGCAATGACAAAATGTTGATTATCAGTTACGAAGATGGAACATGGATAATGGATGGCAATACTATAACCCGCAACTCGTCTAATCTCGACAAAACGCTGAAAAGCGTGGGTTTCAATGTTACAAGTTGTGTGATGCTTAACGACAGCACACTTGCCTTGGGTTCTTACGACAATGGAATTTTGGTGATAACAATTGATGGTAAAGTTGTGAGTCACATAACAAGCGATAACGGCTTGAATGAAAATCTGATAAACAAAATTTTCTGCGACCGCGAACGAAATATTTGGCTAACCACCAGCAAAGGAATCACGCTGTTGCCAAACAACGATTATATCTCGCAATTTTCGGCCGAAAGCGGAATTGACGGTAGCGTGTTTGCCGTTCAGGAGTTAAATGGAAAACTCTATTTGGGCACATCAAACGGATTGCTTGTTCAGAATCAGAATTTGAAAACATACGACGAACCGCTCTATTTGCCAATGGTTAAAATGAGCCGTAAAGTGTCGTGTCTGGCGGTTTGCTATGGAAAGTTGCTCATCGGTACTGATGATGGAGTGTACCAAATGACGGAAAAAAACACCTTTGAAAAGATATTTCCTTTAAATACAATGCTTTGCGATGTTTCGTGTATAACTTTTGATAATGCTACAGAAACTTTGCTTGTAGGATTCAACAACGGAGTGGCTGTACTGAAGAAAGTGGAGAGTGAATGGAAGCACGTAACAACAATGTGGAAACACATTGAAACCTGGGCCGAATATTTTGATATTAAAAAGATTGAAACTGAAATAAATAGCGACGGATTGCTGGTTGCATGGTTGGGAACAACCAATCAGGGAGTTATCAGAATAACGTTTAACGGAGTCGATACCAAGTCAGAGATATTCTCATCTGGCGAAAACAACGGACTGGAACGCGGTCTTGCTTTTCCGACCAAAATCGATGGAAAAATATGTTTGGTGAATCAGGGAGCATTGCTGAAATTCGTGCGTGATACTGTTGAAAACCAGGAATTTGAAGGTTTTCAGAATTATGAGGAAAATCCATGGTGCTTTGATATTTACCAAATGTTTACACTAGACAGTGTGTCGTGGATTTCAAACGGAACAAACATTGCATATCATCTGAAAGGTGAAAAAGAAAGCCACAGCACGCAATTCAGAGGGCTTGACGCAGGGCGCGTGAACACCATCTATACCACTGACAATCATATTGTTTGGTTGGGAACAACCGAAGGACTTGTTATGTGTGTAAATGCTCCGTATAAACCACAGGAATTCCCTGGGCTTATTCGCGAACTGAAGTTGAAAACCAACAATCAGGTTTTAAATCCTGAAACAGAAAATTTGAGAATCCCTTACAAAAACAACTCTTTGACTATCAGTTTTTCAGCCTCATGGTATAGCGTTTCCGACAGCGTAAAGTTTAAATATTATTTGAGCAGTTCATCGTATCAGGATTCTTCGGCATGGACGCGGCAGACATTTGTGGATTTCAACCATTTACATGAAGGCACTTACACCTTTACTATAAAAGCGCGCAACGCATACGGCGATGAAAGTGAGGAGGCAAGTTGCTCATTCAGAATAGCGCCACCCTGGTATCGCACAATTTTGGCTTATTTTGCTTATATACTGCTACTTGTGGCAATAGTTTACGGAATCATTAAATATTACACTTACCAACTGAAAGAGCGCAACCGCTTGCTTGACCTTGAAGTTAAACGGCAGACAAAACAGATTGAAGAACAGTTGGTTAAGATTGAGGAGCAAAACCATTCTCTGACCGACAGTATCAACTATGCCGCGCGGATTCAGCGAATGTCGCTGCCAAACACCGATTTTGTGAACAAATATGTGAGCGAGTCGTTCATTCTTTTCAAACCGCGCGACATTGTGAGTGGCGATTTTTATTGGTGTGGAGAAGTAGATAACAAACTGATAATCACTGCTGCTGACTGCACTGGCCATGGCGTTCCTGGAGCCATGATGAGTATGTTGGGAATGAATTCGCTCAACACTATTGTCAAAGTGCGCGGCACAATTGACCCTGGTGCCATTCTCAACGACTTGCGGGCCAGCGTTGTGCGTTCGTTTGCCGACAAAGGTCCAAATGCCGCCAGAGATGGAATGGATATTTGCCTATTGACCATCGACAATGCAACCAATAAACTGATGTTTGCTGGTGCATACAATTCGCTTATACAAATTCGCAATGGCGAACTAACAGAGTATAAAGTAGATAGATTTCCGTGTGCACTATCTGACCAATACGAGAAAGGAATCATGTTCACAACCCAGACCATAGAGATGCAAAAGGGTGATTGCTACTATTTCTTATCCGACGGCTACTGCGACCAGTTTGGCGGCGAAGACGGGCAGAAGAAGTTCATGAAAGCGCGTTTCAAGCGTCATCTGCTTGAAATATGCGGCAAACCAATGGAAGAGCAAGGCGAGATTCTGAACAAAATACACCTCGAATTCAAAGGAGACAACAGCCAGATTGATGACATTCTGGTGATAGGAATCAGAATATAAGAAGAAAGAAAAAACAAAAAAGTCGGAATTCATCCGACTTTTTCATTTTTTGTTTGTGCAGAAATGCTTATTCTGAAGGTTTGTCGATGCTGCTGTAAGTTTCCTTTCCATCGAATGTAAACCTCATGTAGGTGGCTTTAATTTTGTTTTCGGGCGTTGTTTTTTGAGGTTCGTTGTCGAGAGCAGAAACAACCTCGAATGTTGTGTTATCACACTTAGAAATCCACATGGGATAAATTGAGTGATTGGGTTCATAGTTTTCTCCGTTAATCCAATTTCCGTCGGCGTCAATCGAGTAAATGAAGAGTCCGGAATTGCCGTTCAGGTTAACATCATTATCATCAAGACTTAACATTTTACTGAAGGCACCAATAATGTAGTAGATGTTATCGGTTTTCAGAATGTTGCAGGTGTAGCCGTCGAATTGTAGTTGTTTGTCCCAAAGGGTTTTGAATTTTGAATCCAAACAGCAAATATGCATGTCGCACGATTCACTTACAAACGGTTTAATACTTGTACCACAAAACATTACAACAAATTTATTGTCAATGTCATCAACTAAAAGTTTACGCGGCTGAGCCTTGATTTTAATTTCAACCATTTGTTTCTGATTGCCAGCCTCGTCGAGCATAATCATGAAATTGCGGATGTTGCCGGCTTTTGTGGTTGAGGTTACTATGGCAGCAATATCGTTGTTCAGCGATGCCACGAACTGGCAAGAGCGGTTACCTTCGCCAGGCCTGAAGGTTTTGAGCCATTTAACGTTGTGCAGTGTGTCGATATTTGCAACAAATGCTGTGTAATCACCACTTTTGCTCACGAAAGTACCCGACAGCAATATAAGATTTTTATCGGCATCGTGCTTACAATGAATAAAATAACCCTTTTTAGACAAGTTTTCGGCAGAAACAATTTGTGAAAAAATAGTGTCACCGTTATAGAGCATGTAGTGCTTGTTTTCAGGATTCCACGAGTAGCCCATTTTCAAAAGATGTTCGGCGTAATCATCTATTGCACCATCAAAAAACTGATTATCAAATGTTTGTTGTTTTCTAACGTAATCTTGCAGTCCCTTTTCGCCATTGTATTTCTTTTCAAAAATGTCGCTGTATTTCTTTATACCCTCTTCGCTGATGTTGCCGTAAAGCAGAGTAAGCAGAGAGTCAGTTGCTTTGCGGAACTCAAGCGCTTTTGTAAAATGGTTATTTGCGGGATGATTTACACCAAATGCAAGAAAGTTAGTATCAGGACGATACGAAGTCAATTGGTACATATAGTTTATTTGCGACTCCTGAAATAAAAGCAACGAATTAGCCAATGACTCGTAGTCGTATTTGTATATTTTATTAACCAAATATGGCGGAACGCGATAGTTTTCAGGAACGCCATCTATTTTTTTCTCTGCAAGCAGACTCACATATTTTTTGTTCTGTGTGTCGATTTCGTCAATATTTCTGTATAAATAGGATATCTCGTTCTTATACACATCTTTAAATGTCTTTATCCAACCGTTGAAATCCCAAAGTTCGATGGTTTGCGCCAGAAAATTAGCTGGTGTCAGGCCATGCATTCTGTAAACCAGAATAGGATTCAGCTTGTAGTTGAACGTATAGTTGAACATGGGGTGTTTTTTCAGAGATTTTCGAAGTTTATCAAGATAATAAAGCGTAGAGTCGAAATTTATTTTCAGCTCATCTAGTTGTGATGTTAAATTGTTATCAACTAAAAAGTAAAGGTCTTTCAACTTGCAGTTTTTCTGGTTGATTTCGTTATATATTCTGATGCACTCGTTGTATTTTGTGGCAGCATTGTAAAGGTTGGTGCGGTTTTCGGTGAACACCACTTTAAAATCCTTGATTTTTTTGATGTGAATATCAATGCTTTCCGTTATTTCCTCCAGTGTCGGCCCTTTTTTCGGGTTGGCTGCAACCACATCGTCAAAATAGTGGCCATCTTGCCGAGCCACTTTTTCATCCAAGTTTAGTTTAGCGAGTGAAATGTATAGTTCAGCATTGTAAACATTCTGATTGATAGCCTTTTCCTGTAAAAATGGGTCATAAGTATCGAGGCGTTTTTCAATTATTAGGGCCATCTTGTAAAGCGAAGCCGAGTGTGCATTTTTTTTTGTTTGTGAGAAATCCTGAAGTGCTTGTAAGGCTTCGTTGTCTGACATTGTACTCAAACTCTCGTACACATCCTTATACTTCTGCGAAAAGGAAGCATAACAAACTAATAAACTGACAATCAGTGTAATATAACGTTTCATAGCATTCAATGGTTAAAATGTTATTCAATAATTTTTATTTCCACTCTTCGGTTCTGCGCCCGATTTTCATCAGATGTGTTTGGCAGAATCGGCATGGTTTCACCATAACCTTTAGCCAGAATCATATCCTCGTTTATTCCGTTATCAGTCAGATATTTGGTGGCCATTTGTGCCCTTTTTTCCGAAAGGCGCATATTATACCAGTCGGAACCCAAATCGTCGGTATGGGCCGAAAGTTCGATTTTTACATTATCGTTCAGTTTGAGGAATTCAATTATTCGGTTTAGTTCGGCAAACGAAGCTGTGTTCAGTTCGGCCGAGTTGACCTCAAATGTTATATTATTGAAAGTCATCTTTGTATCTTTTGTCAGCAGGTCGAGCTTGATGTTGAGTTTTTGTGTTTTCTTCGATTTCGACATGTCAACTTTTGTGCTGCTGTAGGTGTAGCCTTTTTTGGCCACATCAATTTCATAACTGTCGCCTTCACGCAGTTCCACAATCAGGTTGCCGTCTTTGTCGCGTTTTGCAACCACCGATTGTGTTTCATTGCGGCTTAGGTTTTTGACATTGACAATCACTGAATCACCGCCCTCGCCTGCGTCAATGTCAAGAATCATGGTTGTTTTTGACGGGCTCAACTCCACATCCTCCTCAAATTCGTTGTAGAAAATGTCGGCAATGGTGTTCAGATAAATGTCGTGCGGTTTGTAGTATTGGCAGGCGATATGGACTTTATATGTCTTGCCTATGTTAAGTTTGCTTTTGAATTTGCCTTTTTCAATCGGAATCAGGCTGTCAACAAGAAGTTCGCTGGTGGCGGAATCGTAAACAGACACTTTAGGTGCCAGCGGGTTGTACATCTCCTCATCAAAAACGTTAAGGTCGAATTCAACAGTCGAAAATAATGTTGTATCAAACTGTTTTTTAATGTTTTCGTTGAAATAATCGGTTTTTTCGTAATGGTAGGAGTGAGAATAGCCGTTTTTGAAATAATCTATTTTATAGTTACCGTTTTCGTTCAGATAAATTGAATATTGGCCCTTGTCGTTGGTTGAGTATTCACCCAAAATGGCCGATGTAATCAAATCAGAAACAACAACTTGCGCCCCAATTGGATTGTTAGTGTTCTGTTCTTTAATGGTTCCCACGAGACGCATTGTCGGATTAGGTTTCAAACTGTTGTCAACCGAATATTGATATGTTTTATTTGGGTGCTTTTTCGAAGGTTTTCTCGGGTTGGTGTTTTTAATAAAAACAGAGCCGTCGGTAGTCATTTGTGGCGACAGGTCGTTGTATTCGGTACTCACCTCGACAATGCACTTTGGCAGAGTCCAACCGTTTTCAAAAATCACCTCCGATTTCAACTGAGTGTGGTAGATATTGTAGACGTCATCGGGCAGTTTTTTGCCTTGCGGAGTGGTATCGGGCCTCATCGACGAGAATAAAAGTGTTCGTCCGTCAGCACACAAGAATGGAGTTTCCTGGCAGCCGGCATTGAATATTTTTGGCAATTCGCGTGGTCCCATCCAGCTACCGTCGTTTTCGCGGCTGTACATCACAAGCTGTTTGCACGATGCGTCGCTTTTTGGGCGCAGAAAAAAAATGAAATTGTTGTCGACTGATATTGCGGGAGAAAACTCATCTGCCGAAGAATTTACAGGTTCGTCGAATTTAGTGATATTGCTCCATTCACCATTTTCAAACGTAGCGTACATTATATCAAACGAAGCCTCAGTTTTGGCGTGAAAAAGCAGTTTTGTGCCATCATGATTAAACGAAAAGCCACCAATCTGATTGCCAATCAATTTTGTAAGAATAGGTATGGTTTTAGGTTCACTCCATGAATCGCCGGTTTTTTTGGATTCAAAGACAGCCCGCCCATCATCTTTTTCCAAAATGAACACCATTTTATCACCAGTGTGTGTGATGGCAGCATTATTCACCATACCATCGAAAGTGGGGAAGAGATCGGTTTGAGCCTGGCTGGCAAATACTGCTAAAAGTGCTGCAAATGTGCACAATAAGTGACTTTTACGTATCATTTTTATAATGTTTTTAATCACCAATCAGAATAAACGGCGCCCAATAATATGGACGAGAGTAATTTTTATCCAATATTAATAACTGTTTAGATTTTTGCAAAATAGCAGCATAATTAAGTTCGCCATTTTCTTTCAGCAGCAATTGCCGATAGAATTCAACCATCATCTGCGATGTTGAGATGTCGGACACTTTCCAAAGCGAAACAAGAAGATTTGATGCGCCGGAATAGAGGAAAGCTCGTGTCAGGCCCACAATACCTTCGCCCTTCATAATCTTGCCCAATCCCGTTTCACAAGCCGACAGAGCAAGCAAATCGCACTTGAGCGACAGATTATAAACATCGCCCGAATACATAATGCCATCGTCGGTTTTAGACTGGCTGAATTGTATGCCCGACAGTTCGGGTTTTTCAGAATTGACAAATCCGTGAGTGGCAAGGTGAATGTATTTATAGTTTGATATTGAATCATTTGCAAAGGCAATTTTGCTGGCACAACCCCACAGACAAGCTTTTGCCCGAACGCCCGATTTGGTGAACATTGAAAAAATGTTGCGAAGTTCTTGTTCCGACGATGCCAACGGCTCTATCTTGCTATTAATCTGATAATCAAGTTCATTAAATTTTTTTTCTTTCTTTTGATTGCTGTTCAGCTCCACTCCCGTGAATTTGCCTTTGGTGAAAACAGGCGCCATACCAAACCAGCCGCTAGTTCCATTGTTGCGATTGCGCGTTATGTCGCGGTTATACAGAGTTGCCGAATAAGCGTAACTGATTGAATATTTTTTTATTAAGTAATCATAATTTGAATAATCGAAAACCGAACCTTCTTTTTTGTTTGTGGTTAAAGTTTCATAGGGAATCTGATTCAGGGCTCCGTCGGGAACAATCACCAGATTTGTGATATTTTCAGGCAAAGTATCGGGAAAAAGAGTTTTATATAACTTGTTAGACAGATTGTTGAAAACAATGGCTGACGCTTGCGATGCCTGCAAAATGGAATTTCTGTATGCTTTTACTGTGTCGGCTATACTACCCTCAAATTCACTTGTAACAACCTTGAAATCGTTTGATGTTATGCAAACCGCGTAGAATATCTTGTCGTTAATCAAGTACATGCGAAGTTGTGTATTGGGCTTGATGTTTTTTTGTATATCGCGCAATCCAACTATGTTGTCGGCATACTTAAGTTGATGATACTCAGGATATTTTTGTTCAAGTTCTTTCACAAACGAATCGTGACGCTTGTTTGCAGTGAAAAGACTGTCGCGAATTTGAGCAGCGTTTCTCGGTTTTTCGGCCAATTTTTGTTCAAAGTAGAGAACGTCGGCCGCCAAACTGTTTTCTTTTTGTTGAAGGTCGTAGGGAATGCCAGCCAATTTCAACGCATCCTGGCTTGCCATCGATTCGAGCAGGTTGTTCGATTTGCCTTTCTCAATGTAGGAAAACGCCAACTCCTCATATTTTTTTTGTTCCGTAGCCGATAAGTTGCTCAGTAAAAGCTCGGTGCAAACTTCGAGGGCGCCCTCGTAGCATTTAATAGCCAGAGCGCCCAACTCTAATTTGTCAGTTTTGGTGAAGGCGGAACGGCGCATTTTTGTAATCAGATTGTCGCACAGTTTGAAATGTTGCAGCGCATATTCCAAATCCTTATAGTCTTTTGTCTTCAAATATCTTTGAGTAAGCGCATTAGCTCGTGAAAGAAGAGAATTTACAAAAACATTCTGGTCAAAAAATCCAACTTCATTAGGCAGGTCATCTTTTTTGTAGTCATATTTTTCGTGGTTGGCCTCAAGAGCGGCACTGTAATTCTCAATAGCCTCATTGTATTTGCCAAGTTTCACGTTAATATCACCCATGCTGTTGTAAACCAATGCAATATGTGGGTGTTTTGAACCAAACGATTTTACATATATATCAACGGCGTTGCTGTAGAACACCTGTGCTGAGTCGAGTTTTCCAGCTCGCAGATAGGCTGTGGCAATGTTGTTGTCAGTGTTGGCAACCAAAGTTGGGTTCACCGATGGTATTTTTGAATATATATTGTTGGCTGTCTTATAGTTAGAAACCGCCTCGCTGTTGTTACCATTTTTCAGCAGAGCATTTCCAAGGTTGTTGTAGGTTTCGGCCATTTCCTGAGAGTTGGCATCACCTGTTTCTTTCAGCAAACTGATTGATTTTCTGAAATAAAACAAAGCTTGGCGGTATTCTTCAAGGTTTTGATAGATTGTTCCCATATTGTTGTAAATGGGAGATAGTTGTTTGCTTGAAGCACCGTTGGTATTTGTTTCAATGGTAAGGGCTTTATTATAATAATCGAGGGCTAAATCATTTTGTCCCAATCGGTTATAAAGGTTTCCCATGTTCAGATATGCTTCACAAGTTTTTTCCGATGACGCACCTTCGGTTTCAACAAAAACTTTTTCAGCCGTTTCAAAGCATTCCAAAGCAAGATTAAAATTGCCCAAACGGCTATAGATTGTTCCCAAGTTGTTGAGAGTGCTGGCATATTTTGAGCTGTTGTCACCATACTGTTTTTTCTTGATGTCGAGTGATTTTTGGGTGAACTCGAGGGCTTTTTTATAATCGCCAATGGCTTTGCAGAATAGTCCGTAGTTGTTGTAGAAAATGTCGAGCTTGCTATCGGCAACTTTTTCATTTTCAATTATAAGCAGGGCGCGTTCATACACTTTTCCAGCCTCATCGTAGTTCGATAGGTTGTATTCGGCATTGCCGTAATTGGTATATAAATCAATTGTTTGTGCGCTTTTATCGACATTTTTGGCCGTTTTCACAGCCAGACTGCGTTTGTAGATTTCAACGGCTTCGGCAAACTTCTCTTGGCTCATATATACAGCAGCAATTTTTTCTTCAGCCGATGCAGTTTTGGGGCTTTGGATGCCATATAATTCTTTAGTTATTGAGAAGGCTTTTTGATAATTTGGTCTGGCTTTCTCAACATTTCCGCCATTAAAGTATTCATTACCAATTGATTCGTAAATAGCAGCCTCTAACTCCTTATCCTTTTCGGCTAAGACGCGGTTAGCCCTAAGATATTGGTTTATAGCCTTTTCTGACTCTCCTTTTGAGGAATGGTAATTTCCCAGTCCCATAACAGCCTGAACATAGATTATAGGCAGTTGCACACTATCGGTTGAGGATAAGATATTAGAATATAGTTCTTTAGCTTTTTCCTGGTTGTTTTGCTGCTCATATATTTTTGCCAGCTCAATTTGGGCAAGACCTTTTATTTCCGCATTTCTCGAGTCAGCGGTTACTTCAGTGAATTTTTGCATGGCTCCGCTTCCGCCTAATATTTGTTCAATTCTGCCACTTGCAAGCAGAATATTGTAGTAGGTGTCATCTTTTATAGTTTTGGCTGACAAGGCTTTAGCAAAAAAGTTTTCTGCTTTTTTGTAATTATCCTGCTGTTCGTTCAGAAGGCCAAGATAGAAACAGCTGTTTACATACAAATCGTCTTTCAAACCAAGAGTTTCGCAAGTGTTTTTCACTTCGCCGAAATGAGATTCAGCCGAAGCGAAGTCTTTGTTGTTGAAATTGTTAAGAGCTTCTTTAAATTGCACTAAAGCAGTTTCTCTTGATACATCAGTCCCCGAGTATTTTCCTGCCAACTGGTAATAAAACATCGAAGAGTCGGCTTTTCCCAACGACTCA
The DNA here is from genome assembly GCA_017474765.1 of Salinivirgaceae bacterium. Taxonomy (GTDB): domain Bacteria; phylum Bacteroidota; class Bacteroidia; order Bacteroidales; family SZUA-534; genus RUG13583. Next base: position 17,467 of record JAFVGW010000019.1, on the reverse strand, counting down.
TAGATACCACCCAAAGTTGAATAGGCTTGATAGAAATCGCTACTGTCGGCCACCGCAAGCCGTTTTTTCATTTCAATCGAACGCAGATGATATTTTTTTGCCGCGTCGTAATCCGAGGCTGATTCGTATGAATTACCCATGTTGAACAGGCAGATAGCCAACGTTTCAGAATCATCGTTACCAATAATGTTCAGCACCTTTTTGTAGTAGAAAAGCGATTTCATGGAATTGTTCAAACCATAATAAACCTCGCCTAAAGTGTGAAAAATCAGAATATTGACCTCTGCTGTCGAGTCGGTTTTGCCATAGGTGTCGGCAATGGCGGTTTCCATGATTTCGGCGGCTTTTTCGTGCCTGTCAGTATTTTCGTAGGCCACTCCCGATTGATACGCTGCAATCAGATAGTTTTCATTCTGATTGCTGCATTTGAATATTTTGGCCGCTTTTTCGAAGAGTTCGGCTGCGGCAGCATCGTCAGCGTTTTGGGCTTCATTAAAATATTTTGTTGCCTCCAAAACACTGCAGTTTTGCGCAGTCGCAATGCTCATGATGAAGGAGCACAAACAAACAGACAAGGTTCTTTTCATATTGTAATTCAACAGATTACTATTTGTTTTCGTTCAATGATTATACGAAAAATGCCCGCTGAGTTAACAAACGGGCATTTTAAACGTCTATAACAGAGTTATTTAATATTATTGTTTATCCATGATTCCACGGCTTCCGGTGTGGTTTTTCCGTAAAAATCGTTTACAAAGTTAACTGAAGCAGATATTTTAGCGTCTTTTTTGCCTTTCATTGTGTTGAAAATCAAATCAATTTCTCCTTTCAAAACATTGTTGTCGATATAGATAGGAGAAAAATCCGATTTATTGCTCACGCCAAATTCATCGTTGTAGCAGATTTCGACTTTTTCCGGTTTGTTTTGAAGAAGGCTTTCAGGCAGAACAAGTTTGCCATTGCTTAAAATCAATTTATCGTTAATGGTCTGACCATTAGTTTCATAATTGACAGTGAAAAAGCTGTCATCGCCTATCAAAAGTTTATCATCATCAATTTTCAGGCTGTCATAGCCCGTAATAGCCACATTGCCAACAAAAAAATCAAGAACTTCCGACGGCTGTGAGGGAAGAGCAGCTCTAACGCTCATTGTGTTTGGTGAAGGAAGAAACTGAGGACCGCCGTTTTCAGAGTTTGCGCTCAAAGTCATGCAACCTTTTTCTTTGTTCACAACCACGGCGCGAGAATAGTTATTTTTGAAACTCAGGTTCTCATTGCTTACAACATCTTCACCAATTGCGAGAATATTACCTGTTTTGACACGGTGAATTTCACCTTGTACCTTCACAACTTTATAATTTTCAGGTTTTTGAGCGTTAGCTGAAATAGGCATAGCCATTGCTGCTATAGCGGCAAAACATGTGATCTTTGTAATTGTTTTCATAGTAATACAGTTAATAAAACCCACAAACGTTTATTATACAAAAGTAATACTTTTTTAATAATCTAATTGTCTTGCTTAAAAAGCATTATATTACCAAAAAGGCAGATTATATGTTATTTAAAATTCTTATTCACCCATGATTCAACGCTTTCAGGGGTTGTTTTTCCGTAGAAATCGTTCACAAAGACAAACGAAACTGAAAAACGGTCATCATTATTGTCAGGTATTGTGTTGAGAATCAGCTTAATCTCGTTTTTCAAATTTTCATTATCAACATAAATGGGTTTGAATTCCGATTTTTTTCTGAGGCCGAATTCATTATTGTAGCATATCTCAACTTTTTCGGGTTTGTTTTGGATTAGGGTTGCAGGCAAAGCAAGTTTGCCGTTTTTGAAAACCATTTTGTCGGTTACTTCTTGGCCGTTAACATTATAGTTGACAGTAAAATAGCTTTCACTGTTGATAGGAAGTTTATCATCGTCGATTTTCAGACTGTCGCAACCAATGATGGCTACAAATCCATAATAAAAGTCGAGAACCTCCGATGGTTGGGTAGGAACGGCTGAACGCACGCTCATGTTGTTGGGGGCTGGCAAGAACTGCGGACCGCCATTGCTTGAATTGGCACTTAAAATCATGCAGCCTTTTTCTTTGTTAACAACCATTGCGCGGGAGTAATTGTCTTTGAAAGAAAGATTCTCGTTGCTCACAACATTTTCTCCAATTGAAAGATTGTTGCCAGTTTTAACTCGGACTATCTCACCTTGCACTTTCACCACCTTATAAGTGACAGATGGTTGAGCGCTTGCTGAAAAAACAAATGTCAATGTCGATGCTGCGAGGATGGAAATTTTTGTTAATGTATTCATAGCATATCAGGTTAAATATTTTCACAAAAATAATCTTTTGTTCTCAACATTGCACAACAACGCATTAAAAATCAATGGAAAATGTGCACACAGGAGCACATCTGTTATGTCCGATTCGATAACGGCATTGAGGGGCTGGGAATTAGGTATTGGGGGGAGTATTAAGGAGAGAACTCGAATCTTTTGCTGTTTTGATTCAAAAATTGTTAAAAACTTTTCTTGTTGATAATAAGGTGTTTGCATAGTGTTGCGCATATATAGGAGTGCGCAAGAATGAGTTTTTTGTTCATAATTTTGCCGTATGGGTTCGGCGATTGGCGTCAACCTTAATTCAATTTTTTTCAAATGAACAAAATTTATTCGAGTCAGATTGAGAAGGCAAACTCACTGGCTGGCGGTATTGAGAAAAATGCCGCAAAACTGAAGGCAAGCAACGTTTCAGTTGATTTGCAGAAACTTAAAGAGTGCACTTTGCAACTTGCCGAACTGGCTGAAAAACAAGACGCTGCCGAGGCGGCATTGGCGCAGGCCCGCGAAAAGGCGCACGAAAAACTCAATGAGTTGAAAAACATTTATGAAGCCGTGAAATTCCCCGTCAAAAGCCATTTTGCAATGGAGCAGTGGCCCGTTTTCGGAATACCCGACAAACGGTAGTTTTTGTGTGTGAAAGTGAAAGAAGGGTGCATTGAACACCCTTCTTTATTTTAATTATTTAAAAATTAATATTTTATGGCAAGAAATCAAATTCGGCATTTAGTGTATGCTTTCATCACGGTTTTCATAACCGTTCACGCGTTTGTGTTTTATAATCTGTATGTTATCGAAGGCGACGGCCTAATGCGGGTCGCTGGCACAACTTCGGTTTTGGGGGCCATCAACAGTATGGGCGGCGTTTATATGTGCGGCAGTTTTCTGCCCATTTGGCTGGTTATTCTTGTTGAGTTTGTGTTCGCCTTTGTGCTTGCGGTGGCCTTTGCGAGCCCGCTGGCGTTCAAATTGGCAAGCCGCAAGTTCGACCCGCGGCGCAACCACCCAATGATATTCGAGTCGGCCATCATCACAGCCACCGTCTGTCTTATGTGCCCGTCAATGAGCCTGATAGCCGTCTTCTTGTATTATCCTTATAATGAGGGTTTTGACATTGTCAGCGCTTTGTGCCGCTGGTTCCGCCTTGTTTGTTACAACCTGCCGTTTGCCTATTTCTCGCAAATGTTTTTCGTTCAGCCGTTTGTGCGATTCGCCATCCGAACCATCTTTGCCGACAGCATTGAGCAACGAAGCCAACAGAATGTAAACAAGACAGTTAAGCCCGCCGACGAAACCGAAGCCATTGCCGACGTCATTATCCGCGAAAGCGAGATTGCTGCGGAGGGCTAAATCCAAACAATGGGGCTGTCTTTAGGGGCGGCCCTATTTGTTTTATAATCAAAAAGAAAGCGTGTTGTGGCAACTAAATACCAACAACACGCCAACTTTTGAAGCACATTATTCCGATAGACGGAATCCTATTGCGTTAACTAACCTTCTGAATATCCAAATTGATTGACATCCCAGAAAGTACGCCTGCTTTCTTAATGTCGATACCATATTTTTGTTGGAAGGCATCGGCGATTTTTTGTTTTGCTTCGGCTGTTTGAATAGAGTTTGTTACAACTTCCACACTCATACCTTTTTCAACGCGAACGCCATTACACAAAACCTGACGTTTCGTGGTTACTCTAAAAAGTGCCATAATTATAAAATATTAATGGTTAAACGATTCTTTTAACTTATACACCTGCTGCACATTGGCAATCATTTCGTCGAATTTGTCTTCGTTGCAAACGCGAGCCGACGGGTGATAACTGTCTATCACAAGCAAATCGGATTCGGCGCAATAGAAGCACCACGTGTTTATCTGCTCAAAATGCTTGTCGCCATAAATCCGCTGCAACACAATGTCGGTTAGTGTGCCACTGCCACCACCGCACACTATTATGTTGGGATTCAGCAATTCGCGAATCTGATAATTCACAAAACGCTTGTCACGATTATAGAAATCAATCACTTCGTCATTGTTTACTTGCGCACCGCCCGACAATTTTTTCACGTTGACTTGCGCCATCGGATATTTCCTTGCCAACTCAACGTACTCGTCTTTCGATTTGTCGAATACAGGCAAATGGTCGGCTGTTACTTCGTTGAGAGCCCACAACCATTTGAACAAAACGATATAAAAACGGTGTGTTGGTTTGATTGAGCCGTCGGGATTTTTCTCATTGCCCAAAGGCCACCAACGAATGTCATCGCCTGGATTATCGTTAGTGTCCTTCATCAAGAACAGCACACGGCGTTTGGCTTTCAGCCATTTTTCGGCTTCGGCGTTACGGTCATCGTTGCGCCCGAACATAAGACCATCGAAACAGAAATTCTTCTGTTCTTCAGCCGAATAACTGTTGTACCAATCTTCGTACAATGCATCTTCTTTTTCTGAAAAACTTTGTGCCATAGTATTTTCTTTTTGAATTGTTTTTGTCGGATAATCGTTCGCCTTTTGCAGTTCCATAAGCATTTCTCTTTCTTGTCGTTTCTTTTTTTCCTTCTCTTTCTTTTTTCTTTTCATTTCCTGCTTTTTCCTGCGCCTTCTCTCTTCTTCCAATTTTATTTCTTCTTCTATTCTTCTCATTTCTTCTTCTTCTCTTCGCTCTTCTTCTAACCTTTCTTTTTCGTGCCATTTGTCAGAAATCGCATCAAAAATCCATTCAAACAAACCAGCGAATAATTCAAAAATCCAACGCAATAGTTGGTATATCCAAATGAAAAGTTGGATTATTAACTCGCCAACGAAGATAATTCCATCTATGAGAATCTTGAAGGCATCGCCAACCCACGTGTGTGTAAAAATGTGGATAATGAACAATAGCAAGGCAAAGCCTGCAACAGACAGAACAATTATCAAAATTGCAGTATCACTCATTGTTTAAATTGCTGATTAATAGCCTAAATCTGAATACAATTCGGAATCGCTCACATAGTTTATTTCATAATGACCATCGTCGAAATCGTGTACAGTGCAATACACATATAGTTTGTCTTGTAATTTGTAAACAACATCGTAAACAGTTACTTTTTTGCCTGACGCTTTTTCATTTTCGCGATAATCATACACTTCAACTTGTTCTGCAATCAACTCAATAAGTGGCTCGAAATTGCCATCGCACACTTCGTGTGCTGTTTTGAATGCTCTTACTTTTTTGTGCATAGCACCGCCACCACCAAAAATTGCGTTGACAAATTGAGCCCCTAATGCGTCATCAAAACCAACGGTTGCAGAAGGAATTTCCCCATTCGTGATAAATTCATACAGGTCGTTTTCAGTAATTTCATTACCATAATCGTCTGCTTCTTCTTTCAATACTTCAAGATTCCACCAATCATCACCTTCTTCATAAACCATATCACCCATTTCGTCGGGGTGTTCGGCTTTGGCTTTATCTTCTTCAACTTTAAAGACATAGTCATACAATTGCTCACCTACCCAACGTGGTGCACTTGCGCATACTGCATAAAACTTACAGCCTGATTCTTGTATTACGGTAGGCTCACAGCCTGTCAGCATAACAGTTGAGGTCGCTATTGCTATGAATAGCAAATATTTCTTAATCATAATTAATATACATTTAAGTTAAATAACACATCCTTATTTTGTTGGCCTACTGTTTGATACGGATTGTCGGCTTGTTCCGTCAGCACTTTGTTCGGGTTAGGTGGGACGCATAAAAATAGCGTGGTGCCAATTCGCTTTCAATCGCCTTCTTGAGGATTTACTGGACTACCTATATAAACCAATTGAATGAACAAAGCCCACGCTTACGCATAGGCATCTTTGCTTTGTTCTCTGGTTTATATCTCAAAAGTGTCCAGTTTTCAAGAAGACAGATTATTAAGCCAAAACGCTATTTTATGTTATATGTCTTTTTGTCGGTTATTTCACCATAGGCAAATAGTTTTATTCGTTTTTAAATTGAACACATAATTAGCAAAAGGTTTTCTTTTTAGCAAGAAAAAATGATTTTGTTGGCTTATAGGATTTTGCCATTGTCGTGATAATACATTATTTATCAACAAATTAAATCTGTGCGAATCTGTTCAATCAGTGTCATCTGCGTTCCAATCATTGTGAAATTTTCCAATTCGTAATAAAAACTCGTAATTCATAACGCAAATAATATTTTTAAGCGGATATTTCTAATAAAATATCGAATTTTGCACTGTAATAATTACAAAATGTAAACAAATCGATTGGTTATTTGATAAATCTGTCATTCAGTTAATCAAACAATCAGTCATTCAGTAAATAAACAGTTTATGGGTGTTCATCACGAGTGCGGTGTGTTGGGAATTTACGGGGTGCAGGACGCCGCGCGGCTGGCCTACTATGCGCTTCACAGCCTTCAGCACCGCGGGCAGCAGAGTTGCGGAATTGTTACTTTCGACAACGGCGAAATGCACATTATGAAGGGACAAGGGCTTGTGAATGAGGTTTTTAACCAACAGAATCTCACCACTTTGACGGGCAACATCGCCATTGGGCACGTGCGCTACCCCACAACCAACGTGGGTGGAATGGAAAACGTGCAGCCTTTCTCGTTCCGCCACCATACGGGCGATTTTGCGCTTGCTCACAATGGTAATATTGTCAATTTCAACGAGATACGCCGCTATCAGGAGCAGCGCGGAAGTCTGTTTCAGACCACGTCGGACAGCGAACTTTTCGCGCATCTCATCAAGAAAAACTACTCTGACGACCACCGCATTCACAACATTCTCGACGCGCTCAACATTCTGGAGGGCGCTTTCTCGCTTGTGGTTATGACCGCCAACCGACTCTACGCTTGCCGCGACAAGTACGGCTTTCATCCGCTGTCGGTGGGGCGCCTGGGCGACGGCTACATTGTGGCGAGCGAGACGTGCGCTTTCGACGCCGTCGGGGCGGAATTTCTGCGCGACGTGGAGCCTGGCGAGGTGCTCGCCATCGACCATCACGGCTTGCGTTCGAACCGCTATACCGCTGAATGTCACCACAATATGTGTGCAATGGAGTACATCTATTTTGCCCGCCCCGACAGCGACATCGAGGGCTGTAACGTCCACGCGTACCGCAAAAATTCGGGCAAACTGCTCTACAAGGAGCATCCCGTTGAGGCTGACATTGTGGTGGGCGTGCCCGATTCGAGTTTGAGCGCCGCCATCGGTTATGCCGAAGCGAGCGGAATCCCTTACGAAATGGGGCTGCTGAAGAGCAAATACGTTGCGCGGACGTTCATTCAGCCCACGCAGGAGTTGCGCGACCGCGGCGTGAAAATGAAACTCTCGCCCGTGCGGAGCGTGGTCAGCGGCAAGCGCATTGTTCTAATCGACGACTCGATAGTGCGCGGCACCACTTCGCGGCAGATTGTCAGAATGTTACGAGACGCGGGGGCCACGGAGGTGCACCTGTGCATTGCAAGCCCGAAGTACGCTTTTCCGTGCTATTACGGCATCGACACGGGCACGTCGGAGCAGTTGATTGGCGCAAGCAACAGCGTGGAGCAGATTCGCGATTTTGTGGGTGCCGACTCGCTCTATTTCCTATCGGAAGAGGCTATGTATCAGGCAGGTAACCGCACCGATTTGTGCGCCGCCTGCTTCACTGGGCGCTATCCGACGAAATTGTACGATAAGAATTAGGAGTTAGAAGTTAGGAATTAGTAAATAATTAATAATTAGCAAATAACAATGAAGGTGGAATGGTAGAAAAACGCTAACCGATTCAATCCGATTTTAACCGATAACTTATTCTGATTGAATCTGATACAATCGGTTAGAGACAGTAAAATCTGTGTTAATCAGTGTTTTCTGTGCCATCTGTGCGAAACTGAAAATCAATAATCAAAAATAGATATGTCAAAATTTGTGTTTGTAACAGGCGGTGTGGTGTCAGGATTGGGCAAGGGCATCACGGCATCGAGCGTGGCGCTGCTGCTTAAAGCGCACGGCCACAAGGTTTTTATGCAGAAGTTCGACCCATACATCAACGTTGACCCTGGCACAATGAGCCCCTATCAGCACGGCGAGGTTTTTGTGACTGCCGACGGCACCGAAACCGACTTGGATTTGGGTCATTATGAGCGTTTTATCGACGAGGAAATGAACTACACGTCGAACATCACAATGGGCAAGGTGCTGAAATCGGTCATCGACAAGGAGCGCCGCGGCGATTTTCTGGGCGGCACGGTGCAGATTGTGCCGCACGTCACCGACGAGATTAAGAACAAGATTTACGAGGCGGCTTCGTCGTCGGGAGCCGACGTGGTGATTACTGAGATTGGCGGCACCATCGGTGACATTGAGAGTGAGGCGTTTCTGGAGGCGCTGCGTCAGGTGAAACTCGAAAACCACCCCGACGACACGCTCTTCATCCACACCACGCTGGTGCCCGCGCTGTTCGGGTCTAACGAGTTGAAAACCAAGCCGACACAGCACTCTGTCATTGAGTTGCGGGGCAAGGGCATCCAACCCGACATCATTGTCTGCCGCACGCCCGTGATACTCGACGCCGACGTGCGCCGAAAAATCGGCCTGTTCTGCTCTGTGCCTGCCGATTGCGTCATTTCAAGCGCCGACGTCGACAACATCTACCAAATACCGCTGCTCTACCATCGGCAGAAAATTGATTCGCTGATAATCAAACGCTTGCGATTGCCGCGCGGCAAGTTCGACATAAAATTCTGGACCGATATGGTGAGCCGCGTCAACCATCTGAAACACGATATACACGTTGCCCTTGTCGGGAAATACACCGATTTGCAAGACGCGTATATCAGTGTGGCTGAAGCACTTAAGCACGCTGGATACAAGTTCGGGGTGCGGGTTCACGTTGATTATGTCGACAGCGAGTCGCTTGAGCCAATGACCGACGCCGAGGTGGCCCGCACGCTTGAACCATTTGCGGGAATTGTGGTTCCTGGCGGGTTCGGAAGCCGCGGAATCGAAGGAATGGTGAAGGCCTGCCGTTTCGCCCGCGAGCGCAATGTGCCTTACTTGGGGCTCTGCCTGGGAATGCAGATTGCCACCATTGAGTTTGCGCGTAATGTTGCGGGGCTTGCAGGTGCCACTTCGACGGAGTTCGACGCCAACGCTGCGCATCCCGTCATCTGCCTAATGGAGGAGCAGAAGGGCATCACGAATATGGGCGGAACGCTGCGTCTGGGCAACTACGATTGCGCCATTGTTGCTGGCACTCGCGCCGCCACGGCCTACTGCACCGACCATATTGTTGAGCGCCACCGCCACCGCTACGAGTTCAACAACAGTTATCGCGACGCGATTACTTCGGCTGGGCTGGTAGTGTCGGGCGTCAATCCGAAACTTGACCTTGTCGAGATTGTGGAAAATCCCGCCTGCCGTTTCTTTGTGGCCTGTCAATTCCACCCCGAGTTCAAAAGCCGCCCAACCAAGCCGCATCCGCTGTTTGTGGGGTTTGTGGAAGGGTGCTTGAAAGATTTATAGCATAACGATAATTGAAACTCAATTGATCATCATTTTGCGTATATCATTGGTAATCTGACGAATATTGGTAATCTGTTCGGCATTGAAATTCAGGTTGCCGTTGTCTTTTATGATTATGCGTTTGTTGACTGTATCAATAGATAGGCATCCAGGCGGAACCCTGATGACAAATTCATCAAAAGCCCTGCGCAATTTGCGCAGCATAACAAGGTAGCTCGACACATCAATATCATTCTGCTGGTTTTGCAGAAGGTTTATGATGATGTTGAGCGAAAAACGCTGTGTGGCTATTCGGCTCACCATTTTGGCATCGGGCTGGTTATACATGTTGATGGCCAGATAGAGGGTTTCGGTCCAGCCGCCAAGCAACACCAAAGCCGCGTTGTTGCCGCGACCGCAGTTGTTGAGGTAGTTGGTGATATCTTTATAAGCCACGCGCGCAATTGATTTTAGTGTATCAATGTCGGCTGAGTGTGTGCCGGCTTTTTCGGCGGTCATTGACACAAAATTCGACGGCACTCCGAGCTGTTCAGAGAGCGATTGTATAGTCTTTATGTAAGAGTTGGCTTGCTGGTTCTGCTCAAACACCCACAGATAGTTAAGGTCTGCACCATAAACCCCAATATTCAGTGCCATACTCGTGCTGTGAGTATACTTGTCAACGTTGTTAATTGAATTGACAAGATTAGACTTGTAGAACGACGAGTAGTTGTTAATCAGATTTGACATATCGGTAGGAGTGAAGATGTTGTAAAAGATGATGTCTTCATCGTCCAAGCCCGAGGGCAGAGGTTTCTCATTTTCAAAAACATCAGCTTCAATAGCGCTTTTTTTGACCTTTCCATTGTTGCAGCCTGAAAAAACGACGGCCACGCCTAACAAAATACAACTCAAAATGCTCTTTGTTCCCATAAGGTATGTTTTTGACGATTTCAAATTGTAAATGTAATAAAAACCAATTATAAAACAGAATTGTGCATAAAAAATGTGGATTGACATTTGATGTTTTGAAGCACAAAATAAATTTGTGTTTTTAAGCGATGCTGCAGTAGGAAATGCGAAAAGCCAGAGAATGCACACGAAGCATCATGCTGATAAACAGAAATTTAAGAAACAATGAAAATTAAAAGTTGGATTGAAGCCGCACGGTTACGGACATTGCCGCTATCGGTTTCGGGGATAATAGTAGGCTGCGGCATGGCATTTGCCGACAACAGTTTTAACGGGCTACTTTTGGCTCTGCTTTTAGCGACAACAATATTGTTGCAGGTCTTAGGCAATTTTGCCAACGATTTAGGCGATTTTCAGCACGGAACCGACAACGATAGCCGAGTAGGGCCGAAGCGTACATTGCAAGGCGGAGGATTGACGGTTGGCGAGATGAAACGAGGCATTGTTATTATGATAGTACTTTCGTTGGTGGTGGGGATAACAATGCTCTGTGTTTCGTTTGGCATAAGCATCGGGTTCTGGGTATTTGTGGCTATTGGATTGGCTGCAATAGTGGCTGCCATACGCTATACCATGGGGCGCAATCCGTTCGGTTATCGTGGTTTGGGCGATTTGATGGTGTTGATTTTTTTCGGTTTTGCCACGGTAACAGGTTCATATTTTATTATGACACACCATGTAACCATTGATTCCATACTGATGGGAACAGCCATTGGTTTTATGAGTGTTGGAGTTCTGAATGTCAATAATTTGCGCGATTGTGAAAGCGACAGAGAATCGGGAAAGGTAACAATCGTGGTGAAATTAGGCATACGTTTCGGACAGATTTATCATTTTGTGCTATGCCTTTCGGCAATAGTGCTGATTGCCGTCACTTTGGTAATAGAAAAGCGGGCTGTAGGCATGCTTTGGCTGTTATTACCGACCATATTGCTGATAATGCACAGTCTTAGAGTTCTCCGTGCCTCTGATGTGAAAACACTCGATCCAGAGCTCAAAAAGCTTTCACTGACCACACTTCTGATGTCAGTTTTATACGTAGTGGCAATAATCTGGAGATAAATCATACTGTTTCATCAGGCAGCGTGATAATTGAATGCAAAAAATAAAAATGCGAACCATTGGCTCGCATTTTTTATTTATCGAATCGTTTTATTCAATCGTTCAATATGTCGGTGCCATCTTCAAATTGTAGAAAGCGAAAGCCAGCATATCTGCCGACTCCTCAATCCATTTCGATGTTGGTTTGCCAGCACCATGTCCGGCGTTGGTTTCGATGCGGATAAGAACCGGAGCTGCGCCTTGCTGATGCTCCTGCAGGGTTGCCGCAAACTTGAAAGAGTGCGCCGGAACAACGCGGTCGTCATGGTCGCCGGTGGTTACAAGTGTTGCGGGATATGCCACATCGCGGATGGTATGGAGTGGTGAGTAGCCAAGCAGATACTGGAACATTTGCAGACTGTCTTCACTGGTGCCGTAGTCGGTTGCCCAGTGCCGTCCGATGGTGAATTTGTGGTAGCGTAACATATCCATTACGCCTACGCGCGGAATGGAAACGCCATATAAATCAGGACGTTGATTGACAACGGCACCCACCAGCAGACCACCATTCGAGCCGCCTTCCAAAACAATATTTCCTGCTTTGGTGTAGCCCTCGGCAATCATGTATTCGGCAGCTGCAATGCAATCGTCGAACACATTCTGCTTCTGCATAAGTGTTCCGGCGCGGTGCCATTCCTCGCCATACTCACCGCCGCCGCGTAGGTTCATATAGCAGAATATTTCGCCTTGCTCGAGCCACAATGCTTGTTTAAGGCTGAATTCAGGAGTCATAATGACATTGAAACCGCCGTAGCCGTACATCCATACCTTGTTGCTGCCGTCGAGCTTAACATCATCTTTGTGAACAATAAACATCGGGACACGAGTGCCGTCTTTGCTGGTGTAGAACACTTGTTTGGTGACGTAGCCGCTGCCGTCGAATTTGATTGCCGACGGGCGGTAAAGTTCCGATTTATTGGTGTTGACATCGTATTTGTAGATGGTTGATGGCGATGTGAAGGTCTCCATCGTGTAGAAAGTGACGGGGTCGTTCTTGTCATCGCTGAAGCCGTCGGCAGTGCCGATTTGTGGCAGCTCAACATCGTGCAGATACTCACCCTTGAGCGAGTAAACCTCGTAATGGCTCTGAGCGTCCTTTATGTAGCCTGCAATCAACCGTCCGGCCTTCACGCTGACCGATGAAAGCACATTCTCCTTTTCGGGAATCACTTCAACCCAGTTTTTCTGGTCGGGCTTGGCAAGATTTATTTCGATAAGGCGGTATTTTGGTGCTCTAAAATCGGTGAGAACCAACATTTTACCATTATCAATGTCAATGGATATGAAATTGTTGTCGAAAGTTTCAACAATGCGTTTGAGGGCGCCGTCGTTTTTTAAGTCTTTCACATACAATGCATTACCCGAAGTCGATTCCGACACATATATTTCAAGAGTTGATTCATCGTCCGAAACACCAGCCGAAAACATCCATTCAGGATGCGACGGGTCCTCGTAGATGAGTTTGTCATTTGCCTGATTGTCACCGATTTTATGGTAATAAATCTTGCTGTTTTCGTTTGATTCAGTCAGAGCGTTGCCATCGACTGGCTCAGGGAAACGTGAGTAGAAGAAACCGCCTTTGTACCAGGCGATTCCTGAAAATTTCACCCAGCGGATATGGTCTTCGAGTGTTTTGCCAGAGGTTATTTCCTTGACGTATAACTCGTTCCAATCGGAACCCGCGCGGGCGATACCATAGCCTAAGTAGCGGCCGTCGTGTGAAATAGAGATTGTTGAGAGTGCGGCGGTGCCATCGTCCGACAGGAGGTTCGGGTTGAGCAGCTCAGTTTCTTGGTCGCCCAGTGTGTCGCTGTAGTACAGCACCGACTGGTTCTGCATGCCGTCTTTCTTGAAACAGAAATAGCGGCCGCCTTCTTTCCATGGTGCTCCAACTTTCGGATAGTCATAGATTTGCTCCAATCGTTTTTTCACTTGTTCGCGGAAAGGAATCTTTTCTAAATAGCCGAAAGTCAGTTTGTTCTGTTCGGCCACCCATTGCGCCGTCTCGTCGGAATTGTCGTCCTCAAGCCAACGGTAAGGGTCGGCCACCTGCTGACCGAAGTAAACGTCAACAGTATCAACTTTTTTTGTCATCGGATAATTGATTTTTGTTTGTTGGCAGCCCGAAGCTATCAGTATCAGAGCTGCTGGTAAATAATTCAATTTCATAAAGTTTATATTGATGTGCGAATGTACTGTTAATCCAAGTATCGCTGCTAACCAATCACGCCTTTGCCTTTGCGGATAATCTCAAAATCATCGGTGGTGCAGTCGACAACCGTAGAAGGCTGATTATCACCATATCCGCCATCGATAACGGCATCGACCAAATTACCGTAACGCTCGTGAATAAGTTCGGGGTCGGTGATGTATTCAGTCACTTCATCCTCATCATCGTGCACTGATGACGAAAGCATCGGCCTACCCAATTCAGCTACAATACTGAGGATGATATTGTTGTCGGGCACTCGGATGCCAACAGTTTTACGGCGAGTTTTGAAGAGTTTCGGAATGTTGTTGTTGGCTTCAAAAATGAAAGTGAAGGGTCCGGGTACATTGTGTTTCAAAAGTCGGAAAGCCGAATTCGACAATGGTTTGGTGTATTCAGAAATTTGACTCAAATCATTGAAAATGAACGAAAAATATGCCTTATCCATATCCAACCCCTGAAGTTTTGCAAGCCGCGCTACTGTTTTAGGCTGCATCATGTCGCAACCCACACCGTAGATGGTGTCGGTTGGATAGATAACAAGCCCGCCGTTGTCGATGATGTCAACAACTTTTTTCACTTCGCGCGGATTGGGATTCTCGGGGTAAATCTTAATTAGCATTTCGAATGTGGGTTTTATTAATCCTGAATTATGACGTATGTCATTCGTAGAGACGCGGCGCGCCACGTCTCTACATTCGCATACCATTATTTCTTCTCACCATAACACAAGTCTCCTGCATCGCCCAAACCAGGAACAATGTACGATTTAGCCGTTAGCTCATCGTCGATGGCGCCAGTCCAGATGGTGACAGGCTGTCCAGTCACGTTACGTTGCAGATAATCAAGGCCTTCGCGGCTCGATATGACAGAAACTATGTGAGTATGCACAGGTGTTCCTTTTTTGAGCAGAGCCTGATAAGCAAGCACCATTGACGCGCCACTGGCCTGCATGGGGTCAACTAAAATCAAGGTTTTGCCTTCGGTTGAGGGGCCTGCAATATGGTCGAAACTGATGTGGAAAGTGCAGCCGTCCTTCTCATATTTGCGGCAAGCCGAAATAAAGGCGTTTTCGGCCTTGTCGAACACATTCAGAAAACCTTGATGAAAAGGCAGTCCGGCACGCAACACACTGGCAATCACGGGCTGTGCGGCTAGCTGCGGCACTTGCGCCACACCTAACGGAGTCTGCACATCGGTTTGTTTGTATTCCAACTGTTTGCTAATCTCGTAAGCAAAAATTTCGCCAATGCGTTCCATATTTCTGCGGAAGCGCAAGCTGTCCTTTTGAATGTCATTGTCGCGCAATTCGGCCATGAATTGGTTCAGAATGCTGCTATGAGAGCCAAGATTGTTAACCATAATTTCAAATTTTAAAACGACAGATAAAATGCATTTATTTGTTGGAAATTCAATCAAATCACAGAAATAAAAATACCATGTCAGTAATAAAAAATGGCAGAGCAGCAAAACGGAAAAATAAAAAGATAAAGTTTTTATTGCTGAGAAGAAGCCGTTGGTTGCTCATTACCAACAAGTTGAAGAACCCGATTTTTAACATTGACAATCAGCCACGAAGGCGTTGAGGTGGCTCCGCTGATGCCTACGCTTGTCACTCCGCTGAACCATTCGGGGCGGAGTTCGTCGATGTTTTCAATAAAATACGATTTCTCGTTCACCTGACGGCACATTCCAAAGAGCGCTTTGGCGTTTGAACTGTCGTGGCCGCCCACAAAAACGACCAGTTCGTGCTTGGCGGCAAACTCTTTGAGGTGAGGTCCGCGGTTGGCCACCTGGCGGCAGATGGTGTCGTGCCAATTGAATTGCTTTGCGTTCTGCCCGATGATTTTCACCAGATGCATAAATTGGCCTATGTCTTTGGTTGTCTGCGAGAAAAACTCAATGGGGCGCGCCATGTCAATTTTTTGCAGGTCGGCTTCGGTCTCCACCAGAATGGCGTTGCCGTTGGTCTGGCCAATGAGTCCGACAACTTCGGCATGGCCTTTTTTGCCGAAAATCA
Organism: Salinivirgaceae bacterium; assembly: GCA_017474765.1. Taxonomy (GTDB): domain Bacteria; phylum Bacteroidota; class Bacteroidia; order Bacteroidales; family SZUA-534; genus RUG13583. Next base: position 1,343 of record JAFVGW010000019.1, on the reverse strand, counting down.
CCACTTGTCCGCCGCAGGCCGACATCTCCTGATAGGCCTGTTTGATGCTCTGCTGGAGCCGCAGAACCACAGGGCAGGTGGCATCGATGAGTTGGATGTTGCGCTCTTTGATGTTGGCGTAACTGGTTGGCGGCTCACCATGGGCACGGAAGAGCACTCGGGCGTTGTGGAGTTTGGCAAACTGATCGTTATCAATCACTTTCAATCCCATGTCGGCCAGGCGGTTCACCTCGAGCGGGTTGTGCACCATGGCGCCGAGACTGTAGAGCGGCTCACCGTCGGATAACGCGGCTGTGGCTTTGGTAACGGCGTTTTTCACGCCAAAGCAGAAACCCGAATCGGGGTCGATGGCGATTTCAACTTTACTCATTGTAATTCAACAATTTTTAGCAGACTATAATAATGGGGAGTCGCGTCGCGAGAAATTATAAGAAAATTAGTTTAAAAATTTTACAGAATCTTAACAGATTGATTTTGAGAAATTTTGTTAAAGATTTTCTAAAAATTTCCGCCCGTTAGGGCGCACCAAGCATATTTATTTTTTTTCAGCCTCCTCAACAAGTTTAAGAATAACGGCAAACTGTTCCTCGCGAGTCATGTGGCTGTTGTCAACCACGTGTGCGTCGTCGGCCTGGCGGAGCGGCGACACCTCGCGGTGCTGGTCAAGGTAGTCGCGTTGGTTCACGTTTTCAAGAATTTCGTCGAAGGTTACCTTCTCGCCTTTGGCTGTCAGTTCGTCGAAGCGGCGCTGGGCACGCACCTCGGGCGAAGCGGTCATGAATATTTTCAGGTCTGCGTTGGGGAAGACGACGGTGCCAATGTCGCGGCCGTCCATCACAATGCCTCCTTGTTTGCCCATATCTTGCTGCAACTTAACCATTTGGCTTCGCACAAAGTCGATGCGGCTAACGTAACTAACCTTGTTTGAAACCTCAATGCGGCGGATTTCGTCTTCAACCTGCTCACCATTGAGCCAAGTGGTGTTTGTGGCGGTTAACTCATTGTGAGTGAAAGTTATGCTGATATTTGCGATTACTTTTTTCAAGCCCGCCTCGTCAACGGCGCCGTCATCGCTGATAAGTCCGTGGCGCATACAGTAGAGCGTTACGGCGCGGTACATGGCACCCGTATCAACATAGACATAGCCTAATTTTCTGGCCAGTTCTTTGGCCACCGTACTCTTTCCGCACGACGAGAATCCGTCGATGGCGATGGTTAGTTTTTTATTGCTCATATTCTTGGTTTTTGGTGAATCGTTTAATTGGTGAATCGTTTCGCTGTTGAGAAGGTTTAGATTCTCAACTTTCTAAACACTCTCAACCATATTATTCTAAATTGTTAAT
>JAFVGW010000018.1 GCA_017474765.1 Salinivirgaceae bacterium | reverse complement strand
AGGCAGCACGGCGCATATAGTAAAATGACAAAAATCCGCAGGCCGCCACCAACGAACAACCTGCGGATTCGTTTTATAAGCTCGAATCTATTATTCAATCTTTGGAGATAGACATACCATTTTAATGGTATTTGTAAAATAAATCAATAATAATAGAATCAACCTCTTGCATATTAATGTTCGGAATTATTTTTGCCTCGAATGTCTTACTATTATAACCTTCAACCCACCTTACACCAGGAATCATGCTCTCCAAAGTCGCATTTGATTTTTTTGCAATAAAATACAAGTAGCGTGTTGTGTCAATTGTTTCTGGAACAAGCACAACACCATTACCATCTTTTACAAAATGCTCTTTATGATAAGTATAAATAGAAGTATCTTTTACAATATCATCATGGTAGACAACAAAAAGCTCTCTTCTGTCACAAGTTTTTTCAAAATCCTCATATGATTTTTTATCAATGATATGTGTTCCCGCCTCTGTTATTATAGAGCTATCACCAATATAGTATGTGGTAAAAGCAACAATACCTTCGTAATGGTAAATGAGTTTGTCACATGAACTAATTACCAACAATCCAGCCATTAAAAGGAATAATAGTTTTTTCATTTTAATATAGTTAAATATATGTAAAATGCCAGCATTATGAGTTCATAATGCTGACATTTGAATATCAATATTTCGACCAGTCATATTTCCAAACCATATTTGACAGAATGTTGGATGGTCACCTTCCTTATTGTCATCAGCATCCAATTTCTCTGCTCCAGAACGGCAAAAAGTAGTACCATTAAATTTTCTCCATATCTCAGAATTTCCTTGAAATTCAGTGTCTCCCATAGTTTTCCAAACCCTTGGAGAAGTTTTTCTTGTTAATCCCATAGGTTATCATTTTAAGTTTAATAATATTTTAAAAAACATACTTGTGAAAGCCGAAACAAACTTTTTATGCTCACAAACAGCGATATTTTAATTAAAATGCTAATATTCTGACATTTAGAATTATTTTACATTGTAACTTCCTCTATAAACCACCATATTCCCCTGGCTTACAATAATTGTAAACTCACCTTTGCCATAATTGCGAAGCGTATAGCATAGGCTTGCGCCAGCCTGGGCTTTTACACCCACTACACGCGTCCCATTGCGGTAGATTTCAACTTTGCCGCCTTGCCAGTTGCCCGGGAACGACACGTTTAATACTGTTGACGCAGGATTGTAGGAAACTTTGGCTTCAACAACAGGCTTTGGGCATTTGTGCGGTCGCTGAGTGAAGTTTTCCATTGTGTTTGTTCCTTGCGTATTATATTCCGCGAAAGAATTTGTTGTTATGCTTGTAAGAAGCAAAACACCTCCAATAAATACTTTTGAATTTTTCATTTTTTAAAGTTTTTTAATTCGTGGAGGTCAAATGTATATGCCGAGTTTTTTCATTTTACAAAACCCGCATTCCTGAATGTTCCCTGTTTTTAATGGATAAAACATTCGGTATCAATAATTTATTTTCCTCATTACTTTATTTTAATGGCAAAAAAGGAACATTTTGCAGATAATATAAAATGGGTGTCGATTGCTTACAACGCACTGATTTATCACGCATTATATATTGCAATAAGTTGTTCAATTTGTTCCCCAAAAGGAACAATTTGAACATTGTCAAGTAAGAGGTGAATGCATGATAAAAATGCTATTTTTGCAGACATAAAGATTGATATACAAATGAATAGGAGATTGTTTGCCATCTTCACCGCAATTATGTCGTTGTCGGTTGCTTGTTCGCCTAAAAACGATGTTTTTCGGCAACTCGTTGCGGTTGATTCTCTTCTTTTAGGACATAACTATGAAGATTCAGCATTATCTATTTTTAAAAATATAAAGCCACAGACAAAAGAGGATACTGCTTATTACAATATTTTAAAAACGGCCATTGACTACAATAGATATGAAGAAATCAATAATTTCGACCATATTGATTTCAGCATAAAATATTATACGGAGAATAAAGATGGTAGAAAATTAGCTTATTCATATTATTATAAATCGTTGATTTACTATATAAATCATTGGTCATACGATGTTATGTTTGATTTGTTGAAAGAAGCCGAGCGGCTGGCTGAAACCACAGCTGATTACCGCTTGCTTGACAGAATTTGTTCAGCAATGTCCGTAGCCAGTGGCGAGGCCCGTCAATTAGATTTGGCTGTACAATACGCGCATAAGGAACTTTACTATTCAAAAATACTCAACGATAATTATTGTCTGGCGTACTCGCTACTAAACCTTGCTACAATGTACAATATACAAGGGAAAACTGACAGTGCGCATTATTATATATTGCAAAGTCTCTCATTTATAGAAACTGTTGAAGATGATGCTAAATCCAACTTTTACACCTATGTAGGCGAAGCTTTTATGAATAACAATCCTGCAGCCGCAGAAAAATATTTCTTAGATGCTTTAAAATTAGGGAAACATTCAAACACATATTTCAACCTTTCAAAATTATATTACGTTCAAAATCAATATGCTAAAGCTGAAAAATATTGGGATTCCGCATTAGTGCGCGCATGGCCAGAATTGAAAGCAGACATATTTTCATATATAGCTGAAGCCAGTTTCAAAAGCCAAAACATTGAAAAATATAAAGAAGCAACTGACAGCATTTTCAAAACGCAAAAAGATATATTTGATATGCGGGAGAAAAATAAAATCCTTGAGTTGCAACGAAAATTCGATTACGAAAAACAACAGGCCGCATACGATAGAAAAAGTTTGATTTTGTGCCTAATAATCAGTGTTCTTTTGGCCATAAACGTTTTTATATTCCTTATTCACAAGCAGCATGTGCATAAAATTCGCGAGAAAGAATTTGAGTTGGAAAGCCACGACCTGGAAGTGTTCAACAAAATGATGACAATGACACTGAATGTTGAAAAGTATAAAGCACAAATAGCTGAATTGCAAGCTGAAAACAAAAAATTGGCAAGTCAGAAAACTAATCGCAGCCAAACCATTGCTGATAATGACAGCAAAATTGTCGTATTGCAAGAAAAAATGGACTTGCTTGACAAACAAAAATTTGAATATCTGGAAAATGGCAGACAAGTTTACCAACAAATTATTCAGAATCAGCCAATAACGTTGGTCGACGACAAATGGGCTGATTGTGTATATTACTTTGCCATGCAAGAAGGCGAAAATATTTTTGATGGATATAACAGATTAACAATAAACGATAAGATTTTCATTATTGCCGATGCATTTCTAAAGAAAAGCGATGATGAAATTGCTAATATCTTAGCCATCTCGCCCGTTACCGTCCGCTCGCGCCGCTCAAAAATCAGAAAGAAAAAAGCTAATGATGAGGCATAAAAAAACGGGAGTACTGCGTTCTTTACTGCAATGCTCCCGTTAATGGATTGATTATAGACTACCACTCGGTAGTAATCTTATTGTTGTAGAGACGATAGGCGTTGCTCTCGTTGTTGCTGACGGCTTTGTAGAAGATTGTGCCCTTCACCATCGGGTATTTCTTCTGTGTGTAGATGCTCTTGTCGAGTTTACGGTCGATGGTGAGTTTCAGGTCGTGGTTGCCCTTGCCCTTGAACTGCTGGATGATGGCGTCGATGATTATTGGCGCCTCGTTACCAAAGCTCAGCACCACCTTCTCAATCACAAACGGGCTGTCGTATTTCGACACCACAGGAATCGAACATTTGCAGCCCTCAACAAACTGGCCGTCGTCGGTTCCGCCAGTGAGATTGATGGCGTTGTTCACGAAAATCTCAACCGTGTTGGCCTTGATGTTGAACCAGAAATCCTTTGTTGAGTTGCCGCACCTCACGCTGATTTTGTTGTCGGGCTCGTCATAGCACTCATCGTAGGTGTAACTGACAATCCACTCATCGCCATCAGACTTGATGTCGCTGATTTTGGCGCAGTTCGATTTCACCTTCGGAGTGTTTGAGGTTTTAATGATGCGGCCGTTGCAGTAGAGCGAGAAACGAATCTCGCCAAGCGATGTGCCTGTTGCCTCAATTGCCACATTCTTAATCATTTGCGAGATGCGGCTTATGGCAACGTCGCATTTGTTCTTGCGGCTGTCAACATCGATGAACGATTTCGACAAAGCCTTGATTTCGGCGCTTATCTGCTCCAGTTGTTCAATGCTTTCGGCATCATCGATGCTCACAATCAGTTCGTTGAGTTGCTTGGTGAGTTCGCGGTCGGTGCGCTCATACTCCATAATGAGTTTTTTGAGCTGGAAGTCGTCGAACGGATACTTCATGTGGTAGTAGTAGTTGATTGTGCCTTTCTCGCTCACCTTCTCCCAGTAGTATTCCTGAACCTGGTTCACCGAAATGCCTTTGATGAACGGAATGTCGGCGGCGCGCGATTTGGTCACCACCGTGTAGTTCTCGGTAATGTTCATGTCGCCCGACTGAATGTCCTCGGTCAGTGTGTGCTCCGTCCGCGACGAAATGTTGTCGGCCACCGAACTGATAATGCGCTCTTTGACTTTGAGCAAAGCCTTCTCCTGCGCTTCGTCTAAAGAGCTGCCCGTACCCACCGTGATAACATAGTCTTTGACCAGTGTGTTCACCCACGCGGGTTTCTTTTTTGGTTGATGTTCAAGCACTTTCGTCTTTTGCGCGTATGCCTGACCGTAGCCCAGCCCCATCAGCAGCGACAATGCAATAAGTATCTTCTTCATGGTGACGGATTTTTAAGTTATTGAATTGTTGTTTAAAAAAAGAAGTTGCCTTTTTATTCAGGCAACTTCTTGTAAAAGATTGAGTTAGTGCCGATTACTCAAGTTTGCTCATTTCCTCGTCGAATTGTTTGCGGAATTTCTCGCGGTCATACATAACCTCAAGTTTCTTGTCTTTCGAGATTGCGCTTTCAGTTGACGAAATGACATCCTCTTTGTTCATCTCAATAGCCACAAATGCCTCATAACCACCGCCTTCAGCTTGGAAGTACTTCTCGCAAAGAACGCTGACATTGTTCAGTTTCTGATTAACAACATCCTTTGTCAAGCTCTGGTACGATTGCTCGAACTCGCTTCTGTTGGCAGCGTCCATCTCGTTGATGTAGTTCTCGGTAACCGATTTGATGGTTGACGCGATACGCGAAGCCAATTCCTGTTTGGCGTTGAGCATAGCCTTTTGTTTGGCAGCGTTCAGGTCGGCACTCTTGGCTGTTGCGCTTGCGCGGAAGTGATTTTTGTCAGATTTTCCCTGTTCCTGGCACGGGAATGTGATTTCCTGACGTCCTTTTGTTACTGATTTTGAACCACCGCAGTTTGCGAAAAGCAGTGCACCAATGGCAAATAAGCCTAAAATTGAAATCTTTCTCATAATTTTAAATTTAAAGTTGATTAAACAAATATCATATTTTTTTTGATACCAAGATGCATAAATGCAAAGAAAGGTTGCGTTTAATGAAAAAAAGTGCGAAAAAAATCACTTTTCAGTCTTTTCCGTCAGCGATTTGAATCCTTCACCCAGAATCTCGTTGGCTTCAATCACGGCCACAAACGCGCTTGGGTCGATGCGGCTGATGTGCTCTTCAAGAATCAGCACTTCGCGACGGTCAACAATGGTGTAAATCACCTTTTTAGGCGTGCCACCGTACATTCCTTCGCCGTTCAGATAGGTGCCGCCGCGGCCAAGGTCGTTGAGCAGGCGCTCGCGGATTTCTTCGTGATGGTCCGATATGATGAGCAGCATTTTCTCGTGCCCGGCGCCTTCAAGAATCATATCAACCACCTTGCCCGTGATGAAAATCACCAGCCACGAGTACAATGGTATCTTCCAGTCGCTGAACGCGATAAGTCCCAACAAAGCAATGGCGCTATCGACATAGATGAGCAGATGGCCGATGGGCAGATGGGTGTATTTGGCAATGACAGCCGCAATAATATCAGAGCCGCCTGATGTGGCTTTCGATTTGAACACAATGGCCAGCCCAATGCCGATGATGGTGGCGCCGAACACCGATGCCAGCAGCAGGTCGTCGGCAAGGCCGAGCGGGTCGTTCTCACCAATGAAGGCAGTGAGCGTATCCATAAACACGGCCGTTGAGATGAAGCCCAGCACCGTTTTGAAGCCGAATCGCGGCCCAAGAATCTTCGTACCTATAATAGTAAGTATGGTATCGAGGCAGGCCGACACAAGACCGATGGGCGTGCCGTCGGGGAACAGGTCGAACATTCCCTTGGTGGAGTGGTGAATGACGATGGAAATGCCGTAAACGCCGCCCGGCACAATCTTGTAGGGGTTGATGAACAGCACAAAACCCAGCGACAGCACAAACGTGCCCACCAGAATATAGACGACCGCCTTTGCCGCGTCGCGCCACGTGCCGCCGCCAGTCAACTTGTTTAAATCGATAGCCATAATGCGATAAGTATGTTAAGTTACTTTTTCTGTCCTTCAACTTTCGATTTCAGCGCACGGAACGTACCATCCTCCATAATGCCCATCGCGCGCATAATCTGCTCTTTCTCAAAGCCTTTTGCCTGAAGGATTTTGAAGAATGTCTGGCGCGGGTTGAGCGAGTTGTATTCTTCTTCGATTTGTGCCAAAAGGCTCAAATCCAATGTTTTGTAGTATTCAAGGAAACGTTCGTAGTCGCGTTTGTTCCACTGGCCGCTGTTGCCGCCGCGGACGAAAATCTCTTCGTAGAGTTGCTTGCCCTGGCTGTAGATCTCGGCGTAGCGGCTCTCGATTTCGTTGATTTTGCGCTGCAAGCGGGCTATTTCGCGCTCATTATCAGCCGATTCGCCTGCCGTGCGCAACTCTTCAATCTTGTCGTGCGACTCTTTCAGAATCTGGCGGTTTTGAGCCAATTCGCGCTCGTAGCGGCGGCGCTGGCGGACAAATATAACCGTCAGCAGGGCAATCAGCGCGGCAAAACCCAGCACCAAGGAAAAAACAATGCGCTGCGTGCGGTTCTGGTTTGCAAGTCGCAGTAAATCAAAATCGTAGTTGGTGCTGGCAGTATACACTCGGCTGCTTTCGGTGATACCCTGAAGAATATTATGGTATAACTGAATCAGTTCGGCAGCCGTACGGTCGGCTTCGGCTGACATACCGTGACGGTGGTAATAATGGAAGAAATCTTCAATAACAAGGAATCGGTTCCCGTCGCCTATAAATGCGCTATTCTGATAAAAATCAATGGCATCCTGCAATCGGTTCAACCAAAGATAACTCTTTATGCGTGCCATTTTCGCGGCATCGTTCCACGGATTTATCTCGGACGCCTTGAGCGCATAGCGAAGCGATTTCTCGGGTTCTTCTTCGGCAAAAACAAGTGCGTAATCGCTCAAAAATCCATAATTGGCAGTGTCGATTTTCTCACTTTCGCGCACATAATATTTCGCGCTGTCAATCAATCCGTTAAGATAGAAAATACAGATTTTTGCATCGAGATAGTGAGCCTTTTGGTCGGTGCTGCGGGTGTAGGGGCGCATTTTCTCGACAAGTCCCATACCGCGTTCGCCTAAATCGAAAGTACTGCCATCGGCAGTGAACCGCCAATATGCAATATGAAATTTCAATTCGTTGTTTGTGAGCGTTTTGGCAACATCTTCAGCCTGACGCAGAACAACAACGGCCTTTGCATAGTCGCCCGAAAACAGGTTTTTGACCGATTTCAGATATAGAGTCCACGCAAGTTTCTCTGAATCAGACGTTTTACAATAAAAATCGATACAATGGTTGAGCCGTGTGGTGTCGGGAATGCTTTTCCAATCGAGCAATGTGAATTTGCCTTTGCAGAGTGATTTCAAGAGCGTTAGATAGACGCTGTCGGCATCGGACAATGGTTGCTTGAGGTCGGACTCGTGGTTTTTCAGATACTCTTCGGACATTTCGTACTCGCCATCGCTGAAAAGCGCATAGGCACGGTCGAAAATGGGTTGGTTTACAGACTCTTGGGTGCAGCCGAACAAAACTGCGGCAAGAGTTATCGACAATAATAGTTTGAGTTTCATATAGTTACTGATTTACTGCAAAAGTATTAAATATTTTGTGTTTGTAATGACGGCAACTATAGGGAAATGTGTCGGATTTTTTCTACAAGAAATACAGAAACCCAGGAACTATGCAGTTGAGAATATTGAGGTTAAAGTTTAGAGGTTTAGAGTTTTAAGTTTTAAGTTTAGAAGTTTTAAGTTTAGAAGTTTTAAGTTTAGAGTTTTAAGTTTAACTGGTTGAGACCATGCAATGTTTAACGGATTGGATTTCAAACCGTTTCAACATTCTTTTCCTTCACTCCTTGCGCGGTTCCAACTTCAACCGATACGGCTCGGTGGTTGATTTGGCGCTGAAGAATCCGAGCGCGCCGTTGCTGACATTGGTGTAAATGTTGGCTGGCGGGCCTTGCAGAATTGTACTGTTGCCAAAGGTCTCGTCGCTCATATCCTTAATGAACTGACGGTATTCAGGACTAATCGAGAATAAATCGAACCGCGCCTCGGGCCTTGGCGGAATCGAGTCTTCATTGGCATCGCATATCTGAATATCCTTGAAAACCCCGCAACCGTCGTACATACTGCCAGCATAGGCCCACTTAACATCTTCAAATTTAGAGTTATAGCACGAATCGTTGAAATAGACATAAATCAAATAACAGTCATCGACGCCCTTCTGCTCTGTGAACGAAGCGTAGAAGAAATAGTGGTATTGGGGCAAAGTCAGGCCGTATTCCTCGTTGACGTACTTGTAATAGATTGTGTCGAAGCGGTTTGGAATAGGCATATGGTCCACGGCGGTGTAGGTCTCGCCGTTGGTCAACTCTATGTCGAGCGTATAGGTGCGGCCAGGCACGCCGCGAGCCGAAGAATCGGTCCAGTAGGTGCCATCGTTGTCGTCATCGGTCAGGACAAGGGTCTGCACGCCGTCGGAAATTGTCACCTTGGCGCCCAACTCGGCAGGTGCGGGCTGGTTGTAGAAATAGGACGTGGAACGTGTGAGCCGCACGCTGTAGGGGCCTGGCTCGTTGGTAATCTCACCAGCAACCACAAGGCGGTTGTTTTCGCCTTCGTTCAAATCAATGTCGATTCCTTCGGTGCAGGCAGTGGCTAAAGTGATAGATAAAATGCCGACTATGAGTATGTTACGGTTCATTTTTGTTGAAAGGTTAGAGTTGAGCGGGAAGAGTTTAGAAGGGTTTTAAAGTTTATAATCTTAAAACAAAAATAGCAAAGCCGCAGTTAACTACGGCCTTGCGTCGTTCAAATTAATAACCAATTATCATCGGTTTCACCAATTATTCAATTATTCAATTATTCAATTATTCAATCATTCAATCCTTCTCTCCTTCTCTCCTTCATCCCGATAGCTATCGGGACTTCAGTCATCGGCTTGCCGTCCTTCATATCGTTCACAATATCAAACTCATATGTATCGTACGAGCGGGCCGAGAAGTAGCCCAAACCATTGGGCTTGTCCTTCTCTTTGTTGATGATGTTGGTGCAGACATTGGCCGGCGGTCCGTCGAAAATACCACTTTTGCCAACTGTTTCGCTGTAAAGTTGGCTCACAAAGTTGTAATAGCCAATGCTGATAGTCACCAAATCGCAGCGGACGTGCGGGTTGTGCGGAATGGAATCCTCGTCGTGAGCGCAGAAAAGCACATCCTCAAAATGTCCGCAACCGTCCATATAACTGGCGGTGCTGGCATACAGAACATCTTTGAACGTCGGGTTCCACAAGGTATCATTGAAATAATAGTAAATCAGATACTTATCGTCGAAATATGGCTTCTCGGTGAAGGTGGTGTAGAACCAATAGTAGTACGAGCCTATATCGACGCCATATTGCAGATTGGTGTACTCGTAATACACTGTGTCAAAGGTGTTTGGCGCAATCAGTTCGTCAACAGCCTCATACTCTTCGCCGTCCTTCAGTTTAATGTTCAAAGTGTAGAATCGGCCTGGCACACCGTAAACATCGGGTGCGGTCAGGTAGTTGCCCGTGCTGTCGTCGTAGGTGAGCGGGAAAACGTTGCCCTCGCTGTCACTAATGGTGACAATGGCGCCCTTTTCGGGTGTGGCGGGCTGGTTGTAGAAGTACGACGTTGAGCGCGTCAGGCGGACGCTGTGCTGCATTGTGTCGGTCGATATGTAGCCCTCAACCACAAGACGGTTGTTCTCGCCTTCGTTCAATTCAATGTCGATTTTTTCGGTGCAGGCGGTGCCAAAAATCGCACTTAAAACGCATATTGTCAATATATTGTGTTTCATCGCAGTTTAGAATTTGAAGTTATAGGTAACCGAAGGGAAAATGCTGAACATAAAGAGTTTTTCGGCGGTCATTACCGACGGGTCGTGCTCGTCCTGCTCAAACATTATGCTTGCCGCATTGTGGCGGTTGTAAACGTTGTAGATTGACAGGTTCAGATTCTGCTCGAGCCAGGGGCGGCCTTTGCGCTCGACGGTTTTCAGGTCGAAGGTGGCCGAAAGGTCCAAACGGTGGAAATCGGGCAGGCGCAGTTTGTTGCGCTCGGCGTAAACTGGGGCAATCACACCATTGTATTCGAAACGCCCCGTGGGCAAGGTGCGCGGCGCGCCAGTTGAGTAAACCCAGTTGAGCGACAGGTGCAGACGCGGCAACACATCGTAGGTTGCCACCACCGACAGGTCGTGCGGTTTGTCGTAGTTCGACGGGTAATACTCGTTGTCGTTGATTGTCTCAACCTTGGTGAAGGTGCGCGAATAGGTGTAACTAATCCAGCCCGTGAATCGGCCTTCCTGCTTCTTCAGCATCAGTTCAAGACCATACGAATAGCCCTGGCCTGTGCGGATTTGCGTTGCAATGTCGTCGCTGACAAACATATCGGCGTGGTCTTTGAAATCGACCACATCGTACATCTTTTTATAATATGTTTCGGCCGAGAAGGCGTACATGTCGTTCTGTGTGTTTTGGAAATAGCCCAGCGAAACCATACGGCAGCGTTCGGGTTTCACGTTGGGGTTGCTGGCAAACCACGAGTCGATAGGCAGCGGCGACATTGTGTTGCTGGCCAGGTGCACATACTGATAGGTCTGCTGGAAGTTGGCCTTCAGGCTGGCCTTGTCGGTAAGACGCCAGTTGACCGAAATGCGCGGTTCAAGTCCCTTGTAGGTGTTGAAGACGCCCTTTGTGTGGCGGGTGGTATCGACGGCGTTATAATTCTCATCGAGATTCACCACTTCGGCCTTGCCAAAATTTTGGAACATCGACAGGCGCAGGCCATAGTCAACATCAATGATTCCGCCGATTTTGGTCTCATGCGTCACGTAGGCGGCGTACTCGAGCGAGTTGTTGTGCTGCGAAACGTTCTTCATATAATTCGGACTATTGGCGCCAGCCTTCACAATAAACGGCGTGAACTTGTGGTAAGTGAGTTGTCCGCCCGTTTTCAGCGTATTTTGCGGCGTGGCGAAGAAGGTCACATCGGCCTTCGCGTTCCAGTCGCGGATTGACGATTCCCAGCGCGTATCGTCCGACTCAAGCCCGTACATGAAGTGCGAGTAGATAACCGACAGGTTCGAGAACAGACGGTCGTTGAACAAGTGGTTGTAACGTGTTGTGAGTGTGCGGTTTCCGTAGTCAATCTGCATCACGCCAGCGTAGTTCATCACATCGCGGCCAAAATAACCCGAAGCAAACAGGCGGTTGTTGTCGTTCACGCGGAAGTTGACTTTGGCGTTCATATCGTAGAAGTAAAGTTTGGTGTCGTCGGGAATCTGGTCGCGGTAGAGCGGGAAGAAAATATCCATATACGAGCGGCGCCCCGACACAATGAACGAGCAGCGGTCCTTCAGAATCGGGCCGTCGATAGTCAGGCGGCTCGAGAGCAGACCAATGCCACCGTTCACGCCGAACTTCTGCGGGCTGCCTTCCTTCATTCGCACGTCGAGCAGCGACGACAGGCGGCCGCCGTACTCTGCGGGTATTCCGCCCTTGTAGAATTTCACGTCCTTCAAGGCATCGTTGTTGAACACCGAAAAAATGCCGAACAGGTGGGCGGCGTTGTAAACAGTGGCTTCGTCGAGCAGCATCATATTCTGCCCCGTGCCGCCGCCGCGCACGTTGTAGCCGATAAATCCTTCGCCCGAAGTGCCGACGCCAGGCAGAAACTGAATGCTCTTGATAACATCGGTCTCGCCGAACAGCGCGGGAATGCTCTTGATGGTTGCAATCTGCAGCTTCTCCATTCCCATATCGGGCCGCACCAGATTGCGGTTGAGCTTCTCGCCCTGCACATCAACCTGAGCAATCTCGGTTGAAGTGGTCTCAAGGCTGAAGTTCACCTTGATGTTCTGTTTAAGGCTGATTTTCTTTGACATAGGCGTGTAGCCGATGAATTGCGCCACCAGTTCGTAGTCGCCGTCGGCCACCGTGAGGCTGTAGAAGCCGTAAGTGTTGGTGGTGGTTCCCGAACCCAATTCCTTGATGTAAACCGTTGCGCCAATCAGCTCCTCACCTGTCGACGCGTCCGACACTGTGCCGCTAATTGTGTGTTTTCCTTGCGGAACATTCGCCGCAAGTTGTTGTGGCACTGCTGTTTTTGCTGTCAGCGCACAAATGCCCAACAGCCAGATAATTTTCTTCATTTTGTTAGTTTTATTTTTTTTCACGCTCTAATGATGCGGAAAACATCAAAAGGTTGCAGTGGGTTGCGATTTTTTTTCGATTTTTTTTGACATCAATCACTAGCACATCACCAAATATCACAGGTTCAACATCTTATATTCTGCCATATTTTTTTCGGGGGGCAAATATATTACAATATTGCGTACAACCGGGTTGCAAACACAAAATCAGAAGCCGATTTGCGCAATTCAAACCTGACGCTTGTCGGATTTTGTTCCCTCTTTTTTTTAAAAATGTATCCGCACCGTTTTTTGATGACAATCGTACCGAATAACAATTATATTTGTGATAGTTTGTTGAAACACTTAAAACGCTTAAAACACTTTAAAACAAAGGATTAGTAAAAAGGATTTATTTATAACGACATAACTATTTTTCGCGTCTGAAGAAAAAAAGCCCGGAAAACTTGATTTCTTTTGAAGTCGGAAAATGCGTTTAACTGCTTGGTAGAAAACGCCTTGTCTAATTGCCAAAGTTCGATTGGTGCGAACTTTCTACGGCAATTAGAGCGGGTTTTCTTTCCGGGCTTCCCGTTAGACGCGAATAGAAAGGCAACGCACCTTTTTATTTCCCGATATGTGATTGATAGTCAGTCGCAAAACTATCAACCACAATGCTCTACGAAAACATACGCGAGGAATCGCTCAAACTGAAGGTTGCCGCCGACTGGTTCCCGAAATTCGACTGCACCGACATCATTGGCCGAATCGATTTTGCGGTAAAAATCAAACGTCCCGACAACGCCGTCGATTTTGGCGATGAATATCTGCTCTGGGCGGAGGCCAAGCAACAACCGACTGACATTTGCCGAATGCTGGCGCAACTGATAATCACCATAAAAGCCGACGCCTACAACCGCGTGCCGCCAAAGTTTATCGGCTGTTTCGACAACGAGAAAATCGCTTTTGTGGAGTACCACAACGTGCTGCCAATCTACCAAATCAACGATTTCAACTGGACACAAACGCCGTCGGCCGTGGATGACAAAACTGTTGATACAGTGCACAATGCGATAAGCGCCAACCAGATTTTCAGTTTCAATTTTGAAACCGACCAGGCGGAACTGCGTAATTTTCTGAAGGTCAACTTCAACCTCGACGCCGCCACCAATCTGCTCTCAACGCTTATCGACAAAAACAACTTCATTTTCGTCTATCAGAAGTGGTTGAAAATGGTGATGCCCAAAATCAACGCCGACTGGGCGGTGCTGAAGAAAAACTACGGTATCTACGACCGCGATTTCTTTCTGGCCGAACTCAATGTTGACGATAACGGAACCGCCGAAGTGAATGATGACAAGACAGTTAACGCCGATTTTTATATCACTTTCGATGCAGCTGACAAAAAGCCGTACCAACTTGTCCGCAAAGACGGTTTTGGTATGGAGGCAACCTATTCTTTCGGTTTCAAAAGCGATGGTTTACAGCAATATACCGATTTTTGGAAGCACTATAAGCGGCCGCCGCAGAACGAGTATTGGAAATATATTCTTGAAAGATTGGATTTGCTTGTGCCTCAAGATGTTCGCGAGCGCAAAGGCGCGTTTTTCACACCGCAGATTTGGGTTGAGAAAAGCCAACAATATATTGCCAGTGTTTTGGGCGAAAACTGGCAGGATGAGTATTACGTTTGGGACTGCTGCGCTGGCACGGGCAATCTGCTTAACGGCCTGACTAACAAATACAAAATATTTGCCTCGACTATCGACCAACAAGATGTTGACGTTATGCGCGAGCGCATTGGCAACGGTGCCAATCTACTTGAAAATCATATATTTCAATTCGATTTCTTGAACGATGATTTCTCGAAATGTCCGCCAGCGCTACAAGAGATTATCAATAGCCCCGAAAAACGCAGAAAATTAGTTATTTACATAAATCCTCCGTATGCGGAGCACAGAAGTCGTAAGCAAGTTATAGGGACTGGTTCTAATAAAACAAGTGTTGCAACAGAAACAAAGATTTACAACCAATATTCTAATATCGTAGGCACAGCAACCCGAGAACTATATGCTCAATTTTTAATAAGAATATATGCTCAACTAACTAATTGTGTAATAGCACAATTTTCGACATTAAAAGGCGTACAAGCATTCAATTTCAAGAAATTCAGAGAATTTTACAAGCCAGAATTAAAAAGTTTGTTTTTAGTTCCAGCAAATTCTTTTGATAATGTGCAAGGTGTTTTCCCTATAGGTTTCTTTATTTGGGATTCGGCGGAAAAACAGCGATTTAATGGTGTTTTAGCGAATGCGTATGACAATCGTGGTGTTGAAGTAGAGAGAAAATTTGTTTACTCATACGATAATGATAGGCTTGTTATAGAATGGATAAGACAATTCTTTGATAAGCACAGTGATACTATTGGGTATTTAAGGATGAAAAACACAGACATCCAAAATAAGGCACAAATATTTTTTACAAGCATGCCGTCAAAAGCTGATTTCCGAGAAAAAACGTACACATTCATATCAAAAAATAACATTATTCAAATGGCTATATATTTAACCATTAGATGTGTTATTGACGGAACATGGCTTAATGACCGCGACCAATTTCTATACCCAAATGACGGTTGGAAAACCGATTATGAATTTCAGACTAATTGTTTGGTTTATACACTTTTCCACGGACAAAATAAAATAACAAGCGCACAAGGCCCAAACCACTGGATACCGTTCAGTGAGACGGAAGTAAATGCAAAAGAGGAATTTTCGTCACATTTTATGCACGATTTTTTGTGTGGCAAAATTAATGCCGAGCAACAGAAGGATTTGTTTTCGGATGTTGATACGGGCGTAGAGACGGTGCATGCACCGTCTCTACAAATGACGCCTGAATCACAAGCCGTTATGGATGCTGGCCGCGAGTTGTGGCGCTACTATCACACAATGGCCGATGCCAATCCAAACGCCTCGCTCTACGACATTAAAGAATATTTCCAAGGCCGCGACGCCAAAGGCAAGATGAACGCAAAGTCGGACGACAAGCAATACACCGGGCTGCTTGATAATCTGAAAGCTGCAATGCAAACATTAGCCGCACAGATTCGCCCGAAAGTTTATGAGTACGGGTTTTTGAAATGAAAAGTGTAGCAAACGTGCTTATTCCAACAAGGGAGCCGAGAGGCTTCCTTGTTTTTTTATAGATGGAAGGATTTGTGGAAGGATTTTGAGTTGCGCTTTCAGCGTGGGTTTACAACCTTTTCATCATAAAAATCCCCTCCTCTGCTGCTTCACATAAAAAAGGATGAAACCGATTGCA
This sequence comes from Salinivirgaceae bacterium, assembly GCA_017474765.1. Classification (GTDB taxonomy): domain Bacteria; phylum Bacteroidota; class Bacteroidia; order Bacteroidales; family SZUA-534; genus RUG13583. The sequence goes on along the minus strand of JAFVGW010000018.1, from coordinate 1,546 downwards.
TTAAAAGTTGCACAAACCGAAATTTGTCTTACTTTCGCAATTTGTAAATGAAGACGTATGCAATGATAAACACTGACGCAGACATTAAACTTGTTAAACACTAAACTACTAAACACTAAACTTAAACAATTATGACCACCAATCAGAAAATGAGCAATTTCCGCTGGGCGATATGCGGCCTGCTCTTTTTGGCTACCACGGTCAACTACCTTGACCGTCAGGTGCTTTCACTCACGTGGAAGGATTTTATCGCACTCGACTTCCACTGGAATGACAACGATTATGGCAACATAACCGCCACATTCTCAATCTTCTACGCATTTATTTCGCTGTTCGCGGGCAAGTTCATCGACTGGATGGGCACCAAAAAGGGCTACATCTGGGCGATTGTGATTTGGTCGTTTGGTGCCTGCCTGCACGCGGCTTGCGGCTGGGCCACTATGCGGCTCACGGGCATTGCCGACATTGAAGCGTTGCGTGCCGTGACCAAAGGTTCGGAACTTGCTCTAACAATCTCAACCATAAGCGTTTGGCTATTCCTTGCCTGCCGCATAATTCTTGTCACTGGCGAGTCGGGCAACTTCCCTGCTGCCATCAAGGTGACGGCTGAATATTTCCCGAAAAAGGACCGCGCCTACGCCACATCAATCTTCAACGCGGGCGCATCGGTTGGCGCGCTTGCCGCACCGCTCACCATCCCCATTCTGGCCAAGAATATGGGCTGGGAAATGGCGTTCATCATCATTGGTGCCATCGGCTTTATTTGGGCTGGCGCGTGGCTGTTCCTTTACTCGGCACCCGCTCAAAGCCGATTTGTAAACAGTACTGAACTTGCTTATATTGAATCAGATAAAGAAGAATCGGCCGAAAAAACTGAAACAAAAGCAGCGACCGAAGAAGCCAAATTCTCGATTCTCGACTGCTTCAAATACCGTCAGACGTGGGCGTTCATCGTCGGCAAACTAATGACCGACGGCGTTTGGTGGTTCTTCCTGTTCTGGGCGCCCGCCTACTTCTCTGAACTGGGCCATCCGTCGTCGTCGGGAATGGGGCAACTGCTCATCTTTATACTCTATCTGATTGTAACTGTGGTATCTATCTTCGGCGGTTATCTGCCAAAACTGTTTGTTGAGAGAATGGGAATGCACCCCTACACGGGCCGTATGCGCGCAATGCTGATTTTCGCCTTCCTGCCTGTGTTTGCAATGTTTGCGCAGCCGCTGGCTGGAACGTCGGTTTGGTGGCCGTGCATCATCATCGGCCTGGCTGGCGCGGGGCATCAGGCCTGGTCGGCAAATCTTTACTCAACCATCGGCGATATGTTCCCGAAATCGGCCATTGCCACCATCACTGGCATCGGCACAATGTTCGGTGGATTGTGCTCATTTGCAATCAATAAGGGCTCGGGAATGCTGTTCACCCACGCCGAAGAACTTGGCGACGCGTTCACCTTCTTTGGCGCCACTGGCAAGCCCGCGGGCTATATGATTGTGTTCTGCTACTGCGCCGTGGCCTATCTGCTGGCGTGGACGATTATGAAGGTGCT
>JAFVGW010000017.1 GCA_017474765.1 Salinivirgaceae bacterium | reverse complement strand
TTTGGCCTCTTCGCGTTTCGGAATCTCAACATTCAGGATGCCGTTGTCGTACTTAGCCGAAATCTTGTCGCCGTTGGCAGCCTCAGGCAGCGTGAATGAGCGGCTGAACGACTGATAGCTGAACTCGCGGCGGGTGAAATGCTCGCCGTTTTTGTGCTCATTCTCAACCTTTTTCTCCGACGAGATTGTCAGAACGTTGTGGTCGAGTTTGACGTTGAAGTCCTTTTTGTCGAACCCAGGAACGGCCATTTCAACATTGAACGCGTCGGCGTTCTCTTTAATGTTCACTGAAGGCACTGTGGTGTTGGTTTCAGAGTAGTTGCGGTTTGCCCAATCAAACAAATCGGTGTCGAAGAATGGGTCGAATACCGACGGTTGGTAATTGTTAAATCTTGCGAGTTTCATAATCAAATCCTCCATATTTTAGTTTTACATTGTTTCTAAATCGAAAACGCCCATACATTTTCAACTTTTGTGCCAATGCCCGAAAGTGGACAAATAGTCCACTTTACGGAGAAGGCTTAATGTCAAAATGACATATAAAAATATTTATAAATTCAGATAATGCTAATAATGAACAATATAAATGTTAATCTATATATGACAATTTGGCATTGATATTGCGAAAACAATTCCTCGATTGAAATAGGTAAGCAGGAATCGTAAGAATTCGATAAAAATCGGACTTATGATTTTTTATCACATCTCCTCAAAGAATCCCATCAGATAAGCAGCCAGCCAAGCCGCTGCAATCATGAAAAGCGAAAAGATACTAATCTTCCAGACACTATACGGACGGTCGCCTTGCACCTCGCCTGTGCGGGCGTTCACAAGTATCTGATACACTTTCTCTTTGTAGCGATAGGCGCTAATGTATATAGGCAGCAGAATGTGTTTGAAAGTAATGTCATTGTAGCTGGTGTTTTTGCTCGATACGCGTTGCTCATCGCCGCCAATGTCTCTTCTGATAGCGCTGTAAATGCGGTTGTCCATGATTTTTTTAGCGCTGTCGAAGCCGTCTTTTAGGTCAATCTGGTACGTCTCGGTGCGGAATCCACTCAAATATTTCTCATCGTAGGGCACAAGTTTGTCCAAATCCCACGGTTCCAAATAGTTGGCATGCTTTGCCGACAACGATTTGCTGGCCAGCACAAGCACATCGTCGAATAAGATATGAACCGAGCCCGAGACCGGAGTCCAGTGAGTGTGGCGCACTTGGCGAGTGCGTGTTTCGGTCTTGCCGTTAACGTTCACGGTGTACGTCTCGGTGGTGTAGTACCAGGTTCCGCGTTCCCCGAAATAGCTCGAGTTGGTGTCGCTGTCGTAGGTCCAGTAGGGCACGTAGATGCCTTGCAACTCCTTTATGTCGGTCATTTTTTTCGATAGGTCGTTGGGAGCAAAGAACAAGCCCTTTATCCATTTTTTGAACGATTCGAACGCTTGTTGCTTGTCGAGACCGAAGGGGAGGAGCGAGCCGGGCTTAATCTGCGTTGCGGTCATGGTGTTGGTAACCACCAGAATGCTTCCGCAGAACGGGCAGCGGTCTGAAATCACATTCTCGTCGAAGGTAACATGTGCGCCGCACGACTCGCACTCAACCGTGTGCAGCGTCTGCATCTCAATCGTACCCATGTTATCTTCGACAAACTTATTGAAATCCAATTCGTTAATCTCGTCTGTCGAAGTCTCGATTTCGAATTCGGCACCGCACGTTTCGCACTTCAGCTTGTTTGTGGCGGGGTCGAATTTCAGGTGTCCGCCACATGCGTTGCACGCCAAATCCCGCTGGTTGGTACTCGACAGTTTCTCTTCTTCAAACTCAAATGTGTTTTCAGTCTCCATTTCGGGGCGTTTGCTTTTTTTTATTGTATATAAAACACAGATATACGCGTTAGCATATATCTGTGTTACTGTGTTTTATTGAATTGGAGGTGCGTCTCAGTCCTCCTTAAAAGTTTTTTACATGGTTGGCGGAACCGGAGGCGGAACCGAGCCGAACACATTGCTCAATTCGGGCACTTGTGCGGCGGCCGTCCAGGCCTGCATTCCCTGCTTCCAAACCAGCGACTCGCGTGTGAACTGTCCGTTGGCGGCCATCTGCGACAGCGTGCCCAAGTCGAACGGACCGGTTTGCTGGCCGTTGACAGCCACAAAGAATGCCGTAGCCGACGGAATCGGGGGCGGAGCCATCTGCTGTTGAGGCTGCTGGTATTGTTGCTGCTGCATCATCTGCTGTAGCTGCATCATTTGCTGCTGGTTCATCGAGTTCATCATTTGGTTGGCCATGCCGAATCCCATGCCCATGCCCATGCCGGCAGCAGCGCCGCCACCCGACGGGTTGTTTGCGGCGGCCATCATCGACTCGCCAGTTTGGTATTGGATGAATTTGTTCATGTCGCCAATGATGCCCATGCTCGAGCGTTTGTCGAGTGCCTCCTCAACCTCTTTCGGCAGTTTGACAGCCTCAACCAGGAATTTTGTCAGAAGCAGACCATACTCGCCAAACTCGGGGCCGATGTGCTCCTCGCAGTATTTCGACAGCTCGTTCAGCTGCGATGACAATTTTGCAAACGACAGTCCGCATTCGCCAAGCATGTCGCTGAAACGCGTAACGGCAATGGCGCGCAACTGGTCGCTGATTTTGTCGGCGGTGAAGCTGCCATCGGTACCCACAATGCCAAGAATGAATTTCGAGACATCGTTCACCTGAATTGAGAAGTTACCGCGCGCCCCGATTCGCATTGGGCCGAGTTGCGGGTCTTCCACAATAATCGGCGTTGCAGTGCCCCACGGCAGGTTGGTGTATTGCTTTGTGCTGACAAAATACACTTCGGCCTTGAAGGGGCTGTGGAAACCGTATTTCCAGCCTTTCAGTGTCGAGAGAATCGGCAGGTTCTCGGTTGTCAGAGTGTACATGCCGGGCGTGAAAATGTCGGCCAGCTTGCCCTCGTTAATGAAAACTGCAATCTGCGATTCGCGCACGGTGAGTTTCGCTCCGTTTTTTATCTCATTATCATAGCGTTCAAAGCGATGGACAAGCTCCGGCTTTTGGCCGTCTTCAATCCATTCGACGATGTCTATAAACTCGCCTTTAATTTTATCCCAAAGTCCCATAAATGTGTGTTTTAGTTTGGTTTAATAATCTATTGCAATGCAAATATAAAATGTTTTTGCAAAATTCTATTCCTCGGTGCTGGTGCTGTCGGTGCAGGCCACAGGGATTTCGGCGGCAGGAGTCGGCGTGTCTGCGCATTGCTCCACATTCTCGGTGCAATCCTTCTTGCCGAACGGCAGGCCGAAACGTTCAAGTTTGTTGGTGAAATAGAGTCCGGCAAAAATTGCGGCAAGCAGAATAATCGTCCAGAAAATCCGTTTCCAGACAACGCCCTTCTCGGCAAACGGGTCTTTCACTCTCACTTTCGGGAATTTGGCGATTTTGGTGAGTGTGGCGCCGAAGATAATGTTCACCTTGATGTCGGCGTTTACAGCCCAGCCGTTGGCGTTGAGCACAGGTGCCAGGTTGCGTTTGCGCAGTTTCAGCCACGCCATAACCATCGACGGACCGGAAATGACAACCACAATTCCCAGAATAATACCAAGATACTGATACCACGTGAAGCCCGAAATGCCTTTGGCAACAGTGGCCAGAGCCGTTCCAATCATGCCTAATGCCATGCCAATGGCGGCAAAAATACCAGCGAATTTGGCAATGTCGAAAGGTGGCGTAATGGCTGGTTTCTCACCATCCTTGGCCGCTTTGGCCTCAAGTTTTGCGGTGGTCTCTTCCATCATTTTGGCGTCTTTTTCGGCGGCGCGCTTGTTAATCATGTTCTCCACCCAAACCGAAATGCGGCGGTAAGGCGACCAGAACGCCTGGCGGATGCTTATCGGGTTTTCGATGATTTTCACCACGGTGGCATCCCAGTCAAGGCCGTTGCGGTCGTAGAACACAGCGTTTTTACCAACCGTCAGGTTGTTCACCTCGCCGTTGGTCATCACGGCCACAATCTTCATTGTTGTGCCCTTGGTTTTCGAAACGCAGTCGCAGTAAATCAGGAACATACCGCTGAAACTTGCCATTGCGTTGTGCTTGTCCATATCGCTGACTTTGATGCAAAGGTCGCAGCTGCGCTGGTCGATATAGAGCGTTCCTGCTTGGAAAACAGCTTTTGTATCAGCACTTTTTGTGTAGAAATTGGTAAGTGTGACAAAGTTTTTGAGCAGCGTGTAGAAATCGCGGCAGAAGTGAATCAGTTTGTCAACCTCGCCAATGCTGTTGGCCTCGCTCTCAAGAGCCTTGTCCTGCTCAACCAATGCCAAAAGGTCGGCTTTGCGGTTGTCTTTCAGTATTTTTGCAATCAGTTCCAGCCCAAGCGGCTCAACGTCGGCGCCTTTCTTGTCGGCCAGCCATGCGGCGTACGGCGCAAGTTTGTCACCGATGCTTTTCCAGTCGGCCTCGCTGATGGCTTTTTTCTTGGCAAAATCAGCCTTGAAGCAAGTGTTTTTCAGTGCCTCGAACTGCGCCTGCCATGCGGGGTTGATAATTGTGGTGTCGAGTGGCAGCAGGCCGTCGTCGGCGATGCGTGCAAGCGGATAAGCCAGAATCTCGTCGGTTCCGGCTGTCAGACTTTTGCTGCTGATGGCCTCAAACTGTTCTGCCGACACGTTGAGTGCATTGGTTGCGTTGCTGTCGAATGCGGCAAGCTTGCAACGAGTGAAGTAATCGGTAACTTTTTCGTTCAGAGCCTGATAGTTGGCAAGAACGGTCACAGTGTCGTCGCCGTAGGGTAGGTTGGCCTGTTCCTGCCAAGCAGTCAGGTCGGTGCAGGCGGTGTAGAAGGCTTCAATTTTGTCGGCGTCGATGCCGTCGGCGCCGCTGCGGTCGGGCAGCGAGCCCATGGTTTTGATGCAAGCCTCGATGGTGGCTTTCAGGTCGGCATCGTCGGTTGAGTCGGCGGTGATTATGCCGTCGCCGTTGAAGCGCGTTTTTGAGAAGATGGCCATGCTGTCGGCCGTGTTCTCAATGGTTATTGTGTTGTCTTTCAGCCCTAAATTCTCAATGATGCGTTTCGCCGACGCATACACGCGTTTGCCGTTTTCGGTTTCCTGATTGATGTCGTCGAGGCTGATAGAACTATTCTGTTTCAACAGCAAATTGTTGTCTTTCAGTATCGAAGTCAGCCATTGGGCTGTTTCCACAACTTCCGGAACGCGGATTTTACCATCGTTGTCGTAGTCCATCAGAGTCAGGGTTTTCTCGTCAAGCTCCAGTCCCTTGACCGGGCAACTCAGCACAGTCCATAACTTTTGGTCGAGTTCGGCAAGATGAGCGATGTCATCGCCACTTTTGATACACACGCGGGGCGTGCCGCCGATGTTGGCAAATTGCCATTTATAGCCTTTACGTTTTTCCATTTCAGTAAATTTTAATGTGCCAATGTAAACAAAATATAGGTACGCGGTTCAAAAACCTGACTTTTCCAAAGTCAGATAGCTGTATTTGAAATCTGTTTTTGCATCGCTTTCAATATCAATGCGTTCCAGCTCGCGCCACTGTGAGAAATCAATTTCAGGGAAGAAGGTGTCAGCTTCGAAACGCTTGTGAATCAAGGTAAGATAGAGCCGCGTGGCCAGCGGGAACATCTGGAGGTAGATGCTTGCGCCGCCAATCACAAACGACTCATCGCCATCGGGCAACAAGGCCACCGCCTCGTCGATTGAGCGGGCCAGCACAGCTCCTTCAAATTCTGCGCCGGTACGGCTGGTAATCACAATGTTGCGGCGCTCAGGCAGCGGGCGACGCGGCAACGAGAGCCACGTGTTGCTGCCCATAATTATATTGTGTCCGGTGGTGATGGCCTTAAACCGTTTCAAATCGGCTGGAATGTAGGCCAAAAGATTGTTTTTCAGTCCGATGCCATTGTTCTCGTCAATGGCCACAATCATCGAAATCTGCTTGTCAGTCATACATATTATATTATGGGTGCAAGGTAGCTATTTTGCATGATTGGTGAATCAGCTTTTATCTTCACAAAAAAACATTTTCCTTTTCCAACCTACTTTTTATACTTTTGTCATACACTGCATTTTTAAAATACGGAATTAGGAAATTGACAAATTATGTCCATAGACAAATACGGAATGAAAATCGCTGGTAATCTTGACAATAACTTCCTTGCCGACCTAAAAAAGATTGTTGACGCTGCGCGTGCATACAGTTACCGTGCGGCCAATCAGATGCAGGTGATAAGCAACTGGCTCATAGGCTGGCGATTGGTTGAGCAGGAGCAACAAGGCAAGCAACGCGCAGATTATGGAAAATATGTGTTGGAAACGGCTTCGAAAGCACTGACCGAAGCATTTGGAAAGGGTTATTCGATTACAACTCTGAAAGGTTACAGAAAATTCTATATTGAATTTCAGGAAATTAGAATACAAAACTACTTGCCAGCGGATTTAGAAAACGCATTTCAGCAAATTGGGCAGACAATGCCTGCCCAATTGAGCAGTACCCAAAAACAGCAGACCGTTTCTGCTGAATTGCCTGACAAGCAAAAAGGGCGAGCAATGCCTGCCCAATTATATCCGCAATTATCGTGGAGCCATTATGAGCGACTTATCCGTGTGCCCGACCTTGCCGCCCGAAACTGGTATATGCGCGAAGCTGCCACACAGCAGTGGGATTACCGCACGCTGAAGCGCAACATCGACTCGCAATACTACTACCGCATTGTCCAAACGCCAGAAGAACATAAGGCTGAAGTAGAAAACGAAATGCTGCAACAGACGGCTGATTATCAAACGGAAAAATCTGTTTTTGTAAAAAATCCGCTCTTGGTGGAGTTTTTAGGTTTGAGTGCCAACACTGCGTTTACCGAAACAACACTTGAAGAAAAAATCCTTACTCATCTTCAGAAATTTATGATGGAGATGGGCAAAGGCTACGCTTTTGTTGCCCGACAACAACATATCCACACTGCCGATGATGATTACTACATTGATTTGGTATTCTATAACTACATTCTGAAATGTTTCGTTCTCATCGACTTGAAAACCACAAAAATCTCGTATCAGGATGTCGGACAAATGGATATGTACTTGAAAATGTACGACACATTTAAGATAGCCGATGATGACAACCCCACTATCGGCATAATACTTTGCTCGGAAACGAATGCCGATGTGGCGCAATTCTCAACTCTGGCCACAAACCCGCAAATGTATGCTTCAAAATATCTTACGTATATGCCCACCAAAGAGCAATTACGCAAGGAGATTGAAATGCAGAAGGAAATCTACGAGATAGGCAAAGATATGTAAATCGATTTAGCCCCACGAAAAAAACATTTTCCTTTTCCAACCTACTTTTTATACTTTTGTCTTGCTCTGC
>JAFVGW010000016.1 GCA_017474765.1 Salinivirgaceae bacterium | reverse complement strand
TTATACACCCAAAACCACCTCAAAAATCCAACCAAAATCCAAGCAAATGTACAATTCGTTTTCTTGGCCTGTTGCAGTATAATACTGAGATATAATATTTTATGAATTTATGGGAGTGTACGTTTTGTTGTGAGCCTTATACCTGTTCCATAATTTCAACATTATACAGGCTCATAGGCTGCGGATATAATTGTCGAGTTCGGCAATATTAGAAAATGCCTTTGATTTGCCTTTTTTTGCGGCATCAACGCGTGCAAAAAAATCGTCTCGGCTCATTTCTGTCGGGTCAGACATTTTTTCAGCAGCCAAATTGCGCAAATATTTTGCGGCGCGGCGCATAAGTCCTTCATCGTCAGCAATAATACTCATACTATGCCAGATTTCGCTGTTAAGTTGTGCTGTTGTCATACTGTTGCTGTTTTTGCAAAAATATAAATGTTCAGCGTGAAATGAAAATGATTTGCAAGTTTCATTTGCGAGTCATATTGCGCTGAAATGAATTATCATTCTTTCTTATCAAAAATCTCCGCCAGCATTTTATCGATTGCCGCACCGCGCAGGCCGCGTGCAATGATGGTGCCGTCGGGGCCGAAAAGGATTATCTCAGGAATGCCAGCAATGCCGTAGATGTCGGTGGCAATCTTTTGTGAATTAATGATTTGCGGATACTCAATTTGCTCTTCGGCAATGGCTTTCAGAGTGGCTTTTGGTTCGTCCCAGGCGGCAATGCCGATTACCTGCAAGCCACGGTCCTTGTATTTGCTGTAGGCGGCTTTGATGTTAGGAATCTCCTGTCGGCAGGGACCGCACCACGAAGCCCAGAAGTCGGCAAGCACATACTGGCCGCGGCCGACATAGTCCGACAGGCGGGTGGTTTTGCCATTGTACTCCACGGCAAAATCGATGAATTTTGCGCCAGGCTGAGTGGCAACCTTTGTGTTGAGTTCCTGCTTGATGCGCTTAATCATTTCGCGGTTTTGCCAGTCGTTTGAGAGCATGGCAACATAATCGAGTCCGCGGCGCACACTTATGACGTCATAGAATTGAGTAACAATGAAATATCCCAACGGGTCGGCAGGGTGGGCCTTCAGCATCGGCTCTATTTGCTTGTCGAGCGCCGCCTTCAGGTCAGCCTCTGGCATTTTTCCGCTGCGGTAGTCTGATATGAGTTTGATTACGGGAGCGTAGAGTCTGTTCCAATCGTCGTTAAGCGGTGTTCCTGAGGCCAGCGTTCCACTGTTGGCTCCAATTCTGACAACACCGTTCTCGATGAACACTGGCGCCAGTTGCAGTCTGATGGTTTTTGCCGCCATAACTGCCAGAAACGCTTGTTGGTAGTTCCCGTCGTGAGCGGTGATGTTGCCGTTCACAACCCGCACCGAATCAACAATCTCGTCCATTCGGTCGCTTTGATTGATGATATATAGCGTTCCTGTAAAATCCCGTCCAATATTTCCCTCGATTCGGTATTTGACTTGCGCCTGAGCAGTAATTGCAGCAATAGCCAGCAGTGTGGCGATGATTGTCTTTTTCATATTCGTTAAGTTTTTCGCTGTAAAATTATGAATCTCACTCAATCAAACGTGTAGGTTTTGAAAAAAGTTTTTTGAGCCGACCTGTTGCCAGTCATGTATGCCGTATTTTGTTCTGCCAACTATTGATGCGGAAATGGGAGAGAAGGGTGTCAAATGTTTGCCCCGCACAAAACCAAAAACCGCCGAGCCCAACGGACTCGGCGGTTTCATTTGCATTTTATCGCTTAATTAAAACTTAAAGTTAAAGTCAACATCAGTCTCCTTAGTGAAGATTGCGCGCTGTGCGTTCTGCGTGCGGGCGAATTTCAGGAAGATTTCGGCCGAGCGGCGGAACATTGCGTCGCGGTTGGCGTCGAGCATCAGCAGGTAGGCCATAATGGTGTAGCCTGCCATCTCAACCATACGGCGGGCGTGCAGTTCAATGAACTCCTGCGACTCCTTGCCCATAACGTAGGCCACCGTCTCCTCGTATTCGGCCGTCATACGGTCCAGAACGTCGTGCATCGGCTTCAAATCATCGGCAACGGGCTGCGCGGCGTAGTCTTTCATCATCGAAAGATAGAAACCTGTTGTGGCATAGCGTGTTGCGGCAACAACCTGAAGTTGTGTGGTGCCCTCGTAAATGCTTGTGATACGGGCGTCGCGGTAAAGGCGCTCGCAGGTGTAGTCCTTCATAAAGCCCGAGCCGCCGTGAACCTGAATGCAGTCGTAGGCGTTCTGGTTGGCGAACTCGCTGCCCAAGCCTTTTGCCAGCGGCGTGAAGGCATCGGCCATACGGTTGTAGCGCTTGCACTCGTCGCGCTCTTCGGGTGTCAGTTTGCGCTCCTTCGATATGTCTTCCAAAGTCTTGTACATATCAACGAAACGTGCTGTCTCATAAAGGATTGTGCGGTTTGCATCGAGTTTGGCCTTCATTGTTGCCAGCAATTCGGCAACGGCGCTGAACTCGATAATCGGGTGACCGAACTGCTGACGGTCGCGGGCGTAAGAGAGCGCCTCGTTGTAGGCGGCCTGCGACAGACCAACCGACTGTGCGGCAATGCCCAGACGGGCGCCGTTCATCAGCGACATCACATATTTGATAAGGCCCAACTTGCGGCTTCCGCAGAGTTCGGCTTTGGCGTTGCGGAACACAAGTTCGCAGGTCGGCGAGCCCTTGATACCCATCTTGTTCTCAATGCGGCGCACGGTTACTCCGCCGTTGCGCTTGTCGTAGATAAACATTGAAAGGCCGCGGCCGTCGTGGGTGCCTTCCTCAGAGCGAGCAAGCACAAGGTGAATGTCGGCATCGCCATTGGTAATGAATCGTTTAACGCCGTTCAGATACCAGCAGTTGTCGGCCTCGCTGAAAGTTGCCTTGAGCATCACCGACTGCAGGTCGGAACCAGCATCGGGTTCGGTCAGGTCCATCGACATTGTCTCGCCCTCGCAAATGCGAGGAATGTAGCGCTGCTTCTGGTCGTCGTCGGCAAACTCGTAAATGGTTTCGGCGCAGTCCTGCAGGCCCCAAAGGTTCTCGAAACCTGCGTCGGCGCGCGACACCATATCGGCGGCCATCAGGTAGGGAACGGTCGGGAAGTTCAGTCCGCCGTAGCGGTACGGCATATTCACGCCGCAGAGTCCTGCCTTGCGTGTTGCGTCAAGGTTAACCGACGTGCCGCTTGCGTAAGTCACGCGGCCATTGGCGCAGACGGGGCCTTCGTGGTCCACGCCTTCAGCGTTCGGGGCGATAATCTCGCCGCAAATCTCGCCAACAACATCGAGCACTTTATCGTAACTGTCCATTGCGTCGTCGAAGTCGGCTGGCGCGAAATCGAACTGGCCCGCATTGGCATAGTTGCGTTCTTTCAACTCAACAATGCGCTTCATCAGCGGGTGGTTCAAATGGAATTTGAGTTCGGGGGTGTCTGTATAAAAATTAGCCATAATTGTCTGATTTATTTAGAGTTCTGTTTGTAATACTTAATCAATTTCGGCAGAACGTCCTCAATGGTGCCTGTAATCACGTAGTCGGCAATTTTGTTGATTGGGGCGTTGGGGTCGCTGTTGATTGAGATAATCATACTCGACTCCTGCATTCCTGCAATGTGCTGGATTTGGCCCGATATGCCGCAGGCAATGTAGAGTTTCGGACGGACGGTTACGCCTGTCTGGCCAATCTGACGCTCGTGCTCAACCCAACCTGCGTCAACGGCTGCGCGGCTTGCGCCCACTTCGGCGTTGATTAGCGACGCGAAATCGAACAGCAGTTGGAAGTTCTCTTTCGAGCCCACACCGTAGCCGCCCGACACGATTATCGGCGAGCCTTTAATGTTGATTTTCGATTTTTCAATCTGGCGGTCGATAATGCTGACGGCGAAATCAGTGGCGCTAACGTATTTGTTTACATCGAGTTTGACAACCTCGCCCTTGTAGTCGGCCTTGAAAATCTCTTTTTTCATCACGCCTTCGCGAACGGTGGCCATCTGCGGGCGGCACTCGGGGTTGACGATTGTGGCGATAATGTTGCCACCGAATGCGGGACGAATCTGATAGAGAAGGTCCTCGTAACTCTTGCCTGTCTTCACGTCGGTGTGCGGGCCGATTTCAAGGTTGGTGCAGTCGGCGGTCAGGCCGCTGTGCAGTTTCGACGACACGCGCGGGCCAAGGTCGCGGCCAACGGTGGTTGCGCCCATAAAGGCGATTTGCGGTTTCTGCTCCTCAAACAGTTTGCAGACGATTGACGTGTGGGGCAGTGTCTGATAGTGCTCCAGACGCTTGTCGGCAGCCAGATAGACTGTGTCGACGCCGTAGGGGAACACCTGTTTCTCAACGCCGTCAAGGTTTGCACCGATAATGAGCGCCTCGAGTTTGCAGTTGAGTTTGTTGGCCAGTTTGCGGCCTTTGGTAAGCAGTTCAAGGCTTACGTCGGCAACGCGGCCATCTTCAAATTCGCAATATACTATAATGTTGTTCATCTGTTTTTGTGTTTACTGATTCTTAAATATCATTGATTGCCAACACATTAACCAATAGTGTGGTTTGCAATCAGTTCTTTCATCAGGTCGTCGATTTCAGCGTCGCTGTTACCCAAGACTTTGGCTTCTTTGGCCTGGAAGACAATGTTCTCGATTTGTTTCACTTTGGTTGGCGAGCCTGCCAGACCGAGTTGGTTCACATCGCACTCAATGTCGTTCACTGTCCACTCGTTAATGTCGAGATAAGGTTTTGCGGCAACCAGTTTCTCGAGAGCCTCGTTGTTGGCGCGCTCGCTCTTGCCTGTGGCTTTTTTGTACTTCATCAGGCGTTTTGCGTTGCGCGGGCGGCAGGGTGCTGCCGAGCCGTTCACCGTTACCAGCACGGGATATTGGCACTCAACGGTCTCAACACCGCGCTCAAGACGGCGCTTAACGCGGATTTTCTTGTCGTCGGCAGCCACAATCTCCTCGGCGTATGTGATTTGCGGAATATTGAGTTTTTCGGCAACTTGCGGGCCAACCTGAGCGGTGTCGCCGTCGATAGCCTGGCGTCCGCAAATGATAACGTCGAAGTCTTTAATGCGGCGAATGGCGCACGACAGAGCGTAAGAAGTGGCAAGCGTGTCGGCACCGGCAAAGGCGCGGTCGGTGAGCAGGATTCCGTCGTCGGCACCGCGGTAGATACCTTCGCGCAGAATCTCGTTTGCACGTCCCGGGCCCATAGTCAGCATAGTGATTTCGGTTCCGGGGAACTGGTCTTTCAGCCGCAGAGCCTGCTCAAGAGCGTTCAGGTCTTCGGGGTTGAAAATAGCCGGTAGGGCGGCACGGTTCACAGTTCCGTCCTCTTTCATAGCGTCTTTGCCAATGTTGCGGGTGTCGGGCACCTGTTTGGCCAAGACAATGATTTTTAGTCCTTTCATATATTTATTATTATGTGATTCAATGTTTTGCCACGCCCGCGGAAAGCAGCCGCAACATACCAATCAGCCGGTTTTCGAAACCGACGGCGCAATGTTGTACAAAAAGCGTGCAAAACCGAAAAAGGCTGCGATTTTTTTCAAAAAAATGAAATGGTGAAGTAGTGGCGATGCTCAGCGTGACGACAAATGCCAATGTCAGTCAGCGTTGGTATGCTGATAATCTGACGGCGGAACACCGAACTGCTTTTTGTAAACGGTGCTGAAGTAGGCAGGGCTGGCAAAACCGCACATCTCGCTGATTTCAGTGATGTTGTAGTGTTGTGACTTTAGCAGTTCCTGTGCGTACTCAAGTCGTGCGGTTTTTATGAAATCGGTGGGCGAGAGGTCGGTCAGCGCCTTTATCTTCTTGTATAACAGCGACGAACTGACGTTCATTGCGGCGGCAAACTGCTCCTTGTCGAAATCGCTGTTGCCCATATTGTTCTTTACTGTAATGTGGAGTTTCTGAACAAAGTCGTCGTTCTGCTTGTTGCCCAACTCCACAGGCGTTCCGTGCGACAGACTGTTGATAATCTTTGATTTGGTCAGTTGCCGGTTGTGGACCAGAGTTTTCAAGCGCAGCCGCAGAATGTCCATGTCAAATGGTTTTGTTAGGTAGTCGTCGGCACCCAGTCCAAGGCCTTGCAGCTGTTCGGCGCGTCCCGACAGGGCAGTGAGGAGGATGATTGGGATATGAGCCGTCTCAAAGGTTGATTTCAGCAGGCGGCAGAGTTCAAAACCATCCATTTCGGGCATCATAACGTCGGAAACAACAATGTCGGGCTGCTGTTGCAGAATGGTCTGCCAGGCATTGCTGCCGTTTGTTGCCGTCAGAATGTTGAACTCGTCGGCCAGAGTGTCGTTCATAAACTGCAGCAGATTGTCGTTGTCTTCAACAATCAGAAGGGTGATGTCGGCTTGCACAGTTGTATCAGGCTCATTCTTGGTTGTTTGCTTCTTGCTTGGCTGTTTTACAGGTTTTGTGCCAACGGTTGCCATCGGAATCTCAACTGTGAATGTAGAACCTTGGCTTAGTCGGCTCATGCATCCTACGCTTCCGCCGTGCAGCTCAACGTAGCTTTTCACCAGCATCAGACCGATTCCGGAGCCAATCACCTTTGAGTTCACTGCGTTCTCGCTTCGGTAGAACTCGCGGAAAAGGTGGCGCTGCTCGCTATCGCTGATGCCAATGCCATTGTCGGTCACTTGCAGCCGCCACACTGCAATGCCGCTTAGCAATCTGACGGTTATTTTGCCGCCGTTGGGCGAATATTTTATGGCGTTCGACAGCAGATTATCAATCACCTTGCCAATCATATCGATGTCGATGGCAGTGATTAGGCTTTCGGTATTGTGTTCAAATGTGATGGGTGAGTTGTTTTTCAGTGCAAGCGACTCAAACATCTGAACCTTTTGGTTTACAAACGCAACCATTTCGGTATCAACCAATTTCAGGTAATCTTTTCCGATGTCGGCCTTTTGAAAATCCATCAGCTGCGTTACTACTGCCGATAGCTGACGCGCCTGTTGTGATGCTATTTCAAGGTTTTTCTCACCATGCTTGCTGAGACCGGTTTCTTTTGATAGTTCATCGATTGGCGCTTTTATCAGCATCAGCGATGTGCGCATCTCGTGGGCAGTGTTGGCGAAAAAACGGATTTTGTCTTCGCTGTGGCGGCGTTTCATCTCTGATATATAGCGCATTAAGAAGGTAAAGATTATTGCCGCTGCCAGAATGTAGCAGATGGCGATGAATTGCCATGTGCGCCAAAAAGCTGGTTTTACGGTTATTTTCAGTTCCCGCTCGTCAATGATGTACGACATTGTGTTGTCGTAAAGCCTGATAATCAGATTGAAACTACTCGACGGAAGGTTGGGGTACGAAATGATGTTCTGAGTTGTTGGCAGGTTCCAGTCGGCGTCGAGTCCGTCCATTTTCCAGGCAAAACGTGGCCCGACAATCCGCCCCAGAGCTTCTAACTCAACTTTGACGGTGTTTTGTGTGTAGTTGAGTTTCAGATTGTTAAGCTGGTTTATTGGCATGTTGCCTGTCATGTCGGCCTTGTTGCGAATCGAACTTCCCGCAACAATGATGTCTTGAATGAATATTTTGCCGATAGCTTGCTCGTCGGGCTCGAAATTGGGATTGAGGCATACTGCGCCGCTGTTGGTGCCCCAAACCAGGTCGCCGTTGCTCATCACAGTGGCAGCATGTCGGTTGAACGATGCCGAAAGCTGGGGTGTTGATGGGAAAATGTAAGATTTTCCGCTCGAAGGGGCGAATTTGCAAAGTCCTGTTTCTGTGCCAATCCAAAGATGGCCGCTGCTGTAGAGCAGGCTTGTTACAAAATCCGACGGCAGTCCGTCGCGCATATCGTAATGCGCTGTTGTTTCGCCATTTCTGTTTATGCTCAGCAGTCCGTTGCCGTGGGTTGCCACCCAAATTGTGTCGCCACGAACCAGAATGTCGTTCACTATGCAGCTGTCAATCAAGACATTTCTGTCGCCAGTTGTCTTGTTAAGTTTGAAAAGTCCGCTGGTGCAGCCCAATAGCATATTTGCGCTGTCGAGTTCGGCAAACGTGTTTACAGGTACGTAGTCGAATCGGCTGAAATTGCGGCTGCGGCGGTTGTAGCGGAAAATGTCGTTGTTGGTGCCGCCAATCCACATGTCGTTGTTGCTGTCGTTCAGCAGACTGAATACAAAATCGTTGTTATAAGTGCCGTGACTGGTGCTTGAGTAGTGAGTCACAATCTTTCCGTTGCGGTCGAGTACGTAAAGCCCTGATGAGTAGGTGCCAGCCCAAATTCTGCCGTCAGAATCGGCGCAGACCGACAGAAAGACATTCGTGTTTTCGTGTTTGTCGGTCAGTGTATGCATCCATTTGTCGGTCAGCGGATTGTAGCGACAGATACCATTGTTTGTTGCGAACCACAGGTTGCCGTCAGCATCTTCGCAGACGTCGTTCACATGGTTGTCTTTTATCGAGTTGTCGTTGTTGATGAGGTGCTGGTGCTGCGTGACGTTTTTCGACTCGATGTTGCTGAACAGCACACCGTCGTCGTAGGTGCAAACCCATACTCGTTTCCCAGGGTCACACAGAATGTCGTACACGCCGTTGCTGGCAAGCGATTGCGGATTGTTGCGGTCGTTCTGGTAGATGTTTTTTATTTGTCCCGACTCAATATCAATTGCACAGATTCCGTGTCCGTCGATTCCGGCAAGCAGAGTGCTGTCGTTGAACTGCCTGAGTGCCAGAACTGGCAGTTTGGGAATGCCGTCAATCGCAGTTGCTGTATGGTCGGTTAAGTCTAATCGCAGTAGTCCGTCGGTTTTGGTGCCAATCCAGAGACGGTTGCGGCGAGTGTCGCACAGCAGACTGGTTTTGATGCTTGGCGGCAGGCTTGCGCCGATGTCGTGCGGTTGTGCATCGGGGGCGCCAGTGTCGATGATTTCCAATTTGTTCCTTTCAGCCAAAATCAAATTGTTGTCAGAGAACCATTCCAGATTGAAGAATGCGCCTTCGCTTTCAATGGTCAAAATCTGGTCGCCAGTGTATTTGTAAAATCCGTTTGATGTGCCAATCCACAGATTCTGCTTCGCGTCGATGGCAATCTTGTAGACAATCTGCTGCTTATTAATCATAAAGCTGGTCAGGTTGGAAAGCGGTTCAAACTGGTCGGCAATGCGGTTGTAGACAAAAATCTGCCCCGAATTGCAGTATGCCACCAGCATGTTTCCGCGGCATTCAAGTCTGACAGTCAGAGCGTTGTGCTCAGAATAGGGTAGTTGATAGATGCAGTAGTTGTGGCTGGCAAACCGCAGAATGCCCATCTTCGACGATACCCACACAAAACCGTCGGCATCTTTGCAGACGGAGTTGGTCTCACGTATCGATATGTTGTACAGGCTGTTGACATTATGAAATATTGGCGATGCGCCCTTGCAGACAGTGCCGCCGAATGTCAGCAACAACATTGTCACATACGTCAGAATCAGTTTTTTTGCCATATATTTTCGCCAATAATTATCCGCTTCTGGAAAACGCATAAAGATAATACGATTCTGCAATTATTACGAGCCTATCATTCATTGCTGACAGATAAAAAAATAGAAGGCCGGCCGCCAGGCCGGCCTTCCTTAGTTCCTGCTGAAAGGCAGGAACTACTAACAACTCTAATCGGGAAACTTTTATAAATGATGAAATAGTTTCTATTAATATCCCGGATTCTGGTAAGCAGCTTTCTCTTCTGTGCTCATTTCCAAACCATCAAGCTGGCCGATTGGAATGGGCGAGAGGTAGTACTCCGGTTTGATTTCGCGTTGGAATTCCTCAAGTTCCCAATCACCCACATTCGAACCGCAGATTTTGTAGCTGCCGGCCAACTCTTCCCACATTTGAGTGCGGATGAGGTCAAGGCGGCGGTAACCTTCGCCAAAGAACTCACGCGAACGCTCGAGCAGAATATATTTTATGTCGATGTCAGCAGGAGTTGCGGCAACAAGGTCGGCACTATAGTCGAAGCTGACAACTTTGTCTTCAGCAACACTGTAGCTCCATTTGCCGGCACGTGCACGCAGCACGTTTACAAGGTCGCGAGCAGACATTGAACCAGTTGCTCCTTTAACTGCAGCTTCGGCGGCAATAAGGTAAAGCTCTGAGAACTTGGCAACATAGTACGGACGTACGTTGTTGGCGTTTGGCACACCCAAGGAAGTGAATGGGCGTTTCATATCAACATCGTTAGATTCCTGGCTGAAACCACTCATTTTGTATGGACCAGGGAAAATCTTGCGGCTGATATGTTCCGGGTCGACAACCCAATCGGCACGGCCGGGAGCTTCGCCCAAACCAAGAGCGCCGTTAGCTTTATCATATACAGTTCCGTCAATTGCTTTAGGTACAAAAGTGAGAATGATACCACCTTGCTCAACATCCATATCGTTGGCGTTCTTGCGAGTCAAGATTGCTCTGATACTATCGTTTGCGCCTACTTCCCAGTTAGCATGGATAGTAGTTTGGAAAGTTGCGTCGCGGCGCGAGTCTTTTACATCGGCGAAAGTCTCGTTGAACACATTGTAGGTAGGAGCCATACGTGTCCACGGGCGGCCGTAGCCTTGACGGTCGATACGCTGAGTAGCGGTTCCGTCGGCCATCTGAACTTCAGTGTAGTTCCAGTTTTCAAACCAGAAGTTGTTGTTCGAGCCACTGGCACCAGGGTCGTCGCCATAATTGTTAGCCTGTCCTTCGCCGCTGGAACCGCTGTAGAACCATTTTGTAGCAGTGTGGTCGGCCCAAAGAAGCATCTCGGGGTTACGCTCGTTCGACGCTCTACACATATCGTAGAATGTCTCTTGCAAAGCGTAAGGGCCTGGGTTGTTGATGGCATCCATTGCCACGTCGTATGCCAATTGGAAATACTGAGCTGCCGATTTACCGTCGGGGTCAACGCGGTCGCAAGCGGGGTAGGTCGGGATGTTTTTCGGATTCTCGAGCCACCATGCGTAGGTCAGATATGCCTTGGCAAGATAGAGGCGTGCAACGTTTTTTGTCACAGTTCCAACAATGCGAGGGTTCTCAGGCAAATCGTTTACTGCTGTGGTCAAATCGGGGAATATGCAGCGGGTGTACACTTCAGGTACAGTGTTGCGAACCGATTTACGCGAAGGAGCGGCGTTAGATTTCAACTCGCCCGAGCCCAAATCCAATGGCACACCGCCAAAGTGTTGAACAAGCAGAAAATAGTCGAAAGCGCGGAAGAAGTTTGCTTCAGCAACAAGTGCGGCGTCGAGTCCGCTGGCATTGCCTTGCTCAATAAGGGCACTCGCCGTGTTGATGTTGATAAATGCAGGATTCCAAAGAGCATCGGTACGGGCGGTTGACGATGTTATCTGGCCAACACCAGAGAAGTCGTTGTCTTTGTTGTTGTTGTCGCCAGATTGTCCCCATGTGTACTCGTCGGTACCGCACTCGCAGGCTGCTAAATAGTAGCCACCATAGAAATTGCGTAAGTGAGCGTACATTTGGGTCAGACCACCCTTAATGCCTTCATCGGTAGTGAAGTAGTCGAGGGTAAAGGTTGAACGAGGAGTCTCATCCAACACATCGGAGCAGCTGCAGATAGCAAGTGTGGCCAATGCGGCTGCACCAAGTAATGATATTTTATGATTCTGTTTCATAATTATTTACGATTAGAAAGTTATGTTTAATCCAACTAAGAACGTACGTGTCGACGGTGTGTTGGTACCAACAGTAAGAATTGAGCTTGCTTTGTAAGCTGTTGTAGAAGTAGCTACGTTCTGGTTACCAAACGAGTTTGTCTCTGGGTCAAGACCTGTCTCTTTCTTGAATTTCGAAGCAATAACCCATGGATTCTGGATGGTTCCATAAACGCGAATCTTCTTTATGCCTATCTCATCTAAGACATTGTTGCCGTTGTTCTTGAAGTTGTAGCCCAATGTAATTGTACGGATTTTGCAGTACGAAGCATTGAAATAACCAAGCGTTGATGCGTAACCAGCATTGTCGCCATCGCGGCGTGCGTTCGGGTCTGGATATTTGGCGTCTCTGTTGTGAACCAAATAGTTACCGTTTTCATCTGTTTTTATTACCTTCTTATCTCTTTCTGCCCAGAAATAGTCGACATCAACATTGCCACGGCGGCCGCTCAACAGGTTCAAATAGCCGTTGCCAGAGTGCAATGTGCTGATAAGTTTGCCACCAACCTGGAATGCGCCAATAACAGTCAGGTCAAGGCCTTTCCACTCCAAGCGGGTGTTGAAACCGCCTTGCAGTTTCGGGTCGATGTGCATAATCTGACGGTCCTCGGGACCAATTGCACGGGTAGGCATACCGTTCTCGTCAAAATCGCCTGTGTACTTCACGCGAATCATACCAGCGTCACCACTTGGTTCAAGAATTTTACCATACGATTTATCGTATCCTTCAGGTTGATAGTAGAAGTCTTCAGGCATCCACAAGCCAATGTTCTCATAGTCGTAGATTGAGTTGATGGGGTGACCTACGAACCAGCAGTTGCCTTCATCCTTCTCCGCTCCTGATGCCAGTTCAACAAGTTCGTTCTTGTTGCTGTACATATTTAGGCCTGCATCCCAAGTGAATCCATTGTAGTTGTCAAGGATGGTTGCGTTCAAGTTGAACTCCCAGCCTTTGTTCTGAGTCTTACCGATGTTGTCCATATAACTGCTAACACCCGAAGTTGCGGGCAAGCTAACGCTCAATAGTACATCGTTGGTCTTTTGCACGTAGTACTCAAAGCTACCGCTGATACGGTCGAGGAATGCAAAATCAACACCATAGTTCATCGTTTCTGAATACTCCCAGCCAAGTTCGTCGTTGGCTAACTCTTGTACATAGTAGCCAGTGCTGTAAGTGTCATTACCGAAGTTATATGGGCGTGAAGCAAGCAAACCGAGAGTTTTGAACGGAGCCACAGCCTGGTTTGATGTCTGGCCGTAACCAACGCGGAATTTCAATGAGTTCAACCAAGTGAAATCTTCCATAAACGCTTCGCGGCCAAGGTTCCAACCAACTGATACTGCAGGGTAGGTGTGTGAGTTCTTGCTCTTGGCCAGACGAGAGGATTTATCGTTACGAACGGCTACAGTCAGCATGTAGCGGTCGTCGTAAGAGTACATCAAACGTGCCATGGCTGATTTCAAACCAGACTCACTGTATCCTTGACTGGCGGGATTGACAGTTGTCTCGCCTTCATCGTTTATGCGGGCAAGGTTGTAGTACAAGAATTTCTTCGATGCTATGCCCGATGCAGAAACTGATGATGATTGGTCTTGTGAGCGCTCGAACGACAGCAAGCCGACAGCGTTAATGGTATGCTCGCCAAATGTTCTGTCGTATGTCAGCAGGTTCTCAACAGCCCAGTTTATGTTAAGTGATTTTGAAAGCGAGCCTGATGATGCTGATTCCGGATCTTGTGCAAAAACACCAACACCCTGATAGTAACCGTTTTGGGTGTATTTCAGGTTCAAACCAGTGTTTACGCGGTATTTCAAGCCTTCAACATACGGAACTGATAATTCTGCATAAAAACTGTTGAAAGTTCCATAGGTTGTTCTTTTGTCCTCCCATTCACCGTCGTCTTTCAATTTTTCCAAAGTCTCGCGTGTGCGCATCCAAACACCGGCATCAACAGTGTTGTTGTCGATAAGGCGGCGAGTGTTGCCGTTTTCATCAACAGGGCTTACCAATGGCGATGCAGCCAGTACATCGTAAATACCGATGCTGTTGCCATTGGTGATTGAATAGTTGTTGTTGCTTGTGAAGCCAACCTTAATGTACTTGCCAATTTTCTGGTCAATGGCGGCACGTTGTGATAAGCGCGAGTAGTTTTGCAAAGGCAGAACAGCTTCCTCGCGGTAGTAACCAAAGCCAAAACTGTAGGCAGCCGATTTTGTGCCGCCGGTTACCGACAAGTCGTGGCTTGTAGCCATGCCTTTGTCGTACATCTCGTCTTGCCAGTCGGTGTCTGTGCCTTTTGCATAGTCATTTTCCTCCATTGTGCTGGTTTTGAATGTTCCTTTGTAGTCGCGCAGGGTTTTCAGCTGCTCGGCGTTCATCATTGGGTATTTCGAGAACACAGTCTTAACACCGTAATATCCGCTATATATTATAGTAGCATCTTGGTTGATACTTCCTTTGGTTGTGGTAACCAGGATAACGCCGTTGGCACCACGCGAACCGTAAATTGCGGTTGCTGATGCATCTTTCAGAATGTCAATACTCTTGATTGAGTTCGGGTCGATGTCGCCAAGTGAACCGGCAAACGGAACACCGTCCAAAACAATCAACGGGTCGTTGCTGGCATTAAGCGAACGAGTACCACGCACGCGAATCTGCATCTCGGCGCCCGGCTTCGACGATGTCTGTTGCATGTTGACACCTGCAATACGGCCTTGCAGCGACTGGGTGATGTTTGAGCCCGGCATTTCGCGAACAACATCGCCCTTCATTGATGCCACAGAACCAGTCACAGCCTCTTTACGCTGCGTACCGTAACCAACAACCACAACCTCTTCCAAACCGACAAGGTCAGGGGTGAGGCTGATGTTGTAAGGACCATTACCATTGACGGCAATTTCTTCAGTAGAGTAGCCAATGTAGGAAATCTGCAGCACATCGCCGTCGTTGGCCTGCAAGGTGAACTTGCCATCGCCGGCGGTGATTGTACCCGTCGTTGTCCCTTTGATGACTACGTTTGCTCCCGGAATGGGGAGCTGCTCCTCATCTGTAATGGTACCGCTCACACTGTGAGTCTGTGTCATTGTGCAGAATGAAAGCAACAATGTTGGCAGCATTGCAGCCGCCTTTCTCCATAATTGATGTTTCATCATAAAATTGGTGTTTAGTTATTAAATAGTATAGTTCCGCATTTTTGCCAGCCACATACAAACGTGGTGTGGCAGATGTCGAAATTTTCCTCATGAACCGATGCGTTGTCCGCGCCAGAATCAATGTCGCACAATATTATTGGTGAAACGAGCGTGAATGCGGGTGATGAAACAGCCAGTTCTCCGCCTTTAAAATCAATGTTGAATCTGATTTCCCCCATAACCAAATTTTTGGCGATTTTGATTATGCTAAAAGTACCGGGTGGGGCAGAAACGGGCTTTCAAATCCGGATAATTCGTTTTCAAAATTAGATATTTGTGTAAAAAATTGTATAGCAACATATTTTGCAATCGGTTGCAATGATAAACTAAAATATTTATAATCAGCGATATATTGTTTTTGATGCCATTGCAATCGGTTGTATAGCAAACAGAGAAACGGTGATTGTTAATAAGCCGATGTCAATCTCTTTTATTCAACCTTCATGATGGTAAAATCAGCTTTCTTTTCGTGGGCTTCGAAATTGACAAAACCAAAAACGGCTCTCACCCGAAGGCGAGAGCCGTTATATTCTATCAAAATATGTTAGCTACTCACTAATCCTGAACCAGTCGAAATCGGCATAGCCGCCTGGCTCTTTGGTAGAGTAGAAGAAGAGTGCGTAGCGCTGGCCCATAAAGTGGTCGAGGCTGTACTACATTGGCAGGGTGTCGCCGATTTGGTTCCATTGCTTGCCGTCGAGCGAGTAGTGGAAGACGGCCTTGTCAACGCCGTGGCTGCCAATGGCGCTCTCGTCGGCAATGCGGCTGAAGTCGCAGTCGGCTTTGAAATAGACGGTGCTGGCATCGACAGGAACGCTTGCCACAACGTGCTGAACGCCGCGGCGTGGCGGCCAGGGTGCACCGTCGGCGTTGGCTTCGGGCTGGTTGTTAACCATCACAATCGATTTCTTGTTGCCGTCGTTCTGAATGGCCACAAAGCCGAATTTTCCAGCCAGCAGGGCAAGTCCCGCAACGTCGCCATCTTTCAGGTTCGAGGCATCGAGACAGGCGCTGCCCGAGCATTTCGGGCCAATGGTGCGCTGCGTGAGCATATTGCGGCTCTGGGTGAACAGTGTGTCGGTGCGGTCGGTGCGGAAGCGGATAAAGCCTTTGCGCTCAGTCATCGTCCAGAGGCTGTTCACGGGATTGTGGTTCCACTGCCAGACAATTTTCGGCTGGTCACCGTCGAACTCATCGCTATCGACAATGCCAGGAATCAGGCTCTTGTTCTTTGGCAGGTCGAGTGTTTCGGGCACTTTGCCTTCGACGCCCAGAACTGGCCATCCATCTTCCCAAACAACGGGTACAAGGTAGGGGATACGGCCCACAGCGCCACGGTCGCCGAACAGGTAGGCGAACCAGCGGCCGTCGGGCGTGTCAATGAGTCCGCCCTGAGCCACGCCCTTGTCCTGCAGCACAACGCGGCCTTCGTACGGGCCGAACAAACTGTCGGCGCGGTGGCAGATAACGGTGCGTACACCGCCGCGCGGCCAGCAAATGTTGAACAGATAGTACTTGCCGTTGATTTTGAACATCTGCGAGCCTTCGGCGCCAAGCATCAGGTTTTCGCCTGCGGGCAGACCAGCGTTCTCAATCAGAACTTTCTCTGATTCTGGCTTGATTCCGCTGAAATCGGGCTCAACTTCGCGAATGAAGATTTTGCCGCCGCCGTTTATCATATAAATGTGTCCATCTTCTTCAAACACAATGGTATGGTCGTGGTGCGAAGGACGGAACTCGTGGCGTTCCCACTTGCCATTCTCAATGTTGTCGGTGGTGAAAAAGTAGGTTTTGCCAGTCACCTGGTCGAAGGTGCTGACAAAGAATTTGCCGCCAACGTAGCGAATGCAACTTGCCCACGAGCCTTTGCCGTAGGTGTTTTTGCCGTTCAAGAGCATCGTCTCGTCCTGGTCGCCCAGAGTCTCGTATGCGTAGCCCGCTATCTGCCAGTTGCTCAGGTCTTTCGACTTCATAATTGGCACGCCTGGGTTCATATGCATTGTGGTGCTGCTCATATAATAGGTGTCGCCTACGCGCATCATCGACATATCGGGCACATCGGCCCAAATCATCGGGTTGGTGAAGCCCGTTTCGGTGCTTGCACTCTTCTGACCGTTGCATCCGCACATTATCGCGGCAGCGGTTAACAAGGTGATTGATAGGTGTTTCATTTTGCTATGTTTAATCGGTGAATCGTTTAGAAGGTTTAGTCGCTTCGCTGTTGAGAAGTTTAGTCGCTTCGCTTGTTGAGACAACTAATGTCACTCATCTTTCTAAACCTTTACTCTTTACACTCTACTCTCTACACTTTACTCAAACAGCCCTAAATCAACAAACTCACCCAGAGCCTTGTGACCGTTGGCGTTGGGGTGCAGGTTGTCGTTGTCGTGCAGATTGGGGTTCATCACGGTAGTGTCCGAATCACTGCAAATGGCTTTCTCAAAGTCGATTACGGCATCGAACTTGCCGCAGGTGCGAATCCAGTTGTTCACGGCCAGACGGCACTCTTCCTTCTCGGGCGAGCCGTAGAAGCACTCTTTGAACGGCGTTACGGTGGCACCGTAAATCTTCAGTCCGTGGGCGTGCGCTGTGTCAATCATCTTCGAGTATGCGTCAATCAGTTCTTTCTCAGTTGCCGACGGATTTGGCGAGTAGCCCATATCGTTAACGCCTTCAAACACAATGACATACTTAACGCCAGGCTGCTCAATCACATCGCGGTTGAAGCGCACCGAAGCGTTGGGGCCCAGTCCGCCGCGAATGACGCAGTTGCCGCCAATGCCCATATTGAGCACGGCGAGTTTGCTTGTGGCGGGATTGGCCAGCAGGCGCTCAGAGAAGACGTCGGTCCAGCGGTTGACCTGATTGGTCGTTGAGCCGCGGCCGTCGGTGATTGAGTTGCCCACAATGGCAATGGCTGCCGTGGGTTCGTCGGCCACCACGTCGAGGCGCTCAATGGTGTACCAGTGGTCAGTGGTGACGGCATCGGCGAAATCGGTGTTATTCAGTTCGTTACCTGTCAGAATGTACGAAGTGGTGCGTGAGCCTGGGTGGCCAGTAATGTCGCTCGGCACAAAGGTGTAGGCAATGGTCACGGCCACGTCCATACGCGGTGTCAGCGCAAACTGCAGCGCGTCGGAAATAACCGATTTGCCTTTCTCAATATCAATGGCCTGTTTTCCGCCGAACAGAACGTTCACAGCCTTTGCGGCGTCAATTTTGCTGCCTTCGAGGGCGGGGGCGAGGCTCACGGCGGCAATCTTCAGCACGTCGTTGCCGAACTCGTTCGAGAGTTTCAGGCGCACGGTCTCGCCGCCGATTGACACGCGGATTTTCTGACGAATGGTGTTTCCGCTGATTCCTGGCTCTGGCGGGCAGTTGTGCGGCTCGGTGAGTTGCACGGCTGTGCCCCAGGTTCCAACCCAGCGCTGTGTGTCAGTTTGTTGCGCAGTCTGTTGCGAGCATCCCGCAACCATCATCGCGCAAGCCATCAAACAATAAATTCTGATACTGTTTAAACGTCTCATAGTCTTGATTTTTAGTGTGTTACTATATGTGTTTAGTTAAAATGCTTTCGGTTGTAAAATATGCAAAAAATCGACACTCGGAACAAAATGCAACAAAAATAACAATCGGTTGCAATTTGGTATTTAGGAGTTAGGAATTAGGAGTTGGGAGTTAGTTTTAGGTGTAAAGCTGTAAAGCAAGTTTAACAATCTATCTCTCACTATTTCTCAAACGCTCTAACTCTCTATTTATCAGTGGCTGAACACAAAACTCACAATGTTGGCGCCCATCTGAAGGGCTTCAATGTGCTTTTCCATCGGGTCGTTGTGGACGCTCGGGTCCTCCCAGCCGTCGCCAAGGTCACACTCGTGGCTGAAGAAGCAGACCAGCCGTCCATCAACAAACAAGCCGAAACCTTGCGGCGGCAGATTGTCGTGCTCGTGAATTTTAGGCAGACCATTATCGAATTGATAAACAGTGTGATAAATGGCATGGCTGAACGGCAGTTCAATAAATTCCTGGTCGGGTAGCACCTTCTTCATCTCGCGCCGAACGTACTGCTCAATGCCGTAATTGTTGTCGATGTGCAGAAATCCGCCTGCGGCCAGATATTTGCGCAGGTTCAGCACATCGGACTCCGAAAAGACAATATTGCCATGGCCCGTCAGGTGCACAAGCGGATAGTTGAACAGGTCGGCACTGCCCACGTCAACCGTTGCTGGGTCGGGATTGATGTTGGTGCCGATGTTCTTGTTGCAATATTCAATCAGGTTTGGCAGCGAAGTGGGGTTGGCGTACCAGTCGCCGCCGCCGTTGTATTTCAGCAGAGCGATGCGCACGGGCTGTGCTTGCGCCATTGTCGCGCCAAGCAGCAAA
This sequence comes from Salinivirgaceae bacterium, assembly GCA_017474765.1. Taxonomy (GTDB): domain Bacteria; phylum Bacteroidota; class Bacteroidia; order Bacteroidales; family SZUA-534; genus RUG13583. The sequence goes on along the minus strand of JAFVGW010000016.1, from coordinate 50,292 downwards.
ATCAATATGGCCGCAAATCGCCTCATTGTTTCAAAAGATTGATTGTGTGGCACGCCACAAGAGCCGCCGTTTCGGTGCGCAAGCGGTAGGGCCCAAGGTCGATGGGCGAGTAGCCGTTGGCGGCGGCAAGCGCAACTTCTTCGGGCGAGAAATCGCCTTCAGGGCCAATCAGCACGGTGTATTCGTTGCAGTCGTCAACCATCGCTTTGAGCGGATGTTTCTCACTTTCAATGCAGTACGCAATCAGTTTGCGGCCGTCGCGCGGCGTCTCGACAAACTTGTCGAAAGGGGTGATGTCGTTCAGCACAGGCTTGTATGCCTTGACCGATTGTTTCATAGCCGAAACAATGATTTTCTCGATGCGGTCCAGATTCACATTTTTCCGCTCGGAGTGCTGGCTGACGAGCATCGTAATCTCATCAATTCCAATCTCAACGGCCTTCTCCACAAACCATTCCGTGCGGTCTATGTTTTTTGTGGGCGCAATGGCGATGTGGATGCGGTAGGGGCGTTGTTCGTAATTATTTATGGTATTGGTGATGGTCAGCGTGCAGCGTTTCGGATTCGGGTCGGCGATTTCGGCCGTGTGGTAGCCGCCAACGCCGTCAATCAGCAGCACTTTGTCGCCTGGCACAAGCCGTAACACCTTGATACAGTGCTTCGATTCCTCCTCCGACAAGGTGCATTGTCCGTTTGCTATCTGCGGTGTGTAGAAAATGTGCATGACCGTAATTTTCAGCAAAGAAAACGATTCAAACTGAATTTATCGGCAAGCCGATATAAAATTTGGTATCGCTTCGCGAGAAATTTTAAGAAAATCTTATTCAAAATTTATAAAAAATTGATTTTGAATGATTTTCTTAAATTCAATCCTTCACGTATTCAGTCCTTCAGTCCTTCAATCCTTCAATCCTTCACGCATTCTGTCCTTCATCCTTCACGCATTCTGTCCTTCATCCTTCACGCATTCAATCCTTCAGTCCTTCAGTAGGCGATTTTTGCTGCGAACGATGTCTTGCCGTTTGCCAATGTTCCCGAAACCACAAACGTGTCGCCGTCTTGCTGGCATGTCAGTGTAACATCTTCGCCCACAGGCATTTCGTGTAGGAAATTTATATCCACTGATTTTGCCAGATGCGAGTTGAGGTAGTCTGTGCTGATGCAGTCCATTGTCCAGTCGAGATAGCGCATGCTGGTCAGGTGGTTGTTCATGTCGAGGTCGCTGAACATCACGCGGCGTACGGTTTTCACGGCCTTTTCGGCATCGGCGGGCTGCACTTTGGCTGTGTTCAGGTTCAGATGCTCCTGCTCAAGGTTGAACTGTGCAACGTTTTCCACAATCGACTGCACATTGCAGAGGCTGCGGTTCTCGAAACTCATTATCACCCAGTCAGATGCACCTTCAACAATCACCTCGCCGCTGGCATTGGCAATCTGGAAATAGCGGCGCGCAAACAGACGGTTATAACCTGAAGGCCAGGTGGTTACCGTCAGTACATCGTGCCACGACGGCGTTTTGTAAATATCGAAATGCACTTTCGAGAGCGCCCAGAATGCGTTGTGGTTGTCCTGCAGTGCCTTGTGGCCGATGCCCAGTCGTTCGGCGTGCATGCTTGCAGCCTCAATAAAATATGCGAAAAGCGAGCCAGGTTTGGCCATTTTCCTCGAATCAGCATTATTGGTGTAAACCTGAAAGGTGGTTTTGAATTTGTCTGCCATTTTTTAAGATTTTTGTCCAACCCGACAGCAAAATTTATGCCAGCAGAGAATCATTTATTAAACCAAAATCATTTCACCTAATAATTGTATATTTGTGTGTTTTTCTAATAGTTGTTTGCATCCTTTATTCTTTTAACGAACTAAATTTTAGTGATTTATGAAAAAGACTCGTTTGTTATTAGCTGTTCTGTTATTATTTGCTTCTAATTGTACAAAAGATGAATCTGATATAAAAGAAGCGCTCAAAAATACTATATGGATTGATGCCAAAACAGGAACCGACACATTAAGATTTACTGATAGCATGATGTACAGAGGTCCGAAAGATTATAGTGGACAACAAGTACTTTTATGTGGGCAACCATATAGGTACATTTATTCATATTATATAAAACAAGATATGTTGTTTTTGGATTGGAAAGGTGCAGAAGAAATAGCATTTATAAAACCATTTGAATACAAAGTGGAGATAATTAATAATACTTTGATTATCAATAATTTTATTAATTGTTATTATCCTTCTGAAAAATTCCAATCTGACACTTTTAATTTGTTAAAGCCATGAAAAAAGCTTGTATATTGTTGGTAATCATGTTATTATTGGCATCTGCTTGTTCAAAAGATGAAACGAATTTAAAAACGGTTGAGACAGAAGAAGAAACTGAAATAGAAACTACAGTGAAAAAAAGCTCGTTGGAACATGGGTAGAAATCATTCCTTGTAATGGTTGTATCATATTTACATTTTCAAATGATGGAAATATTAATTGGACAATGATATACGATAAAACCCACTCCATTAATAATTTGTCTTATAAAGTTTTAAGTGAAGATTCTATACAGGTTACAAGAAACTATGAAATAGATGAAGAAAGAAAAACAACAAAGCATAAAGTTGAATTTATATCAAATGATACTATCAAAATTCACCAATTTTTGGCTGTTGATGTTGGAATAACTGGTTTTGAGGATGTTACATTAATCAAATCCAATTGATAAGTTGAAATTAGCCTCTTGTAATTATAGGCAAAAAATGCTTCTCGTTTTTTGTTGAATTCGTGTTTAAAAGTTATCGAAAATTGACGTTGCGGCGGTTTGGGAGGCGAGGGGTAATGGCTATATTTGTTTGTTTTGGCGAAGGTGTAATTTTGCCAATTAATTAATTGAAACACAAAATTTTAAGATATGAGCGAAGTGGAAGAAACAACACCGCAGAACAACAATTATGGCGCCAATAGTATTCAAGTGCTTGAAGGATTGGAAGCCGTGCGCAAACGCCCCGCCATGTACATTGGCGACATCAGCGAGAAAGGTTTGCATCATCTTGTATACGAGACAGTTGACAACTCAATCGACGAGGCTCTGGCTGGATATTGCACCCACATTGAGGTGACAATCGGCGAGGACAACTCAATAACCGTGGTCGACAACGGCCGTGGTATCCCTGTCGATATGCACCCGAAAGAGCACAAATCGGCCCTTGAGGTGGTTATGACCGTGCTGCACGCGGGCGGTAAGTTCGACAAGGGCTCGTACAAGGTTTCTGGCGGTCTGCACGGCGTGGGCGTTTCGTGCGTCAACGCGCTGTCGAAACATATGACATCGCAGGTTTACCGCAACGGGAAAATCTATCAGCAGGAATACGAGAAGGGCAAGCCGCTCTACGACGTGAAGGAAGTGGGCACAACCGACAAGACTGGAACGCGTCAGCAGTTCTGGCCCGACGACACCATCTTCACCACAACCATCTACAAATACGAGATTCTGGCCAACCGTATGCGCGAGTTGGCGTTCCTGAACGCTGGCATCACCATCACGCTCACCGACCTTCGCCCCGACGAAGAAGGCAAGACACGCACCGAGACATTCTACTCGAAAGAAGGCCTGCGCGAGTTTGTGCGCTACGTTGACGGCAACCGCACACACCTTTTCGACGACGTCATCTACATCAACACCGAAAAGCAGGGCACGCCAATCGAGATTGCCGTAATGTACAACGACGGCTACTCAGAGAATATCCACTCTTACGTCAACAATATCAACACGATAGAGGGCGGAACTCACCTTCAGGGCTTCCGTATGGCGCTCACCCGCACACTGAAAAAGTATGCCGACGACAACTGCAAGCGCGACCTTGAGAAGCTTGAGAAAAACCACATCGAGATTTCGGGCGAGGACTTCCGCGAAGGTCTGACAGCCGTCATCTCAATCAAGGTGGCAGAGCCGCAGTTCGAGGGTCAGACCAAGACCAAACTCGGCAACAGCGAGGTTGCAGGCGCCGTTCAGCAGGCTGTGGGCGAGGCCCTTGCCAATTATCTTGAAGAACACCCGACCGAGGCTCAGCGCATTGTAGGCAAGGTGATTCTGGCCGCTACAGCACGTGTGGCAGCACGCAAGGCACGCGAGACCGTTCAGCGCAAATCGCCGCTCTCGGGTGGCGGACTGCCTGGCAAACTGGCCGACTGCTCAAGCAAAGACCCCGCCGAGAGCGAGTTGTTCCTGGTCGAGGGTGACTCGGCAGGCGGTTCGGCAAAACAGGGCCGCGATCGTAAGTTCCAAGCCATTCTGCCGTTGCGCGGTAAGATTCTGAACGTTGAGAAGGTTATGCGCCACCGCGTTTACGAGAGCGACGCCATCCGCGACATCTACACAGCTCTGGGCGTGCACGTGGGCACCAAAGACGACCCCGACGCACTCGACACATCGAGCCTGCGCTATCACAAAATCATCATAATGACCGATGCCGACGTCGATGGCAGCCACATCGACACACTGATTATGACCTTCTTTTTCCGCTTTATGCGCGAGGTGATTGAAATGGGCTATCTCTACATTGCCACACCGCCGCTCTATCTGGTAAAGAAAGGCAACAAGCAGCAGTACTGCTGGACAGAGCAGCAGCGGCAGCAGGCCATCGAAGAGTACGGTGGAAACGACAGCAAACTCAAGGTGCAGCGTTACAAAGGTTTGGGCGAAATGAACGCCGAAGACCTTTGGGACACCACAATGAACCCCGAGAACCGCACTCTGCGTCAGGTGACAATCGAGAACGCCGCCGCCGCCGACTACATCTTCTCAATGCTTATGGGCGACGACGTTCCGCCACGCCGCGAGTTCATTGAGAAGAACGCCAAATACGCAAACATCGACGCCTAAACGGCTTTGTTTACTTGATACGAAAATGTCCCGTGGCTCTTGCTGCGGGACATTTTTTTTGGCTCAAATCACAATTATCCGCCTGCGGATAGGTTGGTTCATTAAGGTTATGTTTGTTTACAAAAAAAGCCCCATTCAATCAAGAATGAGACTTTTTTGCGGTAGGATATGTGTCGGTGAATCGGGGCGGACGCGATTAATCGCGTCTCTACAATCCTAAATCCTAAATCCTTCAGTCCTTCAGTCCTTCAATCCTTCATCCCGATAGCTATCGGGACTTCAATCACACCGTCGCTTCCACATTCCAAACAAATGCCCGTACGCCGACCTCTTTGTTGCGGTTGTCCAAGCGTTTGATGCGGCTCAAGAGTTCGGGCACTATTTCGTCCTCGACAACGGTGATGATGGCCGAGTTCATTTCGGGCCAGGTGTGCGTTCCGCGGCGTGGTTCGCCGTCAACCGAGCCCTGCCCCTGAACGTCTTCCCAATAGGTGAATCCCTTTATGCCAAGGCGGTCGAGCATATACTCAACACGCTCTGTATTTGCCTGATTGTATACTATAAATACTGCTTTCATTGTCGTTCAATTAAGTTATTCAATCCTTCAATCCTTCAGTTATTTGTTAACACGGCTGTCGTAAACCGAATCCTCGTCCATATCGAAGAAGATGAACGAGTGGCGGATTTCCTCTTCCTTATCGCGTTCGCCATGGCGCGACATAATCGAGTAGAGCACAGGCACAACCAGCAGCGTTACCACGGTCGAAACCAGAAGGCCGCCGATGACCACAATACCCATTGGAATCCACATTTCCGAACCTTCAGAACGGCTCAAGGCCATTGGCAGCATACCCAGAATGGTGGTGGCGGCGGTCATAAGCACGGGGCGCAGACGCGACTGACCTGAAAGGGCGATGGCCTCGTTCAACTCGTAGCCGCGGTCGCGCATAAGGTTGATGTAGTCAACCAGCACAATACCGTTCTTAACCACAATACCCACAAGCATTACAACACCCAGTGCGCCAATCATATCCAATGTGGTGTTGGTTATCCACAAGGCCAGAATCACACCCGAAATGGCGAACGGCACTGCCATCATAATGATGAACGGCTTTTTGAGCGACTCGAACTGCGACGCCATAACCACAAACACAAGCATTACAATCAGCGCGAGCAGAAGGCCCATATCGGCGAACGTATCCTGTTGGTCCTCGTAACTACCGCCGATTTTCACGGTGATGCCAGGCGTGGTCTTCACGTTGCGGGCAATGAGCGCCTTCACGTCTTCGGCAAGTTCGCCAAGCGATGTATCGTAAGGCGTAACGCTCACGGTTACAATACGTTGGCGGTTGCGGCGGTCAATCTGCGGCGGGCACCAGTACTCTTCAATGGTGGCCAACTCTTTCAGTTTGATTTGCGCGCCCGTGGCCGACGGAATGGTCAGGTTCTCAAGGTCGCTGATAGAGTTGCGGTTTTCCTCTTTCAGGCGGACGATGATGCTGTACTCGTCGCCGTCCTCTTTCAGGAAGCCCACCGTCATACCGTTCACGCGGTTGCGCACGTAGGTGGCCACTGTGGCCGATGTCAGGCCGTGCAGCGCCAGTTTTTCCTTGTCAACCTTCACGTTCAGCTCGGCGCGGTCCTCTTCGCGGCTCACTTGCGCGTCGCGGGCGCCCTGAATGCTGTCGTTAATCATTTGGCGGATTTCCTCGGCCAGAAGGCTTGTTTGGTCGAAATCGTAGCCATATATCTCAACGTCAACCGATTGCGCACCCATACCGCCCGATGTCGAGCAGAAGTATTTGTTGATTTCGGGATACTGCTTCATTTCCTCGCGCAGCACCTCGGCAATCTCGAAAATCGAGCGTTCGCGGTCATACATTTTCGAGCAGCGCACAATCATTGAAATCTTGTTGTTGTTGGTCGATGAGAAGAGCGCGCCAACGCTTGCGTCGTCGTTGGTGCCAGCCGATGTCGATATAATCTCGATTTCGGGTATCAGTTCGCGGAAGCGGGCCTCAAGTTTGCGGGCCGTCTTCAGCGTCTCTTCAATTCGCGTACCGCGCTGAAGTTCAATGGTCACGTTCACGCGGGCGTTGTCCGACTGCTGCATAAAGTCTGTGCCGATGAAGCCCAGAATGGCGGGCAGCAGCGAGAGCGCGAAGAATCCCACAATGCCAGTCATTGTCAGTTTCTTATGGTTCAGGCAGACGCGCAGCAGGCGGGCGTACAGGGCGTCAATCTTGTCGAGCAGGCGCACCACGGTGTTCTCATACGACCACTTCTTCACAGCCGCCTTCTTCTCAACAATCTTGCCGTTCTCAATCACCAGGTTCTTGCCCTTCAGCATTATCGACGCAAGCATAGGCGTGAGCGATATGGCCACCGTTGTCGATGTGCAGACGGCGATGGTGACAATCCAGCCCAACTCTTTGAACAGGATGCCCGCCATACCCGAAAGCATTGTCAGCGGCACAAACACGGCCACAATAACCAGCGTGGTGGCGATAACCGAAATCCACACCTCGTTGGTGGCGTAGATGGCCGCCTCACGCGGACTCGACCCGCGCTCAATATGCTTGGTGATGTTCTCAAGCACCACAATGGCGTCGTCAACCACCATACCAATGGCGATGGTGAGCGAGCAGAGCGATATGATGTTGAGCGAACTGCCCACAGCCAGCAGGTAGATGAACGCCACAATCAGGGCGATAGGGATGGTGAGTCCGATGATGACCGTGGCGCGCCAGCGGCCCAGGAAGAACAGCACCACCAGCACCACAAACAGCAGCGCGTACATAATTGACTCGGCAAGGCTGTTGATGGCGTTCTGAATCTCTTCCGACGAGTCGTAGATATTCTCAATGTTGATGTCGGCGGGCAGATTGTCCTTCATTTCCTTGAGCGTCTCGCGCACGTCCTTGCAAATCTGCACCGCGTTGGCGCCCGACTGCTTGGTAATCATAAGGCGCACACCCTCGCGGCCGTTAATCTTCTCGTCGAGCGACAGGTCCTTGATGGTGTCGCGCACGGTGGCGATGTCGCGCACAAAAATCTGCTTTCCAGCGGGCGTTGTCGTCACCACAATGTTGTTGATTTCGGCGCTGCTTGCATACTCGCTGCGCACCTGCAGGGCGTACTGCTCTTTGCTCATTTTCACGTTGCCCGACGACATATTCAGGTTGTTGGCGCTGATGGCCTGACCCACAAGTTCAAGCGGAATGCCGTAGGCGTCGAGTTTTTCCTGTTCAATGTCGATGTAGACGTTGCGCGTCGGCTGACCCGACATTGAGATGTTGCCAATGCCGTTCACGCGGTTCAGTTGCGGAATGATGTCGTCGTCGATAATCTTCTCAAGGCCCGAGTAACTCTCGTTGGCCGTAACCGCGTACATCATAATCGGCATTGCGCTCGAACTGAATTTAAAGATGAACGGCGTCGAGCAGCCGTCGGGCAGGTTGTCCTTCACCATATCAACATACGAGCGCACGTCGTTCACAATGTCGTCAAGGTTCAGGCCCCACTCAAATTCCATTGTCACCACCGAAATGTTGTCTTTCGATATGGTGTTCATTTCCTTCAGTCCGTCGACCGAGTTCAGCGTGTTTTCCATTAGTCTCGACACGTTGGTCTCAATCTCGCTTGCGTTGGCGCCGCCGTAGGTGGTCATAACCATTACGTAGGGCGGGTCCATTTCGGGGAACTGGTCGATAGGCAACTGTTTCAGCGAGAACAGGCCTATAATCATTACAGCCACAAATATCAGCGATGTGGTGACTGGATGGTTTATGGATGTCTTATATATACTCATTTTTGTATCTTGTTTGTTTCCAACAAAATGGCTGTTTTATTTCACAATGTCGATTTGCACGTCGTCAATCAGGTGGCCCTGGCCGACAACCACAAGTTCGTCGTTCTCGGTTATGCCGTCGGTGATGATTTCAACATTCTCGTCGAAACGCTGGCCCATTTTCACTGGCACGCGTTTGGCGCGGCCGTTGTTGTTGACGAACACGTAGCGGTCGTTTGAGCCAATCTGCTTCAGCACAGCCTGATAGGGAGCGATGATGACTTCCTGCTGCGAGATGGGCATTGTGGTGCGCACAAACATTCCTGGGCGCAGGTAGTTGGCCTTGTTGTCAATCTTGATTTTGGCCTGGAACGTGTGGCTCGACGCGTCGATGGTCGGGTGAACAATCTCAACCACGGCCTTGAACTCTTTGTCGGGGTAGATGTCCGACTTCAGCGTCAGCGACATTCCTTCCTTCACGTGCGGGAAGTACGATTCGGGAATGTTGATGTAGGCCTTCAGTTTGTCAATCTGCGTGAGCGTCAGAATCGGGCCGCCGCCGTAGAGTTCGCCGTCCTCATAGTTCTTGGCCGATATGCTGCCTGCGAATTTTGCCTTCACAAACGTGTTCTGGCGCAGAAAATCAAGGTTCTGCTTGGCCTGGTCGTAGGCCACCTTGGTCTGGTCGTAAACCTGCTGCGACACGTTGCCGCTCTCTTTCAGCGCGTCCATACGCTGCATTTCGGTTGTCAGGTTGTCAACGGTGAGTTTGGTTGTCTTGTACTGTGTCTGGTCCATACGCACAAGGTCCTGACCTGCAGTCACTTTGCTGCCAATCTCAACGTAGATGTGCTCAATGGTTCCCGTGAGCGACGGCGCAATGTTCATTGTCTCGTAGCCCTCGAGCGTTGTCGAAACTTCATACACGCGGTCGATGGTCACTTTCTTAAGTTTCTGAACCTTAACCTTTTCAATGCGGGCTTTTTCGGCCTTTTTCTCTTCCTGCTTGCAACTTACGGCTGCCAAAGCCACGCAAGCCAAAACTGCAAAACTGATTAACTGTTTAGTTTTCATTGTTTTATCTTTTTTTATTATTGATTATTATTTATTGTCGATGTTAAGAAGTTTCTCAAGTTCGATTTGCGCCGTCACAAGTTCCATAAGTGCTTGAACGTAACTGCTTTGCGCCGAAATAAGGTTGGTGCCCGCGTTGGTCACCTCAAGGCTCGAAGCCACGCCCTGCTCATATTTTTGACTCGTCTTGTCGAACACGCGTTGAGTAACCTCGGTGTTCTGCTTTTGGTTCTCAAACGTCTCGTAAGCCGACGCCAGATTGTATTTCAGTTGGCTATGTTGAACAAGCAGGGCGTTTGTGGTGTTCTCAATCGTATTTTGTTGTTCCTGATAGTTGATTTGTGACTCTTTGTGCTTAAACCAGCGGTTGCTGCTCGATGCAATCGGAATCGACAGACTTGCGCCGAACATATTCGGTGGCGTCATATCGAAGCCTGCCTCGCCGATATATTTCTTTTTGGTATACGAATAGTGCACTGTCAACGACGGTGCGAAGTTCCATTTTGCCAGCGTAACTTGTTTTTTGTAGATTTCGGAAGACTGCTCAAGCAGTTGATAATCATAGTTTTTGTTGATGTCGAAATCTTCTGTCAGTAGTTTGGTTGCCATTTCGACGTTCAGCAGGTCGTCGATGGTCTGCGACAATTCAATTTTGGTGTTTACGTCAGAACCGAGCTGAAGGCGCATAGCGTTGTAAATCATTTCAAGCGAGCGCTTTGTCGAACTGATGGTTGTCTGCATTGTCAGCACCTGCACTTGCAGCTTGTCGGCGTCAATCTGTTCCGAAACGCCCACTTTCACAGCGTTTTGTGTCGATTCGAGCAACTTGTTCATATTCTCAAGGTTCTTGTCGAGCAGGGCCACAGTCTCTTCCATAACCAGAGCCGAGTAGTAAAGGCTCTTTACTTGGTCGCGGATGTCCTGTTCCGATTTCTTTTTGCTGATTTCCGACATTTCGACTGACATTTTGCTAATCTGCCACCCGATGACCTGAGCGCCGCTGAACGCCATTGCCACTTGCGCGCCCATAGTCAGGTAGGGGTTCATAGCTATTTCCATTCCGCTGAAGTTCATTTTGTAGCCCAACATATTGGTGTAGTCAACCGATGCCGAGATTTGCGGCAGCATTGTTGCCAACGCCTGCCATTTTGCTGCCTCGGCCTTCTGCACGTCGAGCGATGCGTTCTGCATTGAGTAGTTGTGCTCAATGGCGTAGTTCTGCGCCTCTTTCATTGTCAGCCGCATTGTGCCAGCGGTGTCGGCTTTCACAGCGTCGGCCGTCAGAGCCACGCTGTTGGCTGCGCTGTCGGCAGGTGCTTGCCCCACGGCAAGGCTCACCGCCATTGTAGCCAGAGTTGTGATTAGAATTTTCTGTTTCATTGTTTTATAATTAAAATAGTGTTGTCATTGTTTTTTATGCCCGTACATTTTTTGGTTCACCTTGTCCAGTTCGCCGATGCCCTTTTCGGTGCTGATGCCCCTGAAGAAAGGATAGAAGATGGTGCGGTAAACCTCGTATGGCGCGAATTTGTGATTATCGATAAGGTCAATCGCAAACTCAATTGAGTTGCAGATGAGTCGGCTTGCCACTTCCACGTTGAAATTGTCGCCGTTGAAGAACCGCCCGTCGATTCCCGTCTTGAACAGCCGCTCGAGCAGTTTCAGCGAGTTGTCAAGGCCTTTTCTTTTCGATTTGGCCAGCAGGTCGGAATAGTATTTGCGCAGGTCGTCGAAAAGAACGGGGTTGATGCCGCTCAATTCCTCGTGCTGTAGTTGCGCAAACTGATACATTACTTCGTAAACATTTGAGTTTGAGTCGAGAATCTTGTTTCGTCGAGCGGTGGAGTCGGCCGCCGATTTCAGCAGACACGCCTCAATGAGCGCGTTTTTGTCTTTGAAATTCTCGTAGATGGTCCGCTTCGACATACCCAAAGACCGCGCCAGTTCGTCCATTGTTACACTTTTCAGTCCGTTTTTTCTGAAAAGTGCCCTAGCCCCTTCAATTATGCAGTCTTTAGCGTCCATTTTGCGCGTTTTTCTGAATTATGGCGCAAAAGTAGAAAACTTTAAGGCTCTAAAAAGTTTTCTTAAAAATTATTGCGCAACAACTCTATCAACGGCCAGTTTTTGCCGATGACGCGATTCTATATGTGTGTGAAAATCAAAAGCGTTTTTCTGGCGCAAAGGTGGAAAAACGTTTGCACCGAAATAGTGCGGGAGTGGGGATTTCAGGCCAGTTTGAGCCGATTTTTAGGCATTGCGGACAATCAACTCCTTGCCATTTGCTTTGCGCCATTCGTTTGATGCTTTCAGGCTGAACTCGCAGCCGCAGTATTGCTGCTCGTAAAACTTGTACTGGCGGATTATTTCGATGCGGCGCTCGCTCAAGCCGCCTTTGCGCCAGTTCTGGTCCCAGAAAGCAACGTTGGCAACCTTTGATGCCGCCCATGCGCCAGCCTCATTGATTTGCTCAAGGCTTTTCCACCGCGACGATGCAAGCGTTGTGGTGAACAATGTGAAGCCGTTTTGCTCGGCATATTGTGCTGTGCGCAGCAGTCGGTATTTGAAGCATTCAAGGCAACGGCGCCCGCGTTCGGGTTCATCGGCAAGGGGCAGGGCAGTTTGCAACCATTGGTCGTGGTTGTAGTCATCGTCAACAATTTCAAGCCCCAAGTCTTGTGCGAATCGGGTGCATTCGTCCTTGCGGACGCGGTATTCGCCTTGTGGATAAATATTTGGATTGCAGTAAAATATGGTTGGACGGATGTCGTTTTTTAGCATGCACTCAACAATTGCCGACGAGCATGGCGCGCAACAGGAGTGGAGCAGCACACGCGCACCGTCAGGAACGTTCAACTTGAGTGTAATCTGTTGCATAACGGCACAAAAATAACTCAACTTTCACAAGTCGGTAAATAATAATCAACGATATATGCTTTTTGTAATAAAAAACGCCAGCATTATTATTCACAATGCTGGCGTTTATCGGAATATTCAACCTATCGGCGAAATTTCTGTATCAATTAAAATACGACCACTGCCGAAGATGTATTGCTATTTTACTTTTTGACCAATCTAACCTCATAAATTCCGCCAATTTCAGTGCCCTGATTGGTTTGGAATTTCACGCGCACGCTCTTTTTGCCCTTCAGCATCGAAGCGGGGATGGGGTATTCTTCGGTCTTGAACTGCGATGTGTTCCAGCGTTTTATGTTGTTTACGGTGGTCAGCTTGTCGTCGTCGATGTAGATGTCGAAAACCTTGTTGCCCCAGTCGTTCACGCCCCAATATTTCACGTAGAGCGACAGGTCGGTGCGCGATTGGGTGGCCATATCGTAGCTGAAGAATCCTCCGTTGCTTGCCGTGCGGAAGAAGACGTTCTGTGTGTTGCCCGTGTGCGATTTTTCGGCCTGCATAGCGTGGTCGGTTTCGGGCTGTTGCTCACCGGGCGCCACAAAGTCGGTTGAGCGTTGTTTCAGTTTGATTTTTTCTTTTTCGATGTTGGCCAGCGAGTCGATGTACGATTTGTATCCGTTCGTGCTAAGTGCCAGCCAATAAATCATATAGCGCGAATCGTGGATTCCGAAGAACGGCTCAAGCTCACCGTCAATCGGGTTTTCCGTACGAGCGTTCAGCTTGAAGTGAAGTGGCTTGCCTTCAATGGGTTGCAGCTTGTCGCCGATGTTCTCAATGTCGTCATCGATGATGATTGGCGCCTTGTCAATCGGCTGCAGAGCACCGCTTGCGTACTGTCCCCAACGGCCGTCATCGGCAACCAAGCCTGCCAAATCCTCGGTGCCAGTCTTCATACCCAAAAGAATCGGTCCGTGCATAATCGCAACGTACTGCGGCACGTTCGGCATACGCTCAATGTGGGTGTGCATTGGGAACGCAACTTCCAGAATATCACCTTTTTTCAAACCATTAATGCTTATGTACGACGATGGCTCGGCATTGATTTCAACCGGTTGTCCGTTCAGGCTCACCTTGAACTCGCCTTTGGCAACCCACTCGGGATAGCGTAGCATAAGGTCGAACGTTGATTTGCAGTCGGTTACAGTGATTTTAGATTGCTCGCCGTAAGGGAAATCAGTCTCTTGACGCACTTTGATTCCGCGCTCTTTCCAATTCAGCTCAGAAGCTACAAACAAGTTGACATACAGTTTGTTATCGTTCTTTGTATAGATGAATTGGTTGTACTTTCCGTGATTTTCCATTCCCGTGCCAACGCAGCACCACATTGCCATATTGGGCGCCGAGTAAACGCGGTAGTGGCGCGGACGAGCCGATGTAAAGTACACATAACCACCGTGTTCGGGGTGCTGAGTCGACAGAATGTGGTTGAACATTGTGCGCTCGTAGTAGTCGGCATATTTTGCCTGCGGCTCAACGGTGAACAAATCTTCGGTGAGTTTCAGCATATTATACGAGTTGCACGACTCAGGACCGTCAATGTCGTTCACAAAGTCGTTGCAGGCTTCCTTCGACGGGAAGTGCTCGCGCCGTCCGTGGCCGCCAAAAGCTAGCGAGCGGTTGTAAACCACTGTCTGCCAGAAGAATTCCGAAGCCTTTTGATAGTCAGTATCGCCTGAAAGTTGTGCAATGCGCTCAAAACCAATCACTTTTGGCACTTGAGTGTTTGCGTGCAGATTGTCGAGTTTGTCTTCGCCAGCAACCAGCGGATTCAGTATCATCTTGTGCGAGAAGCGTTTAGCGCAATCCAGATATTTGGCATCGCCAGTCAGCTCGTAGGCATCGGCCAGCACTTCGTTCATACCGCCGTACTCGTTGCCCATCATCTGTTCCATCTGCTCGTCGGTCAGGTCGGCGCAAAGGTTGACGCACCAGTCGCAGTATTTCAGAAACATATCGCGGGCATCGGTGTTGCCGCAGTAGTTCCAGGCGTCGCGCAGGCCGGCAAACATCTTGTGAATGTTGTAGAACGGTGCCCAAGCGCCCCAGTACGGCCCGAAATCGCCTTTCTTGAAGGCTGTCCAGACCTTTGCGCTCTCGGGCATTCCGCCAAGGTAGCCGACGCCCCATTCGGGGTTGTTTTTCGCGCCAGCTTCCTGACACTCTTTGAGTTCCGAAAGCATATATTCCATTCGCCGTTTGCATTCGGCATTGCCGGTGGCGGCATAGTTGATTGCCATTGCCGACAGATAGTGGCCGCCAACGTGGCCGTCGAGACCAATCCAGCACGGGAACGACTCGGCCTTCGGCTCAAGCCCGGCTTCCTTGCGGAATGGCGCCAGCAGTCGGTCAACATCGTATTCGAGCAGCACCTTGATGTTAAGGTCGCGGGCGTCTTTCAGCGGTCCGTCGAGCAGTTGCACATCGCCAAGAGCGAATTCGTTGGCAGGCAGAGTTTTGATTTTGGCGCCGTTGTTGCAAGCTGCCATCAAACCGCAAGCAAGCAGCACAGTAGATAGTCGTGTTATTTTCATCTTTTTTCTATTTAAATAATGTGCGCAATATCGCAATTTTTAAACAGGTAACAATCGGTTGCATAAAAGTTGCATAAAAAATAGCCAAAACGGTCATTTTTCAGAACACAAATATAAATTTGTAAACCACTAATTAAGTTTTAAAATGAAACATAAATATTTAATTTTCAGTCTAATGTCAATGATAACTGTTTCGTGTGCCGACACGCAAAATCCATTCTTCGCAGAGTTTGACACGCCCTATGGTGTGCCGCCATTCGACAAGATTAAAACCGAGCATTATATGCCCGCCTTTCTTGAAGGAATGCGTCAGGATTCGCTTGAAATTGAAGCAATTGCGAACAATCCCGAACCGCCTACTTTCGCCAACACCATCGAAGCGCTTGAATATTCTGGCGCCATGCTCGACCGTGTGAGCAGCGTATTTTTTAATCTCTATTCGGCTGATACTGACAAAGATATGGATGCTATAGCCGAGAAGGTTACACCTTTGCTCACCGACCATTCCGACAATATCCGTTTGAACGCTGCGCTCTTCAAACGAATCAAGACTGTATATGATGAACGTAACTCTCTCAATCTCAATCAGGAACAGATGCGGTTGCTCGAGAAGAAATATCAGAGTTTCGTCCGCAGCGGCGCAAATCTTAACGATGAGCAAAAAGCCCGCCTGCGCGAGATTAACAAAGAGTTAGGCTTGCTCGACATCAAGTTTGCGGGCAACGTGCTGGCTGAGACCAACGCTTATCAGAAATGGATTGATAATGAGCAAGATTTGGACGGTCTGCCGCAGGATGTGAAGAACGTTGCCGCCGAAGAAGCCGCTGCCGCTGGTCAGTCTGGCAAATGGCTCTTCACAACGCAGAAATCGAGTTTTATCCCTGTGCTTCAATATTGTACGAACCGCCAACTGCGCAAGGAACTGCTCATCTCCTACACAATTCGCGGCAACAACAATAACGAGTATGATAATAAATCGGTTATCAATCAAACGGTTAGGCTGCGCGTTGAGAAGGCGAAAATGTTTGGGTTCGACAATCCTGCCGACATGATTCTCGAGACATCTATGGCCAAAAACTCAAAAAATGTGATGGATTTTCTGCCATCGGTTTGGGAACCATCGTTAGCGCAAGCCAAAAAGGAAGCTGCTGAACTTCAAAAACTTATGGATGCCGAAGGCCGCGGCGAAAAGCTTGAGCCGTGGGACTGGTGGTTTTATGCCGAAAAACTGCGCCGCAAGAAATACAATCTCGACGAAGAAGCGCTGAAGCCATATTTCAAACTTGAGAATGTGCGCCAGGGCGTGTTCGATTTGGCTACGAAACTCTATGGACTGAAATTCGAAAAACTTTCGGGGATGCCTGTTTATAATCCTGATGTTGAAGTGTTTAAGGTTATGGATGCCGATGGCTCACTGCTGGGCATTTTCTACGGCGACTACTTCCCACGTGCAGGAAAACGCGGTGGTGCGTGGATGAACAACATCAACGAGCAATATGTGAAGGACGGTGTTGACCATCGGCCTGTGATTTGCAATGTCTGCAACTTCACCAAACCCACGGCCGACAAGCCTTCGCTGCTGACGATGGATGAAGTGGAGACCCTTTTCCACGAGTTTGGCCATGCGCTGCACGGATTCCTGTCGAAGTGCACTTACGCAAGTTTGTCGGGCACAAATGTGCCGCGCGATTTTGTTGAGATGCCTTCGCAACTGATGGAAAACTGGTGCTACGAACCCGAAGTAATGCGCTCATATGCAAAGCATTACCTGACTGGCGAAACTATTCCCGACTCTCTTATTGCAAGCTTGCAACGCGCCAAAACGTTCAATCAAGGTTTTGTGATGACAGAATTGCTGTCGGCCACCATCCTTGATATGGACTATCATCTGGTAACAACCACCGATTCGATTGATGTAGAAGCATTTGAGAAGGCTTCGATGGAGCGCATGGGTATGATTCCGCAAATAATCGTCCGTTACCGAAGCACCAACTTTAGCCATATATTCACAACTGGCTATGAAGCAGGCTATTACAGTTACACATGGGCTGCTGTTCTGGATGCCGATGTTTTTGCAGCCTTCAAAGAGACGGGCGACATCTTCAACCGCGAAGTGGCCACCAGTCTGCGTCGCAACATTCTAGAGCGCGGCTTCACCGACGACCCGATGACGCTCTATGTCAACTTCCGCGGCCGCCAACCCGACCCGAAGAATCTGCTCAGACGTAAGGGGTTTATTGAATAATAGAATCTCACGGAGGTGGCTATAAAACTTTTCTTTGTCTGACTTGACAATGAATTTACAGAACAATCTTATACATTTGCGCAATTCACAAAAACAAGATATGTACACACTTTACGATTATCTGCACAACGGTCTGCTTTATCTGAACAATACTTTCAGACCGCGCCATAAGAAGTTGAGCCAGTTGATGATATACGCCACATCCATTTGCCAGTCGCGGTGCAAGCATTGCTCCATTTGGCAGCGCGAGCCCGAAAGTCTTTCGCTCGACGACATCAAGCGGATTGTGTCGAGCCGATGCGTTAGCAAAAAAACGGTTGTGGGGCTCGAGGGCGGTGAGTTTGTGCTTCATCCCGAGGCCGACAAAATAATGGAATGGCTCTCTAAGAATCACAAGAACTATACTCTGTTGTCTAACTGCCTGACACCCAACAAGGTGATTGATGCGGTGCGCAACTATCATCCGAGCCATTTGTTTGTTTCGCTCGACGGAAACCGCGAGACATACGAGTATATGCGTGGCCGCGATGGCTACGACAAGGTTATCCAAGTGGTTGAGACACTGAAAGATGAGATTCCTATTTCGCTTATGTTCTGCCTTTCGCCGTGGAACAATTTCAGCGATATGGAGTTCGTCATCAATGTGGCAAAGAAATACAATATCGATGTGCGAATCGGAATTTACAGCACCATCGATTTCTTCAACACCACGCAGGGGCTGCTCGATGCAGATGATTTTGTGAAACGCATTCCGCAGAACATCCACGACACGCAGGAGAACTACGACTATGTGGCGCTCTACGAGCAGTGGCGCCGCGGCAACCTCAAGTTGCGCTGTCAGAGCATCAAGAGCTCGCTGGTGATTCACAGCAACGGCAACGTGCCCATCTGCCAGAATCTTGACGTGGTGCTCGGCAATATCCACAAGCAGTCGCTCGACGAGATTTTCAACGGCAAGCCAAGTTGCAGCCTTCAATGCAAATACGACAAGGAGTGCAACGGCTGCTGGATAAATTTCCACCGCAAATACGATGTCATTCTGCTTCGGAATTTCGAACGGTTACTTCCCAAATGGCTGATTGAGAAATTCTACGGCAAATACCAATGGACCGACGACAAACGTCAGACCTACGCAGGTTATCTTAAATCGGTAAAAGAATGATTGATAGCGTTATAGAACGATACAAAAAGATTCGCACCGCCAAAATGCTCAATCGCCGATGCGCGTGGAAATATGCGTTTGTGGGGCTCGGTCAGCACAGTTTGAGCAATCTCTATCCAGTGCTAGACTATCTGCACGTTCCACTGAAGTGGATTGTGGTCAGGAGCGAGGAGAAGGCACGGATGATTGAGGCCAAATATCAGGGCGTGAAGGCTACAAGCCGCCTCGACGATGTGCTGAACGACAGCGAGGTACGCGGCGTTTTGGTTGCCGCAACACCGAAGGCCAATTTCGAAATCGGACGCCGAGTGCTCGAAAGCGGCAAATATCTTTTTGTTGAGAAACCGCCTTGCCTGACAATCAGTGAGTTGGAGACTCTTGGACAATTGTCGGAGGGCAATCGGCTGGTTATCGGTCTTCAGAAACGCTATGCGCCCTGCACCGCCGAACTGCAAAAGCGTTTGGCAAAAGAAACGGTCCACAGTTACAGTATGACTTATCGGACAGGCAGTTACGCCGAAGGCGATGCAATGACCGACCTTTTCATTCATCCGCTCGACCTTGTCACCGCAATTTTCGGTCAAGCCGAAGTTGTGGGCGTCGCGCGAAACGCAGGAACCATTATGGCTCTTCTAAATCATAGTGGTGTAATCGGCCAGGTGGAGATGTCAACCGATTACAGTTGGACCGATGCTCACGAAACCCTTCGCGTGGTTACCAACCGCGCCGTTTACGAGATGGAGCAGATGGAACAACTCACACGTGAGGCTAAAGGCCGCGTGGTGATGGGCGTTCCGATGGAAAAAGTTTTTGGCGGCCACATTGTCAGAGAGCAACTTTTCGGCCGCAACAATTTTGTGCCAACATTGGTTAATAATCAGGTATATACGCAAGGCTATTACAACGAGATAGACACTTTTGTCTCGGCAGTTGAAGGTTGGGACGGCAAAGTGCTTACCCGAGCCTCCGATGTGTTGGAAACCTATCGTTTGATGGAGGCCATCTGCAAACGCTGACATTTTTGTCCGCATAGCCATCTGCCATTGTCGAAATAGCTTGCGGCAAAGCGGAATAACAGGCGCTTTGCCTAGATAATCATTTCATTTGAAGCCAATAAGGAATGTGGTGTTAAATGTCTGGTTACAAACTATTTATCGATGGTGCTAAAATCGAACACTTCATCGTTTTTCAGTTCGATAAGCGTCTCGTTCTCGCACTTGATAATGCGGCCGGGGAATTCCTTAATCATCGAGTAATCGTGCGTGGCAATGAGCACAGCGCGGCCGTTGTGGCTGATTTCGGTGAGCAGCGTCAGAATGCCGCGCGACGTTTCGGGGTCGAGATTGCCAGTGGGCTCGTCGGCCAGAATGATTTCGGGGTTGTTGAGCAGTGCGCGCGCAATCACCACACGCTGCTGTTCGCCGCCCGACAGTTCGTTGGGCATCTTGTAGCCTTTCTGCGACAGCCCAACCTTGTTCAGCACGTCCTGAATGCGGTTCTCAATCTCGATTTTGTTCTTCCAGCCCGTGGCCTTGAGCACAAAAAGCAGATTCTCGTGCACGTTGCGGTCGGTTAGCAGTTGAAAGTCCTGAAACACAATGCCCAACTTGCGGCGCAGGTAGGGGATTTGCTTGCGGCGCAGGCTCTCGAGTTGGAAGCCCGCCACGGTGCCGCAGCCCTTTGCGAGCGGAAGGTCGGCATAGAGCGTTTTGAGCAGACTACTCTTACCGCTTCCCGTGCGGCCTATAAGGTAAACCAACTCACCGCTGTCGATTTTCAGGTTTATGTTGGTGAGAATCACGTTGTCAGGCTGCGCGATAGTTGCGTCGGTCAGTTGAATTTTGGTGTCCATTGTGTCCATCGTGTCACTTTTTTATTTTTCGATTTGATTATGCGATTGTTGCACCCCTAACGATGCCTTTCATACCGCATCAAAAGTATTATTTAGTGTTTTCCAAGGATGCGGATAGCATTTTATTTAATAAACATTTGGGTGTTAATATGGCAATTTTGGATGGTCGTGTTGATTTTTCGCAATAGCGTTATTTCGAAATTGCGCTATATCGAAAAAAAACTATTTTAGCAACCGTAAAAAACTAAAATACAATGCCAAAGCAAATGCAAATCCGCAACTTCGGTTATTTTTGGCTTGACGCGTGGGTGATGGCCAACATCGTTCAACTTGCGACGCAAGATTTCTGCAAACGCTATTTGAACCGCTCAAACGACCCTTGTGGCCGCCAATATGACCAAATGACGCAAGCGGCACGTTCTGTGCCAGCAAATATCGCTGAAGGCAACTCTCGACATTCAACATCGAAAGAGACGGAGATGAAACTCACCGACGTTGCCCGCGCAAGCCTTGCAGAGTTGGCTAACGATTATCTGAATTGGCTGTTGCAGAACGAGCAATTGCCGTGGTCGGTTAAATCGGAAGAATGCAGGCAAGTGAATGCCGTTCTGTTGGATAAACCCACCTACAAAGATGACGTTCAGTATTATAGCAGCATACACATATTGGCGCAGAAACACAAATTCGGTACGTGGCTTTGCTCAAACGATTCGATTACAGAAGCACGCTGCCTGTTGATACTCTGCAACCGTCTTATTTTGATACTGAACAACCTGATAAACAATCTTCTTGAATCATTCCGTGAAGAAGGCGGTTTTACCGAAGGACTGACCGCCGAAAGACTCGCGTACCGCACAGAGCAAAGCATAAAGGCCGATGCGCCCGCTTGCCCAAAATGCGGCAAACCGATGATTCGCCGTGTTGCGAAAAAAGGTGTGAATGCAGGCAAGGAGTTTTGGAGTTGCTCAGGCTATCCAGAATGCAAAGGAGCAAGAAAGATGGAGTAATTAAAACTTGTATTATTTCATATCAATCAAAGAGTTGCCATAATGACAACCCCCTTTTCAATTTTTGAATACTCGAAGAAATTTTGAATTATCAGTGTAATCTGTGCGAAAAATCCCATAATTCCCTTCAATCTGCGTCATCAGCGTTCATTTTCCCGCCCCGTCAATAAATAAACACTCACTTGTTAATTAAAACCTTCGCCGCGCAAATTGCGTGTGGCTGAAAACGATTTTATTTGTTTCGGATAAAAAGAGTCGGATTTGGGCGGGAAACGGCACCGATTCGGCTCAAAATTGGAATAGAAACGGGGAGCGGGAGCGTTCCCATTTAGTTCATTCTTTTATGCATAGAAAATTATTAGCCAGATGTTTGGCGGCTGTTATCTCACTAACGGCTTTAAGTGCTTCGGCACAGAAATCGATAATCTATAGCGACGAGGACTACGATTACCGCGTAGGCGTCGATTTGTTCAGCAAGCAGCATTATTCGCAGGCTCAGGAGTTCTTTGAGCGGGTGGTGGCGCGCTATGGTGACGAGTTTGCCGACATCAAGGCCGATGCCGAATACTACGCAGCACTTTGCGCCCTCGAACTCTTCAACAACGATGCTGAATATCGCATCGGCAAGTTCATCATCAACTATCCCGAAAGTCCGCGCACGCGCACTGCCTACTTCGAGATGGGCCGCTATCAGTACCGCGTGAACCACTACCGCGAGGCCATCGAGTACTTCGACAAGGTGTGGAAGCAGCACCTGAACCGCGACCAGCAGGCCGAACTCTACTTCAAGAAGGGCTACTGCTACTTCAAACTGGGGCAGACCGAGAAGGCTCAGAAAATGTTCTACGAGCTGATTGACAAGAACAACAAATATTCGGCGCCGGCCATCTATTTCTACGCACATTTGGCCTACACCAATAAAAATTATGAGACGGCGCTCAACAATCTTGCAAAAATCGAGAACGACCCGGCTTTTGCGCCAGTTGTGCCGTACTACAGGGTGCAGATTTACTTCCTTCAGGGGAAAGACGACAAGGTGCTGGAGTTGGGCCGTCCGCTACTCGAGAAAAGCGATGCCAAGCGCCAGGCCGAGATGTTGCGCATAGTGGGTGAGGCGCTCTACAACAAAGGACTCTACACCGAGGCGCTGCCTTATTTGGAGAACTACAAGAGCAATGCCTCCAACTACACTCGCGAGGATATATATCAACTTGGTTATGCGTACTTTAAGACGGGTGACTTTCAGCAAACCGTTAACACAATGTCGAACGTGACGAACCTCGACGACGCGCTGACGCAGAACGCCTATTTCCACATTGCCTACTCGAATATGAAGTTGGAGCAGAAGGATAAAGCGCTCTTGGCCTTTGAGGCGGCTTCAAAATACGATTTCAACGACAGAATCAAGGAACAGTCGCTGCTCAACTACGCAAAACTGTCGTATGAATTAGCCTATTCGCCTTTCAACGAGACACTTAAGGCTTTCAACAAATATCTCGAACTCTATCCGAAATCGATTCACCGCGACGAGGTGTACGAATATATGGTAAAGGTTTGTCTGTCAAGCAAAAACTATGAGGAAGCACTTGCCACCATCGCAAAAATCAAGAACAAGACGGCCGAGATGCAGTCGGCTTGGCAGCGCGTGGCCTATTTCCGCGGACTCGAACTGTTCAACAACCTGAAGTTCGACGAGTCGGTTGCGGCGTTCGACCAGGCCATATCGCTCAAAGCGTACGACAAGGAGATACGCGCTCTGGCTTGCTATTGGAAGGCCGAGGCTCTCTACCGCATGGCGGAGTACGACAGGGCAGCCGATGCCTACAACCAGTTGCTAACCACACCTGGCGCCTACACAATGCCCGAGTACAAGACGTGCTACTACAACATTGGCTACTGCAATTTCAAGACGAAAAAATACATCAAAGCCGCCGACTGGTTCCGCAAATATGTTGAGAAGCCAGCCACAGCCGACACCGCCAAACTGGCCGACAGTTACATCCGCATAGGCGACTGCTACTTTGTTTCGTCGAAGTTCAACGATGCCGTGCTCTACTACGGAATGGCCGCCGACATGAATAAGTTCGATGCCGAATACGCATTGTTCCAGAAGGGTTTTGCAATGGGACTTGACAAGAATCTGCATGGCAAGATTCTGGCAATGAGCGATTTGCTGAAGCGTTATCCGAATTCGAAATATGCTGCCGACGCACTTTTTGAACGTGGCCGCGCCTATACGATTCTTGATTCCACACAATTGGCAATCAGCGATTTCCGCCTGTTGGCGAAGAACTATCCGAACAGTTCGTATGTGGTTAAATCAATGCTTCAAACGGGCTTGCTCTACTATGCTGATGGTCAGAACTATATGGCCATCGACAACTTCAAGAATGTGATTGAAAAATACCCTGGCTCATCGGAGGCCGACGAGGCGCTGTTCGCTCTGAAGAACGTCTACGTGGACATGAACAAGGTTGACGATTATTTCGACTACGCGCAGAGCAAGGGTAAGGGCAACATCGACCAGAACGAGCGCGACTCGCTTACCTACGCATCGGCTGAAAAAGTCTATATGTCAGGCAATTGGACCGAGGCTGCTGGTCTGTTCGACAGTTACTTGGACAAGTTCCCGAGCGGCCGTTTCTCGCTCAACGCGACTTACTATCGCGGCGACTGCAACCTGAAACTGCACAAGAACAGCGCGGCCAAAGCCGACTTTATTGCTGTGGCAGGGAAGCAGAAAAACACCTTCACCGAGGCAGCGTTGTTGAGTTCAGCCACTCTGGCCGAGAACGACAAGGATTACAAGCAGGCTTACAACCTTTATAAACAGTTGGAAGACAACGCCGAAGTGAAGTCGAACCTGATGATTGCGCGCGAGGGGCAGATGAAAACGGCCTTTGCCGACAGCAACTTCAACAACGCGCTTGAGTCGGCTCGCAAACTGCTCATCACCGACAAGGTTTCGGACGAGCAGGTGCGCACCGCACGCCACATAATGGCCGTAAGTTACTATCAAACAAACCAGTTGGACCCAGCCATCACGCAGTTCCGCATTCTGGCGCAGGACATGAACAGCCGCGAGGGTGCCGAGGCGCAGTATATGGTTGCACGTATGTTGTTCGAACAGAACGAGTTGCAGAAGTCGGAGGATGAGATTAACAAACTTATCGGTTCTGGAACATCGCACATCTACTGGATTGCCAAATCGTTCTTCCTGCTGTCAGACATCTGCATGAGCCGCAACGACCGCTTCCAGGCTAAAGCCAACCTGCAGAGCGTCATCGACAACTATGGCGACACCAAAGACGGCATTGTGGCCGAGGCCAACGCCAAACTGAAACTCATTGTTGACGCGGAAAGCACCAAGTTTGTTGACGACAACTCGAAGCAGGAGGTTGAAGTAACGATTGATATGAGTGGCGGTAACGACAACGAAAACAATTACTATAACGACAGAGAAGAGCCTGAAGAGAACAAGGAAACAAGCGATAACAGCCAGCCTGCCCAAATGCAACTGATGGAGGCCCCGATGACCGAATCGGCCGCAACTTACACGCCAGAGCCGCAAAACGGGCAGGAGAGTGCGCCGCAGGTGGACGAATCAGTGATTGAGGAACCAGCGGCAACCACCGAGGCCGAGCCTGAAGCAGCAGAGCCAGCCAGCGAAACCGCTGAAACGCCAGCCGCTGAAGAACCCGCTGCCGAGCAGACCGATGAATCGGCTGAACCTTCTGATTCAGAAGAGAATACCGAAGCACCTGCCGAAGAAAACACAATTCAAGAACAAGAATAAACCGACATACAGATATGATACGTTTGAAACGAAATATCCTGATTCTGACAATGTTAGGTTCGTGCACCGTAATGGCGCAGAACAACCTGAATCAAGAGGTGAAGGTCATAAAATCGTATGAGCCAGTCATCAATGATGCGTTCAAAATCAGTTCGTTACCCAAAATTGTTGACACAATCAAGGTTACGCCGACTTTTGAGTACGACGAGGGCGAACTCCAGATGTATCCGACCAAATATCAGCCGAAGCAGTTGAAGCCCGCCAAACTGGTGGCAGAGCCGCTGCCGAAACTCTACTACGCCTACGTGAAGGGCGGTTTCGGGTCGTATGCATCGCCAACGCTGAACATCTACACGGGCAGCCAGCGGTCGGAGAAATGGCTCTGGAACGTCAATGCCAACTATCTGTCGAGCAACGGCAAGGTGAAGAACGAGGCCGACAAGCACGTTTACGCAGGGCTGATGCGGGCCGAAGCGGGCGGTCAGGTGCGCCGAATCTTCAAGAAAGACTTTGTGGCTGGTGTCACAGCCAGTTGCGGCCATCATGCCAATTATTATTACGGCTACGACACCAATCTGAAAATTGCCGAAGATTCGCTTCCGCTGAAGAAGAAAAACATTGAAAAACAATCACTTGACTACTACTCGTTTGGCGCTTTGGTTGGCACAACCAATCTCGATTCATCAAAAATAGACTTCCGCATAAGCGCGAACTACAGCGGAATAAAGACCAAGGACAACAAGGGTGACAACATTCTGCACGTCGATGCCTTCATGAGTTACATCATGGACAAGGAGTTTATGGGCTTGAATATGGTGATTGACAATTACAGCACTCAAGGCTTGAATATTGACGGCAAGGGCGATATATGCGCTGCTGTGGTCAACTTCAACCCGTGGATTGGCGCATACGGCCGCAAATGGCGCGTCAAGGTGGGTGCGAGCACCTTCTACGACCAGCGCAACTCCAAGTTCATGTTCTTCCCCGACATCAGCATGCAGTACAACATTATCGACTACTTCCTGCTGCCATATATCGAGGTGAACGGCAACTACGATGTGCACAGTTACCGAGAGATGTACGCCGAGAACCCGTTTGTGCGCTCCGACCTGAACATCAACCCGACCAAGACTCGCTGGAACCTCGCCGCAGGATTCCGCGGAAATGTCAGTTCGAAGGTGGCGTTCAACATCCGCGCCGAATACGCCAAAATCGACAATCAGTATCTGTTTGTCAACGATATAAGCACCAAGTTGCACAACAAGTTCACGGTGGCCTACGACGAGATTTTGCGCACCCGTTTCCTGGGCGAGATTTCGTATAAGATGAGCGAAAAATTCAAGTTGGGGCTGAAGGGCAACTATTACATTTACGATATGTCGAAAGAGATTGAGGCCTGGCATCTGCCGACATACACCATCAGCCTCGATGCAAGTTACAACCTTGAGAATAAGATAATTGCGCGCATCAACGTTTATGCCATAAGCAATCGTTATGCCCGCATCGACCATATCGACCCAAAAACAGGCGATAATCTGCCTGAATCCAAAGAATTGGATGGCGTTATCGATGGCAATCTGGGGCTTGAATACCGCATCACAAAGCGTTTCTCGGCCTTTCTCGACCTGAACAACATTGCTGGCCAGCGATACTTTGAGTGGAACCAATACGCAAACCAGCGCTTCAACTTTATGCTAGGACTGACTTATACATTCTAAACATCTAAACCAATGACTATCAATTTGTTTTCAAATAAAAAGAAAAGCGCCGCCAACTCGGTTTCTGACAAATCTGCCGACACCGAGCGGCTGCTGCGGCTTGCCGAGGTGGGCTTGTTCTCATCGGTCGACGAACTCATTATTAAGGCGAAAATGCTGAAACTTCGGCAGAATTAGGCTCGAAGAAAACCTCTATATCACTGACGGACAACAAAATTTTAGTTTGTTCGTATATTACTGCATTTTACAGCAGAAAACGGAACAGAAAAGTAATTTGTTAATATTATGATTCATAGAAAACGTCTTCCGATTGGCGATTCGCTTGCAATGATAGGCGGCTACGCCAAATCGCGGATTATGGGACAGATAAAGTCGGTAGCCTTTATCATCCTATACCTTGTGTTTTTTCAGGTGGCCATTCTGCGCACGCCGCTGGCCAACGCTTGGGGAACGGCGGGCGGAATAGCCCTTGTGGTGTTCGGTCTGGCCTTCTTCCTTGAGGGGCTCGTGCTGGGTATGATGCCCATTGGCGAGCGCGTGGGAGTGAAGTTGCCTGCCAAAGTGGGCATTGTGCCAATCTGCATTTTCGGCATCATTCTGGGCTTTGGCTCAACGCTTGCCGAGCCTGCCATCAGTTCGCTGAAGACGGCTGGCGCAACCATCACGGCGTGGGACTCACCGCTGCTTTATATGATTCTCGACAAATACTCGGGAATGCTTGTCAATGCCGTTGGAGCGGGCGTGGGACTGGCTGTGGCGCTCGGTATGTGCCGATTCTACTACGGTTGGAACATCAAACCGATAATATTCGTGGTCATTCCGCTGGTTATGGCAATGACGGTTTACGCGTCGTTCAACGTCAATCTGTCGAAGATAATCGGCTTGGCTTGGGACTGCGGTGCAGTAACAACGGGAGCCGTGACCGTGCCGCTTGTGCTGGCGCTGGGTATCGGTGTTTCGCGAACAGCAAACAAAGGTTCGGGCAATGACGGCGGATTCGGCATCATTATGCTGGCGTCGGCATTCCCGATTGCGGCTGTGCTGGGGCTTGGCTTGTATCTGAACACGCTCATTCCCGCCGCCACAACCGAGGAAGTATTCTTCGCGCCTGAAAACAAGACCGTTTCGGCACAACTGTTCAACGGCAACGAGGCAATGGTTGCCGAGCACGCCTTCACTCACGGCAGTGAGGCGGGCCGCCGCGCCTTGTTCGGCAACGATTCGGCGCAGTTCGACAAAGCCGTTATGGCCATCGCCACAAACGATTCGGTTTGCAAGAAATATCTTGGAAATGAGACACTTCAGGAGTGGCTCGCACTTCGCGCAAGCGATTACGAGCGCGGGCTGCTGTCGTCGGTTGAGATTGCAAGCGAGGCGCCCGTCACCGAGCCGCTGAGCACAACGCTCAAGGAGGAGACGGTTGGCGGCCTGCGGGCTGTGATTCCGCTCACGCTGCTGCTCATTCTGGTGCTCACGCTCTTCCTTCGCGAGAAAATCCGCAACAAAGACGAAGTGGCTCTGGGCCTGACATTCACGCTGGTGGGTATGATTCTGCTCACATCGGGCATCAAACTTGGTTTGGGTTCGCTCGGCGGCGAAGTGGGCTCGCAGTTGCCGAAGGCTTTCGCAAGCGAGGAGAAGTTTGTTGAGCAGGTGGTTATCAATAATTTCGACAGCACAATGCTCTACAGCGGCATCAGCCCCGAGGGCGAAAATCTGACCTTCTTCAACCTTTACGAGAAGGGCGAGGTTAAGCCCGTTGAGTTCAATCCCGCTTATTACGACAGTGAGAAACACACTTATACACAGATAATTACTGAAAAGCCGCTGTTCAACAGCAAGTTGTCGGTTTTGGGACTTGTGCTGGTGCTGCTGTTCGCCTTCGGCCTTGGCTATGGTGCGACACTTGCCGAGCCCGCGCTTAACGCATTGGGAATCACGGTTGAAGACCTGACCGTTGGCGCCATCAAGCGCAAGCAGATTGTGCAGGTGGTGTCGGTGGGCGTGGGAATGGGCATTGTGCTCGGTTTGGCGCGCATCTTGTTCGATTTGCCGCTTGTCTGGCTGATAGTCATCTCTTACGGTTTGCTGCTGATTCTCACCATTTTCAGCGAGGACGGATTCGCGTCAATCGCCTGGGATAGCGGCGGCGTGACCACAGGACCCGTGACCGTGCCGCTGGTGCTGGCTCTGGGCCTTGGAATCGGCGGAGCGCTCAACATTTCCGACGGTTTCGGCATTCTGGCAATGGCTTCGGCCTGGCCAATCATCACTGTGCTTCTGTTCGGCATCTTCACCCGACTGAAACAACGTAAAACCCTAAAGACCAATGACAATGAATGATAATATGGAAATGGTGAATGCGAGCAGGAACCGCGCATTCTCGCCGTCGCGTACCGTTTGGCGGACGCAAATGGCCAAAGGCATCTACACGCCGCATCGCGTGAGCCTTATAACCTGTATGATTAACAACAATTTGGCGCCTGTTGTGCAGGATTTTCTGACGCAACTCGAGGTTGACGCCTACATTGAGCAGGCCCGAAACGTGCGCGAACTTGTCAAGCCGCTGCCGTTCGGCATTCCTGGCGACACAGTGAAGTTAAGAAGCACACCTTCAACCATTTTCCGCTTCACCGTGCCGCGCGAGAACGTGAGAGACACCATCGGTGCCATCATCGCCCTGGCGGGACTGAACGTGCCTGGCCGCGGAACCATCTTCTCGCAGGACCTTATGGAGTTCAGCAATCAGCCGCCTGTCATCAATCTGGCTTTTCTGGATAGCAAAAAGGTTGAAAACAACGACGTTACGCTGCTGAACCACCTTTCGTATATGATTTGCGTTCTGTCGGAGAACGGCGAGGGCGACAATCTGGCCAAGAACGCGCTCGACCTGGGCATCTGCGTGCCGCAACTCACCAACGCCACTGGCAACGACATCCGCGACCAACTGGGCCTTATCCGCGTCACCATTCCCGCCGAGAAGGAGATTGTGCACCTGATTATGCCCGAGCAGGATTCGAGCAGCATTGCCCAACTGCTGGCAGAGCAGGCCAAACTCGACCGCCCTGGACGTGGATTCATCTACCAAACGCCTATCACTGTGGGACTTATCGATACCTATATGAAGATTGGCGGGCAGAAGTTCGCCGCGTCAATGGAGCAGGTGATAGCCGCCATCGACTCGCTCAAGGGCAACACCAACTGGCGCCGCCGTCTCGACGCCGAAGGGTCGGCCGACAACCGCAACGCTTGTGTTCATTCTGACAACTGCGAGGTGACCATCATATCGGACGAGGACCGCATCGACGACCTGCGCGCCACCTGCCTGAGCGTGGGCGCAACAGGCGCAACCACAACGCGCATCACCCGCATATCGGGGCAAGGCGAACTTGGCAAACAGTCGCTCGTGCGCAGTGCCGTGAGCATCCCCGCTTCAATGGCCGACGCAGTGGTCGACTCGCTGCTGCAAATCAGCACCATCGACAAGGAAAACGTTGACAAAATCAAGGTTCTCGACTCGCCTTCAACGTATGTCAGGGCGCTGTAGGAGAGTGTGTTAGATAAAGCAGAAGGCCGCCTGAAGACGATTCGGGCGGCCTTTTTTATTTTTGTGCCTTACGCATTGGTGCGAATTCGGATTCGGAAATAACCAATTTAAAAATCAATGTTTTATGAATTGCCGAATGGCGTTGCCTTGAGTTGTGTGTACAATTACATAATTAATCCCCTGCGGCAGATTGCTTATGCTGTACGAAGCCTGTTGGCCCGCTGCTGACAGAACTCGTCCGCTTGCATTTACAAATTCCACACTCACAATACCGTCCCCATTAATTTGCACGTAATCGATTGCTGGATTCGGATAAATCTTTATGTCGATATTGCTGACGTTGGTGGTCTGGTGCCCGGCAAGGGTGAGAGCCACAATGTCAGAGCATTCCGTTTGGCCGTCGTAATCGGTCTGGCGCAGACGGTAATACATCATACCTGTAGCATTGGTGCTGTAATTGTATTCATAGTTTATGATTTCCGTTGAAGTGCCCGCACCGCTCACAGTTGCCAGTTCGCTGAAGTTAAGCGCATCGGTACTGTACTCAATGGTGAAGTAGTCGTTGTCCTTCTCCGAGGCCGTCTGCCACTCGAATTTTACGCCATCCGAAGTTCGGCGGGCAACGAAATAGGTGAGTTCGATGGGTAGAGGTGAAATCGATTCATCGGCCCATCCTAATGCCGTTGTTACATAAGCCGGCATAGTGAATTCAATACCTGTATTTTCCAGCCTACCAATTAAATTATTCGCAATTCCAGCCAGAACACTGAGGTTTTTGTATGTTTCGTTATCATCTATATAAGTTTGGCTGCCAGGATTAGGCAGATTAGTTTTGTTATGTATACCATCATAGCCTCCACTGGCAAAAAAAGAAGTATTATCCAGTGTAGCTTGCCCATTTTCTTGAATGACTATTCCCTTAATCATAACTAAAGCATTGTTCGAAACTAATATCTCACCCTTATTACGTATATGTAAATCGCCATTCACAATCAGTGTGGCACTGTTTGTTATTGTCAATGTTATGCCATTGCTTATTGTTAGGTCTCCATTAACTAAAACAATTGGGGAACTGCCAGAATATGTCGTATTATCAGTGATAATCCTATTTTCCGCAAATACGCTTCCGTAGCCAAACATCAAGGCTATTGTTAAAATTCTATTTAAATAATTCGTTCTCATCATCGCTTCTCTTTTTGTTTCTTATATACAAACAATTATTAATACGAACATTTTGGAAATTTGTTCGTTTTTTCGCTTTCTTTTTGAGTAAAATTATTGATTGCCAGAATGTTGCTAATGTATATTTTGAAATGTGAAATCAAAATCAAAGTTCTCGACTTGCTATTGTTGAAAAATGGTATTTGAAGAACAAGGGCAAACAATACTTTTATTAGCTTTGTGGGTTGAAGAAATTATGTGTTAACGCCTAATTTATCTAATAAATAAAACATTGGAATACAATAAATTATTCAAATATAAAATGAGTTCTATCTTGAAAAAAATGATGGCGGCTTTCTGCCTGACAATGGCGATTATGGCAACTGCCGAAGCTCAGAACAGTTTTGCCTATCAAGCAGTTATTCGCTCTGCAAAAGGAGATCTGGTTAGTAATCAGGAGGTTGGAATGCTGTTCAGCCTCATCTACGATGGAAAAGTTGTGTACAGCGAGACGCACAAAACCAAAACCAACCAGTATGGCAACGTTCAGGTTGAGGTGGGCAAGGGTCAGACTGTCAGCGGCACGTTTGCCGAAGTGCCTTGGAGCACCATGCAGGTGATGATGAAAATAGAGGCCGACCCCGATGGCGGTACCAATTATATCGACCTGGGAACCATACAGTTGCAGCCCGCGCCGTACGCCATGTACGCCCCTGCGGCAGGAAAGGTCAGCACCATTCAGGCAGGCGACCCCAAATCGGACAGTGACGCCTTGTTTGAGGTTCGCG
Organism: Salinivirgaceae bacterium; assembly: GCA_017474765.1. GTDB lineage: Bacteria > Bacteroidota > Bacteroidia > Bacteroidales > SZUA-534 > RUG13583. The sequence continues at coordinate 17,831 of JAFVGW010000016.1, read as the reverse complement.
ACAAAGACGGCAACGTTGTTTTTGCCGTTTATCACGATGGCGTGCGGGTGTTTGTCAATGACACCGACAGCGCTAAGGCTCTCAGCACGGGCTTTGCAGTTGCCGGGCGCCGCGCAGCCAAGGAAGACGCTGACGCTGACATCTTTGCTGTGAACGCCAAAGGAACACAAGTATTTGTCAACGATAAAGATACCGCTGGAGGAAAGGCCATGCAGACAGGCTTCGCAGTTTCAGGGCGCAAGGCGGCATCCAAAGATGGCTTCGACTTATTCACCGTCGGCGCAACAGGCACGCAGGTCTACATTGACGAGGATGCAACCAAAGCCGTTCGCACGGGCTTTGCGGTGGCAGGCCGCCGTGCAGGTGCCAAGGGAGACAGCGACAAATATCTGGAAATCAATGCCGACGGTACCCGCGTCTATGTTGAAGATGACTCAACCAAGGCTGTCCGCACGGGTTTTGCCGTTTCGGGACGCAGGGCGGCTAAAAGTAGTTCCAATGGTAAATTTCTGGAAATCAATGCCGACGGAACCAAAATATATGTGGATGAAAATGGAAAAGCTGTCAGCACTGGCTTTGCTGTATCTGGACGGAGAGCAGCCAAAGGCAAGGAAATCAGACTGTTTGAGGTGAACAGCTATGGTACTCAAATCTATATTGACTCACAGAAAGATAAGGCTGTCAGCACTGGATTCGCCGTTTCAGGACGTCGTGCCGCAAAAAATGATTCTGGCGCCGACAATACCATTAAATATATGGTGATTGATGCTGAAGGCACCGTCATCTATGTTGACTACGAGGAGGCCAAAGCAATGCGGACAGGTTTCGCTGTTAGCGGACGAAAAGCCGCCAAAGACGGCACGCCAAACACCATATTTAAAGTCGACAACGTGGAGGGCACACGCGCCTACATCGAGGACAACGAAGGCAAGGCGATGCAGACAGGCTTTGCCGTTTCGGGCCGCAGAGCCGTCAAGGACAATGAACCGGACCTGATGCGCATTACAATCGGAAACACATCGTTCAATACATCGGAATTTGAGCTGCAAGACAAGGAGTCTGACAAGAGCCTTGTAGAGATAACTTCCCAATCAACAACCTTCAGTACACCTGAATTTTCTGTAACCGACCACAATGATTCAACATTGTTGAGCGCCGATACCTCTGGCGTTGGCGTTCACACCGAACTTGTCGTTACAGGCGACGTTGCTCAGGTTGAAGAGTTCAATGAAGTGGAGGAGATTCAGCCAATCCAACTGCTGGTTCAGAAGATAGACACTATCAGAATTGCCGACTCGGTTCCTGCCTTGTACAACGCTAACGGTTATGAACTGCTCAAAATGTACGGAAACGGACTCTTTGCAGCCAACAAAGCTGTTGATGTTGAGGGGAATAAAGTCATCATGTTCAATGCCAATGGAAACCCGACAACAACACAGAGCAGCGCCTCAGCCGTGGTGCTGATGCAGGGCTCGTCGACTCCCGACGCTAAACTTATAATATGGCCGCTCAAGCAAGCCAACAATCTGAAAATCAGCTTCGGACTGATGGCGGCAGGCGACACGACAAACCGATATGTGAATGTTGATGTATATGTCAACACCGCTGGACCTGTTGAGTGCAAGGTGGCTGTGAAGTCGGAGGTTGACAGCCTTGGAACTGTTCGGTTCAGCGGTCCGAAGGTTTATGGAGCCAAACTTGACCTTATACCGACACCAATTGAGGGCTACCACTTTACAAAGTGGAGCGATGGCCGCCTGTCGAACCCGCGCACAGTGCTCATTCTGCACGATACTGCCTACTCATCGGCAAATTTTGAAATCAATACATACAACATATCGGCTACAGGCGAGCACGGAACAGTTACTGTTGAAGGCAACCAGAACGCCGACAGCACCTACAACCATGGCACACGCCTGACACTGAAAACCCATGCCGACGCGCACTATCACTTCCTCCGTTGGAACGACGGCGACCGAAGCACGCCCCGCCAGCTGATTATCAAACGCGACACTGCGTTCGAGGCCGTGTTTGCAATTGACAGCTTCCCGGTAACGGCAGAGGCCGAGAATGGAAAAGTCACAGGCACAGGTATTTACGCGTACAACTCTGAGATTGAGCTGACGGCCGTGGCCGACCAGTTCCATCACTTCCTGAACTGGAGCGACGGCAGCACCGACAATCCACTCAAACTAACTGTAGATGACGAGATTAACCTGACAGCTTATTTTGAAATCGACAGCTATATGCTGACAGTCGACAACCCCGACGAGGGCGAGATAGAGGTTAAGGGCAACCGCAACGCCGACTGGACTTACAACCACGGCACCGAGATTGAGCTGACCGCAACCGCCATGGAGCCGCACTACCATTTCGACCACTGGTTCGATGGCAGCCGCAGCAATCCTCATAAGGTTACAGTAACTGATGAAATGACGATAACGGCCGTATTTATGCTCGACAGCTGCACAGTCAGCACCACAGCCAGTGAGGGAGGAAAAGCCGTGGGCGGCGGAACCGTTGAGTACGGCACTGAGATAGAGCTCCGCGCATATCCCGACACAGCTGCTGGTTACCACTTTACCAGCTGGAGCGACGGCGACAATACCAACCCGCGCAAACTGAAAGTGAAGAAAGACGCGCAACTGGTTGCCAACTTCTCGCTTAACACATACACAGTGGCGTACATCATCGACGGCGATGTTTACGGCGAAGCTGAGGATGTCGCGTATGGTACAGCGCTCACTTTGCGCGCCGCACCTGTGAAAGAGGGCTACACCTTCGGCGGCTGGAGCAATGCACCAGCCACCATGCCGATGCACAACGTCACCATAACAGGCACAATGCCCGCCAACAAGCACACAATCAATTACAAGGTGGACGGTGTTGATTACCAAACAGTTGGCAATGTTGAGTTCGGGACTCGGCCGAGACTGATAGCCGCGCCGGAGAAGGAGGGATACACCTTCAGTGGTTGGCAGAACGTTCCAGCCACAATGCCCGACAAGGATATCACCATTGAGGGCACATTCGATATCAACCGCTACACAATAGCGTTCAACACCAACAACGGCAGTGCAGTTGACACAATCACAGCCAATTACGGTGCTGCCATTGCCTTGCCTGCCGCACCAACACGCGAGGGTTACACCTTCGACGGCTGGGACAAGCAACTGCCCGCAACCATGCCCGCGCAGAACTTGACGCTCCGTGCAAAATGGATACTCAATAAGTACACCATCACCTTCGACACCGATGGCGGTGCCGCAATGGCAGCCATGACTGTCAACTACAGCAAACCTGTTTCAGAACCTGCCGAGCCGAGAAAGAAGGGCTACACATTTATAGGATGGGACACTCAGATACCTGCCAAGATGCCAGCCACAAATCTGACAATCAAGGCATTATGGAAGGTTAATCAGTACACCATCAGCTTTGATGCCGACGGAGGAAGCCCTGTGGCCTCAATCACAGCCGATTATGGCACCGCAATCACCGTTCCTGCCGCTCCTGAAAAACTGGGTTATCGTTTCGACGGGTGGGATAGTGAGCTGCCCGCAACTATGCCTGCAGAGAATCTGACACTCAAGGCACACTGGACACAGCGTCTATACACACTTAGTGTGGAAACGCAAAACGGCTCTGTATCAGGCATTGGCGAATACACCTACGGACAGAATGTAACGCTCACAGCCAACCCGAATGAGCACTATCACTTTGTGAACTGGAACGGCGGTCTGACCAGCAAAACTGTTTCATTCACAGTTAAAAACGATACCTTATTGACAGCAAACTTTGCAATCGATGAGTACGCAATTTCATTCGTCAGCGAGGGCAAAACCTTGCAATCGGGTAACATTGCATACGGCGAAACGCCTGAGTATAAGGGAGAAACCCCGACAAAGGCCGCAACGGCACAATATGCTTACACGCACACTGGCTGGACACCAGCAATTGAGCCCGTTACTGGCGAAAAGACCTACACGGCAGTGTTCACTGAAAATGAAAGGTCGTACACCATTAAGTTTGTAAACGATGACAACACCGAGTTGTATTCTACTACAGTAAAATATGGCGAAATGCCTGAGTATGATGGAGAAACCCCGACAAAGGCCGCAACGGCACAGTATGCTTACACACACACGGGCTGGACACCAGCAATTGAGCCCGTTACTGGCGAAAAGACCTACACGGCAGTGTTCACATCGACAGAAAACCAGTATGCTGTGAATTTCGGAGTTAATGACAACGCTGGCGGTACTATCAGAACAAATGCTGCCAGTCAGACAATTGCGAGCGGAGACAAAGTGAATTACGGAACTTCTGTAATCATCACAGCCGAGCCTTCGTACGGCTACTATTACCTTGGTTTGACAAACGGCAAGGGCGAAATTGTTTCCAATCAGTTCTCCATTGTTAAGGATACAACCCTTACCGCAGTGTTTATGAAGGATTTCGAAGGCACCGACAGTTTGAAATATACCTTGACCAGCGCAACAACAGTATCAGTAAGAGCTGGCCAATATCCACCGGCACGCAAATGGATAGACATTCCAGAAACAGTGACACGGGATGGCTTTACGTTTAATGTGACCGAGATAGAAGAAAACGCATTCAGCTTCTACACAAGCAATAACATTACAGCCGTTATAGTTCCGGAAGGCGTTACAACCATTGGCGCCAACGCATTCGGTTCTTGCGAGAGGCTGACACAAATATCGTTGCCATCGACACTTGTCAATTTGGGAAGCTATGCATTCCAATCGTGCCCGGCGCTGACAACGGTTACAGTTGCCGATGGCAATACTGCTTATTGCGTGGTTGATGGCGTTCTGTATAATAAAGATAAGACGACATTGGTTGTATATCCTGCAGCAAAGAGCGGCACTTCGTTCACAATCCCCACATCGGTTACTCATATCGACAAATGCGCGTTCCGGAATTGCCAGAATCTTACTTCGGTAACATACGCCGGCAATAATGTGACAATCATTGACGAATCTGCATTCTACAACTGCAAGTTCAGCAACGTGTCGATTCCTGCCAGTGTTGTTACAATTGGCAACAGCGCATTCTCGAAATGCACCATGGCAGAGGTAACCATCCCCGCCGGAGTTCAGAACATTGGTTATGCCGCGTTTACCGATTGCAGCAATTTGACAGAAATAACCGTTGCATACGGAAACAGACGTTACTCTTCAGTTGATGGTGTGCTCTTCAGTTATAACCGCGACACACTTGTTCAGTATCCCGCAGGCAAAACGGCAGAGAGTTATACAGTTGCCGATGGAGTTAAAGTTGTAAGCTCGCAAGCGTTTAACGGTTGCTCGAAGCTGAAGTCTCTAACCATTGCCGGTGATGTTGAAAGAATCGAAGATTATGTTATTGCCAACTGCACGAATTTGCGAACTGTGGCCATTGGCAACAAAGTGGTAAGCATTGGAATGAGTATGTTCTCATTCTGCCAGAATCTGACAACAGTAACCATTCCAGGCAAGGTTACTCATATTGGAACAGAAGGAGGCAAAGCGTTTGCACTATGTGGCAATGTAACAGCATATTGCGAGGCTGACTCGAAACCTGAAAATTGGTATTTTGATAAGAATTTTAATGTTAGCAACGTTAAATATGGTTGCAAATACATAAAGGCATCAACCTCTGACGCAAGCAAAGGCTCTGTTACCGTTGACAGGACAAACCTTGCGGTAGAGGGCGCCGACGGCTCGCTGTGGTATGAGAAAGGCAAAACGGCCACATTCACAGCCTCACCGGCCGACTATTATCACTTTGTGAACTGGAACGGCAACGACAATCTGACAAATGAAACATATTCATTCACAGTTGAAGACAACACTTCGCTGACAGCAAACTTTGCAATCAATAATCATACCATCACCTATATGGTTGACGGCGCTGTAAGCGGCCAGGTTGAGACCTACAACTATGGTGAGACAATCACCCTCCGCACCAAACCGAGCAAAGAAGGCTATACTTTTGCAGGCTGGAGCGATGGCCAAACAACCTATAATGAGAATTCTTCATTCTCTATAGCAGATTCTGATGTTACGTTCACGGCACAGTGGACGGTTAACAAGTACGAAATCAAGTTTGTGAATTACGATGGTACTGAATTGCAGAAAACTGATGTGGCTTATGGCACGACACCTGTTTACGATGGTACAACTCCGACCAAGCCGGCTGATGCCCAATATACCTACACATTCAGCGGTTGGAGTCCAGCAATTGCTACCGTTACGGGCGCTGCCACTTACACTGCGCAATTCAGCTCGACAACAAGAAAGTACACCATCACCTTCAAGAACGGTGAGACAACTCTGCAATCAACCGAAGTTGCGTACGGTCAAACGCCAAATTATAATGGTGATACCCCGACAAAAACTGCTGATGCCCAATATACCTATACATTCAGCAGTTGGAGTCCAGCAATTGCTACCGTTACGGGCGCGGCCACTTACACTGCGCAATTCAGCACGACAACACGACAATACACAATCACCTTTGGCGTTGCCACGGCAGGAACAGGCTCTGTAACTGCAAAAGTCAGTGGCACAGCAATATCAAGCGGTGCCAGCGTTAATTATGGTTCTGATGTTGTGCTCACGGCTGTAGCCGGTTCAGGCTATACATTTAGTCATTGGAACGATGGCAACACCAGCAATCCTCGCACTGTGAATGTTAAAGGAAATTGCGATTATAAGGCAACGTTTACTACTGGCTCAACAACAACAATTTCGCTTTCGGGACTTACAGAAAATACCACAGTGAGTGATGGTTCCACTCTAACTGGTACAACAAATTATAAAATAACTATTGCTGATGGAGCAAGTGTTACACTTAATGATGCCACCATTAACAAAGGTATTGTCTGCGCAGGCTCGGCAACAATAAATCTTGTTGGAACGAACAAAGCACAAGGGTATGATGAAGGAGATGCTGGATATGCTGGTGTACAATGTGGAGGTGTTGGTACAACACTCACCATCAAAGGTGATGGCTCATTGACTGCCATTGGTGGTCATAATTCTGCTGGTATTGGGTTGAGAAGTGAATACAGTTCTCAAGGTGGAGATATTGTCATAGAAGGCGGAAATATTTTTGCGCAAGGTGGTACTAATGCAGATCAGGTATGTGGTGCTGCAGGTATTGGTGCGTGTCTTTTGTTTAATAATGGTTCAGAATACGCATTGGGCTCAATCACAATCAAAGGTGGTTCGGTGACGGCAATAGGAGGAAATAATGTTGGTGGTTTAGGAAAAGGAACCGACAGAATTTCTTTAGCCATCGGCCCGATAACAATTTATTCTGGCATTGATATGGTTGATGCTTCTGGTATCAACAATGGCATAACCATAAAATACATGAATGGCCAGACCGACGTAACATCAAATACGAGCAGTTATTTCACCATTGTCAGTGACGGCAACCGCCGTTTTATCATACCGAAAGAAAATACGAATTATAGTGTTAGCATCGCAAGCAATATCTCGGGAGGCTCAGTAACAGCAGACAAGACAACAGCCAAGGCTGGCGATATTGTTAATTTAACCGCTACTGCTGCGTCAGGATATCGCCTTATATCTTTGACAGTTAAGGATTTGAATGATAGGGATGTGACTGTAAACAATAATCATTTTATTATGCCAAAGAGCGGGGTAATAGTTTCCGCCACATTCGTAGAATCAACAGCAGTACTCAACAATGGCGAGTTGACACTTAGTGGTAATGTAAAAGTCGAAGATGTGCAGGCCTTCAAAGATGAGAATGTAACATCTGTTATCTGTGAATCGGGCACAGTGTTCCCTGAAGACTGCTTCGATATGTTTAGTGGATTTAGATATGTTGCTACCATTGACCTTAGCAACGCCAATGTATCTTATGTTACGAGGACACAAGAAATGTTTGAGTCGTGTTATCAACTTAGAACTATCTATGTAAGCAGTTCGTGGAGTTTGTCGAGAGTAAGTGGTTCATTTATGTTTATTGGTTGTAATCAATTGAGGGGCGGAAATGGTACAGAATACAATTCTTCTCATATCGATGCCGAATATGCCAGAATAGATGGCCAAGGCGGCCCTGGTTATCTGACGGAAAAATAGCAAAGGAGTTATGGCTGGTCGCAATAGCGCATCCAGTCTTTGCAAAGTAAACAAGTAAAGCCCCAATCGCGGGGCTTTTTTGTGCAAAGGAGCGGAGCGGGGTAGTGCTGCCATTCACACTGCATACCACTTTATATTTGCCATTCATTGATAATTTTGCGCCAATGATAAATCGATATGTATCAGCTTGAAACTTTTTCTTACATTTACCCGAATTAGAGAGAACAGAACAATGACTGTTATTGATTTGCTATCGGATGTGGTTCCTGCCATTCACAAGACTGACACAGGCACCAACGCGCTCAATTGGATGGACGTGTTCAAGGTGTCGCATCTGCCTGTTGTCGATGGGAGCGAGTATCTGGGGCTGGTTTCGGAGCGCGAGATTTACGATATGAGCAATCCCGATGAGGCAATAAGCAGCCAGATACACGTGATGGCGCGTCCGTTTGTGCGTGACAATCAGCATATTATTGAGGCAATGCAGCCTTTGGCCGAAAACAACCTGTCGGTTCTGCCAGTTCTTGATTTTGAAGATAAATATTTGGGAGTCATCACATTACCCGACTTGTCGCATGAAATTGCAGTTATGATTTCAGGCGGCAGCAAGGGGGCGATAATTGTGCTCGAACTCAATATACGCGACTATTCGTTGAGCGAGATTTCACAGATTGTCGAGGGCAACGACACAAAAATCATGAGCCTATACGTCAACAACGGCAGCAATCCTGACATCCTCTATGTCACGCTCAAACTGAACCGAACCGATATTTCGCCTGTAATACAAACATTTGAGCGTTACAATTACAAGATTCTACAGGTCTTTTCGAATGACAGGGATTACGATTCGATGCTCGAAGACCGCTACAATTCTTTTATGAAATTCTTGAGCATTTAGTGAGCAAAACAATCTCAATAGCCGTATTTATTGTTCTGTTTTTCAGTTGTTTTGTGGCCGATGCGCAACAGCGTGACTCTTCCGCGATAACCGCAGATTTTGTTGTGCGCGACATTATGATTGCTGGCAACCGAACCACTAAAGAGTTCATTGTCAGGCGCGAACTGCTTTTCAGCGAAGGCGACACACTGCATGCCGATGCCGCCGATGCCATTTTTCAGCGCTCAAAGGAGAATCTGCTCAACACATCGCTTTTCAACTATGTGACAATCAATCTTATAGATTTAAACGAGCACGAGAAGCAGGTGCTTGTGATGCTCGAGGAGAGGTGGTATTGGTGGCCTTACATCATTTTTGAGCAGGCCGACCGCAATCTGAGCGCCTTTATCAACGATGGCGACTGGAAGCGCATCAATTATGGTTTAATGCTGATAAACAACAACTTCCGTGGCCGCGCCGAAACGCTGAAGGTGAAATTCCGTCTGGGGTACAAAAAGCAGTTCCAGATTTTTTACGATTTTCCCTACATCACGGCCGATAAGAAGCATGGGCTGGCTGTTCAACTATCGTTTTACCGCCAGAACGAGGTGCGCTTTGCCACCGACAGTTGTAAGCCGCAGTATTTCCGCAACGACAAGCATCAAGTGATTGATAATCAGGATTTATTCCTTTTCTACACTTTCCGTCCGAAATACGATGTAAGGCACATTCTTACAGCAGGTTACGCCCACGCCAATGTGGCCGATACGATAATCGCGCTGAATCCTGATTATTTTGGCACTCAAAAGTCTAATACACAGTATTTTAAACTGGCCTATACGTTCGATTGGGATACACGCGACTACAAGTTCTATCCGTTGAAAGGCCACAATGTAACGCTTGAAATCGGCAAATTTGGCCTGAATCTGCTTGATAATGAACTCGATGGCTCATGGTACTCTCGACTGTCGGCCTACAAATATTTCGATTTGGGCCATCGGTTTTATGCTGGAGTAGGCGGTCTGGCCAAATATTCGCCCGACAAGCCGCAGCCATACTACACCGAGCAGGCCTTGGGCTACCTCGACTATCTGCGAGGTTTTGAATATTATGTGATTGATGGTCAGCGTTTTGCCACGGGCCGAGCCTTTGCAAAATTTGCCCTTGTTCCAATGCAAGTCAAGAAGATTGACGGATGGTCGTGGAGTGAATTTAACAAGGTGCATTACAGTTTTTATCTAAATTTGTTTGTTGATGCTGGCTATGTTGACGATTCCCGCATCGGAACCAATAACTATTTGTCAAACAAATTTTTAACGAGCGCTGGCATTGGACTTGATATGATTACTTACTACGACATTGTATTCAGGATAGAGGGCACTTTAACGCGTCAGGGCAAGAGCGGACTGTATGTTCATGTTTTAAAAGCGTTCTAATAACCAATCAGATATGAAAAAAACAATTCTTCTTTTCGCGTTTTTGATTCCAATTTTTGCATTCGCCCAAAACAAACCGACGCTTGAGCAGAAAATGGCGCAGATGCTTATGGTTGGTTTCCGTGGCACTGAAATCACGCAGCAAAGTCCTGTGGCTCAGTGGATTCGCGATTATCAGATTGGTGGAATCATTTTGTTCGACTACGATGTACCAACGAAAAGCCGTCAGCGCAACATAGTTTCTAAGCAGCAACTTAAAACGTTGATTAGCAATCTTCAATCGTACTCATCAACAATACTTTTCATTGCCATTGACGAGGAGGGAGGCAACGTCTCGCGGTTGAAAGCCGAATATGGTTTCAGTCGGACGGTTACGCCTAAATATCTGGGAACCATTGACAAAGAGGATACTACAAGGTTTTATGCCGCGCAAATTGCCCGAAAATGCCGCGAGGTTGGCATTAATGTCAATTTTGCTCCGTCAGTCGATGTCGATGTCAATCCGAAATGCCCAGTAATTGGCAAACTCAACCGCTCGTTTTCGGCTGATGCTGAGGTTGTTACACGCAATTCACGATGGTTTGTCGATGAACACAACAAACAGGGCGTTCTTTGCTCGCTGAAGCATTTCCCAGGTCATGGAAGTTCGGTGAGCGATACCCATCTTGGACTTGCCGATGTCACTGATACATGGCAAAATAAGGAACTCAAGCCATATCAGAAACTGCTGACCGAAGTGCAGCCTGTGGCGGTTATGACAGCGCATATTTTCAACCGCAAATTCGACAGCCAATATCCTGCAACATTGTCGGCAAAGATATTGGCAAAACTGCGCAACGATTTGCATTTCAATGGTTTGATATTCTCTGATGATATGATGATGAACGCCATCAGCAAATCGTACGGCCTTGAGGACGCCATCCGTCTTGCCATCAATGCAGGAGTGGATGTTCTGATATTCTCAAACAATATCGATATGTATAATGCTGATATTGTTAAAGATGCACTTGCTGCGATGAAAAAACTTGTTGCAAGCGGCAAAATCACCGAGGAGCGCATCAACCAGTCGTATCAGCGGATTATGAAGGCCAAACAAGGATTGAAGAATTGAAGGATAGAATGCTTGAAGGATTAATTTCCAATCTCCAACACCCAACACCAAAATCCTACCTGTTCGATGACGCCCTGACAATCAGCGTTGCGGGAACGATAACTTCCTTATTTTCACTGAAATCGGGTTTGCCTTGAATCTGGTCGAAAAGCAGTTTTGCGGCCAGCACGCCAATCTTCATCGGGTTTTGGTCAAGAGTACTCAACGGTGGCTCAATGTAACTTGAGCGGCGGCTGTTTGAGAAGCCCACAATTGCCACATCTTCAGGTATTTTCAAGCCTTTTTCCTTCACGGCATAGAGTGCGCCGATGGCCACATCATCGTTGATGCCGAAGATAGCGTCGGGCGGAGTTTTCATGTCGAACATCTTCAAAACGGCTTCGCGCGCGTCGTCAACAGTAAGGTTGCAGCGCACAATCATGCGGTTGTCGATGGGAAGGCCGTGGTTGGTCAGTGCGGCGCGGTATCCGCGGAAGCGGTTGCGACCAATGAGCATGTGCTCGGGACCAGTGATGAGCGCCACACGTTTCGCACCGCGCTCAATCAGGTGAGAGACAGCCATATAGGCGGCGTCGGCATCGTTGGCCACAACCTTCGGCACATTGATTTCCTTCGATGTGCGGTCGAACAGCACCAGCGGCACGTTGTTTTCTTCAATTCGGTGAATATGAGTGAATTCGTCGGTTGCCTTCGAGAGCGACACAATCATTCCGTCAACGCGATGGTCGAGAAAACCATACACGTTCTGCATCTCTTTAATCATATCCTCGTTCGACGAACTGACGAAAACCTGATAGCCCAACTCATTGGCAACCTGCTCAATTCCTTGAACCACAGTGGCATAGAAGAAACTGACAATCTGCGGCACAACCACGCCGATTGAGTACGATTTGCGTGTTTTCAGCGCCACCGCCATTGTGTTGGGGCGGTAGTTCATCTTCGACGCCGTCTCGCGTACAAGAGTTTTAGTCTCGTCCGAAATCTCGGGTTTGTCCTGCAAGGCGCGTGAAACGGTTGATACTGAAACGCCTATTGCTTTTGCAATGTCCTTGATTGTTGCTGCTTTTTTCATTTCCTTGCTATTTTATTGATTGTCAGATATTCTATTCGTTAAGATTTTTTTTGTCGAACGACAATGGCAAAAGGTCGGCCACACTGTGGACAATGTTTGTGAGGCTTTTGCCGTTCATTATCACCCTGATAGGCCGTCCACTGTCGGATTCGCATTCGAGCAGAGCCTGACGGCAGATGCCGCAAGGCGGGATGGGAGTGCTCAGTTGCCCGTCGCTGTTGAAGGCTGCAATTGCAATGGCTTCAACGGCAGTGCCAGGAAATTTTGAGCGGGCATAGTTGAGCGCGGTCCGCTCGGCGCAACAGCCGCACGGATACGACGCATTCTCCTGATTGTTGCCATCAATCATCTCGCCGTTTTCGAGTAGGAGACAGGCTCCGACATTGAACTGCGAATAAGGTGCGTAGGCACGGCTGGCGGCATTTTTTGCACGCATAACCAATTCACGGTCGGTCTTTTCAAGTTCGTCCAATCGGCTCGCAACTTCAACTTTAATATCAATGTGTCGTGTTTGCATTTTATGATTAACTGATTGAAGATATTCCTAACTCTTAACTTTTAATTCCTAACTTCTAACTCCTAACTCCTAACTTCTAACTCCTAATTCTTCCTCAAAATGTCCGTCAGAAAATCGTAGAACATTTTCACGGTTTTTATTTCGATGCGTTCGCTTGGCGAGTGCACTCCGCGCAGCGTTGGACCGATGGAAATCATATCCATGCCAGGAAGTTTCTTCAGGAACAGTCCGCACTCCAATCCCGCATGGATGGCCTTCACTTCGGGTTCTTTGGCGAAAAGTCGTTTGTAACTTGCCACGGCGGTCGTCAGAATTGCCGAATTGGTGTCAGGTTCCCAACCTGGATAGCCTTCGGAGTGCTCAACTTCCATTCCTGCTTGCGCAAAAACGCTCTCCACCATATTCGCAATGTCATATTTTGCCGATTCCACCGAACTGCGCTGACTTGTAACAATCTCAACCACAGAATCTTTCATTTTTACTGATGCTAGATTGGTCGATGTCTCCACAAGTCCAGGAAGCGCATGGCTCATGGCAATCGGGCCGTTGGGGCAACCGTATATTGCGTTCAACAGGCGCGATTGGCAGTTGGGAGTCATTGTCTCTGTCGGCAGTTCAGTCTCTGTAAGTTCAATAACAATCTGAGATTCAGTGTATTTGAGTTCATGAACAATGTCGTTTTTGAAACCGCAGAAGTAACTGAGCAAATCGTGCTCTTTCTTTTTGTCGATTGTGAATGAGGCTGTTGCATTGCGCGGAATGGCGTTATGCAAATTTCCGCCATCGAAGTTGCACAAGTTTATGCCGAATTGCTTTGTCGCGTTCCAGAGGAAGCGGTTCAGAATCTTGTTGGCGTTGCCGAACCCTTTGTGAATATCGTCGCCCGAATGGCCGCCACGCAGGCCTTTTACATCGATTCTGAAGGCAGCGTTATTTGCAGAAACAGGCTGCTTGGCAATTTTCAGCCGTCCGACAGTGTTGATGCCGCCAGCGCATCCGATGAAAATCTGCCCCTCGTCCTCCGAATCAAGATTGATGAGCGTGCGTCCGCTTAACATGCTGCCATCCAACGAGAAAGCGCCTGTCAACCCTGTCTCTTCGTCAACAGTGAAGAGGCACTCGATTGCAGGGTGCTCAACCGTTTCCGATGCAAGAATTGCAAGTTGCGTTGCAACACCAATACCGTCGTCGGCGCCGAGAGTGGTATTGTTTGCGTGCACCCAATCGCCGTCGATAATCGGCTGAATTGCATCGCGTTCAAAATCGTGCGTCGAATCGGCTGTCTTTTCGCAAACCATGTCGATGTGGCTCTGGAGCACAATTGTGGGGCGGTTTTCAAAGCCTTTGGTGGCGGTTTTCTTGATAACCACATTGCCAGCCGCGTCGCTCAAAGTCGCAAGATTGTGCTGCTGCCCGAAACGGAGCAGGTACTCAATCATTTTGCCCTCTTTTTTCGACGGACGCGGAATTTTGCATATTTCTGCAAACTGTTGCCAGACTTCTGACGGTTCAAGTTTCGATAAATCGGTCATTATCTTATATTTAGTTTTTTCATTCAATGCAACTCAATATAGCAATTATTTGCAATTGTTACGCAAATTTTCAAAAAAAGTCTCGCTGTATATTTATTGCCATGAATATATAATTGTATATCAATAAAATAATACAATGCAATGGTGTTGCATTTGTTTGCGTCACTATTTGCATTGTTTCAATAAAAAAACAACCGCAACAACCATGAAGTCGTTGCGGTTGCATTATCGTCTGAGGCTATTTCAGAAGTTGAACGTCAGCCATCTGTAGAAATTCTCGCGCCAGGTGCTGCTTGTGTTTCCTGTGTCACCCGAACCGAACGGGCCTGCGCCGTCATCGTAAAAGTGCATTTCGGCATTGGCTCCCGCTTTTTTCCAGTCGAGGTAGAGGGATAGGAGCCCTGCGGCCACATTTTTATGGTTGCTGCGGGTGGCAATGAACAGTTTTGGCGCGTTCTGCGGCACATTAACATCAATGAGCGACGGGCCGAAAATGGTGGCGATAAAAGCCGCTCGGTGCTGATTGTCGGCAAGCAGGGTGGCACCAATGGCAACTCCGCCGCCAGCCGAAAAGCCGAGGTAGCCGATTTTTGCGGTGTCAATCCGCCATTTGTCGGCATTCTGGCGCACAATCTCCATGGCTCGCAGTGCGTCGTCTATTGCATTGCCGATGCTGGCGTCGGTGGCTCCCGATTGGTCGGGGTTGGCGTTCGATTTTTGCAATTGGTCAAACTCAGTGATAGTAACATTGAGAGGTTTGCCCGTTTGCGGGCGGGGACCAACGTTTGTTCGGGTGCGGTATTTCAGCCCGATGGCCGCAATGCCGCGCTCATTGAGCCATTCAGCCATCGACACAACATTGTCGCCCCACGAATGAGCGGCCAAAGCGCCTCCTGCGCATAAAATTACCGCCACACCAGTCGATTTTTCGGCTTCAGGCAGAAAAACCGTTATCGACGGCTCCACAACACCAAAAATAGTTTGAATTTGCCCATTGGCATCACGTTGCACCTTCTCGTTGTTCGCAACACCTTCGCTGCCGGGAGCAACACCATCATATAGCCTTATTTCCTGCTGCGAGAACGCGCAGAGCGACAAAGCGGTCAGTGCAATTGTAAATGTCAGTTTCATTTTGTTCAAAAGTTTTGGTACAAATCCAACCTAAAGCAAAAAGTAAAATAATATACTTTATCTAATTTGTTGTCAATTGGTTATTTATCTTCCATCCAATCTTCCAAAAACGTTGCGCAATAGGTCGCTAGTGCGCTGCGATACGTCGGTTCGGATGCCTTTCTCTTTTTCAGCAACCTTGACAAACAAACCGTCAAGCGCTTTGCCGGTTACATATTCGCCCAGATTGGTGTTGACGCGCTCAATGGCCATTATCTTGTTGTACATCTCGCCGTTGCCAGTGCTTGACAAACCAATTTTCAATGCTGAGAGAATTGCTATGGTCTTAAGGTCTTGTTTTTCTTTAAAATCGATAATGCGGTTATAGTATTGTGTAAAACCTGCCCACGCATCGTTCAGTGTGCGTCCGCCAACCGAGACCTGGTCGAAAGTGCTTGTAACCACATCGCCAAAAATCCTTGTCAAATCAATGTAAGTTTTTGCTCTCAGATACTCTGTTGCGGCATTTTCGGCACCAAACAGAATGTTCTCGCCGTCGGCAATGGTCATGCTGGTGATTGCGCCGACAAATATTTCAGCCGATTCAGGAGCGGCTTTCTCGGCAGCCTTGTTCATGAGCGATACCAATTCGTCTTTGTTGAAGATTTCGGCTCCGATTGCCGTCAGAAAGTTTTTTCCCGCATCGGTGTCGGCCAGCTCCATAACTGTCGATACTTCCTCGGGCATGCCAATTCTCACCGCCACATCGTCCATATAGCCGCCATCTTTACCCAAATTGACTGCGGCTGTTTTTGCGCCTATCGAAAGAGCCTCTTTTAAGGCAGCTGTGGTGTCAAATGTCTGTGTTTCAGAGTTGAAGAGTTCTTCGCACGATGTGAATGCGACGGTCATACCAATGCAGATGGTTGCCAAAGCAACTCTTCTGAGTGTTGATATTGTTTTCATATTCAATTGTTTACTATTTTGAAATAGAAATTTGGTAGTTTGTTTCCAATAACGAGTTATTGTCTCTTAGTAAGGTTTGACAGCTCTCCGAAAAAACAAAAAAGACCTGTCAACAATAATCAGTTGACAGGTTTTCTGTGATTTAGAATGATTTTATTCCTTTACAATCTCAGCGTCAGGAGCATTCTTCTTAACGCTCTCGATGCCATTCAGGCAACTCGGTTTAGCCTTGTAGCCTTCCGACACAGCAATAACCTCGCCGTTGCGTGCTTTCAGACGGAAGCGGAACTCTCCGGCTTTGTCAGTGTAAACCTCATATTTCGGGTGTTTCTGCTGCTCGAAATTCTCCACTGTCTGGTCTTCAACATTGGCTGCGCAGTTGGTTTTCACGCTTGCGATGCCGTTCATGCATGCTGATTCTGTGTTGTAAACTTCTGATGTTGCGATCACTTCGCCATTGCCGGCTTTCAAGTCAAACTTAATGCCAGTCTTTGTTTGTTTAACTACAAATTTTCCCATAATTTTTAAATTTTATTTGTAAGACTTAATTTAATCTCAATAGCTACAATGATAGGAAAAATAATCTTACAATTTGCTGTATGGCGAAATTTTTTGTTTAACCGGTGAATTGGTGAATCGTTTAAAGTTGACCGGTTTTTAACAGGTTTAAAGTTGAGAGTTTAGCTGTTGATAAGGTCTAGTTTTTGACAACTCTCAACTCACTAAACCTTCTAAACTTTCACAACCGCCTTTCTTACCAACACCTAAATCCTAACTAATCTGCCCCCAGTCGAACTCATATTTCCAGCGGCGCTTGATTTCGGAGTCGAGAATGACGTGCTCGGGCTCTTTCAGGCTCGGGTCGGATTCCAGAATCAGGCTGGCTTCGTTGCGGGCAAGCATCAGAATCTGGTTGTCTTTTCCCAAATCGGCGATTTTCAGGTCGATGGCAATGCCGCTCTGCTGCGTGCCTTCAATGTCGCCTGGGCCGCGCAGTTTCAGGTCGGCTTCGGCAATCACAAAGCCGTCGTTGGTCTCGACCATCGTCTGGATGCGCTTGCGGCCTTCGGTGGTCAGGCGGTCGCCAGTCATC
>JAFVGW010000015.1 GCA_017474765.1 Salinivirgaceae bacterium | reverse complement strand
AGGTGGTGTTCTGCCTTGCTGTCTCGCAAAGGCGGCCAACATATCGGGCGTAGTTGTAGGCCATAAAAATCTCATCGGTAAATATGTCATTTCCAAATACTTCGGTCCAACTGTGGCCGTTGGCGTTGAACCGATTTTTGAGCCACGGGTGCAGTGTGCTGGCGTTGTTTTTCAGGTAGTCCATCAATTCCTTCGGAACGCCTTTGTTATAAACTTCGTCGGCCAACGGTGAGTGGTCGCGGGCATCTTCGAGCATACCAATCTCGTTCTCAACCTGCACCATCGTCACCACATCGGCGGCCGTCTGGCTGATATGCTTCATCAACTCGCCAAAGGCCTTGTTGTCGGCGTTGAACACGTTTTCCGAAAAGCAACTTGCTATCTCGAGTGGCTTGCCGCTGGCTGTCCGCGCCCGCGGAAACTGCCTGGTGTCGGTCTTGAACCACGACGGGGCGTAGCACGACATTGAGTTTTTCCAGGCTCCGAACCACAGAAACACCACTTTGAGTTGCAGTTGTCGCGCCTGCTCAACGGTGCGGTCGATAAGCGTGAAGTTGAACTGGCCAGGCGAAGGTTCCATCATTTCCCAATAGGCGGGCACCAGCACCGTGTTCAGCCCCAGGGCCTTCATCCGCGGCATCACATCGTCAATGTCGGCGACGCAGGTTGCGGCCGAATTGCTCAACTCGCCGCCCAAAATGAACAAGTCGCTCTGGGCCGCCGCCATCATCGCTGTCAGCCCTGCAAAAATCGAGAGAAATATCCTTTTCATCATCCTTAACTGTTTTGCCAAAAATATGAAAAACTTCTGTTTCGGCGGTGGTTGCGCGCCTTGGATTTATTCATTTCCCCTTCACCATTTCCTCATACAATCCGAACAACCGCTCAACAATTTCCGATTCCTGCAAATCTTTCGGCCAGCCGTAGGCGGCGAGTACTGCCTCATCGTTGGCGCGGTGCGCCTTACGCAGGTCGGGCGGCATAGCGGTTTCATCGTAAAGGTCGGCAAGACTCGCTTCGGGGAACAGCGCGCGGGCATCGAAAATGCCTTGTGCCGTCTTTTCTATTTTCGCTTTTTGTTTTTCTGTCGGGTTACACCATACAAAATTGTTGTAAACTATTGTGTTACTGTAACTATATCGCATTTCCAATCTCCCGCAGACCGCCCTCATCCACGCCATATGGACTGAAGAAGTGAGCACGCCTAAATGGTACAATGAAACTCTTTGCATAACAAACAGTTTGTCGCCAGGAATTATCGTTTGCGAAAGAAAATCCATAGGAATGTACCGTCGGTTTTCAGACGAAACTTTAGGAATGGCCACATAGTCGCTCTCACATTCAAATGGCGCTCCAAAAAGTGTTGGCATTTCTGCTGCGCGAAGTGTGCTTGTTCGTGTGCTTGAAAGACGAAATTCACGTACTTTCTCAACACGTTGCATCACCTCGTGGCATTTGCGTAGGTCAGTGGGGTTCGCGCTTTGAAGCCATAGGCAGTAGCGGGGCTTTCTGTCGATAAAGTCTTTTCCCATCATAAACGGGCGAATGAATTTTTCTGCCAACGGCTCTTTTTTAAGAAGATTGTCTTTTTCTTCTTCTGTCAGCGTCAGATTGCCGTCGTCAATAGGCTGACCGCCCAAACAAATTTGCGGAACATTGCACAATGGCAGCATTCTCTTTTCAATAAAGATATTTGGCGCATCAAGCAAATATCCATTGATATTTTTTGCTTCAATTTTATGACTGTCATTCATAAAGATAAACTTTGGCTTGTTGCTTTCAGCAACGCTAAATCCGACAATGACGCAGTGAACGGCGGCCATATTGCCCTTGTCGGCCGTCTCGTTCGCCCATTTGAATGTTTGCCACGCAAAATCAATATGTATGCCGTTGGCAAACAATGGTTTCCATAAATTGATAACCGCACCACCCTGCGTGACAGAATTTGTAGATACAAAAGCGCAACGTGTTTTTGTGTTTCTGATAGTGTCGGAAGCCTTTTTATACCAACAACTTACATAATCCAAATCGCCCACGCCCTGCCACTCTTTGCCGAATGTGAGTAATGTGTCTTCTTTCTGCCGTTTGTCCATCCAACGAGCACCGATAAATGGCGGATTTCCAATGATATAGTCGTAAACAACAGGTTCTATTCTCTTGTTTTCGGGCAGAGTTTTTTCTTCCACTTCTTTGGCCACAACGTTCAGTTCCTTGTAATGGGGCGCGCCGTATTCCGTAATTGGTTCGCCTACCCGATTAGGTATTTCTTTTTCTTCCGACACTTTGTAAACGTTGAGTTTGTCGGCGAAAAGGAAACTCATCTGCCCTTCTTCGGCGAGTGTTGTCCAATCGAGCCTCAAGGCATTGCCTTCGACAATGTTGGCGTGGTCGGCAAGTGGCAGAAATTTAATGTTCTGACTCAAAATGGCTTCGGTTTCGCGAATCATTTGGCTTTCGGCAATCCAAAGGGCGGTTTTGGCCACGGTTACTGCGAAATCGTTTATCTCAATCCCATAGAACTGATTGATTTTAACACAGATAAAATCGTCGAAGCCCAACAGCCGCTCGCCTTTGTTCAGTAGCGAAATCACACTGTTTTCCAACCGACGCAATGATATGTAGGTCTCTGTCAGGAAGTTGCCGCTGCCGCAGGCGGGGTCGAGAAAAGTAAGCGTGCCCAATTTCTTTTGGAAATCGCGAAGTTTCTGCCTTTGCGGCGAAAGATTTTGTGTCTTTGCAATTGATTGGTATTCAGCATCCAACTCATCCATAAATAACGGGTCTATCACCTTGTGAATGTTTTGAATACTCGTGTAGTGCATTCCGCCACGGCGGCGAGTTTCGGGGTTCAATGTGCTCTCGAACACTGCACCGAAAATGGTTGGCGAGATTGCTGACCAGTTAAAGGGTGCGCAATGGTTACACAGAACATCAACAATCTCATCGGTAAAATGCGGTATCTCAATATTTTCTGCCGCAAAAAGTCCGCCGTTGACGTATGGAAACGGCTGTAGTTTTGTATCGTATTTGTCGCGTTCTTCGATTTTTGTATCAAGAGCCTTGAAGAGTGCGATTATGCCGCCCCGAAGGTTTTCGAGCGAGAACGAGCGAATATAGTCTTCAAAGGCAGTGCGCGTGGCAAATAATCCCGCATCTTCGGCATAGAAACAGAATACTAGTCTGACACACAGAATGTTAAGCGAGCGCAAACTTTGCTCATCGGGGTTGATATACTGCTTGATTAGCGCATCGTAGAGTTTGCCGACAAGTTCGCCCGCCTGCAACGACACCTCTTCCTCGCGGCGAATGTTCTCATTCTTTTGGTCGGCAAGAAACTGAAGTCTATAATACTCTTTTTCAAGGTCTTTCAAAAAGATTTGTTCAGGCTCGTTGCCAGGTTTCTCAAGGTCGTAAACCAGAAATTCCTGAAAGTTGCTAACCACAATCCAACGCGGTTTTTCGCTTGCTTTCATCTCGCCAACGTAGCGCTTTGCTTGCTCGTATGGTGTGAGCATTGCGCCATCGCTTTGCTCGTAAACGCGGTGCAGGTCAACCTTCGCACCTTTTTGCTCGATAAGAACTTTTGTGTCAGGGATATAGGCATCGATAAACGACGTGTGCGAGAGTTTTACGCGTTTTTCAAATTCAATGTATTTCGCAGGATTGTCAATGCCTAAAACATTCTGTAACAAGTCAATCCAGAAACGCGAAGTTTCTTGCTTCTCATCGCCCTTGCCAGCCCAAAATTCGGCAAACGCAGCAGCGGCTTTTGTCTGTTCGGTTGGTGTCATTTTTCGCTTTGTTTCATTTCAACAAATGTAATGATAACTACAAAACGCGCGAAAATGATAGAGCGGATTGTTTATAAAAAACAAAAAAAGGGACACAAATCGCGCCCCTTTATGTAATTATCCGCATTTAAGCCGATTACCATCCGCCAGGCCGTCCGCCGCCAGGGCCGCCGAATCCGCCGCCGTTGCCGCCCGAGTATGACGACAGCGACACTTCGGAACCTTCGCTCGCCGAGCCGCCGACAACAAACATTCCGTCGAACAGGCTTGTTCCGCCCGTCACCGACGCGCCGCTCACGAGTGTCGGTTTTTCGGCGCCCGACACAACCAGCGGTGTGCCGCCGCTTGCGGGTGTCTTGAAGGCTATCACGGTGTTGCCCGCGGTCATCGAGTACCAGGTGTTTTTGTTCCACGACGACGCCTGATAGCAACTCTGCGTAAGGCTTGCGCCCGATTCCAGTCCGCCCACGGCCACAATTGTGCCGCCCGACACGTAGAGTTTGCAGCCGCCTTCGGTGTTGGCGTCGATTGCCAGTTCGGGCGCCGAGGTGCCGATTGCATAAATGGTGCCACCTTTAATGTAGAAATTGCCGTTGGCGTCCAATCCGTCGTTGCTTGGGGCGTGTCCGCACACGTAACCGCCATTGATTGTGAATGTTCCAGCCGAATTTATGGCATCGTCGGCGGCCGAATAACTGTAAACCACGCCGTCGGTAATGATTATGTTGCCTTTCGACTCAATTCCTTCATTTGCAGCACATTTGACCGAAACCGAGCCGCCCGCAAAGATTATGTTGCCGTCGAACTTTATGCCTTTGGCCGAAACGCTGTTTGAATTGGAAGAGTTGCCGCGGCCGAACGGATTGACCGACGATTGGCCGTAGTTTGAGCCGCTGACGGTCACCGTCACGCTGCCGCCGTTGAAGCAGCCAGTCAAATCGCCGCTTATGCCTTTGCCGCCAGCGCCCGAGCTGGTTATGTCGAGCGAGCCGCCGTTGATTTCGAACAGGCAGTCGGCCTTTATTCCAGCGGTGCCGCTGTATTCCGCGTCTTCGCTATCGTATGCGGCTGAACCAGTGACGTTTATCACCGTTGTGCCGCCATTTATGCAGACAAGCGAGTCGGAAGCAATGCCCTTCTTCATATTGGCCGACACACTTATATTGATAGTTCCGCCCGACACAATGACTGCGTCTTTCCCGCGTACGCCGTGCCCCGCCGACGAACTGACGGTGACCGTGGGCGTGCCCATAAAATGCACGTAATCGTCGCTTGTGATTCCCGATTTGCCTTGCGCGGTGACGCTGAGCGTGCCGTCGCCGCTGAAAATGAGTTGCCCTTCGCTGAAAATGACGGCTTTCTCATCTTCGCCGTCGGGGGTGGAATAGGTGGCGGCGTCTTTCAGCGCGTTGTCGCCTTTCACCACCACAAAGCAACGTTTTTTGCCCTGATTGTTAATGGCGGCGCCCTGCGTGTTGGTTAGGTTCAAATTGTTGAGAATCAATGCCTGTTTCTTCTGATTGTACAGTTTCAGCGAGCCGTCGGCCGCCGTTCCCGAAAGTTCGAAAATCACCTTCTCGTCGGTGGTGTTGTTCACCGTCACGTGGTTTCTGCTGACGGCCACAATGCCGTTCTCGTCGCCCGTAACCCGCGCGCCGCCGTCGGCAAACACTATTTTTATGGTGCGGTCGAACTTGGTTTCCGCAAAGTTGTCTTCTTCCAAAATTGATTCGTCGAACTTTGGCGACACCGTTGTGGTGTCGGCCGTGGCGGTTTGGCTTTCGCCGACGGGCGTTATGTCGTCGAAATTGTCGGTTGAGCAACTTCCGCAACCTATCAGCAGCATCGCGAAAGCGAAATATCCTTTTTTCATAGCACACATTTTTTTGTTAAACCTGCCGCTAAAGTAGGGCGGGCTTGCGTCACCGCCAACTTTATTCAACAAACGCCGCTTTTTCTTCAACAAATCGGCTTTGTCCGCTTCAAAATCCTGTATCTTTGCACGTATGGAAACGGCTCAAACAGGATTGGTTAACTATCTGACTCAGTTTGCAATACAGATTTTGCCCTATCTGTTTTTGCTCTTGCTGCACCATTTCCTTCTTGCTCCGCTTTTCTTTCGCCGAAAACTGATTTTTTACATACCAGTGACGCTGGTTTTGCTTGTCGGATTCGGGTTTTATTGCTTCAATATGGGCAACCCGATTTTGCCGCCGCAGGGGCCGCAGGGAATGTTCCAAGGCCCGCCGCCAATGGCGCAGGAAGGCTCTGTGCCGCCGCCAATGCCAATGAACGTGCCGCCCGCCAACGGAACTCCGCCGTTTGACACTTTGAACCGTCCCGCGGCAGCCGAAATGCGTCCTGCCGAAGGAATGCCGCCGCAGATTATGCCCGACCGCGGACACCGCCCAATGCGTCCCGAGACAATGAAACTGCTTATGGCTATGCTGCTTATAGGCGTCGATTTGGGTGCAATGGCCTATGTCAAGAACATTCGCACCGAAAAGCAGATTCGGGCTCTCAAGGCTGAAAATCAGAAGAATCAGGCAACAATCGAAGAGTTGAACCGCAGTGCGGCCAATGCGCGGAAAGCGGAAAGTGAGTTGGTCTTCAAGACTGATTACAAGCAAGTTCGCGTCAAGCCCGACAACATTCTTTACATTGAAGGAATGGGCGAGTACCTGAAGATTTTCCAGCACGGCGCAGTCACGCCGCTGGTGGTTCTAATGAGTATGAAGCGCATTCTTGAGCAACTGCCCGACGACCGTTTCGCTCGCGTCCACAAGTCGTATATTGTGAATCTGAGTCGGATAATCGCCAGTAGCCGCACGCAGATTACGCTGGAAAGCGGCGCAGTCGTTCCCATTGGCGAATCGTACCGCGTGGCGGTTTCGGAGCGGCTGAAATTCAGTTGAGTGGGTTAAAAAACTTTCTTCCGAACCAGATTTTCAAATCACACAACATTGTATAACACAAAGTTGTGTGACACAAAGTTGTGCAATGTGTTTTTGATTGATTTTCAGGGGAATTTTACTTTATCGGGTGCCTGATAACCGTTTTCAGTTTCTCGGGCGCTGTTTTTGTACCGCTTTTGGGTGTTTTTCTATTCATTGTAACAATCTGATTCCCAAACCAACGGATTGTGTTCAATGTATTCGGCAATGCGGTTCATTTCGTTTTGGTTACGCACAATGCGGTCGTGGTAGCGCGGTTGCCACGCAAACGGGATTCCGTTTTCGCGGGCGTATTTTGTTACACGCGCCTTTAAACCACGGATAATTGTTCCCAATGTTTCATTCAACATTGGATTTTTGTTTCCTGTAACACCGCCCGTAGGGACGCGATTCATCGCGTCCGCACCAATATTGTCAACGGACGCGATAAATCGCGTCCCTACATTGTCCGATGTTTTATCGCCGTCGATCACCACAATCAAATGCGTGTGGTTGGGCATAATAACATACAATGGGATTGTGGCATACGGATAATGATTCTGAATATTTTCAATTTGTGCACGCAAACATTCCCCCACCGCCGACAATTGCGTTTGGCCATCGTGCACCTCACCAAAATAATGTTCGCGGCCGCCCGTGCAAATGGTGACAAAATATTCTGCGCCATTGTATTTGTGCCAATTGGCGCGGGGCGTATGACGGACGGGGAATGGCATTGGTGTGGGTGGTTATTGTTGATTATCAATCTCACCCATAATCCGTTCGGTTTCCTGAAGGACGTAAATTATTTGCTGATAGTGGCGGACATCTTCAAACGCGAGTGTGCGGCCGCGGCGGTCTTTGAGCCATTTTTGTGCGGGCTGATAGCCGCCAATGTAGAAATTCCACGCCGACTCGGGCACGCCATCGAAATATTGGGTGGCGTTGATATAGACGCGGCCCTGACGGTACTCGGCCTTATCCACTTCCATTGAGCCCGACTCGGGGAAGGTGACTTGCGGCGCGGGCAGATTGCGCATAAGGTGCAACTGGCGCAGACGGTTGCCTGCGTTGCGGTAACGCTCAAACTCTTGGGCGCTGGCAGGGTATGGAATACGCGGAAAATCCACTTTCAAGAACTCTTTGTATTTGGTGCGATACGACGGCGAGTGCAGCACTCCATAAATGTAATCGAAAACCTGCTCGGGCGCGGCCTCGCGGCCAATGGCGGCGTTTATCTGCTGCCATATTTTCCCGTCTAAATTGGCGCGGCGCTCCGTCTCCAACGAACCGTCCTCAGGATAGAGATAAAGGGGGAATACAAAACCTCCGCCCAATTTTCCTGCGGAAGCAATAAAATTTATATCAGTTATACCTTCCGAAATAAATACATAATGCCAATCACTAACGCATTGCCTACTTACACTCAAGGCAATATTAGGTTTCAACAAATGTTTCATCAACACTATTCTGTGACGCTCCACTTTGGATAAATCATAATTAATCCACTGATTATCTAAAGTTCTATAAGCATAAGGTTGATTATATTCTGTATTAAATGGTTCTGTTGATATTAGTTCTGTATCGTGGTGAGTCTTAATACCTGCAGCATTTACTTTCATCAATTCATCAACCCGAAATCCGTTTTCATATTCCTTCTGTAAAGAGAAATCTTTCGGAACAAAGAAGAATTGCGGTGCCTGCGGATTAAGTTGCTGCCACTGAATGGTTTGCAGAGTATTTTCCTGCAAGAATTGGTATTTGTTTTCACGCTCGCCGTAAAGGTCGAAGTGGAAAACTTGGCAAGTGTGTTTAGATTGTTCGCTCATATTATTCTTCATTATCGGTGTTATGGTTGGGCAGTTCTTTCGCATCGTTTTCTTCAATGGGGCGTATGTAGTCAGTTGCACGCTCTGAAGAAATGACAGTATGTCCGAGTCGGTGTTCAATGTCGGTTCGTGCATTACGTGCTACCTCGCCACCTTCTTGTGCTGTTTGCTGTGTTTGGCTCATACCTTTGGGGTTGTTTTGTCGGGAAAGTTCGGTGGCTGTTACTTCGGCAAGGGTGTTTAGAGCAAGTTCTATGTTTGTCATATTGTCGCGCAGGTTTTCTTTAGTTAGTCCTTTGTGGCGTTTATACTCGCCTGTGGTCATTCCGCTCCACGCCTTGGTGAGAATGTTTGTGAGTATGGCAAAATCTTTCTGTTCGTGAACACCCGCGCGCTTCCATTCGTCGGTCAACTCCTTGCGCATCTCAATTGAGCGCATACGCTGGTTAATCCACTTGTCGGAATATCCTTGTCGGCGATAGTCCTCTACTGCCATTTGAAAAGTGAGTTCGGGGTCTATCATCTGGTCAATGCGCTGCGCCCCGATATTGGCAAGCCACTGTTTGACAGGCTCGGCTTTTTTTGACGGAACAGATTGAATAAGTCGGAAAACTCCCTCTAAATTAGCGGCTTGGGTTTGATAATACTTTCCATCGGCAGCACGCATTCGAGTTGGGGGACAAATTGTCCCCCAACTGCTTTTCAGTTCGGGGTCCCGCTTTAGCATTTTTTTAATGTAGTCGCGTGGATTGACCGAATCTGTTAATATCTCCACAATATCTGCAACTGCAAAATAGTATTTCTCTTCCTTTTCGTTCCATACGATACGAACTTGTTTGCCTTCAAATAGTTTGATAATTGATTCGTTTGCCATAATTCTACTGTTTTTTAGGCAGTTTCACAAAAATATTTATGCTCACGCCCTGCATAATGTCAAACACGTTCTCGTCCTTCGAGCCATCGGGCGCGGTTTCCTTTTTGCGCGAGTTGCCGTGAAGGTCGAGAATGTAAATCTTGTCGAAAGCGCGCATCAACTCGCTACGCATCTGGCGGTGAATCAAGCCGTCGATAAACGAGTTGTTGCTAATGTAGGCCACAATGCCTTCGCCGTTGCGCTCCACATAGTGCTGCGCAAGGCGTATAAACTTGATATAGTCATCGGAAAGCGGCTGAATGTTGCGCTCGTTCAGGTTCTTCTTATAGTCATCCAACAGTCCGCTAATCCATTCGCCTTTGTTGTTGCTGCTCACGCTGTATGGCGGATTGCCAATCATCACCATAACGGGGTAATCGCGCTTGATAACGTTGGCCTCGCTTGCCTCGCGGCTCAACCACTGGGCAAAGAGCGTGTGCGGGTTTCGGGTGCTCTCTTCGAGCGAGTTGGTCAGGTAAACGTGCAGACGTTTGTCGGATTTATGCTGATAGCCTGTTTCGGTGAGCAGCATATCGAGTTTCAAGTGAGCCACGGCGTAGGAAGCCATCAGAATCTCGAATCCGTTGAGCCTCGGAATCAGGTGCTGCTCAACATATTGCTGCCAAATGCCCTGCTGTCCACGGAAGTGGTCGTAAATCTGGTTCACCACCTCGGCAAGGAAAGTGCCTGTGCCTGTTGCGGGGTCGAGAATCTGCACGCGGTGAAACCGCTGTTTCATATGCTTCATTCCGTCGGCGGTGCGGCGGTCGCGGCTCTGCTCGGCAACCACTTCGCGCTCCACCATCGAGTAGTCGGCCAAACCTTCGGGCAGGCCGAAATCGGTTTTCAAAATCTCATCTACCGCCCTCACAATGAACTCCACCACGGGCTGCGGCGTGTACCAAACGCCTTTGGCCTTGCGCAGCCGCGCGTCGTATTCCGAAAGGAAATCCTCGTAGAAGTGAATCATCGGGTCGTGGTGGCGCTTGTCGGTGCTGTAGGTGTCCATAATCTTCTGAAGATTGGTGGCACGGAACACCGTCACCAAATCGTCAACCACCCACGCAATACGCTCGTCAAGGTCGTTGCCCGCCAAATTGTTGAAAATCTGGCGCAGAAACGGGTTGGTTTTGGGAATGAGTTTTGCGGCCTCCTCGCGGCTGAAATCTTCGGGCGTCTCGTCGTGCAAGCGCGCGGCAAACATTCCGTAAACAATGGTCTGCGCGTAAATGTCGGCAAATTCCGATTTTGTAAGTTCTTGAATTAGAACATCTTTGAAAGCGGTGTATTGTCCCTGTAGGTTGTCGTTTTCGTAGGTTTCGGCCTCATCGTTCATTGCCGTATCGATAATGTTGGCCAACAATCGGGCTTTGGCGGCCATCAGTTTTGCCAACTTCGACGCCGAAGTAATGCTTTGAATGGCCGAAGTGGCCAAATGCTCAATCATTCCCGCGAACTTTTCCTCGGCGCCGTCAATGCCCACAATGTTGTTGCCTTTTATCTCGGCAACTCGCACACTGTCAATAAATTCGCCGTACTCATACAAATGAAAGTCGAGATAATCGGTAAAGATAATATGGTCGAGCGCCTGCTTGTAACGGTCGAACTGCTCCTTGTGACCGTTTTTGTTGCGGCCGTCAAGGTCGGCGTCGTTCACATCTTTGGCCTCGACAAAGAAAACAGGCAGGTGGTCTTTTTCTCGCGAGATTATGTAGTCGGGCGCACCGCACTCGAAATGGGCGGGTTCGTTGGTAACCACCATTTTGGGTAACAGGCTCTGCAACAAGTCTTTGAGCGCTGGTCGGTAAGAGTGCTCGCGCGCCAAACCCGTGCGGTACTGCTGATTCAGGTCGGCAATGTATTGTTTCAAGTTCATTTTGCTGATTATCAAGTTTGTATGTTTAAGATTCGAGATTTGCTATTGTTTTCTCAAAACTAAAAAGAAAATGGTAAAAACACGGAAAACGCACGAAAAAGACAGAGCGGATTGTTTATAAAAACCAAAATGGCCGCCGTCGCTTTACACCATCGCAACATTTTGTTTATTGAAAATGCAAGCCCAGCCAAACTTGTGGCTTAAGTCGCGAAGCAGTTCGCGGTCGCGCACGGGAATGGTGATTGAAACCGTCTCGCGTTGGCTGTTGCGTTCCGCAATGGCCGCTGTGTCAAGGTCGTATTGCGTTTGCAGGTTCATCCAGATGTCGGCAGGAATGTTGAGCGCCTTTTCCAAAGCCATAGCCACACTTAACGACACACCGCGCTTGCCGTTTATGGTTTCGCTCAAAACCGATGGCTTGATGCCCGTTTCGGCGGCCAGTTGTTTCTGCGTCATACCGCGTTCTTTCAACTCATCCTTAATCATTTCGCCAGGATGCGTTGCCAAAAATGGTGTCAACTCTTTATTTTTCATAGTGTTTCGAAATTTCAATTAATAATGCGTTTACAATTATTCCGTCCGCGTCAGGCGAACTTGTGAATAGCAGGCGGTATTGTTCGTTAATCCACACAGCGTCAACGCCATTAAGGTCGCCTTTCTTTTTCTCGTAGTGCAGCGATTTGATTAAAAACAAGTCCTCAATCCGCCGCGCGGCCTTTATGAAGTTAACCACTTTGATGTAACGCTTGACAATGTCTTTCGACAGACGCCTGTATTGTTGGTCTTGCGTTGAGCCTGTGGTGTATAACTCCTCTAATGCTGTATTCCCAAATTCGATATTCATTTGGCAAAATTAGCGTTTTTATTACAAATTATCAAATTTGCGAATTTTTATTGTGGATTTTGCGAATTCTTTGGTGATTATTTCTTTGTATTTTACAAGAAAACAATAAGTTGCCAACGCATTGCATTCTCATTTCCCCAATTCTCAAAAAAAGGGGCACCAATCGCGCCCCTCTTTCCAATTTAATAACTCTGTGTTCTCCGTCTCTCTCTGCGTCCTCTGCGCTATTTCCTCATTTCCCAATCCTCAATCACCATTAAATCCTTCCCCGCGTCGCCTTTGAAGATGAAATACAGGTCGTGGCGGCCCGAAACAGGTTTCAGCGCGGCCTTGAACTGTTTGAATGTCTGCGAGTCTTTTGTCTTCGCAATGTTCACAGTGCCAAGCAGTTCGCCGTCGGCCGAGTCAATGCGGACCTCAATTTTCGCCGTGCCAGCCGCTGCCGCACTCACGGTTATCGACTTCGCGCCAGCGCCAAAATCCACGTTGCGCAGTTTCAGGCTCTCGCTGTTGTCGATGTTGTTGAGACAGATTTTGCCCTTGCCGTTGATGGTTGTTTTCAGGCCGTAGCCCCACGCCATTGTGGCGGCAGGCACCTTGCGGAACGGATTGAAAGCGTCAATCGGCTCAAGCGTAGCGTCGTGAAAATAAGGCACTTCCGCAATCGTGCCGTCGGCGTTGTAGTGCATTTCGGCCGCCGACACCGAGCGGCGCTCGTGGTGCTTGTACGTCTCAAGGTGCATAAGGTCGTAATTCAGACCGAAAACAAACGATTTCCCCTTATAATCAATGATTCCAGGGTGGTTGCCGCGCGTGCGTTGCGTGTGGTTCATAATGTGCCCCTTGTACTGCCACGGGCCTGTCGGGCTGTCGCTCATAGCGTAGCCGATGCCCTCGGGGCAGCACGTCGACGCAAACGCCAGATAGTAGCGCCCGTTGCGCTTGTAGAACCACGGACCTTCTTGATAATCAGGAATTTTATAGTCCAACTGCACAATCTCGCCCGAGTACGAAATCATATCCTCGTTCAACTTCACGTAATAGACATTCGGGTTGCCCCAATACATATAGGCCTGCCCGTCGTCGTCGATAAATACCGATGGGTCAATGTCATACCAGTGTTCCTTCTGCCAGACGAGCGGCTGCCCCAGCGGGTCGCGGAAGGGCCCGAAAGGCGAATCGGCCACCAGCACGCCAATGCCGTGACCGTGAATCGGGCAGTACATAAACCACTTGCCATTGCGCTCAACCACGCACTCGGCCCACGCGCCGTTCTTGCCGTCGTAGTACTTGAAATCGTCCAACGAAGCCACCGCGCCGTGGTCGGTCCAGTTCACCATATCGGTCGATGTATATAGCAGCCAATCAAACATTTGGAATCCGTTGGCCGTGTCCTCGTCGTGCGTTGTGTACAGATAGATGGTGTCGCCGTGCACGTACGGTGCGGGGTCGGCGGTGTATTTCGTCTGTATAATTGGTTGGTTTACACCGATGTTGAACTTCCACCAGTCAAGGTCGAACAGTTCCTTGTCGCCGCCGCGGAAGAGCAGATAAAGGTCGTGCACGCCGCTCACCTTGCCAGTGATATTTCCGTGAAACACAGCATTTTCGGGCCCCACTTTCACCTGTGCAATCGGGCGGTTGCCAATATTGTCGATATAAAACTCGATTGTGCCAGGATTCTGACAGTTAAGTACCTCAACCGTAGCCAGTTGCGGCTGACGGTCGCCAAAATCAACATTGCTCAACTTAATCCAGTCGCCGTTGTGCACCGATGTCACAAAATGCCGCCGTCCAGCCCGTCGGTCAACCTTCACGCCCCACGAGTCCGACATTGTCTCGGCCTGCGTCACCGCATACGGATTGAGCGTCGCCACCGCCTTCACGCCCGTCTTGGTGAACGGAATGAACGGAATCGACCCGTCGGCCCCGAACTCAAACTCTTCAACGCAAGTTGAGCGCTTGAAACCGCCGCCGTTGGGCGTTGCGCCGTTGTGGTAGAACATATAGTTGTGCCCCTTAAACTCGATGTTGCCGCCGTGGATTGTGAAACTGTTCTCGGCCTCGTCCATAATGCGCCCGCGGTAGGTCCACGGCCCGTCAATCGATGTGGCCGTTGAGTAGGCCATATGCTCGGGCACGCCGCCAGCAGGGTACGACAGGTAGTAGGTTCCGCCGCGCTTCATAAGCCACGGGCCTTCCTCGTAGCCCGTCATAAGTTCTTCCTTGCCCTTGCACCAGTTCATTTTTTTCGATTCAGGTCCGAAGCAGGCGGGGTCCGTAAAGCCAGGAATCTCTTTGTAACCGTCTGCAAATGAGACCATATCGTCGTTCAGTCGGCCATACCAGCAGCCCTTGTTGCCCCAAATCAGGTAGGCAGCGCCGTCGTCGTCAATAAAAACCGATGGGTCGATGAACGAGCAGCCCACAGCCAGTGGTTTGCCCAGTGCGTCGGTGTAGGGCCCTTGCGGATTGTCGGCCACAGCCACCGCCAGAGCGTCTTCGCCCTTGTTGGTGTTGCAGCAGACGTACCAGTACCATTTGCCGCCGCGTTCAACCGCCTGCGAAGCCCACGCGCGGTCGCCCTGTGCCGCCCAACTGAACGTCTCGGTCGATACAGGCGCGCCCAGATAGGTCCAGTTCACCATATCGGTGGTGCTAAACAGCAGCCAGTCCTTCATTTTGAAGTATGTGGCGTCGTCTTCGTCGTGGTCCACAAACAGATAGACCGTGTCGCCGTGCACGTAAGGCGCGGGGTCGGGCGTGAAGACTGTTTTGATAATCGGATTCTGCTGCGCCGATGCGCAAATGGCTGTCGCCAAAAGAGTTGCGGTGGTAAACAAACGGTTCATAAAGTTGTGTTTTAAGTTTTTGTCTGCCAAATATAAGGAAATAAAAGTAAAAAATACTTTTTTAGGATGAAAAAGATGGTGGCGAGGGTGAAAAGTTCCTATGCGTTGGGCAGGATTTTTATTTAAATTTGTGTGAAAGAATTGTCTTATTTTAATTTTGAATCCTTTATGTCCACATCATTAGAACAAGTTTTGTCAAGCTTTAATGCACGAAACGAAACAAACTTAACCATTCTTGAAAAATTTAAGGAAATTGCTAAAGTTGTATTATATGGAGGCTATTTCCTTGTTAATGAAAAAGCCCATATATATCCTACAGAAATAGAGTTTTATCTTCACGGAGAGAGAAATAATGAACCAGCCTGGATGATAGATAAAAAAATGATTCACAGGAACGGGAAAGAACAAGTTCCATATTTCCCAAATACAGGTTCTTTGTTCCCCCATACGTTTGGAATAGATGTTACGTTTGAAAATGAAATTGAAGAATATCGTGCGTCTTTTTTAATCAGAAGTTATAGATATGAGAAGGATGGAGAAATAATAACTAACCCCACATATCTATGGGAAGATATGTTTGGATATAATTCATTTACTGGTTCTGGCCTTATCATTAAATGGGTGGACGAACCATCCGAAACCAAAGAACCAGTAACTAATACACGATTAAACCTCAAGGACGAGAATGGCAATCAAGACACCAAACCTTGGAGGTTTACAAAAGTTTAATCTACTTATTATTGCATTGGGTATTTTATTTATTCCTAATTGTATGCAACTCAAGTGCGGAAACTTGATATTTTACCCCACTTTCCGCACCTAAGTTTGGTGTTTTTAGAGAAAAATATGCAACTCAGGTGCGGAAACTCGATATTTTACCATACTTTCCGCACCTGAGTTTGATGATTTTTGAGAAAAATAGCACTGAATTTCTGTCAAATTTTGCAAAAACCACACCAGTGATAATGTTTTATAAATTATTGTATATCAATAATAACTATATTATTCGGCAATTTTTGTTTTAAAATAATTCGGGCGAAAGTGGTGTAAAAATAGCACATTTTCGCCCGAATTATTGATATTAAAACCGTTAAATTGTGAGAATTTATGATGGGTTTTATTGCTAAAAATTGCTTGTTTTATACCATTGAAAAATTTTATTATATTGCTATATATCAGTAATATGGCAATGCATTTTAAGAGTTTTGAGTTGGCATAATTCGGGCGAAAGTGGCATAAAAATAGTGCATTTTCGCCCGAATTATTTGATATTCCGACATTAATTCATACCTTTGTATTCGGCTGAAAAACAAAATGCTATGGACGAAAAAATCATTGGCCGCGACCGAGAATTTGAACTGCTTTCGAAGTATATGAAAAGTTGCAAAAACGAGTTTGTGGCACTCTATGGCCGCCGCCGCGTGGGCAAGACTTTTTTGGTGCGTAACTTCTTCAATGACAAGTTCGATTTCTACGTTTCAGGCGTTATCGACGGCACAAAAGAAGAGCAGTTTGCTGCATTCAACAATGCTTTGGCCGCATACGGGTACCGTGGCAAGCCACTTTCCAATTGGATAGACGCCTTTGCCGCATTGGGCGGTCTGCTGAAACGAAAAATGAAAGGCAAAAAGCGCCGTTGTGTGGTTTTTATCGACGAACTGCCGTGTTTCGATACGCGTAACTCGCGGTTTGTCAAGGCTTTCGGCTATTTTTGGAACAGCCAGGCCTCGTGGCTCGACAATGTGTTTCTGATTGTATGCGGCTCGGCAACGTCGTGGATGATAAAGAACATTGTCGATAATCGGGGCGGGTTGCACAACCGTATCACACACCAGATTCACCTGAAGCCCTTCGATTTGAATCAGACCGAACTCTATTTCAAAATCCACCGCGCCAAATGGGACCGATTGTCTATTCTACAGATTTATATGGCGTTAGGCGGAATACCATATTATTTGAGCCTGCTCGATTTCAGCGAGAGCGCCGCCGCCAATATCGACCGACTGTTTTTTGCCGACAATGCCGAACTGCATAAAGAGTACAAGCGGTTGTTCCAATCGCTTTACAGCAACCCCGACCATTATATCGAAATCATAAACCAATTGAGTAAAAGCAAGAAAGGCTTGACACGCAAAGAGATAGCCAAAAACGTGGGAACTGCCGACAACGGGCATTTGGGCGAAACACTCGACAATCTTGTTAACTGCGATTTTGTCAGAACCTACTACAACGGCACCAAGCGCAACCAATGTATTTACCAACTAATGGACTTCTATCTGCTTTTCTATCACCAGTTTTGTCTGCGAGGAACAACTGACTCCCGCTTTTGGCAAAACGGAATTGGCACTCCGCAGCAAAACACGTGGTACGGCCTTGCATTTGAGCGGGTGTGTATGTGGCACGTTCACCAGTTGCTGCAAGCCCTGCACCTCGATACCATTCACACCGAATACTACTCTTGGCGAAGCAGCGTGAGCGATCCAAAAACACAGATAGACATTGCCATAGACCGTTCCGACGGCATTGTAACATTGTGTGAGGCAAAATATTCGAAAACGGCTTTTTCGCTAACAAAGGCTGAATACGAGCGGATTCTCTACCGCGAAGAAGCCTTTAAAACAGAAACAAAATGCCGAAAAGGTGTGCAAAATATTTTGGTCACAACTAATAGTGTCAATCGTAATACTTATTCTGATATATTCTTAAAAATCATAACTTTAGACGATATATTTGAGCCTTTGAAATAAAAATAATTCGGGCGAAAATGGTATAAAAATAGTGCGTTTTCGCCCGAATTATATGTGGATGGTATTACGCAACTCAGGTGCGGAAACTTGATATTTTACCCCACTTTCCGCACCTGAGTTTGATATTGTTTTAGTTGGCGTGCTGCCAATCCTTATTTATTCTGCATTCACGAATCCGCCTATCGGTTATATGTCAATTTTCCTAATTAGACGGTTTCTGAAAATCTCAATCTTTTAAGCACCCAATCGGCACAACAAGTACGCCGTCGTCTCTTTGATAAGGGAAATCGCCAACTCCAGTCAGAACCATCATAAACGATGGTGATTTCATACGCGAAGTGTCAATGTCGGCTGCTAATTTGACGAGTGACTTTGCTCCGTCGTCAATTAGATTGTCTCCGCCGAGTTTTATTTCGATAAGTCCGTAAGAGCCGTTTCGCAAATGAACCACGGCATCGCATTCCAGACCTTTTTTGTCGCGATAGTGGAACACCTGTCCGTCAAGAGCATCGGTGTACACGCGAAGGTCGCGGACAACAAGCGTTTCAAACATCAGCCCCATTGTTTCAAGGTCATTTAAAAGGTCGTCGGGGCTTGCTCCTAATGCCGCAGTCGCTATACTTGGGTCGATGAAATAATGGTTGTCGCTTGTGCGGATAGCCGTTTTGCTACGGATGTTGGGATTCCACGCTGGCATATCTTCAATTACAAAAATTTTTTTGAGTGCCTTGATGTAGTCATAAACAGTGTTGTCCGACAAACTGCTTGATTCGTTGGCTTTTAGGTCTTCGAGTATGGTGCCGATGGTGGCCATTGTCCCTTGGTGGCGGGCATATGAGCGCAAAAGCAGACGCACTCGTTGCGGGTCGCGTTGCACATCATCAACGCGCGATATGTCGCTATCACATACCACATCGTAATAATCAAAGGCTTGAGCAAGCGCATCCGTTTCATTCAAATCCAGTGCGCCTGGCCATCCTCCTCGGCATATCAGATAGGCAAGGCGGTTAATGTCTATTTTACTGCTGCCCGAAAGGGGTTTCTTTTCTGCATCAAACAAGTCCGATAGACTTACAGCGCCAGTTGAATCGCCCGACTCGAACAACGACATTGTACGCATTTTTAGTTTTGCAAAACGGCCTGTGCCAGAGTGAAATATTTCATTGGCTGATGGTGGTACGCTGCTTCCCGTGAGGATGAAATGCCCCCAGCCGCCACGGTGGTCAACTTCAAACCTGACGCTGTCCCAAAGCGACGGTGCAATTTGCCATTCGTCGATAAGGCGCGGAGTCCCGCCCGTAAGCAGTTGCTGTACATTCATTTTCGCGGCCTGAAGGTTCTGCTGCTTGCGCATTGGGTCGGCCATATACAATATGCTTGCTGCTTGCTGTTCGGCAGTCGTGGTCTTTCCGCACCATTTTGGACCTTCAACCAAAACAGCTCCTTTTCTTCTTAATCTTGCAGCCAACATTTGGTCGGCAATGCGTGGTCTGTAAGCGCTCATAATGCGTTGTTTTATTTTATTGCAAAGTTGATACAAATCAATCAATTATGCAAATATTTCGGCGCCTATTTGGGAACTTGGCCTGTTTTTATTTGGGAACTTGGCCGATTTTTAATTGGGAACTTGGCCGAATGATTGCCGCAAATTCTTATTTCTTCTGCATTCCACGAATCAGCCTGTCCGTTATTCTTGCCGACAAATCAACTTCCGATTTTACAAGTTCGGGAATGTTGTATGAGAAGAACAGTTTCTGATAGTATTCTTGCGGATTTTGCTGAGGTAAAAGCATTGGTTTTGAGAATGTTCCGTTGGTGTTGAGGTGGGCAAAGTAGGGGCGTGTGTAGAGCCCGTCGCCACGGCGCGAACTGAAGACAACCCACCGAGAGTTGCTCGACCACGAGTGGTAACTTTCTGTTAGTGGGCTATTTATCGGACTTGTATCAATGCTGTCGCCAGTTTGCAGGTCAATCATTTTCAAGTCGGCTTCGTGGTGCCAGATTGAGAAATTGCCATAGTCAGACAATGTGTAAAGCAGAAATCGTCCGTCGGGCGAAATGCGTGGAAATGAGGCACTTTTGCCCATTGCGGCGGAGTTTACAATGGTATCGACTGTTGTGCCAAATTCTTTCTTTTCGGCGTCGAATCCGATTCTGCAAATGCTGTAATGTGCGTTTGGGTAGTTCCATTTCACCGAGTCGAATGCTTGCGAAGTGCAGAAATAGAGCCATTTGCCGTCGGGCGAGAAGCACGGGAACGTCTCAAAAGCGTCGGCGCTGCAAGTCAGCGGTGAACTGATAACTGCCTTGTTTTCAAGGTCGAAGACAATGACGTCGGAAAAATCGTCATAAACCTCGATAATGTTCGGGTCGGCAGTGTGGAAATCCTGATATATCTTATTGAGCGAGAATGCGATAAACCGTCCCGACGGGTGCCAATAGGGGTAGGTGGGGCCAGCGTTGAATTTGCTGAAGTCGCCTTCAACCTTGCTTGCAGTGTTGCCGCTGAACACGTAAGTGCCTGCTAATCCTGCTCTTAGGTGAATCATTAGTTGGTCGGAATTGTTGGCGCAGAATGAGTGGCAGTTGACGCAATTGCCTTTGCCATAGCGGTTTTCGTAGATTGCCCGCTCGTTGTATGTTTCCAAATCGCGCTGATAGATTCCCATTCGGTTCCAAATCTCGTAGCCAGGCGGAATCAGTCTGTAAACCAATGTTTTGTCAATGGAATCGGCTGACACTTCAACGTTGAAAGGCTTGTAAGCCAGCCATTTGCCGTCGGTTTTGCCGCAAGGCGTGAAGGTGAGAGTTTTACCGCCTTTGTCAGCCAAAAAGTTGTGCCATTTATTAATGTCGATTTTTGTGCAATTATTTGATACTTTGACTGTTAGTGTGTCGCCGCCGCACGAAATCAGAATGGCGTCAATTTTTGCGGAATCGGATATTGTAAAGTTTATCGGCGCAATGTTGCACGGGATTGTAACTTCTTTGTAATCAGGGTAAATGCCGAGTTCAATGTTGGTTTGCGCAGCGTTTTCAACTTTGGTTGAGCACGAAGCCAACGCAATGATTGCCAATATGTTAATTGTCAAGTTTCTCATTTTTGCTTCAATGTTGCGTTGAGGTATGCAATGTAATACCAATAGGTTTGGTGGAAATTGTTGATTCCCTGACCTTTCTTCAGTGCTTCAAAATCCTTTATAATTGCTTCGTTTACACCCAGTTGCCGACATTCTTCGGGTGTGAACATTATGGTGCAGGCCTCTTGAACGCGACGGTGCAATGGTTCGCCTTTGTGGTCGTCGAGGTAGGAGAGAAACCTTTGTTTGTCAGCCGAAAGTAAAATGTATGCAATGTAAAACTGCTGTGCCACAGTGTTTTGCGGATTGACTTTGACAATTTCGCGGTAGTCGCTTGCAAGGCCGTCAATCTCGCAGAAAGTGCTGTTCTGCGGCAGTTTTGTAATGTTTGTATCGGCAAGTTCCGTTGCGGCTTTATGTTTGTAAAACAATGTTTTATCAAGAATCTCGGCATATTTTTGACTGACCTTATCGGCGCCGAACGATTTGTTTATGGCAATGAGTCGCAAAAAGTCGTGAGGCTCAACACCGTCGGGAGTTGTAAGTGCGCTGTTGAATGCCGCCTGACGGGCTTCCGCCGCGTGTCCGCTTAAGTGATAGACAATGCTTTCCATTCGCAGAATCTCGTTTCGGACTGTGCGTGAGTTGTTTTGTTGCGTTGGCAGTTGCTGGTTGAACTCAAACATTTGGTCGAGCAGTTGGCCTTGCATTGCAAGTGCAAGGTTGGTATAACTTATAAAATTGGTTTTCACATTGTTATGCGAGTTCAGTTTTATAATTTTGTCCCAACGGCAATTATCAGCCAAATAGCACTCGTGCTGCATTTTGTACGTTTTTGAGTCGTGCATTTGGCTCAATACAAAGCTAAAACCGATAATTGTGGCAGCAAGAATTATGTGGTTAATTCGTTGATTAATAGTAATTTTTGTGGTGGCGATAACTGCAGGCACCGATAACCAGGCGCAAGTCGCTATCCACCCTGAAGTTGGCCAGTTGTAGTATTGCATTGGCAACGTGGCCTCGGCAAACGATACAAATGATTCGTTAAGGTAAGATACATATCCACAGGCAAATACAACAGCAATGGCGGCGAGTCCGTTTGTGGTTTTCCGTTTATGTAATAAGTCGATAATCAAGACAATAATGACAAACAGCATTGCTACCGAGCCTGCGGTAAGGTATAAAAGTGCGGCGCTTAGTACTGTTGCTGCAAGTCTGAACTTTGGGAGACGACCGACGAATTGCTGATATAAAACACTAACAATCAAACAAATGACAAGTGCTGTGTGTCCGCGAAAACTGTAAAACGGCTCTTCAACACACATTAGCAGAAAACCTATCGGAATCAATATCAGCGCGTTTTGCTTTTTAGTCCATATTGTGCTGAAAATCAATTGCTTAAGGCAAAACAAAACCGTTAGGTAAAATGCTGTGGCAACTATTGTCCCGACTATCGGAAACTTGAAGAACTGCGTCAGAAACGAACTGATTATCAGGTTTAAACCGCCAACTTCACGCAAGTGCCCTATAATCCAGTTGGCGTCGAACAAAAACAGGTGGTCCGACTCGAAGGTGCAGAGTTTGAAGCGCTGCAGTGCGAATGTAACAAAGCAAAATAGCACCGTGGTTAGTGCTATTTTGCTTAAAATCATATGTTTGCTATTGGCAATCACTTGGTTATATCTTTATCGAAATTTCCTCGCCATTATACTGAATATCAGCGTTTTTGCCATTGTCGGCGCGAACGATTTTAAACAGGCGATTCTGCAACATTCCTTTGAAAGAGCCTTCGCGAGTGTTGATAGTCAACGTGTTGCTTTTATTGCTCCACGCAAACTTTATGATAGAGAACTCGCCGCGTTCGTAATTGTAATTGTCGCCCTCGTCTTCGTAGAGTTCAAAGGTGCAGTCCTTGCCAGGGTAGATTTTGATTGTGAGAGTGTCGAAACGTTGCTCCACGGTGTTTTGAGCCGTTTGGGCAAACGGAATTATGCTGCCCGCCTTGACAAAAATCGGGGTGTGGTCAATCGAGGTTTCAACGGTAACGGTTTTGCCGCCAGTGTAGAGTTTGTTGTCCCAGAAATAGTACCAGTTGTCGCCCTTCGGCAGGTATTTTTCTGCGGTCTTCTTGGTGGAGAAATCCACTGAAGGATAAGATTTTACGTTGCCAGTCTCTTGTTTGTTCCAGCCAGTCATTTCGTCTATCTTAATAATCTTTTCCTCAGTGTATTGCGGCGACACCACGGGGGCGGCAAGGATAGATTTTCCAAACATAAACTCATCGGCAAGGCGGAGAGTTTTTGGGTCGTTGGGG
>JAFVGW010000014.1 GCA_017474765.1 Salinivirgaceae bacterium | reverse complement strand
TTTGGTTTTACCCTTGGTCTCGCAAGTTGCGGCGGTAGCTACAGCGCTTGAAATAGAGGCATTCTCAGTCACTATATGGCTAGAGTTGCGGGAACAAACAACCTTTGCCGAGCAGGATTTGCCGTCTGTGCTCCAAGTGTAGGTCGGTGTGCCATAGTTATGGCCTAAAGCGGCAATGTCGGTAACAGTCTTTGTTTGAGTTGCGAACCTGCTGTTCGTGAATGTTGCCGTGTATTTGGTTTTGCCCTTGCTCTCGCAAGTGGCGGCAGTTGCCACAGTGCTTGAAATAGAGGCATCCTCAGTCACTATATGGCTAGAGTTGCGGGAACAAACAGCCTTTGCCGAGCAGGATTTGCCGTCTGCGCTCCACGTATAGGTTGGAGTGCCGTAGTTGTGGCCTAATGCGGCTATTACTTCTTGTGCAACAATAACATTTCCGCAATATGAACAATGAGAGCCTTCGGTTAAGCCTGTTTCTGTGCAGGTTGCTGCCACAGCAGCATCTGTTATTTTGTTGTGTCCTTTAATTAGGTTTGTAAAACCACACCATGAATTGGGAGTATAATCAGTTGGCACACACACACGTATTGATTTGGCAACATCGGAAAATGATGTGTTTTTAGCATATGTCGGTTGTATACTACCTTCGAAACAGATAGACCTAAGACCGTTGCATTGGTAGAACGCATAGCTGCCGATGGTTTTAACAGAACTGGGAATAGTGACTGTTGTCAGACGGCTGCACTGAGCGAACACGGATCTATCAATGCTTGTAAGTGAATTGGGAATGGTGACTGTTGTCAGACCGCTGCAATTACTGAACGCATTGATGCCGATGGTTGTAACAGAATTTGGAATGGTGACTGTTGTCAGACCGCTGCAATACTCGAACGCACTGTTACCAATACTTGTAACAGATTCGGGAATGGTGACTGATGTCAGTCCGCTGCAATTTCTGAATGCAGTGGCACCAATGCTTGTAACAGAATTTGAAATGGTGACCGATCTCAGATTGGTGCAATACTCGAACGCACCTTCACCAATTCTTGTAACGGGTTCGGGAATTGTAATTGTCATTTCTGTTTTACCATTAGGGAAACATACCAGAATGGTTTTCTCCTTATTGAACAAAATACCATTTATAGATGTATAAGCTGTATTGCCGCCTTCAACTTTTATTTCTGTCAGACTACTGCAATTACTGAACGGAGAGCCGTTGATGCTTGTAACAGAATTTGGAATGGTGACTGTTGTCAGTTTGCTGCAACCTTGGAACGCATTCTTACCGATGCTTGTAACAGAATTTGGAATGGTGACTGTTGTCAGACTTTTGCAATAATTGAACATACTGGCGCTTATGCTTGTTAGTGAATTGGGAAGGGTGACTATTGTCAAATCGCTGCAATTACTGAACGCACCGTTACCAATACTTGTAACAGATTCGGGAATGGTGATTGTTGTCAGATGGCACTGTGAGAACGCACAGGTACCAATGCTTGTAACAGAATTTGGAATGGTAACCGATATCAGACTGCTGCAAGCATTGAACGCATAGTCACCGATGTT
Organism: Salinivirgaceae bacterium; assembly: GCA_017474765.1. Taxonomy (GTDB): domain Bacteria; phylum Bacteroidota; class Bacteroidia; order Bacteroidales; family SZUA-534; genus RUG13583. The sequence continues at coordinate 24,773 of JAFVGW010000014.1, read as the reverse complement.
GGTCACTCCATTTTCTATTGTTAATGATGTTATGCGGGAAGTTTGAAACCCATAATTGGCAATGCGTTTAACCTCATAAGTTGTATTGCCGTTTGTAACTGTTGAATGAATTGTGAGTGCGTCCGAGGGTTCAGATGAGCCTGCACCAACCGAAACATAATGGTTTGTTTCGTCGGTTACGGTGTATTTCAAATTATCAACTTCAAAAGTTGTTTGCGCCCACGCCTGAGCGGCAAGCATAGCAGCAAACAGAAGAGATAATAGTTTTCTCATTTCTATGTATTTAAGTGTTTTTGAATCCGATTATTGATAACAAATATATTAGTTTTAAAATTCAATCTGCTGTTTGTCAAAAAGAAATAAAAAAAAGCATTCCAGAAACCAAACCTTGCACACTAAACAAAGGAAGGAAATCAATGAGTCTTTTCTGTTCTTCCCGATAATTCTTTTCCCAATCTAACTCCGCGTGCATTTATTGTCAAGACGGCGGCAGCCGCGTCTTGACAACCGCGAGCCCATAACCGACCAAATAAAACCTTAATGCTCGCTTAAATGCAGGCTGCGTTTTCGGATTGGGAAAAAAATTATCTAAAAAAATGGAAAATAAGCAATTTAACTACAAAAGATTACTGAGAAGGCCTGAGTGGAAAGAGTACAGAAAAACCATTTTAGAGCGGGACAATTACACCTGCCAAAACTGCCACCAGAAGAAATCGGAGAATGAACTATATGTGCACCACAAAAAGTATATTAAAGGAAATGCCCCCTGGGATCATCCGCAAGAATTGGTTGAAACATTGTGTTACAAATGCCACTGGCATTGGCACAAAAAGCACAAGTATTTGATTTTTCTACATAAGAAGCCAGGATTTCCTTCGTGACTTGTGGCAGGTGCCTTGGCGAAGGCCTTCTATATATGTGTAACGTACATTTCTGCGAATGCGACCTATGTGACGGAACGGGCACTATCTATGAGGAAGACATTGAGCCGTTTGAGGATAATTATCCAAGTCGCTGGTGATTACCTAATTGATAATCACTTAATTAGTTTACCAAGGTGTTTTTTGATTTTTGTTTCCAAGTCTTCGTCACTATCATCGTCATAAATAACACCTTTGGGTTCTTTTTGAGTTGATTTAAAATCGAACATTCCACTGTGCTTGGAAGATGCTGCCAACGAATCGACCAAACTGTCAAGTAATTGATGACCTCTAAGGTTTGGAACGGTAGAGAGAGGCTCGGTACGGAGTCTCTCCTTTCCCCTTATGTCCGCATTATTTTGCTGTTTATCAGAAACTAAAATGTCAATCATTGTTTTCACACTTTCCGCGAAATGCTTATTGGTCGCATTTGTGACCGCTTCGTACAGAAGGGAAGCAACACGGTCATCTGCAAGTAGTTCCGATTCCCCTAATTGCTTTTTGGTCATCAATAACAAGTTATAACATTTCGCAACGAACTCTCTTTCACCGCATTTCTTGACAGACACTTTGGATGCAAGCAGATTTTTCAATTGCGCCCAACTGCACCCTAAATCGCTACCTTTGTACTCCGTATTATATTTTGTGTCGAGGAACTTGATGCCATAAACACCCCCCGCATTTTCAACATACTCAATCTTTAGATGGTTTTTTTCCAAGAAACTTTCGAAAGCCTTCTTCGACACAACCTCATATTTTTGCAGCCACCTGAATTTATTCTTCAATTCCGACTTCCTCTGTTTATTAAAGGCCGCGTTTAATTTCTTATAGGTCGGGCTGAAAGCCGCTGATTGTGTTGTAGGAATGAATATCGATGAAGCTGAAATAGCACGTGTGGTTTGTTCCCCTTCTTCGTTGATAAGATAATATGAAACTCTTTCATCCCTAACGTCCATTCCTACGCCAAACGACTTCAAGCGTTCTTCAAATGCCTTAATATCAAAGCATTTTCGTTCAGCCAATGTGTTGGTTATTGCGTCGGTAATGTGTTGTCGCACATTATTCTTGTCAGGCGAGCCAGTAGTAATGCGTTTGGCTTTGCCTTCTTTCTTCTTTTTGCTTCTATCCACCTTTATCAATCCGTATTTTTCTTCAATCTCTCCCGCTATTTTTCCTGCAAGACGATGTTCCTGGTGAAAATTTTTATACTCACCCTTCCACGAAATCCGAGTTGAGACGATGTGGATATGGGGATGGCTTGTATCCTTATGACGATAGACCGCATAAGGGTGCTCCCCAAACCCGAATTTAGTCATAAACTCTTTGGCAATTTGGCTTAATTCATTATTACTCAATTCTCTTTCATCAGATGGGAAAGATAATGACAGGTGGAAAACAGGTTTTTCGCATCGTCGATTAAAACCACTCACTTTTGCCAACGTTTCCTTGACATAGTTAGTCGAAGGTATATTATTAATGTCTATTAATTCTGCTACACCTTCACGGACCTTTTGCTCGTTATATTCAACGGCTTCTGTCAACGATTTACCCGATAGAATTTTTGAAATCATATAACCTTGTTTAATATTTCTTCCATTATTGATATGGCCTTGCTTATAATGTATTTTTCAGAAAATTTCAGATGCACTGATTGACCGCCAATCGCGTCGATGTTACAACGTTTCGCTATCTGGTTTATATTGGCGCCGATTTTCGATAGTTCATAAAGCAATTTATGCAAATTGGTATCCTTGGTCAGTATTGTAATTCGCCTGTTAAAAACCATTGCACGAAGTAACTCGCTCATTCCGCGATATTGCGAGGTCTTTAGCAGACCTCGCAACACTTGGAATTCTTCGCTAGAAATTAGAAACTGAACAAGTTTGTCTTTTTTGCCTTGCTTCATTGGCGGGCGGCCACCTTTGCTACTTTTTTTCATAGACATTCCATTCGATTGCAGAGCCCAAAGTTTTTAGTACAGCTTCAACGTTTTCATCATAATTTGCCTGCAAAAAATCCCATAGCGGGCGGCTGACATCTATACGAACTTTATTGTAACGAAAATTTATCCCATATACATCAGTTACCAACAATTCACAGCCTTCTTTGCGGGCCAACAGGTCAAATAAAGACTTCCAACATTTGGCATAACCGAGAGCGTTGTTTCGCTCGATGTCGTCTTTGTACTGCGGCTTCCAACATTTTGCGCATGCCAACCTATTTGTTATCTGGACGCCATTACCGTCCAACCATCCACTCTTTTCGTAATGGGCAACGAATCTCTCATACTCCTTATTGACGCAAAAACACCCCTTTTCGAATAGAAAAATTTTTTTTATTTTTAATATGTCCTTTCCCATATCCTTATCATTTTCCATATCCACATCCACGGCTTTTAAGCTTTTATTAGCTTTTTTTCTCACCTCGTTACGCCGCTTACATTCAGCCCACCAACGTTCATTATACTCATCTATACTTAGACATATGACATTGAATGGTATGATGATGTCGGGTGTTACCTCGTATTTTTCGCCTCGATACTTTTTGTAAAGCGATAAGAATAGGCAACCAATTCGTTCATTATCAATTAGTTTCATCCATTCGTAATCATTCAAATTAAGCACGATTGTTCGTTTGTCTTTTTTATTCATGGCAACCTCCTTTTCTTTTAATCAGTTTCAATGCAAGTTCCCTGTCCACCACTATCTTTCTATTAATCTGCGTGATAGCATCATCAATAAGACCACTACGCTTTATTTGATTTGCAGTGGCAATGGAACAGCCGAATAGATGTGCGATACCGCGTATTCCGTAAACATAGGTATTGCCTTTAGGTTCCCTTTCCTGTTTTTGGAGCTTGCTGTCAAGCACGGTCGAAATAATGTCGATCAACTCACCCGTTGATAATTGCCAGATAGGCAAATTCTTTTTTTCAGTCATAATTACAATTTTTAAAAAATTAAAAAAAAACGCGTTCTCGAGATTGCTCCATAAAAATCAATGATTTTCACATATGGATCTGGGGATTCGCGGGGGGAATCGCATGATAGTAAAATTTATTTATCTGGAATTCAATAATTTGTACTTACTACACAAATAGTAATGGGGATTCGCGGGGGAAGGGGCGCTTAGCACGCTTTTTTTTCTATTTGAGAAAAAAAATAACGAATGAACCGCAATTGTAAAAAGAATTCGGTTATAGCGATTCCTAGTCTAATGGATATTTAAAAAAGCCGCTTAATTAGAGTTATTGAAACAATCCGTCTTGTTCTAATTCTGACAGTCAAACGAGTTCTATTGTTAGTTTTTTCAGCATTAACCATTCAACCGTGCGAGTATATCTTTCAAAGTATCTTTGTCCAGTTGCTTTAGTTGCTTAATAATCTCGTCGGCTTTATTGCTTTTATGAAAAACGTTTTGCAAAGCTTTGTCCTGCGTTTCCGTATCCAACTTGTTCAGGTATGTTTGTGTAGTACTTATGCTGGAATGTCCAAGAATGGTTTTAATGTCGTAGATGTCGCCGTTGTTTTTTCGAGCCAGATCTGCAAAAGAATGTCTTGCAATATGGGTGCTTATAATCTTGGTGATTCCGGCCTTTCGGGCAAGCACTTTTAGATATTTGTTCACAAGAGCGTTCTTTGAACTGATTTCTCTCTTTAATTGTTTGGTTTCATCAGGAGAAAGAGCTTGCTTTTCTTCCTGTGTTACAGCACGTGCGTAAGATGCATTATTGTCAAGGTACGGGAACACATAATCGGTTGACAGATTATCAAGATAAATGTAATGCTGTAGTATTTCGACGGCTTCAGGTATTAGGAGTATATTTTTCTTCTTTCCCGTTTTATCCATCGTGTATTTCAAACGGAACGAACCTTCTTCTTCCGAAATATAGCAACCTCTTATCTGCACATTATCACCAAATCTAATTCCACCGCAGTAGAAAGCGAATAAGAAGCAGTTTCGCGCATTCCATAGTGCTGATTTTTCCGGCAGTTCAATTGCTTTTAATGCTTCAATTTCTGCAAAGGATAATTTGGGTTTTTCTTTTGGCTCCGTCCCTTTAAATTCATACTTGCTGAATGGATTGCGTTCAATTTTAAGACCTTTTTCTTCATAGTAGTTCACACCTTGTGTGAATATCGACCTGAATATTTCCATCTCTTTTTTAATGGTATTCTGGTTCAAAAGCAGACCTTTCCTTGTGAGATTGGGTAACTTATGCAGATACGCATCGTATTCTACGACAAGTTTATATGTGATTTCAGTAAATAAAAGATCTTTGCCCTTTCCTTTTTCTACCGACTTGAACAGTTCATAATCTTTCGGCTTAACACCATTAACAAAACACTTAAGTCTATTTACAAAAACGCCATGTCTTCTAAATTGTGCATACTGGTTATTATTATATAGGTGTAGGAGGTGTTCATCTGCATATTTAATAAATGAGAAATTCGTTTCATAGGTGTTTGTTTCAAGTTTTCTGAAGACGTCCATTATTGCCTTGGCCGTAACTTCGGCACCACTCGCTCTAACTTTTTCTTCTGCGTCTTCCGCTTGTTTCTTCAACCGTTTAAGGTAGGCATTTAATTCTCTATGTTCTGGGAAAAGAGCATTTTCTCTCACAAGTCCTACTGCCGGATTCCATAATGTTGCAGATGGGATTTCCACGGAAGTTCTATACCTCGCAAGTTTACGGTTTTGCGAAATAGTTAGATAGATGGGAATATTGCCATTCTTCAATTTTTTCCTAGCACTTTTCCCTTTAGTTTTTCCTTCTCTAGTGCTTACACCATCCAATATTCCGAAATGTATTTTTGCCATATTCTCTTTTTTTATTCTCCGTAAAAATATGTTTTATTTTGTTTTTTACTGAAACAATACTGAAACATTTTATACATTTTATCAACTTTTGATAGATTTTAATAGATTATGCGAAACGCTTATATTATTGTTCTTCATATAGTTACACAATAATTAAAATCCGACTAAATATCATAATTCGAGTCCCTGTACGCCAACAACCTTCAGATTTTTCTGAAGGTTTTTTTATTTTTACGCCGATATGAATCGCGCATTCAAAATATTGTTTTTTGCGTTGCTCGCAATGGCATCGGCCTGCACTGAAAGTGTGCCAGGTTACGTTGCGCGACACGAATTGGAACAGCATCAAATCAAGGTTGCAAAGATTCTTGAAATCAGCGAATTAGAAACATTCACGGCTGCTGACAGCCTTGCCATCTGCAACAACGAATATCAAAAGCAGAAAGAGCAACTCATTGGTATTCAGCAGAATTTCATCGACTCGCTTGCCGTTTCCATTGCCGATGCACAAAGCAAGGCCAAAAGCGAGCTCGACGGTGCAATGAAAAAGGCTATCGCCATAGGAATCAGGTCGATGGAAAACAAACGCAGCCGCGCCTTACAGATTATCGATGCCTACAACAACACGCCCGAAACCACAAGTCTGAATGCAATTATCAGCAAAATAGACAGATACAAGCAAATGGGCGATTCTGTAATCGGCCGCGCACAACGCTGCACATTCGTTGGCCGACAAGGCTCACTGCCCGAAGAGACATTCTCGCGCAAATATCTGCTAACCGCTGACGGTCAGGAAATTATAGGCGAGATTATTGAGCCTTAACGTATCGTCCTGCAAACAAAATAATATTGGTCTGCGTGTCGCGGATGAAATAGACGAACGGATGGTCGATGTCAAAATGCTTTGTTTTAGGGAAATACGCCGACTTCACCATCATTGTGGCAGCCGTGGCCGATGCTGCTTCAGTACCCGACTCATCCACTTCAACCACAGTCTTTTGCACCACTTTCGACAGTTGTAAATCCTGCTTGCCCGACATCCCCGAAAAATCAGCCGCACCGCCGAATGCTTCGACCATACCCATCGCTTTCAGAATCTGCCCGAAATCGACCGACGACGCGGCGTTGAACTTCGGCATCGACAATGCAACATGCTCATTGTCAAGGCTATCAACCACACAACCAACAAAATCCGATGTGAGTCCAGATTCAAACTTGCCAAACTGCCCATCAGCGGGCATGACAATGAGCATCGAAAAACGGCCGCCTTCGTATGGCAGTTCAACGGCCTTAAAATCAGCAGTTTCACAATAATCAAAATCGCCAGTTTGCGACATGAAGGTTATGTTTTTGGTGCTTCCGTCGATTGAATAAAAATCTTTACCCGAACTGTTTTTCGGCTTGAACTTGCTCATCCACTGACATTTGAAGTTGATAGCGTTGACCAGAACCATCCGCGTGTTGGCGTTCAACATATTATCGGTGAGCAGGTTAGTGATTTTTCCGTTGGTTTGTCCAGCCACCCAACGGTTGACTTCGGCGCACGCCAGACGGCAAGCCCGCCGTGTGGCAAAGTTCAACTGTCCGCAAGCCGCGCCGTAGCACAATTTCAGAGTATCGACAAACGCAGGCAGCAAACCATAGCCCTTCGCCACCCAAACCGAATTGGCAACGGTCAGGTCGCAAGCGCCATTGCCGTTCAAACTTGCCTGATACCGCCGCACATTGCCGCCAATCTGCTCTGCACCTTCGGCGGGGTTCAGCACAGCCGCCATTTCAGCACTTGTAGTGCGGCGCGCACCTTCTTCAACCATACGCATTGCAAAATTCAGGCTCAACGGCGAGAAGACAAAATTGTCGCCCGTTTCGGCCAGCCGAGCATACGCGCCCATCGCGAATCCGTTCACATCGCTCGACAGCGGCCCAACCCACTGCCCGCAAACCGACGCCGATGCCGCCACTGTCAGGCACAATGCAATTATCCATCTCATAACGAAAACGTTTTGGTCATTTCTTCTTCAACTTCGCTGATGGTGGCAGGAATGCGCCGCTCACCCAAACGACGGGCGCCATCGGCGGTTATCAGCAAGTCGTCTTCGATTCGGATTCCGCCAAAATCGAGATATTTGGCCACTTCGGCGTAGTTGATAAACTGCTCGTGAAGGTGCTCGGCGCGCCATTTCTCAAACAGTTCGGGAATGAAGTAGATTCCAGGCTCGTCGGTCACAACAAAGCCAGGCTGCAACTTGCGTCCCATCCGCAGCGACGACGTGCCAAACTGCTCAATCGGGCGCGTCTCGTTGTTGTAGCCAACATAAATCTGCCCTAAATTTTCCATATCGTGAACATCGAGCCCCATCATGTGGCCCAACCCATGCGGCAGGAACAGCGCGTGAGCGCCTGCGGCTACGGCTTCGTCAACATCGCCGCGCATCAGCCCCAAAGCCTTCAGCCCCGATGCAATCGTCTTGCAGCACTCAAGGTGCACGCTCTGATAGGTCACGCCAGGGCGGGCCAGTTCAAGAGCACGGTCGTTGGTGTCGAGCACAATCTGATAGATATCTTTCTGACGTTGAGTGAATTTGCCACTAACAGGGAACGTGCGCGTAAAGTCCGACGCATAGCCCATCGGCGTTTCGGCACCAGCATCGACAAGCATCAACCGTCCAGGTGTTATCGGCTTGTCGTGCAGATGGTTATGAAGCGTTTGCCCGTTCTGCGTCAGAATTGTGGTGAACGATGTGGTGCCGCCATATTTTAATGGTATGCTGTCGACAATGCAGTGAATGTCGCGCTCGCTTGCCGCCGTCTTCACCAGCCGCATAGCCGACGTGTGCATCTCGTAGCCAATGGCGCACGCACGCTCAATCTCGGCAATCTCTTCGTCCGATTTCACGGCACGAAGGTCGATGACGGCCTTAATCAGTTCGAGCGAGCACTGCTGCCCCACTTCCGATATTTTTTTGTCGAGAAGCGTTGACAACCAGAGCATTGTGTCGGTGCGATAGGGCGGCAGATAATGGATTTTGCGCCCCTTCCCCACTAGTTTCGACAGCAACTTGGCCAAACCCGACATCGGCTCTGCGTGAGCCACACCGCACGTTGCGGCAAAATCGGCCACCGACGGCAGCGGACCAGTCCACACCACATCGTCAATGTCGGCGTCGTCGCCAAAAAGCCATTCGTCGCCCGACTCAAAATCGACAACCGCCGCCAGATTCGGTTTGCGCAATCCGAAAAAATAAAGGAATGTGCTGTCCTGACGGAAGTTATAAGTGTTGTCGGCATAGTTCATCGGCGATTCGGCATTGCCTAAAAAAAGCCCCACGCCGTTGCCCATTGCCGCAGCCAAAGCCGCGCGGCGGGCGATATAGGTCTCTTTTGAAAACATTTCCATAACTGTATCTTAATTTTGTTTGGCACGAATTTAGCAAAAAAACGTAGCGGGCTATTTTTTATTGGACAACAGACAACACTGTTTTTGCCACCCGTTGTCCGAAGTCTGATGTCCGTAGTCCTAAAAATGTTACTTTTGCGCCCGTTTTAAAAAGAAGCAGAAATGGAACCAATTGAAATTGTAGGCTACGCAGCCGCAGTGCTATCAACTATCTCGTTTGTACCACAAGCCGTCAAAACCATACGCACTAAAGACACAAAAAGCATATCGCTTGTAATGTATTCACTTTTTACAACCGCCGTACTATGTTGGCTTATCTATGGCGTTGCCACTCACGACGCCCCCGTGGCTTTGGCGAACGCTTTCACCCTACTTTTTGCAGGCATAATACTGATATGCAAAATCAAGTACAAGTAAGTTTCGGCCGATACATATATTATATGGTATGCCGACTGACAACTGCCCGACGACAAAAAAATCCGTTCGGGGCCTATTTTGCCGCCGAAAAGACCTTGACAAATGCCGCACCAAGTCGATTTTGCGCCGCGAAAACAGAAAAATCGCCACTCAAAAAACAACTTGGAACGCAAAATTTGGCTGAATGTCAATCAATAGCCGCACATAGGCACAGCATCGTTTTCAGTTGCGCTAAATATTTTTTCCACAAAACTTTTTTATTTACAAAAATTACTACTTTTACAAATACGGTCATCGCGAAAAAGATGGTCTGTGAAGGATTAGAATGAATATTGTATGGTCACAAATGAAGATGCAGCGAGATTAATTACAGCCATCAAGACATCGTCTACTTACGATTTCACGGACTATTCTGACAAATCGTTCTGCCGAAGGATTGAGAAAATATTGTTAGACAACAATATGGACCTGAACCAACTCATCCACAAGATTGGCAAAGACAAAGATTTCCTTGAGCAGATGGTCAAAGACATCACCGTCAACACCACAGAGTTGTTCCGCAACCCCGAAATGTGGCAAACGCTTCGCTATCACATACTTCCGAAATTCAAGAAGAACCGCTCGATATTCATTTGGCACGCAGGCTGCTCAAGCGGTCAGGAAATCTACTCGATGCTCATCCTGCTCAACGAGTTGGGAATGTTCGACCAGGCCAAAGTGTTCGCCACCGACATCAACACCGACATGCTCGAAGCCGCCAAGGCGGGGCAATACAAATACCGATTCAACTTGGGCTATCTCGACAATTTCGACAAGGTGATAAAGGAAAACCCCTTCAACTTCGAAGACAAGGTTGACGTGCCCTACGAGAAATATTTCGACATCGACAAGGTGAAAGACACCATCCAGATGAAGCCGTTCCTGCGCGAGAAAGCCGTTTTCCGCAAGCACGACCTTGTGAAGGACGGCAACGTCTTCTACTCAAAGTTCGACCTGATTTTCTGCCGCAACGTGATTATCTACTTCAACAACAAGTTGCAGAGTCGCGTTATCGACATGTTCAACAGCAGCCTGAACCGCGACGGATACCTGATTCTCGGCTCGCACGAGAGCATTTTGGGCGCATCGGCCAACAACTTCGAGCGCTCTAAAGGATTTTACAAGAAAAAACAGATGTAGTTATGGTTGATAATATAGGCATAGTAGACACCCGAAACATTATCAGTGCTGTAACTGACACTTACGGCATCGACCTGTCGGATTACACGTTCACAATACTCAAGCGGCGGCTGATTCACGCCATTAACACGTTCGGCAGCCACTCGGCCGACGATTTTTGTGACAAAATCCGCAAAAAGGCTATAACAGCCGACGATTTCCTTTACACCATCTCGCTCGAAGTGACCGAATTCTTCCGCGACCCGTCGCTGTGGCGCGAACTGCGCGACAAGTACATCTCGGAAATCAGCCGCGCAACCGACGGCCGAATTTGGATGCCGTGCGTGACTTCGGGCGATGAGTTGTTCTCTTTGGCGATAATCATTGCCGAAGCGGGTTTGCAGGGCAAAATCAAGATTGACGCCAACTGCCCGTCGAACAAGCACATTGAGTTGATAAACAAAGGCGGCAACTACGACCAGAAAAAAATCGAAGTGAGCGAAGCCAACTACACTCGCTACGTCGGCAAGACGCAGTTCGCATCGTACTACACACTTTCCGACAACAAAGCCGTCATGAAGCCGCAACTGCTCGACAGCGTGACACTCGAAAAACAAGACGACATATTGAACAGCGCCATCACACGGAAATACAAAATGATTATATACCGCAACAAACTGCTGCAATTCAACATTCCGCTGTACGACAAGGTCATACACAAATTGGTCGACAGCCTTGAAGTCGGCGGATACCTTGTGATTGGCAATATGGAAACACTTGAATATTCCGAAGCAAGCAAGAAATTGCAAGTTGTGAACGCTACTGAAAAAATTTACAAAAAAAGGGTTGACTGATGAATGATTACAAAGCCATAATGATTGGTGGTTCGGCAGGTAGTTTTCAAGTAGTTAGCCGAATTATAGCGGCGCTGCCAGCAAACTATCCGCTGCCGATTCTGATGTGCCTTCACAGATTGAAACACATCCGTTCGGGATTCGTCGAAGCATTGTCGATAAAATCGAAACTGCCGATAATCGAGCCGCACGACAAAGAGCCGCTCAAAGCAGGACGCATCTATCTCGCGCCCGCCAACTATCACATGTACATTGAGTTAGGCAACCGATTCTCACTCTCGACCGAAGATGTGGTGAACCACTCGCGGCCGTCAATCGACCTTTCGTTCTTCTCGGCATCATACAATTTCAAGAAGAAACTTGTGGGCATCATATTGAGCGGCGCCAACAAAGACGGCGCTTTAGGCCTGAAGAGCGTGACCGACAACGGCGGCCTGACCATTGTTCAGGACCCCAAAGAGTGCCAGGTGCCGACAATGACAACAGCATCAATGAACGCCACAAAAGTGGATTATGTGTTCAGCACGAAACAAATTATTGATTTTTTACTTAAATTAGCCTGATTTATGGACGAACTTCTGAAATATCGGCAAAAAATTACAGGATGGACGATTTTCCTAATCGCCATCAGCGTTGCCGCCATAGCAATAATGCTGGCCGCCGCCCCGAATTTTGGCAAAAACAGTTACGCGCTCATACTGCTGCTGATTATTGTGGCGCAAATACTTATCGCTTCAAAAATCGGAATGATGGGTACAAAAATCACATCAATCTACATGAAAGCCGAAGAAGAGCGTGCCGCCGTCAGCCAGATAACCGACGACCAGTATGAGAAGGAAGTTGACCAAAAAATGAAGGAAACCGCCGACTCAGGATTCGACCTGAAAGCACTGCTCGACAAAACAGGAAAAAACAGCGACTGGAAAAGTTTCGGCGACGCCCTGCTCTACGCCTTCTCAAAACAAATGGACGTTGCAGTCGGCATCGTATTCCAAAACACCGACGACGTTTTCAGCCCCACAGCGACATTCGCCTACTACAACGACGAAATGCCGCAATCGTTCAAAATCGGCGAAGGCCTTTCGGGACAGGTTGCAAAAGACAGGAAACCAATGTTTTTGAACGACTTACCGAGCAAAAGTCTGATGATTGTCTCGGGTTTGGGACAGATAGAAGTGAGCAATTTGGCAATAATTCCAATTTTAAAGGACGACAATGCTGTTGGATTAATAGAAATCGCTACCTTTAAGCCCTTTGAAAATGGGTTTGTGAATAAAATAGACGAAATTTCAAATGCAATAGGCGGCATTGCCCCGCTATAAAGAGTTGAAGCACAATGGAAGCGTTTATCGACAAAATAAAACGGATATTTATATATAAGGTGAACAACAGGATAAACTTCACCCCGACTCTTGTTGGATTGGGCGTGATTATCCTTGTTCTGTCGTGGATAATTGGCTTTATGAATAACGACGCCCCCGCATCGTTGAGCAGCCTTGCCGAATTGCACAAAACATCGCCGTCATATTTCATAATCGACCTTCTGCCGATAATCCTGGGCATTTTGGGCTTTGCCTTCACAAAATCGCAGCAGGAAACCATCGACTCGCTCGAAAGCCAGATTTCCGAAAAGGACCACGTAATTAATATGAACGCCCTTTTCGCAAAAAAGATCGGTGAAGGCGACCTTGCCGCCAACGATGCCGAAATCAATGACAACGACATTCTTGGCCACTCTCTGAAAAAAATGCGCGAGAACCTTGCGCTGACCAACGAGAAAGAGAAAGAGCAGAACTGGATTGCCAAAGGAAAAGACACCATTTCTGACATTCTTCGTCTGCAAAATGACTTGGGCAATCTCTCATATCTCACATTGGTTGAACTCATTAAGTATATCGACGTTATCCAGGGTGCATTCTACATCTACAACGAAGAAGACAAGACACTCGAGAACACGGCAACATACGCCTACAACCGCAGGAAATACATTGATGCAAAATTCCAGATTGGCGAAGGACTTGTAGGCCAGTGCGCCTACGAGATGGATGTCATCTACCGCCGCGAGATTCCCGATGATTTTGTGACCATCACCAGCGGCATTTTGGGCGACAAGAAACCAAACTCACTGCTGCTTGTTCCGCTCATCACTGATGAGAAACTGCAGGGCGTGCTCGAATTTGCATCGCTCAAAGACGACATCAGTGAACTGAAAATCAGATTCTTGAAAGAGTTGAGCGACATCATCGCCCGCACCATCTTCAACCTGAAAGTCAACACCCGCACTGAAAAACTGCTGAAAGACGCTCAGGAAATGACCGAAGAACTGAAGGAGAACGAAGAGGAACTTCGTCAGAATGCCGAAGAGATGCGCGCCACACATGAGGAGTTGGAAAAAACAAACTCGAATCTGCAGACACAAATCCGCGCGGTTGAAAACGCACAAAAACGCCAGCACGCATTGCTGGAAAATGCATCAGAAATCATCTCAATCTACGATGAGGAGATGAAATTGAAATACATAAGTCCGTCAGTAGCAAACATATACGGATACACAATCGCTGAAATGATGGCAGGCAAAGACCTTGAACGCCTTACCGCCAAAGGAGTGAAAGAATTCACTGAAACATTCGGCAAACTTGTGGAAGACCCAAGCATGACCGCCACCATTCAGTACACCTATATGCGCAAAGACGGTCAGAAGATTTACATCGAATCAACTGGTCGAAACCTTCTCGAAGACCCTGCCATCAATGGCTTGATTATCAACTCTCGAGACATTACCGAACGCAAGCGTGCCGAGAAAGAGGAACGCATGAAGAGTAAGATGCAGTCACTGTCAGAGAACTCTCTCGACCTGATTCTGCGTATCGGCACCAACGGGCAGTTCTTCTACGCCAACCCAATGGTTAAAACGTTCACGGGCATTGAAACAACCGACATCATAAACAAGAATCTTGACGATGTGGCATTCGAGCCAACCATCAAAGAGTTCTTCAGCGAGGCTGTCAAAACCGTGAGAAGCACCAACAGCAAGCATGATGCCGAGGTGACATTCCCAACAACATTTGGCGACCGCATTATGCAGGTGAATGCCATCCCTGAGTTCAGCGATGATAACAAGGAGTTGGAAACAATCCTATTCGTTGCCCACGACATCACCGAGCAAAAGATGGTTGAAATCGAGATTCAGGAGAAGAACAAGGCCATCACCGAGAGTATCAACTACGCAAAACGAATTCAGACGGCCATTCTGCCGAACACCAAGTTCATTCAGGAGTTCCTGCCGAAATCGTTCATCTTCTACCGTCCAAAAGACGTGGTCAGTGGTGACTTCCCGTGGTTCTTCAAGAAAGGCGACGACCTGTTTATCGCCGTTGTCGACTGTACAGGTCACGGTGTGCCAGGCGCACTGCTTTCGTTCATCGGCTACTTCACGCTGAACAACGTGGTCGACCACTACGACAACATTAACGCTGGTGTTATCCTCGATAAACTTCATGAAGGTGTGCGTACAACTTTGAAACAAGACCGAATCGACACCGACGCCCGCGACGGTATGGACATAGCGCTCTGCAAAATAAACTTGAAGAAAAATATTCTTGAATTTGCAGGTGCCCACAGACCACTTTATCTACTGAGAGGCAATGAGTTAACTCAGTACAAGGGTAGTCACAAGGCCATTGGCGGCATACCATTAGGTAAAAAACCTGAAGCGGATTTTGAAAATCATTTAATAAATTTGGAGCCAAAAGACAGAGTGTTCTTTTTCTCCGACGGTCTGCCCGACCAAGTCAGTGGCGAAACCGGACGGAAATACCAAGCAAGCCGCATCCGCGATTTGCTGGTAGAACACTATGATGTTGAGATATATGACTATGAAAAAATCATTTACGATGATTTCATGGCCTACAAAGGAGACTATAAACAAGTCGATGATATATTGTTAATAGGAATTGAATTTTAATTAAAAAAGACACAGCTATGGATGGAAACAACGACTTTCTAGAATTTGTCTATAGTTTTAACGAGTCTATGGAGAGTAAGAACGTCAAATTGGTGTATAAGGGAGAAATCTCACACCAAGTGACAAAAGCCTTCACATCGCTCACTGAAACCAATATGATGGTTGAAGAGGAATCAAACTCAGTGCAAAAAAAAGTGTTCCACGTGATTGTGGAGTTCCTTCAAAACATCAGCAAGCATGCAGACTACATGGACAATGAGGAAGGCCATGAAGAAGGCAGCGGCGTATTTCTTGTGTGCAAAGACGAAGAAAACTATGTTATCACAACCGGTAATATTCTTCAGAAACGCAAAGAATCAAGCATTGCAGAAGTTCTTGACAAAATCAACTCCCTGGACAAAGAAGGGTTGAAAGCACTGTATAAACAACAAATCAAAGAAGGCAGGTTGTCTGACAAAGGTGGCGCCGGACTTGGTTTCATCGACATTGCCAAGAAAACAGGCAACCCCTTAGCGTACAAATTCGTTCCTATTAACGACGATTACTCGTTCTTTATGATATCATCGACCATATCACGGACTCAAAATTTTGATTAACATATAATTAATTCTACTATGGAGGTTATAAAAATTGTGGGGACTGACGATACCCCCAGCGTAACTCTTGATGTTGCAAATGAGATATTCGAAATATCCGGTAGATCGCTGCCTGAGGATGTTGCGGTATTCTATGAGCCTATTCTTGACTGGATTGACCGTTACTCTGAAGAAGCCACCGGTAAAACCATCTTCAACTTCAAGTTGGTGTATTTCAACACTGCATCTTCAAAAATGATTCTTGACATTCTTCTGAAACTGGAAGAGATGCACGAAGCAGGCAAAGACGTACTTGTTAGATGGCACTATCCTGAAGATGATGAAGATATGGAAGAGGCAGGCGAAGAGTACGCCGACATTGTTGACGTGCCGTTTGAGCAAATCAGCTATTCGCTTGATTAACAAACACAAAAGCATTAAAACAAACGACGTTTAGATGAGTGAAGAGATTCTGAAGGCCTTAATGCAACTGTTTGCAATCATTGCAAAACAGGACGGAGGCGTAAAAGACAGCGAAATCGACTTTGTCGAAAATTTCCTTACTTCTCAATTGAGTTCCGACTTTGTTGAGGAGTATTTGGCTTTGTTCTACAAGCACGTAGGCATAAAGGATCGTAATTCACTACACGAAAATTCGGAAGAAGAGGTCAAACTCACATCCGTTAAGGATTCGGTCAAGATTCTTGGCATCTGCAAGAAGATTAACAAGACTCTGACCCAACAGCAGAAGGTTGTCGTTTTGGTGCGTCTGTTTGAGTTGGTTGCCGCCGACCGGCAGTTTACCGACCAACGAATGGCCATTATCAATACTGCGGCTGAGGTATTTAACATCTCGGCAGAAGAATTTGAAAGCACCGAGAATTTCTGTCGTAAGGAGACCATCGAAGAACTCGACATCCCCAACATTCTTATAATCAACGACAAGGAGCTCGAACTAAATCAAGCCAAGCACATTCAGATTGAAGAATTGGACAAAGAGCTTGTAATTCTTCAGATAAAGAGTGTTGACCTTTACTTCACAAAATATTTAGGCTCACACGAGTTGGTGCTCAATGGTCTGCCAATAAAGAGCAACAAGATTTACTTGTTTGCAAACGGCAGCGCCATCCGTTTTCCGAAAGGCAAACCAGTTTACTACAGCGATGTGGTGTCGAAATACCTCTCGGACATCACTTCAGCAAAAGTCACCTATAATGTCAACGACCTTGAATTCCGATTCAAGAACGGAGCCATCGGTCTGCGGAACATCAACATGTCGGAAGAGCAGGGACGCCTGGTTGGCATTATGGGAGCCAGCGGCGCTGGCAAAACCACTCTGCTCAATGTGCTTACGGGCAATGAATGTCCGTCGAAAGGTGAGGTGCTGATAAACGGCATCAATCTGCATACTGAGAAAGAAAAGATGGAAGGCGTTATCGGATACATTCCGCAAGACGACCTTCTGATTGAGGAACTGACCGTTTATGAAAACCTTTATTTCAACGCCAAGTTGTGTTTCAAGAACATGACGGAAGAAGAGATAAAGGAACGCTGCGAGAAAACTCTCGCAAACCTTGGCCTGCTCGACAGGAAAGATCTTAAAGTGGGCTCACCGCTGCACAAAACCATCAGTGGCGGTCAGCGCAAACGACTTAACATTGCGCTGGAACTTATCCGCGAACCGCCAATTCTGTTTGTCGACGAGCCGACATCAGGTTTGTCATCGCGCGACTCCGAAAACGTAATGGACTTACTCCGCGAGCTTGCCATGAAGGGCAAACTTGTGTTTGTCGTAATCCACCAGCCATCATCGGAAATCTACAAGATGTTCGATAAGATGGTGATTTTGGACACTGGCGGATACCTTATATATTATGGTAACCCAGTCGATGCCGTCACCTACTTCAAGAAAATTGACGGCCAGCTGAATGCCGATGTAGGCGAATGCCCTGCATGCGGTAACGTCAACCCCGAGCTTATCTTCAATATTATTGACGCCCAGGTGGTTGACGAATTCGGTAAATACACCAATAAGCGTAAGGTTACACCTCCCGAATGGGAAAAGAAACGCGAGCTAAGCATTATCAGTCAGACCGACCCGAAATATCTTGAAAAATACGCTGAAGAGCAGGCCCGCATTGCCAAAGGCGATGAGGAACCTCAGGAAAAAGCGCGTGAGTTGGAACGTCTCGACTTAAAATTCCATGAAAAATACAAGGAATGCATTGAAAAAATCAAACTTAAAGACTTGCACGAGACTCCACCAAAATCGTTGGATATTCCTGGTTGGTTCCAGCAGGTGAAGATTTATTTCAAACGCGATTTCCTTGCAAAAATCAGCAATACACAGTATTTGGTTTTGAATATTCTTGAGGCACCCGCATTGGGTTTAATTCTCGCGTTCTTAATCAGATACATTGCCGACCCGAACTCGAGCATCTACATATTCCGCGAGAACGCCAACATACCTATATATATATTCATGAGTCTGATTGTGGCCATGTTCCTTGGATTGATGGTGAGTGGCGAGGAAATTTTCAAAGACCAGAAGATTCTGAACCGCGAGAAGTTCCTGAACCTGAGCCGTTCGACATATCTTGTGGCAAAAATCGCAATATTGTTCATCATATCAGCCATACAATCGATTTTATTTGTATTGGTTGCCAATACAATATTGAGTGTCAGAGGCTTATGGTTCGA
Source organism: Salinivirgaceae bacterium (assembly GCA_017474765.1). Taxonomy (GTDB): domain Bacteria; phylum Bacteroidota; class Bacteroidia; order Bacteroidales; family SZUA-534; genus RUG13583. Next base: position 5,967 of record JAFVGW010000014.1, on the reverse strand, counting down.
ATACTGGTGGGCGATGTTCACAATCGCCACATTCTCCAACTTGGTTGGACTTATATTGTCATCGACATTCAACTCTGCCGTGACCATCTACATTATGATTCCGCTTGTGATGATTCCGCAAATGGCCTTGGGCGGCGCCATGTTCAGTTTCGACAAGCTGAACCGCGCAATAGGCAGCATTGAAGGTGTTCCACCAATCTGCGAATTCATTGCAACCCGCTGGGTGTATGAGGGACTGATGGTTCGACAATTCAAAGACAACGAATATCAAAAGAAATTCTACGACATTCACCAGCAAGTCAGCTTAGGTGCTTATAAGACAACCGATTACATTCCAGAGCTAATCGATCGTGTCGAATACTGCTCTTCAACCAAACTTCAAGACCTGACTTCAACTGAGGAGATAGAGGATTACAAATGGAAACTGGCGCTGCTCAAAAACGAATTGTCGAAAGAAACGAAACGCGTGCCTGATATTGAATTCAACTATGTTGAAGAATTGACACCGGAAAAATTCACACCCGAAGTTGGAATCAACACAAAAGAGTATATCGAGAAGTTGCGCAACTACTACGAAAACATGCAGACTGTTGCAACGCAAAAAAAGAATGCCATTGTTGACTATTGGAACGAAAAGTCCCCCAACTCACACAACCGACTGAAGGACGCCTACCAAAACGAAGCCGTTGATGACATTGTTTGGAACACATACACAAAATCTCATATCAAGGCATACAAAGACCATTTGATTCAGATGATTGACCCTATTTATGAAATTCCATGGGCGAACAACATTTTCGACTATCGCGCACAATTCTACTCACCGGTGAAGTATTTCCTTGGCCACGAATTCAACACATTCTGGTTCAACATGTGGGTGGTTTGGCTGATGACAGCGTTCTGCTACGTGGCACTATACTACGACTGGCTGAAACGTTCAATGGAATTCTTCCCTGAAATAACCAACAACGCCATGAAAAAATTGTCGGCGTTTCTTGGTAAATTCACAAAAAAGGGAGCCTCAGAAACTGATAAAAAAGAATAACAATTGATATAATCAAATAGCAAAAAAGATTACTTTTATCGCGCAAAAAATATAAGTTTCATGAATAGAAAAATTTCTATAGTATTTTCAATACTGATTGCAGGTAGTTCTCTGCTGATGGTTAACTGCCAGGGAGACAACAAAACCAAAAAAGCTGACGACTTCACAATTCCTGATTCAATTTTCAAAGACAAACCTTTGATGATTTCGAAAGAGGCAATGAATGATATTATTGGTAATATGTCGTCGCCAGTTGAGATGGCAGCCTTGATTAAATCGACTGGTGTGCCATTCAACCAGAAATATCTGGCTTCGACAAGCAAGGTTGACAAACTTGACACAGATTTCAAACAAGCTTTGAATCTTGGTATTTATGGTTGCGACCTCGGCTATCTCAATATGTATGAGAAAACAGGCTCGGTGATTAACAGCATGCAAGCCATTAAGAAACTTGCCGACCAACTGCGAATCGGCCATTTCTTCGATTTCAACACTATCAAACGTTTGGCAACAAACAATGAGAACATCGACTCACTGATGTACATTTCAGTATCGAGTTTCAATAATATGGATGAATATCTGCGCGACAACAACCGCAGCGACATCAGCTCTCTGCTTGTAACGGGCATGTGGGTTGAAGGTATGTATTTAGCTTGCCAAGTTGTGAAAGAGGCTCCTAATGAGCAGCTTCGGGATCGTGTTGGTGACTCAAAAATTGTTTTGTCGGACTTGCTCTTGATTCTCAAAAACTACAAATCGAACCAAGCATTTGCCAAACTGGTTGCGGAAGTTGAAAAAATCAAGAAAGAATACGAAAACGTTACTATCCAAGTTGAGTCAGGTGAACCTGAGATGATTGAAGTTGACGGCATGCTTATGTTTAAACCTAATGACAAACAGACTGTTATTATGTCAGATGAGACATTGGCAAAAATCATAGCCGCTATAGAAAACACACGTTCAATGATAATCAACCTATAACATGAAGATATTAATTAAAATATTGCCAGTATTGTTTCTGATGTTCAACATTGGTCAGGTATCTGCACAAAGCGATGACTTGGTGAATGTGTGCGCATTAGGTATCGGAAATGCAACATATCTGAAAGATTACAAAGTAAAATTGCCAGCCAATTCTACCGATGCGAAATTCAGTGTAATTCTGAACAAGGGAACTGTTTACAAATTTGTTGTCTGCAACGCTGAAGGCTATGAAGGAAAAGCCGTCATACAACTTACGGAGGCAAACAATCCGCTTGTATCGAACTTGAAACCTGATGGAACGTTTGCTGAGGCAGTCGGTTTTTCTTGTTCAAAAACTGGAATGTACAATATCATGTGTGGATTCAAGAACAAGAAAGAAGGGGCAGCGGTTATAATCATGTCATACGTAAAATAAGCACTTAAAAACGAATACAAAAAAGGATGTGAACAGCATCCTTTTTTTGTTTTTATGCCTAACCTCAAAACAGACAAACAAAATGGATGAATTCTGCAAACTGAACCAAGGTTTCGATACCGATGCAATAAGAAATGCAATGGAATACGCTGCCGACTGCCACCTTGGCACCAACCATGAATACGACACTCACCCCTACACCATCCATCTGAAAATGGTGTACGACTTTGGTTGCAAACATGCCTACCTGCTCAACACTGACGAAGTTGACACTGCTCTTGCAGCCTGCTGGACCCATGACACAATTGAAGACACGCGCCAAACATACAACGATGTGAAAAAACGTTGCGGCGAAGCGGTTGCCGAAGCAGTGTATGCCGTAACCAACGAGAAAGGCCGCACCCGTGCCGAACGCGCCAACGAGAAGTATTACAACGGAATACGCGAAAACGAGATTGCAACATTTGTAAAACTTTGCGACCGCCTGGCCAACGCGACATACTCACTCAACAACAACCAAAGAATGCTCGACACCTACCGCAACGAAATGCCGCACTTCTGCCAAGCCATTTACAACGAAAGGTTTAAGCCGATGTTCGAAGAGTTGACACGGATATAATTACGCCGTAAAACAAATCATACAATAATCCCGATTTTCTCGGAACTTATTTTTTACGACCATCGATAACAAAAATTGCTTATCTTCAAGGGTTTGTTGTACAGACGCACAATGAAGATAAACACGCGGAAAATATTGGTTTTATTAGGCTTGCTGATAGCAAACTCAGCGTGGCCCTTATTGATTTTTGGCCAAAGTACATACACACTTGTAACATCGGAAACAGACTTAGTCGCTGGCGACACGTACATAATTGTAGGCGAAAAAAACGGCGTGTATAAGGCGATGGGTAACCAAAAAAGCAATAACAGGAATGCCGTAACAGTAAACTTTTCAAACAACACAATAACTGCGACTTGCGCAACTGTAACGACAGATGAAAGCAATGCGTTTGAGTTTATTTTGGGCGGGAATACTGGCAATTGGACTTTTTGTGACAAAATCAGCAACTCTTACTTATATGCCGATGGTAGTTCAAGCAACAATCATTTAAAATCGACGAACACCATCAATCCTAATGCACAGTGGACAATAAAAATAAGCTTAACCAGCATCGACACAATAACGGCAATAGGCAGCAACACAAATAACAGATTGAGATACAACAGCTCGTCATCGTTGTTTTCTTGCTATTCCCAAACTTCAACGACCGGTTCCTTAGTTTATCTTTTCAGGAAAAATACTACACCATTAGAAGACGTTACCCCACCATCATTTTCGACCAATTACCCCAAAACTGAAAATTCAACAAAATCAAGTTTCGACTTGAAAGTGAAAGCCAACGAACCTTGCACAGTTTTCTATCAAGTAGTGGCAGAAGGCGGAACTGCGCCTAAGAAGGATGATTTGTTAGCATCGGTCAACACAATAACTATTGAAAATGGTAACACAGAATACTCTGCAACAATTTCCGAACTTGAGTCGGAAACAACATACAACATATATCTGATTGCAAAAGACACTGCCGACAATGTGCAGGAAAACGTGACAACCATCAGTGCCACAACACTTTCGGCCGTACAGAAAATCATCACTTTAGACGAAATAAGTAACAAATATTATTGGGGCGAGACGGCCAATATAAAATGGACAACCGAAAATATCAGTGCCGCTACCGAACTTGACAGCATTATCATATTCAAAGAAAATAATAAGATTCTCAGTTACTCAATCGACATTACAAGTGGTGAGGCTGACATTTTGATTGGCAACGGCACAGCCCCCGACAATAAAACTTACGCCACTGATTACAAGTTGAAAGTTATCAGCGGTGAAATTGAAAGCGAACTGTCGGCGAATTTTACAATTATACCAACCATCACCATCAACAAGCTGCTAACGGACACAACAAACAAAGGCGCCCCTAATTTCAAGAATGTAAGGATTAAGGGCATTGTAACAGGCACAAAATCACAGGCATTCACAATTCAAGACGGCTCGGACGATTTTTGCGCCACTTATGTAACCTATTCAAACACAGGTGTCTCTATTGGTGACAGTGTGTATGCTGAAGGGGTTATTGGCTCTACAAATGGAATGGTAAAAATGGGAAGCAACGCCGCCCCCACAATTGTTAGTATTATCAATTCGGGCAATCAACTACCTGAACCCGAAATTGTTACATTACCCGAAATCAACACAAACAAAGGACTCACAAACCTTATTGTAAGAATCGACAGCGTGGTCAACATAAACCGAGTATTTTACAAAGGGAAAGACTCTATTGTATATGCCAACTATTTATTTTCAAATACAAACAATTTATTTAAAGAAGGTAGGAAATACAACATTACGGGCGCTGTTGGAATTGGCACAAAAGGAAGAAAAGAAATTTGGCCGCGCTCTGAAGTGCCAGAAGATTTTTATCTCTTCAGCAACGACACCACCTTGGCAGAATTCACCATTGACGGACAAAATGCATTGATTGCGGATACATTGATTTTCAATAAAATAAATATCAATGGCATTTCGGCTACAGCCAACAATGCAAAAGCATCCTTATCGATAAGAATTAACAACAACGTTGTTGCCCCCGCCGATTGGGCGAACGTGACACTTGTTCCTCTCGACTCTGTTTTTGTGACAGTTACAGCGGAAGATGGCACAGAAAAAACTTATAAGAGGATTATCGATTGCAAAACGTTAGATTTTTCCCCGCTCGCCACAAACTCATTCGGAACTGGAGACGAAATCATCCTAATATGGACCAGTCACAACATTGCCAAAATCGGTCTAATTATTGATATTCAAAATGATACCATTCAATTAGCCAACTCTGACATAAACACATCTTTGGGCGAATGGCATTACATTGTTCCAGACGCGATGTTCGGCAACGGAATGGTGAAAGCCGTCAGCAACGGCATTGCACTCGACAGCATCGCCGTGACAATCATCGACACAAAGGCACCGATGGTAGTCCGCAAGAGTCCCGTAAACGGGAGTGACAGCCTGGCCAACTCGCTGTATATCAGCACGGAATTTGATGAGCGAATTATTGTTGCCGAAAACGCGAAATTAAAAATCGGTGGTTTGGAATACCCAATTACGGCAGTAGGCGACAGCGCGGCCAAAGCGTTTGTCAACGGTTTGGATTTCGAAACTGAATATTCTGCGGAATTGCCCGCTGGCGCAATCAGTGACCTGGCAGGAAACTCTGCAACTCTGCCAACTTGGACGTTCACAACCCGCTCCGCTCCGCAACCCGACCTCTATTTCAGCGAGTATGCAAAGGGCTCATCCAAATACTACGAAATCTACAACCCGTGCGACACGGCGGTCGATTTGAGCCGATATTTTGTGACGATGGACGAGTTCAAAACAAGCGGCCGCAGCCAGGCTTCGCTACAACTGTCGGGATGGCTGCTGCCGAACGAGGTGCTGGTTGTGGTAAACAGTAGCGCA
>JAFVGW010000013.1 GCA_017474765.1 Salinivirgaceae bacterium | reverse complement strand
TCTTGCTCTGCCGTTTGGCCGCAAGGGCTGATTTGCAGAGTGACATATAGAAAGACGTTTACTGACGTTTTCCTTTGGCCGTTCGAAATCTCGCAGTTTTGAATCTATCGTCAAAGAGAAGGCAATTGTGGACGCCTGTTTTGGTGTATATGGAATCATAATGCTTGTTTTCAGGTGTTATGCCTTTTATATGGCCAAACGTGGCTTTCGCGTTGCTCAATCTTACGATAGAAGGCAATGCGAGAGCCTCGAACGGTGGGAGCGAGTAACAGAATCCCACGTTTTTTCTTTTTCGGGGCACCGCAATTGGGGAGTTCGGCGGACAACAGACGGCAGCGGTGGCAGTCCACATTGGCAGAATAATAGAAGAAGAACTAAAGCGTCAGAAACGCACAAAGGCGTGGCTTGCGCGTGAGGTGAACTGCGAGCGCACCAACATCTACAACGTCCTGAAAAGCGCCGACATCAACACCAGTATGCTGATGCGCATATCAAAGGCGCTCAATAAGAATCTGTTTGCCTACTATTCGCGCGAGTTTCAGAAACGGCGGGGAAAGGCTTCGGAATAGACGCATTTGCATAATTATTGCCACCGCCCCAAAGGGGCAGATTAAAGTAGCCCAAGGCAAGCGAAGCGGCGCCTTGGGTAATGTTGCCAATCAACCGTTTGCGCCCTGAAAGGGCAATTTATATGACGCAATTTTGAGTTGCGCTTTCAGCGCGCCCGATTTGTGAATTGACACGCAACCCCAACGTGTCGCTCGCTTCGCGCTCTCTGCGTTGGGCTAACTTAACTTGCGCTTTCAGCGCGCACAAATAACCCACAAACGCGATTTTCCCCGACAAACAATTGCGGTTAACTAGCCCGAAACGGGCGGCATATCACAGGCAGTGGTGTTAACCACTGCGCTAGCACCCCGCACACAAACTGAGCCCCAACGGGGCGGCGCTGAAATTGGCAAATGATTGCTATGCCACCCTTTCAGAGTTTTGCTTTGTATGCGTAATTATCAAGGGCTTACGCCCTTGGCTATGTTATTTCACCCCTTCAGGGTTCAATCTGGCGGGTTTCAAAATAAGCGTGGAAAAATTTCTACACAAGCGTGAATTCTATCCACGGTGATTATAGTGATGGATGGAAACGGATGGGGTAAATTTGTTACTGCTAAAAATGTGAGTGTTATGGAAACGAAAGAAGAATTATTGAGAATGGGGGAGAGTCTTTTGATGAGATTCAACTGTGAACCAGAAAGGTTGCCTAATGGTAAGCCCATAATTGGAGTGAATATCGAGACATTTATCGGTAGTGAGTACCAATATTATACGTTTATGCAAAAAACACGTAAATACGTGTTGGACAATAATATTAACTCTACAGAAGATTTTGACATACATTGTCGCTTAAAGCCTAACAAAACATCATTAAGCAAAGCATTAGCCATTCTAAAAGCCTATTGATAAATAAGCATATAAGAAATTTGAAGGGTAATAAATGTTAAAAAAACACAAATATGTTGGGTGTGATTTTTCGGATAGTGCTACTATTTGGAAATATTTGTCTTTTACTGCTTTTCTTGCAATGCTAGAAGATAAATCTCTCTATTTTACACGAGCAAAATGTTTTGCTGACCCTAATGAATTTCCTGTATATGAAAACGACGCGGAGGTTTTTCCTATGAAAAAGGAAAAATATGAAGAAATGGTGGAGCAATTCAAAAAAAAAGCATTTGTAAATTGTTGGAGGCTATCGGAATATGAGTCTTTTGGTATGTGGAACGCATATGCTGATATGGCTACAGGAATAGCAATTAAATCAGATGTAAAAAGCCTTTTTTCGGCATTTAATAGCATTCCACAAAACACAGAGATAGACGTTTTGGTGGGGAAAGTGAATTACGATATAAAGGAAATGACACAAAAACCAGGATGGCGATTAAATGTACTTTATATACCATTTGCTAAAACCATTCCTTATGAAAATGAAAAAGAGTTACGGTTGCTATACCACGATTATAAGAATGAAATCACGTCTGACTATAAAGGTTATTCTGTAGATATAGGAACATTAATAAAAGAAATATATATCGGTCCAATGACAAAACCTTATGTGAAAGAATTGATTGAGAAGATTTTATCACATCACGGACTTAATATTCCAGTGAAACAATCTATGGTTAAATAATTTAAAATCAAAAGACAATGAAAAAGTTTTTATCTATCCTTTTTGCCACAACACTTGCCGTGCAAGCGTGGGCATATGATTTCCAAAGTGGTGATTTGTATTACAATATCACAAGTAGCGCCGAACCTTACACGGCACAAGTGACCTACCAATATAAAGCTATTTCCAACAACTATTCTGGTCTGAGCATTGTTACAATCCCTGAAAAAGTAATTTACAATGAGATTGAATATTCTGTAACTTCAATTGGTGATTATGCGTTCTCTAATTGCAGAGTTCTGACATTAGTAACCATTCCAGAGTCAGTAACTTCGATTGGCTTCCATGCGTTCGATGGTTGCAGTGGCTTGACATCGGTAACCATTCCAAATTCAGTAACTTCAATTGACAAATATGCGTTCAGCGGTTGCGACGGACTCATATCAGTTTTTATTCCCAATAGTGTTACCACTATTGGTAACAAAGCGTTCGATAACGCAAACATTAAATTCTATTGCGAATCCAAATACAAACCTTCTGGTTGGTATGAAAGCCAAACAGGTGGTGGTGTTTGGAACGCCCGAAAAGGTAGTGTGTTTTTCAATGTGAAATCGATAGTAAATACAAGTGGATTTATATATAATGTAATTAGCAATAGCATTCAAAAAGAAGTTGAGATACTTCAATATACAGGCGATAGCATTACTGTCAACATACCAACATCAGTTGAGTTTGATGGTAAAGTATATGCAGTTACACGTGTGCGCAATAATGCATTTAGAGGATATAACAGTTTGGATTATACGGCCTATGGAAACGCTTTCTATATTGGCAACGAGGAGAACCCGTACCTAATTCTGATGGAAGCGAAAAATACAAAAATATCATCGGTTGACATAAACAGCCGCTGTAAGTTTATTTATGGAGGTGCGTTCAGCAATTGCACTAGTTTAACCGAAATATCAATCCCAAAATCGGTTATCAACATTGGTATGGATGCTTTCATTGGATGCACAGGGTCGCAAAAAACTGAGTTTGCAAGCGTGGTGGATTTGTGTAAAATCAAATTTGAAAACAGTTATTCCAATCCGTTATACCAGACTCAACAACTATACATAAATGGTGAAGAAGTAACCAATGTCGTTATACCCGATTCAGTAAAAAGCATTGGTGATTACGCATTTTATAATTGCAACAATCTTAATTCAATAACCATTGGCAATTCTGTTGAAAGCATTGGCAACAGTGCATTCTATGGCTGTAATGGTTTAACTTCAATATCCATTCCAAATTCTGTTAAGAATATTGGTGGCAGTGCATTTTATTGTAATCACCTTCAAAATGCTGAATTTGCAAGCATCGAGAGTATGTGTGGTATAAGTTTTGGAGACAATACAGCCAATCCGTTATACTATGCCCACAATTTGTATATCGGCGGCGAAAAGATTGTCAATCTGATTATTGCTCAGAGCGTCAAATCAATAGGCAATTACGCTTTCAATGGCTGTACAAGCATTGCATCGTTGGTTGTTTCTGATTCTGTGGCAGCAATTGGCAATTATGCATTTTATAATTGTAGTCGCTTGGCATCAATCGACATTCCTAATTCAGTTGAAAGTATAGGATATAACGCATTTAGCGGTTGCTCATATCTTAAATCGCTGTCGTACAACTCGAATGCTATTGGAGCGAATTTCAACAACATCAGCGCGTTGGAGTCAATCTTTATTGGCGATTCAATCAAGACCATCAGCGGCAGTGAGTTCAATGGTTGCGATAACCTTGTGAATGTGATTATTATGGCTGCCGTGCCGCCCACGCTTAATGGCGACCCATACACATTTGCCGATACCATTTGGGTTCCTGCGGCAAGTGTTGAGGCTTATCAAAAAGCACCTGTATGGAAGCGTAAGGAGATTATGCCGCTCGATTATTACACTGTCAGAACCGCCACAGCAAATGCCGAGCGGGGAACAGTTAGCACTGGTGGCCAGTATGCTGCAATGCAGGCTGTCACCGTTTATGCCACACCTGCCGAGAACTTTCATTTCAAAGCCTGGAGCGATGGCAATACCGAGAATCCGCGCACAATTATGATTGAGGACGATGTGGATGTTGCCGCAGTGTTTGAGGGCGATAGCCACACGGTAAATGTCAGCGCAAACTCATCAGCATTCGGTTCTGTGTTTGGTGCTGAATCGTACCATTATGGCGATACAGTAACCTTTACAGCAACACCTGCTGTCGGCTACCATTTTGTGGGTTGGAGCGATAGCGTAACCACAAATCCACGCGTTTGGATTGTAACAGAAGATTCATCGTTCAATGCTGTGTTTGAGATAAATAGGTACGCAATAGCCGCCACTGCCGCCGCAAATGGCTCTGTTGAGGGTGACAGCACTTATAACCACGGTACAACCGCAGTGTTGAATGCCATTGCCAACGAAGGCTATCATTTCGTAAAATGGAGCGATGATGTTACCGATAACCCGCGCAGTGTTACCGCTACAAGTGATTCTGCGTTTACTGCTGTGTTTGAGATAAATACATATACTATAGCCGCTTCGGCAGAGAATGGTTCAGTTTCAGGCGCTGACACCTATAATTATGGTGCAACGGCAACTTTAACTGCCACACCTGCCGAAGGTTACCATTTTGTGAAATGGAGCGATGATGTTACTGACAATCCGCGCAGTGTAACGGTTGCTGCAGATTTGACGTTTACTGCTGTGTTTGAGATAAATACATATACTATTGCCGCATCAGCGGAGAACGGCTCAGTATCAGGTGCTGACACCTACAATTATGGCACCGAGGCAACAATCACTGCCACACCAGCGGAAGGTTACCACTTTGTGAAATGGAGCGATGGCAACACCGATGCCACCCGTAAAATAACTGTTACAGAAGATTTGCAGTTTACAGCTATCTTCGAGAAAAATGAGGAACAAGGCAGTAACGAGAACCAAGGTGGCAACAACGAAGGCAGCGAGAACCAAGGCGGAAACAATGAAGGAAACGAAAACCAAGGCGGAAATAATGAAGGTAACGAAAATCAAGGAGGCAACAATGAAGGCAACGAAAACCAAGGTGGTGAAAACACCAACCCTGGCACCGCCGTCGCCGAATCAGCCGCAGATAATCTGCAAGTTTACGCCCACCACAACACCATAATTGTTGAAAACGCCACCGAAGAAATCCGCGTTTACAACGCAATGGGCGCATTGGTCGGTAGGGACGCGATTCATCGCGTCCGTGCAGAATTGCAGGTCAACGGCACAGGCGTTTACATTGTGAAGGTTGGCACCGCGGCCAAACGCGTGATGATAAACGATTGATAGGTATTTTATTATCGTATATATGTAGGGGCGAATAATCATTCGCCCCTTTTTTTTGTTGTATGCCCTGACGGGCAGAAATTATTTAAAATTTTAAAACAAAAAAATTCAAAATCAATTGATTATAAATTTTGTTTAATTTTTAAATCTAATTTTCTTAAAATTTCTCGCGAAGCGATACCCAAACCATTATCCGCTTGCGGATAAATTTGGGTTCGTTTGGTTAGAGATAAATAATTTCTCGCGCAGCGAAAACCAGAAACTCCCTCTCTGTGCCTCTATGAGAGATGCCTCTCGCGCAGCGACACCGCCAAACCATTATCCGCTCATCAAAAACTTTTTATTCTTTTGAAGATTTAAACAATGGGGTGTTTGTATTTTCAAAAAAATACCGATATTTGCGGTTCAAAATTCGAAAGGAAACATTAACAGTTTTATAGAGAAATAATATGTATCTAACAGCAGAAAAAAAACAAGAGTTTTTCTCAACTTACGGAAAATCAGCAAAAGACACTGGCTCAACTGAAGGCCAGATTGCAATGTTCAGCTACAAAATCAATCACCTGACTGAGCACATGAAGAACAACAAGAAAGACGTTGGCACACAGCGCTCGCTTCTTCAGACGGTTGGTAAACGTCGCAATTTGCTGGCATACCTTAAGAAACAGGATATTGAAAAATATCGTGAACTAATTAAGGCTCTGAACTTGAGGAAGTAACAAAAAGAGGCACTTCGGTTGCCTTTTTTTGTTTATTATGAGTGCAAAGGTTTGCAATAAACCGGGCGGTGCACGTCTAATGTGCAAGGCCTTGTTAATCATTGCATTTGTAAGCGGTTGGCGTATTAGGCACCCGAAAACCCATCGAAAACTTCGGTTTAAAACAATAATATGAATTTGTCTGCCGGACGAAAGATGAAACCGACAGACGCAAAAAGAAGCTTTTATGAATATAGTAAAGAAAGAAATCAAATTGCCCGACGGTAGGGTGATTGAGATTGAAACCGGCAAACTGGCCAAGCAAGCCGACGGTGCCGTGATGGTGAAATGCGGCAACACAATGCTGCTCGCCACAGTCTGCTCAGCAAAGGATGCCGTTCCAGGCACCGACTTTATGCCGCTGACTGTTGAATACAAAGAAAAATTCGCATCAAACGGTCGCTTCCCTGGCGGATTCACCCGTCGTGAGGGCAAGGCTTCAGACTACGAGATTCTGATTGCCCGACTGATTGACCGTGCTCTGCGCCCGCTGTTCCCATCGAACTATCACGCAGAAACATTTGTAAACGTAACACTTTACTCGTCGGACGGTGTTGATATGCCTGACAACTATGCTGGTCTGGCCGCTTCGGCTGCTTTGGCAGTGTCTGACATTCCGTTCGAAGGCCCGATTTCAGAGGTCCGCGTGGCCCGCGTGAATGGCGAGTTCATCATCGATCCGACATTCGAACAAGCAGAAAATGCTGATATTGAGCTGGTTGTAGCCGCAACACTCGACAATATTATGATGGTTGAGGGCGAAATGAACGAGGTTAGCGAGCACGATATGCTCGAGGCCATCAAAGCCGCTCACGAGGCCATCAAACCGCAGTGCCAAGCTCAGTTGGAACTGATGGAGGCCGCTGGCAAGACCGTTAAACGCGAGTACTGCCACGAGGAAAACGACGAAGAACTTCGTCAGCAAGTTCACGATGCCTGCTACGCAAAAGCATATGCACAGGCAACTGCCGCTGACACTGACAAACATCACCGCGAGGAAATGTTTGCCGCCATCTGCGACGAGTTCAAGGCACAATTCACCGATGAGGAACTTGAAACAAAAGGTCCGCTCATCGACCGCTACTATCACGATGTAGAGAAAGAGGCTATGCGCCGCGCCGTTCTTGATGAGGGCAAACGTCTCGACGGCCGCAAAACCAACGAAATCCGCCCAATCTGGTCGGAGGTTGGTTACCTTCCAGGTCCTCACGGTTCTTCAATCTTCACCCGCGGTGAGACACAATCGCTCTGCACCGTTACTCTGGGCACAAAACTCGACGAGAAGATTATCGACGAGGCTCTTATCCAAGGCCGCGATAGATTCCTTCTCCACTATAACTTCCCGCCGTTCTCGACTGGCGAGGCCAAAGCACAACGTGGTGTAGGCCGCCGCGAGATTGGTCACGGAAACCTTGCCTGCCGCGCATTGAAGAAAATGGTTCCGGCAGACTACCCGTATGTGGTTCGTGTTGTTTCTGACATTCTTGAGTCGAACGGCTCATCGTCAATGGCAACTGTTTGCGCTGGTACTCTGGCACTTATGGACGCTGGCGTGAAGATTAAGAAACCAGTTTCGGGTATCGCAATGGGCTTGATCTCGGAGAACAAGGGTACCAATTACGCCGTTCTGTCCGACATCCTTGGCGATGAGGACCACCTTGGCGATATGGACTTCAAGACCACCGGTACACGCGACGGCTTGACCGCTTGCCAGATGGATATCAAGGTTGACGGTCTGTCGTACGAAATTCTTGAAAACGCACTTGCACAGGCTCACGAGGGTCGTATGTATATCTTGGACAAGATTCAGGAGACAATCGCCGAGCCGCGCGCCGACCTGAAGCCGCATGCACCGCGCATCGTCACAATGTCGATCCCGAAAGAGTCGATTGGCGCTGTTATCGGCCCCGGCGGAAAAATCATTCAGGAAATCCAAGCATCAACTGGCACCATCATTACAATCGATGAGGTTGACAACGAAGGCAAGGTTGAGGTTGTGGCAGCCAACAAGGATTCGATTGACGCAGCTATCGCACGCATCAAGGGAATTGTTGCAGTACCTGAGGTTGGCGAGATTTACAAAGGTAAAATCAAGTCGGTAGTAACCTTCGGCGTGTTTGTCGAGATTCTGCCTGGCAAAGAAGGCCTGCTGCACATCTCGGAGATTGAATGGCGCCGCTTTGAGAAGATTGAAGACGCCGGTCTGAAGGAAGGCGATGAGATTGAAGTCAAGTTGCTTGAGATTGACAAGGCTGGCAAACTTCGTCTGTCGCACAAAGCACTGCTTCCGAAACCCGAAGGCTATGCCGAGCGTCCGGAGCGCGGTGAGCGTCGCGAAGGCGGAGAACGCCGCAACAATGGCGACCGTCGCGACAACCGCCACGGCGGACACCACGAGCACCGTGGCAACCGCGAAGGCGGCAACGACGCACCTGCACAGGAATAATTCTCATAGATTAATAGATTGAAAAGGCGAATCCGAGAAATTGGGTTCGCTTTTTTATTGGCATAATCGCGAATAAAGAGGTCTTCTTCATCAACATTTTTGCAACTGACGATTGCCAAATAAGCTTAATTTTTATTTTTGTATTGTTGTCGGGGGCATTAGCTCATCTGGTAGAGCGTTTCGTTCGCAACGAAGAGGTGGGCGGTTCGAGTCCGCTATGCTCCACTTTTAAAACACTAAATTATGTTCACACAAGATAACGGGCTCTACATTGCCCACTGCGCCGACGGGCCAATCAGCATTGTCGGCAAAATGGCCAACCGCCACGGACTGATTGCCGGCGCCACCGGTACAGGAAAAACCGTAACGCTCCAGGTGCTGGCCGAAACATTCTGCCAGGCTGGCGTGCCCTGTTTCATGGCCGATATGAAGGGCGACCTTTCGGGAATCTCGCAGACAGGCAAACTTTCGGGATTTATTGAGAAGCGTATCGCCGAATTCGGATTGGCAACGCCCGAGTTCCAGTCGTGTCCCGTAAGGTTCTACGATGTTTTTGGCGAGCAAGGGCACCCCATGCGCAGCACAATCTCACAAATGGGACCTGACATGCTGGCGCGCCTACTGCTTCTTAACGAGACGCAGACCGGCATCCTCCACATCGTCTTCCGCATTGCCGACGACCGCCAGCTTCTGCTCATCGACTTGAAGGACCTTCGCTCGATGCTCGATTATGTGGCTAAGAACGCCTCTGAGTTTACCACGCAATACGGCACCATCTCATCACAGAGTGTTGGCGCAATCCAACGCGCGCTGTTGGCGCTTGAGAATCAGGGTGCCGATAAATTCTTCGGCGAGCCGGCCTTCGACATTCAGGATTTGTTGGCCACCGAGGGCGGCAAAGGCGTAATGAGCGTTCTGGCTGCCGACAAGCTGATGCTTCAGCCAAAACTCTACTCAACGTTCCTTTTGTGGCTGATGAGCGAACTCTACGCCACCCTGCCTGAGGTGGGTGATATGCCGCTTCCAAAACTCGTCTTCTTCTTCGACGAGGCTCACATGCTTTTCGACGATACATCGAAAGCCATGGTTGACAAGATTGAACAGGTTGTCCGTCTGATACGAAGCAAGGGTGTCGGCATTTATTTCATCTCGCAAAGTCCGTCCGACATTCCCGATCCCATTCTCGGCCAGCTCGGCAACCGCGTGCAGCACGCACTCCGCGCCTACACGCCCAAAGACCAAAAGGCAGTGAAGACCGCCGCCGAGTCGTTCCGACCGAATCCGGCATTCAAGACCGAAGATGCCATTCAAAGCCTTGAAACCGGCGAGGCGTTGGTGTCGTTCCTCGACGAGAAAGGCGCACCATCGATAGTGCAACGCGCCAAAATCCTGTTCCCGCTCAGTCAGATAGGGGCTGTGAGCGATTCGCAGCGTGAGCAGATTATCAAGCAGTCGCGCATCTACGGCAAGTACGACAAGGCCATCGACCGTGAGAGTGCTTTCGAAGTGCTTTTGGCTAAGGCCGAAGAGGAAAAGAAGGCTGCCGAAAAAGCACAAAAAGAAGCAGAAACTGCAAAAACAAAGGCAACAGCCGCCAAAGCCGCACCCAAAACCAAGAAGACAACGGGCACTGCTGGCAAGGTTCTCACAACAATGGCCACCACCGCAACCCGTGAGATTACCCGCGGACTTGTGGGAGGCACAGGCCGGAAGAAATCGTCGTCAGGCGGACTGCTTGGCGCGTTTGTGCGTGGCATTTTGGGAAATCTGATGAAGTAGTAAAACTTTGCCAAACAAAAAAGCCCGACCAACTTGGCCGGGCTTTGTTTTATCTCTTTCAGAAAATTATTTCGTCAGCATGCTGCAACCCATAAACTTCTGGATGCACTCCGGCAGTTTGATGCCTTCGGGCGTCTGGTTGTTCTCGAGCAGGGCGGCCACAATGCGCGGTAAAGCCAGCGAGCTGCCGTTCAATGTATGGCACAATTGAGTTTTCTTTGTCTCTTCGTCGCGGAAGCGCAGTTTCAGGCGGTTGGCCTGGAAGGTTTCAAAGTTCGATACCGAACTAACTTCGAGCCAGCGTTTCTGTGCGGCCGAGAACACTTCAAAGTCGTAGGTCATTGCCGAGGTGAAACTCATATCGCCACCGCAGAGGCGCAGAATACGATAGGGCAGGCCCAACTTCTGCACAAGCGACTCAACGTGAGCCACCATCTTGTCCAGAGTCTCGTATGAGCGCGATGGGTGCTCAATGCAGACAATCTCAACCTTGTCGAACTGGTGCAGACGGTTCAATCCGCGCACGTCCTTGCCGTATGAGCCGGCTTCGCGGCGGAAGCAGGCGCTGTAGGCGGTGTTCTTAATCGGTAGGTCTTTCGACGATACAATCACATCGCGGTAGAGGTTCGTCACAGGCACTTCGGCCGTTGGAATCAGGTACAGATTGTCGAGGTTGACGTGATACATCTGGCCTTCCTTGTCGGGAAGCTGGCCGGTGCCGTAGCCCGATGCTTCGTTCACCATCAAAGGCGGTTCAATCTCAAGATAGCCGGCCTTTTCGTTCTCCTCGAGGAAGAAGCTGATGAGCGCGCGCTGCAGTTTGGCGCCTTTGCCTTTATAAACGGGGAATCCGGCGCCTGTGATTTTCACGCCGAGTTCAAAATCAATCAAATCGTAGTCTTTAGCCAGCTCCCAGTGTGGTTTGGCGTCAGCTGGCAGATGAGGAATCTTGTCGTCGACAAGTTTCACAATCTCGTTGTCTTCTGCGCCTTTGCCAGGTTTCACCAGTTTGTATGGCAGGTTGGGCAGGCGCACCAGAATGTCGTTCAACTCAGCGGTGATGGCGTCGAGTTTTGCGGCCAAAGCCTTCTGTTTCTCGCCCAGTTCGGTGCTTTTCTGCTTCAGTTCGTTGGCTTCAGCGGCTTTTCCTTCCTTGAAGAGTTGGCCAATCTGCTTCGAGATGGCGTTGATTTGAGCCAGAGTGTCATCCTGCTCTTTCTGAGTGCTGCGGCGCTCGTCGTCCTTTGCCAGAATCTGGTCGATGTATGGTTCGGCGTCGAAGTTTTTGATTTTCAGTCCCGCAATGACTGCATCGCGGTTCTCTTGGATTAACTTGAGAGTTAACATATTGAATTGTATTTATTTACGCGGTATAAAACAAAAAAGAGGATGCCATCGAACGACGGTCAGCCCCTTTCTTATCTTTCTTGATTAAAATCTATGCTTCGGCAGGAATAACCGATACGTACGATTTGTTGTCACGTTTCTTAACAAAAGAAACAGTGCCATCTACAAGAGCGAACAGGGTGTGGTCTTTGCCCAAACCAACGTTGTTGCCCGGATGGTGCTGTGTGCCCCTTTGGCGAACGATGATGTTGCCGGCAACAGCGGCCTGGCCACCGAAAATCTTAACGCCCAATCTCTTACTTGCTGATTCACGACCGTTCTTTGAACTGCCGACGCCTTTCTTGTGTGCCATAGTTTATTATGCTTTAATGTTTTCAATTTGAATTTGAGTGAACTGCTGGCGGTGGCCATTCATCTTCTGATAACCTTTGCGGCGTTTCTTCTTGAATACCATCACTTTATCACCCTTAACCTGTGTCAGCACCTTGGCTGATACTTTTGCGCCGTCAACAACCGGCGTTCCAACTTTGATGTCGCCATCATTGTCAACCAACAAAACCTTGTCGAAATCGACAACTGCGCCATCTTCTGCTTCCAAACGGTGAACAAAAATCTTCGAGTCCTTCTCTACTTTGAATTGCTGACCGTTAATTTCAACTATTGCGTACATACTTTTGTGTGTTATATTTTCATAACTTTTGGACGGCAAAAGTAGAAAGTATTTTTCAACTTGCAAACATTTGAAACGATTAATCTGATTTTCTCAACACATTTTTTTTGACAACATTTTTGAATTGATAATTCTTCTGATATACAGTAATTTGCGCGGTTGATAAATTTCTTTTTCAGATTTATTGCCGTTAGACGGGCTCTTGGTGTTATATATTTTTATATTTGCTCAACAGATAGCGAAGAAAATGTTGAAGGTTAGACTCAAAGTTTTGGGGCTGTCGTGCAGCCAAACCCAGTCGGGGGCTTACGCGCTGATTCTGTCGGAAGAGAACGGCAACCGCCGCATTCCGATTGTCATTGGCGGGTTCGAGGCCCAGGCCATCGCCATTGGTTTGGAACGGCTGCATCCGCCGCGCCCGCTCACTCACGACCTGTTCATCAACTTTGCCAAAACGTTTGGCATCACCATCACTGAAGTCAATATCTACCACCTTGAGGAAGGTATTTTCTACTCGGAACTGGTGTGCATGACCAACGGCTCGTATATGAAAATCGACGCCCGCACATCGGACGCCGTGGCGCTGGCCATCCGCTGCAACTGTCCAATCTACACCACTGAGCAGATTATCGACAAGGCAGGAATTGTCTTCAATGCCGTTGACGAGTCCGCCAAACAGCCCGAATCGCCTAAAGCTGATGCTGAACCGCAACCGTCGGCCACTGGCACCGACAAGTATGAGAAGCTGAGTGTGAAGGAACTGAAAAAACTGCTCAACAAGTCAATCTCGAACGAAGACTACGAAGAAGCTTCGCATATCCGCGATGAGATTCAGCGGCGGGAAGGGGAGAAGTAGGGTTGTTTTTATACCAATTATAAATAGGAAAAGATTGAAATAGAAAGCGCCCCCGCAAGGACGCTTTTTTTATGATTCATCCGTTCAAAATTTTCCGATAATGGCAGTTAATCACGTTCTCGCCTGTGCCGTGCCAATTGTGCATTCCGTTGCCCAGACACATTTTGAACGCCTTGCAGTCCTTGCAGATGCCCGTGTGTGCCCAGTTGCGGTTGCGGAACGGCTCAAAGCGCTCATTCCAAACCTGATAGAGGTTGTCGGTGTAGATGTTGCCTTGCGAGAAGCGGTCGCGGTCGATGTTTGGACAGGCGCAGATGCGGCCATCAATCAGCACTGACGCGATGTTGATTCCCGCATGGCAGAAATAAGGTGCGTCGCGCACAACTTGCTCATATTTACCCAAGTAGCCCTCGCAGCTGAATGTTACTTTCATGCCGCCCTGTTGCTCACGATGCCTTTTTATAAACTCCATCAGATGAACAAATTGGCTGTCGGTCAGATGCAATTCCGCATCGTTCAGGGCGCGACCGATGGGGATGATGGTGAAAATCCGCCATTGGCGCACTCCTGCCTCGCTGAGTAGGTTGTAAATATCCTCCAACTCGTTGATATTCCGCTGATTGACGCATGTAACTACGTCGAAATACAATCGCGGTTGCAACGCTGCAAGTTTGATGGCATTAATGGCTCGGGTGAAACTTCCGGCGAGGCCGCGCATCCAGTCGTGCGACTGCTCAAGGCCGTCGAGGCTGATGGTTAGGGCGCCCAGGCCCGCACGCAGTAGCTCCTGTTGCTTTTCGGCGGTGTAGAAATAGCCGTTTGTCACCATTCCCCAGTGGCATCCGCACGCGCGGATTTGTCGCCCAGCCTCGGCAAGGTCGGGGCGGAGGAGAGGCTCGCCGCCAGTGAGCACCACAGTGAAATTCTTCGGAATCTCCTTCTGTGGAATGGTTTTCAGAGCGCCAATGAAATCGGCAATGGGCATGTCGCGCTCGCCAGCCGACTCCTTGCAGTCGCTTCCGCAATGGCGGCAATGCAGATTGCAGCGCGTGGTGCACTCCCAAAACAAGTAGTTCAGTTCGTGAACGTTTGTCTCAAGTTTTCGAAAGGCTCGAAACAGCAGATTGTTAATCATTTATGGTCGAGAGTGACTGTTATATTGGTGTTTTTCCAATTGCAATATTGGAAGCAGGTGTCTTTTGCCTGAAAATCGACACCTTTAAGAGGCTTGAAATATACTTCAACTTCATGGCCATCAATAATAGGCTCTTTGATGTAGGCCATTCCTGCATTGTTGGTTGTGTCGTAAAAAACTGCATTTTTCAATTTTGGGTCTGTCAACCGTACTTCAACATTTGGAATTCCTACTCCAGTGCTGTCGACAACATTAAGGGCTAAAGAATAGTCATCATCACATTCGTCTTCCATACAACCATAACAAGCCTGAAAAGTGAACAGCACTGTCGAAAACGAAAGACATTTAAGCAAATTATGAATCCATTTCATGATATAAGAATTTGAATTGATTAGGCAAAAATATAATTGAAAATCGAAAATCAATCATTTACGGTCGAGAGTGACGGTGAATGTTGAGTTACTCATCAATGAGTAATTGCTAACAACCGTATCTTTTGCTTGAAAATCAGAGCCATCAAGAGGATTGAAATCGAGTTTCAGTTTGGGGATTTCGTTATCGCTTGTAAGATGCCCTTTAATGAATGCCAGCCCCGACGGACCTGTGGTGTCGGCAAAGAATTTCTCGCCCCATCGGGCATGGCTTAGCACAACTTCAACATTCGGGATGCCATTGCCCTCACTGTCAACAACTTGTATGGCAACATCGTAGCCATAGCCATAATCTTCCATTGTGCCGTAGCAAGCCTCGAAAGTGAACAGCACGGCCGAGAACGAGAAGCATTTCAGCAAATTATGAATCCATTTCATAGCGGTCATTCTTGAATAAGACTTACAAAGATAAACCGAAACCTAATTGGTTATATCAAAAATCCACTGCCACCGCTACGGTTTGTAACTTTTTTCCTTACATTAGCATTTGTGTATCAATTAAAACGGACGGTTATGAGAATTTCATCAACAAACAACAACGGAGCAGTCACACTTTACCTCGAAGGCCGATTCGACACCATGGCAACAGCGGAGGCTTCAAAAGAGATTGAACAGCAATTGAAGACGTGTGCGCCCGTCAAATCGCTGGTGTGCGACGCATCGAAACTGGAGTACATCTCAAGTTCTGGCTTGCGTGTTTTTCTGTCGCTGGCAAAGCAATATAAGGATTTCCGCGTGATTGAAACATCGTCTGATGTGTACCAAGTGCTTGAAATGACGGGCTTTACAAAGATAATGAACGTTGAGAAGGCAATGCGGCGGTTCAGTGTCGATGGCTGCCAGGTGATTGGCCGCGGCGGCGTGGGCGTGGTTTACCGCATCGACGACGACACCATAATAAAAGTTTTCCGCGAGGGCACGACTATTGATGAGGTGCAGACCGAAATCACAATGGCCAAAGAGTCGTTTGTGCTGGGAATGCCAACAGCCATTTCGTTCGACATTGTGCGCGTAGGCAGTCAGTACGGGCTTGTGTATGAGTTGCTTAAGGCCGACACATTGACAGCCTGTCTGAAGCGGGAGCCGCAGCGCATCGACGAGTTTGCAAGGCTCTATGCAAGCCTGTTCCGCCACTTGCACGACATCAAGGTGCCAAAAGGCGGCAGCATCCCGTCGTGCATTGAGCGCGAGGAAGAGGCCGTGCGCATCATCCGCCGCTATTTCGACGCACCGTCAACCGACCTTATGATGCGCATTGTTCAGGCAATCCCGCAGGGCGACCGACTTCTGCACTGCGACCTTCAAACCAAAAACGCGATGCTGCAGAACGGCGAACTGATGCTGATAGATATGGGCGAGGTTGGCTACGGGCACCCGATTATCGATTTGGGACATTCCTATTCGGCAATGGTGTCGCTCGTGGGCGATTACGAGCAGATTATCGGTCTGCCGCAACAGTTGGCTAACGATATATGGTTTAGGATGATACAATATTATTTCGAAGGTCAGAGCGCCGATTTTATAAAGCACCGCACCGAGCAGATTGCGGTGGTGGGCTGTCTGCGCAACTTCACGTGGCTCTCGTTGAGCAACTCGTTCCCCGACGAGGTGATTCGCCACTGTCAGGAGATATTTGCCGAGCGCGTCACCAAGCGCAAAGACTACATTCTCTCGGTTTGCGACACCTTTAAAGATTGGACGTTGGAATAAAATACCAAGGCGAGCCGCTTCGCATAGATTAATAACAACTTGATATATAGGTTTTTGTTTCTAGCCAAACGAATTCAAATCAATCCTAAAAAGTTTCGGTTTAGTTTGGGTAAGTTTGGTTAGATATTAATTTAGGATATAGAATGAGCACAAGATTCAGAGAATGGCGCAAGTCGCTGAAAACCAAATCGACACTAGCCATAATAATCACGGCCGCAGTGCTGATTGAGACCACGTCGGTGGTTCAGTACAAATTTGCCAGCGATGGAATCCGCGAGGAGGTGCAGCAGCGCGCCGAGAGCGAGTTGAAAGTTCGTAACCTGAAGATTAAGAACGTGATGAGCGCTGTTGAGGTGGCGGTGCAGAATATGGAGTGGATTGTTGAGTTGTGTCTCAGTCAGCCCGACTCAATGTACGCCGTAACACGTAAAATGCTTACTTGCAACGATATAATTGTCGGCAGCGCCGTAGCATTCGAGCCGAACTACTATCCTAAAAAAGGCCGCCAATTCTCGCCATACTCTTACAAAACCGAAGACGGCACCATTCGCAGCAAGCAACTCGGCACCGACGATTATGAGTATCACGATATGGAGTGGTACGCCGTGCCAATGCGCAACAACCGTCCGCACTGGAGCGAGCCTTACTACGACGAGGGCGGCGGCGAGATGATGATGTCGACCTACTCAATGCCCATTCACGATGCCAGCGGCCAAACGGTGGGCATTTTCACCGCCGACGTGTCGCTCGACTGGCTGGGCGAGGTTATCAACGCCAACCGAATCTATCCGTCGTCGGTGAATATGATGATTTCGCGCACTGGCCAGATGATGGCCTGCCCCGTTGAGAGCCTTGTGATGCGCGCCAACATTATCGACCTGTCGGCAGGAATCAAAGACACTTCGGTCAAGAGCCTGAACCGCGATATGATGGCGGGCGGAAGCGGCTGTGCCACCGTCACCGACGACAACGGCGACCTGAACTACGTCTATTACGCCCCCGTCGACAACGGCACGGGCTGGTCGATGGCCGTCATTTGCCGCGACCGCGAGATATACAATGGTCTTCGCCAAATTGCCTTCAACCTGTTTGTGATGATGATTATCGGCCTGATTCTTCTGGGCTTCATAATAGCGCGCACCATTCGCAGCGTCAATAAGTTGCAGATTGTGAACGCCGAAAAGGAGCGCATTGGCAGCGAGTTGCACATTGCCAGCGAGATTCAGAAGGGTATGCTGCCGAAGATTTTCCCGCCTTATCCCGACCGCAACGATATTGAGATTTTCGGACACCTGGTGCCAGCCAAGGAGGTGGGCGGCGACCTGTTCGACTTCTATATCCGCGACGAGAAACTGTTCTTCTGCATAGGCGATGTGTCGGGAAAGGGCGTTCCAGCGTCGTTGGTGATGGCCGTCACAAGGGCGCAGTTCCGCACGCTGTCGGCGCACGAGTCGTCGCCCGACCGCATTGTCACGGCAATGAACGACGCAATGGCCGAAATGAACGACGCCAATATGTTTGTGACGTTCTTCATTGGTGTGCTCGACCTGCCCACAGGCCGTATGCGCTACTGCAACGCGGGCCACAACTCGCCGCTGCTCATAGGCTCGGGCGTGGGACCGCTCAAATGCGGCTCAAACATTCCTATCGGCGTGATGACAGGTTGGGAATACACCGCGCAGGAGACGCATATCGATTGTAACACAACAATATTCCTGTTTACCGACGGCCTAACCGAAGCCGAAAACGTTGAGCACGAACTGTTTGGCGATGACCGAATGATGCAAACCGCACGTGAGGCTTTGGCCGCAAAAAAACTTCAGCCCGAAGTGCTTATCGGCCAGATGATGGATGCCGTGCACGCCTTTGTGGGCACCGCCGACCAGAGCGACGACCTGACAATGCTTGCCGTGCAGTACACCAAGCCGCAGATTGACGAGAAATTCCAGCGCAGCGTGACGCTTCACAACAATATCGACGAGATTCCGCACTTGGCCGAGTTTGTCGAAGGCGTGTGTGAGGCCGTGGGCTTCGATGCCGCCCTGACAATGCAGATGAATCTTGCCATTGAGGAGGCCGTGGTGAATGTCATTAATTATGCCTATCCGCCAGGAACACACGGAGTTATCAATATCAAGGCCCAAGCCAACGAGGAGCGTTTGAAATTCGTCATTATTGACAGCGGCACCCCCTTCGACCCCACGGTGAAAGATGATGTTGACATTTCGCTGCCAGTCGAGCAGCGCCCCATTGGCGGACTTGGCATTCACCTTGTGCGTCAACTGATGGACACCATAAACTACGAATACACCGACGGACAAAACGTGCTGTCGCTACGGAAAAAATTGAAGTAGAGATGGTAGGTTCGTTTTTGAACTTGCAAACAAGAATAAAATTAAACATAGTCTGATTTAAGGCCGAAGGCCTGACAGATAAATAGACGGGGATGTAAATCCCCGTTTTTGTATGTGCAATTTGTAAAGCCCTGAAAGGGCGAAACAAAATTGTTAGATTAAAAACATTTTCATTTTCCAACCGAATTTTTATACCTTTGTCTTGCTCTGCGTTTTGCTCTGCAAATGAGTGGAATGCAGATGTGACATATTGAAAGACGTTTACTAACGTTTTCCTTTAGCGATTCAGAATCTCGCAAATTTTGAGCTACTTGCTAAAGAGGAAGCAATTGTGAACGCCTGCGTTAGTGTGTATTGATTTAACAATCAGTATATTCTTGCGTGGGTATTCGCGTTGCTCAATCTTACAAGTAGCGGCAATGCGAGAGCCCTGAATCGTGGGAGCGAGTAACAGAATCCCACGTTTTTCATTAATAGACATACCGCAATTGGGGAGTCGGCGGATAGAGGTTGCGCACGACACGGATGCAGTGTATAAATCTATGAAACGGGTTTTAGCAGTCTTGTTTGCTGCAATGCTTGTTAGTCAAGCGTGGGCAATAGGTGGACTAAAGAAAATGGCTTCGTATATGTCATATGTAAGATACGAAATTCGGCCAGGTGTTCGCAATGGGTACGTTGAAATAATGGAATCAAGTATTACATTTCCTCCAAAATCCTTTATTTATACAACAGCAAAAGTGGAAATTACACCAATACTGAAGTATAAAGATAAAGAAAAGACTTTTGCTCCTTATATCATTCAGGGGAAAAAGGTTCAAGAAGATAATCCTATATGCGACTACTACGGAGGCACATTTAGATTCAAAAATGAATCGTCAATACGTTTTGAGGAAGATATGCGCAATTCGGAGTTGTATGTGCGTGTAAAAGTTATTAAGGGCGACAAAGTAATAGTTTGCCCAGATAATAAAGTTGCCGATGTTATTATTTGGCCAACGAGGCTTGATGAATCAGTGGAATATACCCCAAAAATTTTCGAATTGCGTGACGGTAATGTTGAGTTGGAAATGAATATTAAGTTTCCTAGGTATTATTTACAGGACGAAACTGCAAAAGTAGAGATGATACCAATCCTGACGTATAAAGGTAAAGAAAAATCTTTTGAGTCTTTTACTGTTCAAGGACCAGAAGCACACGGAAATAATCCGCAATGTAATTACTACGATGGTTCTTGGTTTAACACTAAATTTTCAATACATTTTGAAGAGGATATGCGCAAATCAGAGTTGTATGTGCGTGCAAAAACCATTACAGGTGATGTGGAAATAATTAGTCCAGATATTAAAGTTGCCGATTTTAATCCTCCTATTCCAAAAGTATTATTTGAGGGCATTGGAATAACTTTCAACATAGCAAACGATTCTGTTTATGTAACAGATTTGTATGTTGGGAGTCCTGCAGAAAAAGCAGGTCTCAAACAAGGAGACTGTATAATAACCGTTAACGATGAAACTATATCTGGTGTTGGTATGACAAATACAGCTATAAAAGGAAAATTGGATGGCCCCAAGGGTACAAAAGTACGTTTAGGGGTTGTGAAATTAGGAAGTCAAAAGTTAACACCTTTTGAAATAACAAGAGAACCGATTTATGAAGAAGCCGTAACCGTAAATTATAAGAAGCAGAAATCCATAGATGATTATTTTGGTGAGACTCCAAAGCAATACTGCGATTTTTCTGCAGTATGCAGCAGTGGACAGACATTGTATTACAAAATACGCAATTCGAACACGGTGAGTTTATGTATGCCAATGTGGTATCCTAATTTAGTTGGAGAATTCAAGACGTATGGCTACTGCATAAAACCTATGGGAAATATGATAATTCCTGAAACTGTAACTAATGGTGGAAAAACGTATATTGTTACAGAAATCAACAGAGGCGCATTTAACGGGTGCGAAGAACTAACATCAGTAACAATACCTAATTCTATAAATAGTATTGGTTCAGATGCTTTTGCTGGTTGCAACAATTTGTCTTCAGTAACCATTAAAAGTGAGGCACGAATCAATAATGCTGGCATATATCTAAAAAAAGGTAAATTGAGGTACTGTGTACTTGATAAAAGCTCTGTATCTGTTGTTTCAAATGACAAAAATTATTCTGGAGACATTGTAATACCAGCGAAAATAACAGCGGGTAACACATTCTCTGTAGTAGGCATCGAGGGGCGTGCATTTGCGGAATGCATTGATTTGAAATCAATAGCCATTCCGAATACAATTAAAACAATTGGTTGGGATGCATTTAGAAGTTGTATTAATCTAACTGCAATATATTGTCAAGTGAAATCGGAACCATATGATTGGGATAACAATTGGAATCCAAATAAATATAAGGTCGTTTGGGGAGCAACTGATAAGTTCAAATCCAATAGTAATGGCGGAGTGACAACAGGAAAATCTTCGGCTCAAAAGGTATATTATGTTGTGTTGGGAAGCCATAATACATTAGAAGACTCACAGAAATATAATTCTGCGTGTCCCGATGGAATGGAATGTTGGATATACAAATGTACATCAAACGGTAAGACAGTTTATCGTGTGTGCTATGCTTGCTTCTCTACTCGTCAGAAGGCTCAAGCCGCAATTAACGAGTGGCGTTCAAGTTTGTACGGTCATTTGTTCGCCGATGCGTGGATATGGGAAAGTGATGGACTTGGCAATTGCGTATATTGTCCAATAAATTATGAGACGGAGAAGCCCAAGCAGCCGCTATCACCAAAATAGAAAACCTTATTCGGCAAACTTACATACAGGGCTGCCACGCAGGCAGCCCTGTATGTTTAAATTCGGGTTTAAATCTGCGAAAATCGGTTAGAGAAAAGAATCTGTGTGTATGTTGGCATTTTTACGCTAGAACTTTCTGCATAATCTGCACATTAAGAGCATTTTCTAGTTTGCAGATGGTTTCTAGTGAAAGGTTTTCTTCGCCTTTCAGCAAACGCGAGATGTACTGTGGCGAGCAGTGCATTCGTTCGGCTAATTGTTTCTGTGTCAGGCCTTGCTCGTCCATAGCCATAGCCGTTTTAATGGCGATTTTCCTTGAATAAGGAATCCAGTCCATATTCGCTCTGCGCCATTCAGCCTTTTCCTTCCATTTCGATGGAGTGGCCGACGAATGCTCTCTCAAAAATGATATTTGTTCTTCTGCGGTTTTCATAGTCAACTGTTTATGAAATCATTAAAACTTTCATCGTCAATAACGCCGTTTGCCACAAGATACTGCCGCACTTTTTCCATTTTTTCCAATTCCTTGAGCGTATGCTCGCGTTCCTGCATTGTACGCGTCAGTTTGATGGCACCGCCTGTAACCACGTATATGCCAGGATTGAGTTTGATGGCATAAATGCGTAGCCAACTTGCGTGTTTCGGGCGGCTTTGCAGTCGCGCTTTTTCTTTGCTCAACATCATTTCCGATGCACGGCTATTTTCCAACGGACGGAACAATTCATCAAGATTGGCATCGGGCGATATGTCCAAAATCAGACATTCGAGTTGGTCGCTATCGGCCATAGTGTCGTACACCGCTTCGTCCAACTTTGTGATTTTGAAGTATGAAACAAGGTCGTTGAAATTCTCACGGAAAAATTTCAACAGCCAACCAGCGTCGTTCCATTGGCTAAAAACTCTGTCCAGTTCGTTCAGATTCTCACCATCAAAGTGAACCGCCCACAAGCGTCCGTCATCCTTTACATCTTCAAATGTCATCATAGCATATTTGTTTTATGAATGCGAATTTAAATGGAATAAAGCAGAAAAACAACTTTTAAGTTTACTTTTTGTTGCATTGACAGTTATTTTGCCGCCGAAAAAAGAATGATAAATTTGTGTTTATCAATCTAATGTGTATTTTTTGTTGCTGTGTTCAAAACAAAACACCGTTAGGCAAGCAAAAAATATCGCTTTGCAGCAAAAAACACGCAATCGAAATTTTTAACTACTTTGTAGCCGCATTACTAAACGCAAAATGGACACCATCATCTTTCTTGGCTTGAACGGATATGCGTGGATAACCATCGCCACCATAGCGGGCATCTTCGTCATTATGGCGCGGACTCGCATACGGGCGGAGGTTGTGTTTCTGGGCGCGCTCACGGTGCTGCTCGTCACGGGCGTTGTGACGGAAGAGGAAGGAATGGCGGGCTTCGGGTCGGAACCAGTGGTGGTTCACGCGGCGTTTTTTGTCATTATTGCAGCGCTCATCCACACGGGTGTGCTCTACTGGCTGTCGAAAAACGTGCTTGGAACGCCCAAAACGCGCGTGGGCGCACTGTTGCGACTGATGATTCCCGCCAGCGTGCTTTCGGCCTTGATGAACTCGGTGAACATTGTTGCGCTGCTTATCGATGCCGTCAAACTCTGGGCTCACAAACTTGGTGTTGCGCCGTCGAAACTGCTTCTGCCTTTGAGTTACGCTGCCGCGATGGGCGGAATGTGCACCCTGCTCGGCAACTCGTCGAACCTTGTGATTGCGGGCCTTTATCTGAACCAGACGGGGCAGACAATGAACATTTTTGAACCGCTCGTCCCAGGGTTGATACTCACCGCCATTGGCACTGCCGTGGTGATAGCACTTCAACGGCTCATTCCAGAGCGCGAATCGTCGGAGCATACATTCGAGACCACCAGCGATTACACAGTGGAACTGCTTGTGCCCACCGACAACCCCGCCGTGGGCAGCACCGTTGAGGAGGCGGGGCTATACAACGTCAAGGGTGGCTCGCTGGTCGAGATTGTGCGGTTCGACAAGGAAGTGATAATGCCCGTGCCCAAGACCGAATGGATTCTGGGCGGCGACCGACTAATCTACGCAGGCCAAATCAACGAGATTCTTGAACTCAAACGCACTCACGGCCTTGCAGCCGCCGACCACCACGTGTGGAGCATCAACGACATCGACACCAGCCGCAAGATGCGCACCGCATACATCACTTTCGGCAGCGACCTTATCGGCCAATCGATGACGCAGTGCGACTTTGAACAGAAAAACGATGTGGTGCTTGTGGCCGTGGCGCGTCAGGGACAGCGAGTGGACGGGCAGCCGCGCGAGATAACACTTCAGGCAGGCGACACGCTACTGCTTGAGTGTCCCGCAAAAAGCGACGACCAACTCGAGCGCAACAACCACCGCAGCCTGACCTTCTTCGATTCGCATTTTGTGCCCGAAATTGGCTCAAAAACAATTACTTCGGCCGCCATACTGGTGCTGATGTTCATATTCTCGTCGTTCCACGTGATGCCGCTGATGGCCACCACAATGCTGGCTGCTGGCCTGATGATGATTTTCAAGTGCTGTCGGTTCGACAGTGTGGTGAAATACATTGAGTGGGACATTCTGCTCATTCTGGGCGCCACAGTGGTCTTCTCAACGGCCATAACCAAAACAGGTATTTCGGGCGCTCTGGCACAAAACATTATCGATGTTTTCGGCACCAATCCATACGTGATACTGGCCGTGATGTGCCTGATAGCGTCGGTTGTGACCGAATTTGTAGGCGATGTGGCCGCGGCCGCCATTTTCTTCCCCGTGATGTTCGGTCAGGCCGAAATGCTGGGCTGCAGCCCGATGCCGTTTGTCATATCGCTGATGCTCTGCGTCACCTTCAGTTACTCGTCGCCCATCGGCAGCATTCAGAATATGCTTGTCTTCGGCCCTGGCTCGTTCCGCTTTTCCGATTTCGCACGTGTGGGCGTG
This sequence comes from Salinivirgaceae bacterium, assembly GCA_017474765.1. GTDB lineage: Bacteria > Bacteroidota > Bacteroidia > Bacteroidales > SZUA-534 > RUG13583. The sequence continues at coordinate 70,144 of JAFVGW010000013.1, read as the reverse complement.
TGGCTTCACATTGTTCTGCTTGTCGCGATGCTGGCCATTGTAAATCTTTTGTATCCAATGTATATTTGACAAATAAAAAATTACTGAAATGAACACATCAATCCAACAGCAAGACGGCACCGTCACCGCCATTCTCGAAGGCAGGCTCGACACCGCCGCCGCACCCGAAACTGAAAAGGAACTTCAGCCGCTCTACGACCTGAACGGCCAGAACATTGTGTTCGACTGCTCGAAACTCGAATATATCTCGTCGAGCGGTCTGCGCATTTTCCTTGGTGTGCTGAAGAACGCCAAACCCAAGGGCAGCCGCGTCAGCATCACGGGGCTCACCCCCGACCTGAAGAACATCTTCGCAATGACGGGGTTCAATCATCTGTTTGATGTGGTGGAGTGATTTCGTATCTCACAGAGGAACAGAGGACACGGAGAGCACAGAGAGTTTGAGGTTGTCGCTGTGCGAGATATTTTTAGTTATTTATCTCTAACAAAACGAACCCGAATTTAACCTAAATACAATTTTGGGTTGTTTTGGATAAGTTTGGTTAGAAACTGATTATGAACAATTTTGTTCTTAATTTTCTTACAATTTCTGTCCGCAAGGGCATACCACTAAAAACTTATAACTTATTACTTCCAAAACTTAAAACTAAATCTTCAACTCTCTACCATAGTAGAAATCCAGAATCTTCATTCGGAACAGATACTCGTATTTGGCCTGGATGAAGGTTGACTGCGCCTGAGCAAGGCGGTTTTTGGCTTCGTTGAACTCGAGCGGCGTCACAATGCCCAAATCGAATTTCTCTTTCACATAGCGGAACGACTCGTCGGCGCTGCTCACGGCCTTCTGGCTCGACTCGTAGCGCTTCAGGGCGGCCTGCGCGTTCACATACACCTGCTGAATCTCTTTCAAAAGTGTGTTTTTGGCCTGCTGCAGTTCGAGTTGTGAGTTTTGGTATTGCAACTTGCTGTTTTTCACGCTTGTGCGAGCCTGCCAGCCGTTGAAAATAGGTATGTTCAGCGACAGTCCGATGCTCTTGCTGCCGTGAAGGTCGAGTTGGTCGCTCAGCGACGGGTTATCTATTCCCGACATTTTGTAGTAACTGTTGCTGTAGCCCGCATTGGCGCTCAACGACGGATACTGCTGAGCCCGTGCCACGGCAATCTGGCGGTCGGCACTCTCCACGGCCAACTCGCGGCTCTTAATCTCGGGCCGCTCCTCAACTGCGTGCTCATAAACCGTGTCAACCGACAGCAGCGTGGCTGCCACCTGGTCGAAATCAATATCAGGTACAACTATGTCAAAATTCTCGTTAACAGGCAGTTCCAGCAGTTGTTGAAGAGTGATTTTCGAAATCAGCAATGAGTTCTCGCGGTTGGTCACGTCAAGTTCCTCCTGCGCCGCCTGCGACTCGGTCTCAAGCAGTTTGCCAGCGGCCAGTTTTCCCGCCTCCACCTGCTGGCGGTTGGTCTCAATCTGCTCGCGCGTCAGTTCTAGTTGCTCGCGCGACGTTTCCAGCAACTCCTTGTTCAGCAGCACCTCAAGGTAGGCCGATGTGATGTTCAGCGACATGTTGTTCTTGGCCTGCTCCAGATTCTGTAAAGCCGCTTCATAGTTGAGTTTGCTCACTTTTATCTGGTTGTATTTCGACAGACCGTTGAACAATGTCATATTGGCCGAGATGTGGCCCGATGTCGACGATGAGTTGTTATTGACGAAGGTGTTGTCGCTGCCTGTCGACTGACCGAACGAGTACGACTGGCTCAACCCCGCGTTCACGCTTGGCAGCACGCTCAGGCGCGTCTGTTCGTGCGAGTTTTTCTGCTGCTCGACGCTCAACTGCTGCTGCTTGATGGTTATGTTGTTGTCGATGGCGTAACTGATGCAGCGCTCCAGCGTCCACTCGTCCTGAGCCGCAGCCGCGTTTGCAGCCATTGCAGCCACTACCAATATTGCTAATTTTTTCATTGTTGATTTTCGATTTTTGATTTCTGAATAATTGAACGCAAATGACACATATTTAACTGATTTTAAGGATTTCTCTCAACCGATTTCACCCGATTCTACCCGATGAACTGACGCGATGAATCGCTTCCCTACCAACGCCCAATCCCGATAGCTATCGGGACTAAAACCCAACACCATTCTGTTTACACCTATGTGCCTCATTCATTGTTCATTTCTAATTCCTAACTCCTAAATCCCAACTCCTAATTAATCACCGCATTTCCCTTCAGTTTGTCCTCCCAGTCGAGACCGTTTTTAATCTCGATGTTGATGCCGTCCGACAGGCCGATTTCCACATTGCGGCGCTCAAAGCGTTGTTCGGTCTCCGTTGAGTCGCTCACCAGGATGTTCACAAACGAACTGTCGTTCTCAAAGAAGAGCAGGCCCTCCGAGATGGCCATAACGCTGTCGTGGCGGTCGAGAATGATGTCGGCGTTGGCGCTGTAGCCCGAGCGGATGAACTGGTCGTCGCGCAGTTTCACCTTCGCCTTAATCTCGAACTGCACCGCGCCGTTCTCCTCAACGCCCTTTGGCGAGATGTACTCCAGCGTGGCGTCGAAATGCGTATCGACGATGGCGCCGACGGTCAGGTCAAGGTTCATACCTTCGTGGATTTTGCCCACCTCGCTCTCGTCAATCTTGCCCTTGAAAATCATATCGCTCATATCGGCCACCACGGCAATGGTGGTGCCGTCGTTGAAGGTGTTCGACTGCGTCACACTGTTGCCCTCGCGGATGGGCACGTCGATAATCATTCCGTTGATGGTTGAGCGGATGAGCGTGTTGGTGGTGTTCTGCGCCTTCTTGCTCACGCCGTCTTTGATGATTTCAAGGTTGCTCTGTGCGTTGTTGTAGTTTTCAACAGCCTGATTGTAAGCCAGTTCCGATTGTTGAAAATCGCTCTCCGAGATAACCTTGCGCTCAAAGAGTTGCTTCTGGCGGTTGTAGTTGATGGTCTCGTTGTCGAGATTCATTTTTTGCATTTTCACCTGCGATTCGGCCGAGTTAAGCGATTGAACGTCAGGAATAATCTTCACTTTGGCAATCACCTCGCCCTCCTTCACCATTGAGCCAGCCTCAAGGTAGATTTCCTGCACAATGCCCGAAACCTGCGGCTTGATTTGAATCTCCTTGCGCGGCACAATCGAGCCCGTCGCCATTGTCTTGTTGATGATGTTGGTCTTCTGCGGCTTCTCAATGTTGTAAACCACAGGCGCCTTCTTGTTTTTGTTGGCCAGGAACACAATGGTCCCGATGAAAAGCACAATCACAAAAATCAGCGTCAGAATCTTAAAAAACTTTTTCATTTTATTGATGTTTAATTGTTTAATCGTTAAAAATTTAGAATGTATGGAGTTCAGAAAACGCAACTTTCCCAACATACCGTGCCTTTTCACACATTCAATCCTTCAGTTATTCAATCAATGTATAGACTGCGAATGTTGCGCAATGTTACAGAAAAAAGGAATTTTTTTTGAGCGGAAATCAATCTCCTGTAAAAATTCGTATTTATCGTTATTTGAATGTTGAGGCGGATTGCTTGTGAGAGAATATCTATTGCTTTGAAACAGTTGCGGTAAAGCAAAAAAATACCCCCGATAGTAGATTATCAGGGGTAGGATATAAATCATTCGAACGAATTCGGCCGACATCCGCTCTGCGGTTTTCACGCAATCAATAAAGTGAACCCAAGGCAAAATTAGAGTTCTTGCGCGGATTGACGCACATGACCGGAATGCGGGCGGTGTTGGCAATTATATATTGCTCACTTGCGCCGAGCACGTAATCAAGAGTACCAATGTTTTTGGTAGTCATAATCATCATCATGTCAGCCTCAATGCGTTTTGCATATTCAATTGTCTGTTCCTCAAAATTGCTGCTCGTAGCGGTTTCAATTTCATATTCAACCTCGTATTTTGTGAGGTATTTCTTTGCAAATGAGAGGTTTGTGTTGACCTTGCGGACAAGGTTTGAATCGTTGACCTCTTGTTTGATGAAGCATATTTTTGCATTGAAGATTTTGCCGAAATAGATGGCCCACACCAGTTTTTCGCGGTTTTCGTTCTTGAAGTCGACCGGGAAAACAATCTTGCTGTAAGTGGTGTTTTCGAGCGGAGGGTCTTGCACAACAATGAAAGGAGCGTATGAGCTTACAATCACTTTAAGCGCCCAGCTGCCGGTGAGTTTTTGCAGACCTTTCATTCCATGGGTTCCCATAATCACCAGATTAACATCATCGTGTTCTTTGGTGTATTCGCCAATGGTGGTGAAAATACTTCCAGCCAAAGCAACACCGCTAACTTTCAATCCGTAAGTTTTTTCGGCGTTTGCTGCTACCTCATTCAGTTTTGGTGTAACCGAGGAGATTTCTTTCTCCTCTTTCACGATGTGTAGAATAACTATGTCATTTTCAAGGACTTTGGCAATTTTAGCTGCATGCGCCAACGCGTTTTGTGCAACTTCCGTGAAGTCCCATGGAACAATAATTTTTTTACCAGATTCCATAATTAGCAGTTTTCAGAAAGTAGTGCTCAAAGATAATGCATTTTTAAACATTCCGACAATAATCTTCAAATTATGGATTGTGATTTTTTTTTCTGATAGTGTATGACGTTTTTGTTAAAACGTCTTTCGCTGGCGCAAATATATGATTTGTAGTAATATACAGAACTCGATAATTATGCGGATAACATGAAAAGACATTATTCGGAACGGGCTCATTCCAGCATTTTGCGGCCGGCAAAAAGCAAGACTGTTCCATAAAACTAATCGAATTTCGAAAGCATTTACCTGAATTATTGCTTGCCAGGCATTCAATCAACCATTTTTTTGCGATGATTCTCGCTTTGGCTCAACATGCAGAATCACCTGTGTGTGCTGCCCGTAGTGTTCGCGCAGGCGGTGCTCAACATCGTCGGTGGCTTTATGTGCTTCGCTCACGGTCATGTTGCCGGGCACGCGCACGTGCAGCTCAATGGCAATGCCCGACCCTATGCGGCGGGTTTTCAAATTGTGCACATCGCTGAAATGCTTGTTGCTGAGCACTATCAACTCAATCTCGTCTTCCTGCTCCTTCGGCAGCGAGCGCTCGAGCATCTCGCCAATGCCCGGTTTGATAAGGTCGTAGGCCACTTTGGCAATCAGCAGGCTGACAATGATTGCGGCAATGGGGTCGAGCACGGCCCATTTCTGCCCAAGAAAATAGGCTCCGCCAATGCCCAGAAGTGTGCCGATGGACGAGAGCGCATCGGAACGGTGATGCCAGGCGTTGGCCACTACCACTTGTGAACCAACCTTCTCGCCAACCCTGCGGGTGTAGCGGTAGAGCGCTTCCTTCACAGCGATTGACACTGCTGCTGCTACAAATGCAATGGCTTCGGGTTGTTCAAGAGTTTGTCCGCCAATGGCGCAGGCAATCAGTTTGACGCTTTTCCAGAAGATTCCTGCCGCAACAACAAACAGTGCCATTCCAATGATGATGGTTGCTAGCGTCTCGAACTTGCCGTGACCGTAATCGTGGTCGTCGTCTTTCGGCATTGCCGACACGCGCACAAAAATCATTACCACAAGGTCGGTGGCGAAATCGGAAATGGAGTGGATGCCGTCGGCAATCATGGCGCCGCTTCGGCCCACAATGCCAGCCGCAATCTTGCCCACCGACAGAAACAGGTTGGCGAAAAATCCAACCCACGTCACCCGATAAATCTGTTGCTCGCGATTCACAAATTGCTGTTTAAGTAGGGCAAAGATAGTTTAGAATTGGCAATTGAGTAAATATTTTTAAAGTGTGTGGGTCATTCAAAAAACGGCATCGATAGAAAATTGAAATTGAATACTTTTGCCGCCTGATTTTGCAAGCATCAATGAGCAGGGTAATTGGTTTTGTGAAGGATTGGGCGCTGCCTATTGTTATGGGTGTCGGTGTGCTGGCTTATTTTCTTTTTTCGGCAGCCGGATTCAGTGCCGAAACGCGGCAACTGGCCAGCAGCGTGGTGGGCGTGGTTCAGCCGTTGCTGCTCTTTGCAATGCTCTACATATCGTTCTGCAAAATCGACCCCTCAAAAATCCGTTTCTGCCGATGGCATTTGTGGCTGGCGCTCATCCAGTCGGGTGCGTTTGTGGCGATGGCCGTTGTGGCGTGCCTTTTGCGTTGGAGCGAGTGGAGCATCATTGTGGAGGGCGCCATGGTGTGCCTAATCTGCCCGACAGCCACTGCCGCCGTGGTGGTGACCGACAAGCTGGGCGGCAACACTCTGTCGCTGGTGGGCTACACCATTCTGATAAACATTGTCACGGCGCTGGTGGTGCCGGCAGTGGTGCCGGTGGTCAATCCGGGCATAGGAATGAATTTTGCACACTCGTTTTTCATCATCATAAAGCAGGTTTTTCCTCTGCTGGTTTTCCCGTTTGCACTTGCGTGGATAACGCGGCTCTTCTTCCCGCGCTTTCTGCAGATGGTGGTTTCGGTTCGCGATTTGGCGTTCTATTTGTGGATGTTCTCGCTTGCGCTGGCCATGGCTGTTACCACACGGGCCATTGTCAACAGCCGGATTTCGCTATTGTGCTTTGCGGGAATGCTTGCGGCCACGCTCGTGTGCTGCGCTCTTCAGTTCTGGCTGGGCAAGCGCATCGGCGGGCATTACGGCGACCGCATCAGCGGCGGACAGGCAATGGGGCAGAAGAACACTGTGTTCATCATCTGGGTGGCGTACACATTCATGAATCCTGTGGTGGCCGTAGCCGGCGGACTATACAGCCTATGGCACAACTTCGTCAACTCGTACCAGCTCTACAAGAGAAGGCATCGCAAAAGCTGATAATTGCACTTGTAATCGCCAATTTTATTGGCAAAAAACACCGCAGAGGCTGTCGCACTTCAATAAAAAACGTAACTTTCGTAGTGAAAAGAAGTGATTTCTGATGGCTGCTATTTTAGCCTGAATACTTCACTGACCGTTATTTTTTTGTAATAAATGAAAAACCGATATATGAAAACACACACTCTTTTGGCATTTTCGGCGCTGGCTTTGCTTGCCGCCGGCAGCGTGTGCTCCAATAAGGTTGAAACCGCGGCACAAGTTCTCAAACCCCGAATTGTGGTGATGACCGACATTGGCCCTGCCGAGGTTGAACCCGACGACAACGAGTCGGCGGTGAGGCTGCTTGCATACGCCGACCGCTTTGAAATAGAGGCCATTATAACCTCAATCGGCTGGAACTGCGACCCTTATCCCGAGGAGTGGTCGGTTTATCTGACGCGCGTAATCGATGCCTATCAAACCGATGTGCAGAATCTCATGAAACGCTCTAACCAGCAGAGTTTCAATAGTATCGACGAAGAGCAGAAACAACAGACGCTTGGCTATTGGCCGAGTGCCGACTATATCCGCAGCCGCGCCATGATGGGCAGCAAGCGGGCAGGAATAGGCGTGATTGGCAACGACAACAACTCGCCAGGAAGCGATTTCCTAATCCGCCTTGCCGACGAGGACGACGACCGCCCGATATGGCTCTGCTCGTGGGGCGGCGCCAACACTTTCGCGCAGGCCGTGTGGCGCGTGAAGCAGGAGCGCAGCGCCGACGAACTCAAGAAATTTCTGAACAAGTTCCGCCTCTACACCATAACCGACCAGGATATGCAGTACAGCATGCGCATGAACCGCGCCTACAGTTCGCACCAGTGGCTCCGCCGCGACTATCCGTTTGATTTGCTGATGATTTGGGACGAGAGCGCCTGGCTCAACCAGAACGAGTTGGGCAAATCGAACTGGGACAAATACGCAAGCCAGATTCAAGGCAAAGGCGCCATGGGCAAGGTTTATCCGAAATTCCTTTGGGGCGTTGAGGGCGACACCCCGAGTTTCCTGAACGTGATGCCCAACGGCCTGAACAACCCCGACGACCCGATGCAGATTGGCTGGGGCGGCTGCCACCAGTTCGAAGTGTCGCCCGACGGCGAAACCTACGCCTGGACCAACTGGAACCAGCCGCTCAAAGACATATCGAACGCCTACGAGCACAAGTTCTACCCCGACGAGTTCAACGATTTTGCCGCACGCATGCAGTGGGCCGACACTGGCGAGGGCAACCACAACCCTGTGGCGGTTGTCAACGGCTCGCAAGATTTGAACCCGCTGAATATCAGTGCCAGAGCAGGGCAAACGCTCAAGTTCGATGCCTCAAAATCATTCGATGCCGACGGCGACAAACTCTCGTTCAACTGGTGGTTTCAAGAGTTCCCCGACGAAACAGGCTACCCCGAAATCAAAAATCCCGAATCGGCAAAAGTCAATTTCACTATTCCCGACAATTCGCAGGGTAATATCTACCACTTAATCTGCGAGATACACGACAACGGCCCATTCAGTCTGACGGCTTATAAGAGAGTGATTATTAGTGTGGAATAGAAATTGGCGAGGGGGAAGATTGGAAAGATTATTTGATTGAACTTGAGAGATTAGAACTAAAATAAATATTATGGATTTGATAACTGATTTTGAATGGTTTAATGATAAAGGAGTGATCGTAGCATTTGATACACAGAAATATCAACAAATGCCAACAATGCTCTTTCCTATAGATTTTGATTACCACTATGATGAACATAGATTTGCAGTAGTCGGAATTCGTTGGAATTATAAAGGCCTACCCATTGTTATTTCCAATGTATGGCAAGAAGGAACTCTTCCAACCCCAAATATGGATAAGGTTATCGTAACAATATCTGAATTAGGAGAATACACAACAACCATCTACAACGCCGATGGAAGTGTGCACAAGGTGGTGGAGATGCCACACCCCATTATGCCAAATTTGGGGCGAGGACCTACTAGAGATGAAAAGCCGCATACAAGTGAAGTCTATTGGTGTAGAAAAAAAGTTGATGGTTACACAATGCTAATCAGATTAGGATACTATTGTGGTGCTTGGGAAGAACGTTATTTCAATCCCGAAACGGGTGAGATTGGCGGCTTGTTTTCTAACAAAAGTTATGGGTATTATTAGATAAGGTGGGCAACCTTTGCACCGCCTGCGGCATTATAGAACGTGGCGTGTCGTAGAGACGCGGTGCGCCACGTTTGCGCAGGCGACGAGGGTGGGCATTGGTGCAGTGTGGAAAAATCCGTTCAATCTGCGTCATCTGCGTTCAGAAACAGTGTCTCAATTGTGTTAACTGCGCAAGAAAAATATCGCCCCGTGCATTGTCGGTTCGAGAAATTTCTACCTTTGCGCCCCGAAAAGAATGGGGTGCCGCTTGCGGCTGAGATTATACCCTTTGAACCTGATACGGGTAATGCCGTCGTAGGGATAAGGCTTTGATTTCCAATCAGAAGCCAAACCAGTATAATTCTTTCATTACCCCCATTTCAATCTTTTTTACTAACTGTTTTTTTAAAATTTAAAAAGATGAAAAGGGAATTTCTATTCATTACAATTGCATCGATGACGGCTGTTGGAGCCGTGGCACAGGAGGCCGCGCAATCCGACACTGTGATTGCCGCCGAGCAGTTGCAGGAGGTTGTGATTAACGGCGTGCGGGCTCAGCAGAACGCGCCGTTTGCAGTGTCGAACATCAAAAAAACAGAGCTCAACGAGTTCTCGAAGACGGGCCGCGAACTGCCGTTTCTGTTCTCGCAGACGCCTGGCGTGCTTGCCTGGAGCGAGAACGGCCTTGGCACAGGCACCACCTATATGCGCATCCGCGGTGCGGGCGACTCGCGCATCAACGTCACGCTCGACGGAGTGCCGCTCAACTCGCCCGAGGACCAATGCGTGTTCTGGGCCAATATGAACTCTTACGGCTCGCTCTTGGGCAGCGTGCAGATTCAGCGCGGCGTGGGCTCATCGACCAACGGCGACGGTGCTTTCGGCGGAACGGTGGCTCTGTCGTCGGCGTTGCCAATGCAGACGGCAGGTGTTGAGCTGTCGGTTTCGTACGGCTCGTTCAACACAGTCAACTTTGGCGGCAAGGCTTCTACTGGCCTGTTGTTCAATAGTTTGATTATCGATGGTGCCTACCATCAAACGCGCACCGACGGCTACATCCACGGCACAAGCGCCAATAGCGGCTCGTACTATGGCGGTATCACTTGGCAGACTGACAATCTGCAAGTTAGATACAAAAACATCGGCAACTTTGAGCGTACTGGTCAGGCTTGGAACGGCGTGACGGCGGGCAACGACGATTTGAGCATTATGGACGGCATCTATGGCGAGCGGACGGGCATCAAAACCTACGAGGATATGTGGGACGCTGGCTTGGGCAAGTTCAACTCACTCTATGAAGCGTTGACTATCACGCCTTTAGAGCAGAAAACGGTTGGCAAACCGTATGAGTACACCACCCAACGCTATCAAATGGCCGACGGCTCGTTTTGGGACCGCACCACCGACAACTTCTGGCAAGACCACAACATTCTGTCGGCGGTTTGGCAGATAAACGACAATCTGGCTACAACTGCCTCATTGCATTACACTTACGGCTACGGCTACTACGAGGAGTTCCGCCCCAACAACAAACTCAAAAAATACGGTTTGAGCGCCAAGGACGCCGAGGGCAACAGCATCAAAAAGACCGATTTTGTGCGCAAGAAGGGCCTCTCGCAGAACACCTACGGCGTGGTTTGGAACATCAACTATACCAATGATTTGCTGGATATTATTGGCGGCGCGTCGGTGCAGAATTTCAATGGCAACCACTTCGGCTACCTCAACTACATCAAAGATAAAACCGTGGCCGACAAGTATTTGGCCGACGGCGACTATAAATATTACGACTCTGACGCCAACAAGTTCGACGGTAGCGCTTTCGCAAAAGCGGCCCTGCACCTGACCGAAGGCTTCGACGTGTTTGCCGACGTTCAGTTCCGCCACGTGGGCTACACCACCGACGGCATCAACGACAAGTTTTACGACGACGAGAGCGGCCTCTACAACCAACCGCTCAACATCGACGAGAAATACAATTTTGTGAACCCGAAGGCTGGCTTCTCGTGGCGCACCGACGCCCACCGCGTCTATGGTTCGGTGGCACTTAGCCATCGCGAGCCCGAGCGCAACAACTTCACCGACAATGGCTCGTATCCCGCCCCCAAAGCCGAGCAAATGTTCGACTATGAACTTGGTTATCAGTTTGCTGGCGAGGCTGTCCGCGCGGGCCTCAACCTTTATTATATGGACTACACCGACCAATTTGTACAGACGGGCGCGCAAAGCGACATCGGCGAGAAACTCACCACCAACATCAAGGACTCGTACCGCGCAGGCGCCGAGCTTCAGGCTGCTGTTGACATCAACGAGTGGCTCACCATCGAGGGCAACGCCGCACTGAGCATCAACAAGATAAAGGACTTTGACGAGTACGTTGAGAATTGGGACGATTGGGACGGCAACACCGACGCCAACGGCAATGCTTACGACGGCGACGGCTTCGACATCATCCACTACGACAACTCAACGCTGGCTTTCTCGCCATCGGCCATTGTAAACGGCTTTGTGAACTTCCACCACAAGGGTTGGCAGGCCACTTGGCACACCAACTACGTGAGCCGTCAGTATCTCGACAACACCGAGAACGAAGACCGCTCGCTGCCTGCCTACACCACATCGAACCTGAATCTGAGTTACACGCTGAAGCCGAAACGGGTGCTGAAAGAGGCTATTTTCGGTCTGAATTTCAACAACTTGTTCAACCGCCACTATGCCGCAAATGGTTGGGTTTATTCGGCCAACTATGAAAGTGGCGGCCACCCCAACGACAACCGCTACTACCAAATCGGCTTCATCCCAATGGCTGGTTTCACAGCAATGGGCAGTGTGACGGTGAGGTTTTAGCGACTACGGACATTAGACTACGGACAAAAGACACCATAATCAGTCAATTAATAGAAAAGCGCCCTTTGTGGGGCGCTTTTTTATTATGTCACCGAAAGACTGCTGATTAAAACTTAGGACGGCGGCTGGCTTTGCTATGGAACAGCTCGTTAACATCGAGCACCACACCGGCTTTCAGGCCCAACGACATAAGCGATGCTCGGTCAATCTGATTTGATTGCATTGTGCCGTTGTATTCATAATCCTCACCAAGAATGGGTTGAGTCGAGTCTTTGTGAAGATTCGTGAGGCAATAACCAAAATAGAGAGCGGCACTGAAGCGAATTGTTCTGTTGAACCGATAATGTGCGCCGCCTTCAATTGCAAGTGTGAGATTGACAGGGTTGAGTTTCATTTTACCCTTCTCGCCGCCCACTTCGTAGGTGCCGAAACCATGCACGTACAGCGTATCGGATGGTGAGTAAATCTCGTGTCCCAAATATGGATAGTAGCCGCGAGTCTCGTATGAGCCTTTCAGCAGTTTGTATTTGCTCGACACCGGGAATCCGACTTTGAAGCCGGCCTTGCCGAATATCTCGAAACGCCTCTGCGAGATGGGGTACTCATAATAAGCCTGAATGGGTATTTCCAGAATGGTGGCTTTTTGTTTCTCCTTGAAGCCATCGAAATACGTGCGGAACTCATAATTGAGCTGATTTATAGAATCATACGATGGTGTCGACTCGAAGGTCTGGTTGTATCTCGTCTTCGAATTGTAGGTTGTGATGCCTATGCCGCTGCTGATGGCCCAGTTGTCGTTGAAAAAGAAACGGTAGCCGAGATTGAATGTCATTCCGGCGCCACCTTTGCGCGAGCCGTCGTTGGGTTTGTACTGGATGCTATGCAGGCCTCCGCCAAAATCAGCCGATATGTATTGGAAACTGTTGCGTTTCTGCGCATTAGCCGATGTTGCTGCTGTAACAACGGCTGCTGTCAGAAGGAATTTCGACAACAGACCGTTTATTGCTTTTCTTGATTTATTCCGATTCAAATTATTCATAATGTAAATGTTAACTGATTAGAGCTTGATTATTGACACCGATTGTGTTCCGACTTTTACAATGTAAATACCTTGCGGCAAGTTTGACATATTGATTGTTTCACCGCTTTCGTCAGTCACATCTTTAGTCATGCGCACTTTGCCGTCGCTGTCAACAATGCTGATGCGGTTGCCAATCTTAACATCAGAACCTTCGACACGCACGGTGTTGACCACCGGATTTGGATAAGCGCTTATCGATACATATTCGTTGTCACCAAATGTCATTTCGCACGATGTTATTTCGAGGCTGTCGGTTGTTACCGCAACAAGTTTGTATGTGCCTGTCAGTCCTCCCTTTTCGTAGTGCATGTCGGTTGTATCGACAAGCACACCGTTCTGATACCAGCGGTACGATTGGAAGTAGCCTTTGCCATTGATAACGGTAATAACATCGTCCCACATTGTGCGCATCATATCCTTGTTACGCTGATAGTTGATGGTCTTTGTAACGCGGGCGTCGCCCAAGATGCCAGTAACCTCGATAGTTCCCGACAGGGCCATCTCCTCAGTAAACTCGAAGTATCCGTCAGTTTGGATTGAATCAATGTCGCCATTGACATTCCATTCAAATGTTATCTGACTGTTGTTGATGTCTTTAAGTTCGATGTGGTCGGTGCCGCTCTCGCAACTGTTGAATATCTCGGGAACCGTAAAGCTGATGAGCGGTTCCCAAATGGCGTAGAATGCAGCTCCATTGGCCGACATTGTGCCAAAATCGGTTGTTACTGAGCCGGTTGTCGATTCCGACCAGCCTTTGAACAAGTAATTATCGCGTTTCGGGTTCGATGTCGGAGCTGTAATCGAGGCATCCAAAGCCACCATTGTTGTTGTGAAGGCCGAATTTGTGCCGTCGTTGAAATACCAAACGGCTCTGTACTGCGGCACTACTTCAATTTCCCAAACAGCGTAGAATGCGGTGTCAGAAGCTATTGTGCCGAAGTTGGCAATCACATCGCCATTTGCAGCTGCTGCCCATCCTTCGAATACGTAACCCGTTTGCTCAGGATTTTCAATTGGAGCATTAATGGCATCGCCATAGTAAATGGTATCGGTTTTGAATATACTGTCTTGGCTAAACTTCCAGGTAACCAGATATTTATTCTTCTCCCAAACAGCGTAGAATGCTGTGTCGGCGGTTATTGTTCCGAAATCGGTAACCAAAGTACCAGCCATCTCGGCTGACCAACCGATGAATGTGTAACCGTCACGGTCAGGCTCTTGAGCAGGAGCGGCAATGCTGTCGCCTTGTGCAAATCTGTTTTTAACAAAGATGGAGTCAGTGCCATTGTTCATATACCAAGTGGCGGCAAATGTTCCTGTTGTGTCTTCCACAGCCTCCCAAACGGCGAAGAACGCAGTGTCAGCACCAGGCATCAAGCCGAAGCTGTCGATAGCAATGCCTGTTTCTGTTGTTGCCCAACCCAAGAATGTGAATTGCTCACGAATCGGTTTTTCTGCGGGAGCCACGATAGTGTCATTTTCAGCAAGAGAGCTTGTTGTGAAGACAGAATCAGTTCCGTTATTCATAAGCCAAGTGACAGTGAATGTTGCAGGAATGACAGTTGTGTCTTCAACCGCCTCCCAAATGGCGAAGAACGCAGTGTCAGCAGCCGTCATCAGACCGAAGCTGTCAATTGCGGTGCCGCTCTCGGTGGCTGCCCAACCCAAGAATGTGAATTGATCGCGTTCAGGATTCTCGGCAGGAGCGGTGATGTTTCCCTCAAAAATAGCGTGTGTGGTTGCAAACACATTGTCGGTACCATCATTCATGTTCCAGACAATAGAGTAGTTGTTTGCTTCCCAGATTGCGAAGTACTCAACGTCAGCATCGGGCATTGTTGTTATTTCGACTTTATCGTTTTCTGTTGCAGTGGATGTTGCGCCCCAACCTTTGAATGTGTAACCCGTGCGTGTGGCCTCAGGAGTTGTAATTGTTGTGCCAAACTCAACAAGCCCGGTAGTATAATTGCCGCTCAGCTCACCGCCGTTAGCATTCCAGGCAAGAGTGTGTGAATTTATCATCCATTGAGCGAAGAATGTTTTTCCATTGACATCGTCCATGGTGCCGAACTCTGTCAACACTTCGCCATCGGCTGTTGCTGCCCAACCGGCAAACTGATAGTTCTCGCGTGATGGGTTGACTGGCTTTTCAATTGTGTTGCCGAATGCAACCTCAGTTGTTGTGTAAGTGTCGTTTGTGCCGTCGTTGCGAATCCATGTAACATTGTAGCTGTTTACTTTCCAGATGGCGAAATATTCTATGTTGTTGTCGGGCATTGTGGTGATGCTTACGCTGTCAACGGCGTTGGCATAGGTGTTCCAGCCGTTGTAGGTGTATCCTTCGCGTGTCGGCTTGTCCGGCGCGATTATTTTTGTATCATAATCAACCGTTCCGTTTGTATAGTTGCCAGTTAGAGCGTCGCCACCATTGGTGTTCCATGTAATCGTGTGGCTGTTAATCTGCCATTGAGCGTAGAAAATCTTGTGGTCGCTGACCATATTGCCAAACTCGGTAATTACATCTCCGTCCGTTGTTTCTGACCAGC
This sequence comes from Salinivirgaceae bacterium, assembly GCA_017474765.1. Classification (GTDB taxonomy): domain Bacteria; phylum Bacteroidota; class Bacteroidia; order Bacteroidales; family SZUA-534; genus RUG13583. The sequence goes on along the minus strand of JAFVGW010000013.1, from coordinate 54,678 downwards.
CGAGGAACTGATAGTGAGCACGTTCGGGATTCTCGGGAGCCACAATTGGATTGCCGAAATCGACATTTGTAGCCTGGTAGTTGTCTTCGGTGCCGTCGTTTTTGCGCCACTCCACTATATAGTTATTGGGCAACCATATGGCCACGTAAGTAACGCTACTGTCGGGCATGGTGGTGATGTTGACATTCAAATCAGGATTGACAGTCGTACCCCAACCAGCAGGAGTGTAGTTGTCGCGAGTTGCTGTCGGAGCAACGATTTCGGTACCATATTCAACTTCGCCCTGAGTGTAGTCGCCGCTAAATTGACCGCCGTTGGCATCCCAGCCAAGCACATATTTGTGAAGCTCCCATTTCGCGTAGAAGGTTGCTCCTTCGGTTGTCAGAGTTCCAAAATCTGCAATTACCTCACCTTCGGGCGTTGCTGCCCAACCGTTGAATTTATAGTGCTCGCGGGCTACATCTTTGTTGGTCGCCAGAATTTCACTGTCGAAAACAACATGTGTAACATCAATAATCTCATTTGTGCCATCGTTCTTCATCCATGTCACATCGTATGTTTTTGCTTCCCAGATGGCAATGTATTCAACATCGTTGTCGGGCATTGTGCTTATCTCAGCAGCCACAGTTGGGTTGGTTGACAATGCCCAACCTTTGAAATCGTAACCAATGCGTGTTGCTGTTGCTGGAGTTATGGTTGTGCCATATTCAACCATGTCTTTGGTGTAATCGCCACTCAGCACGCCGTTATTGGCATTCCATGTAAGATTATGGCTATTGATTTTCCAACGGGCGTAGAATTCTTTTTTAGAATCGTCCATTATGCCAAAGTCGCCATCATTTATAACAATGCCGTCGCGTGTGGCTGACCAACCCAGGAATTGATAATGCTCACGTGTTGGGTTGCCTGTGGGTGCAACAATTGGGTCGCCCACTTCAACTGATGTTGCCGTAAAGTTGGCATCATCATTTTCGCTATAATTCTGTTTCCAAGTCACATAATTAGTCTTCAGAATCCAGATTGCATAGTATGTCAAATCGTTGTCGGGCATTGTTTGTGCCGGTGTTTCAACATCATTTGGTGTTGCATAGGCTGAAGTCGCCCAACCTGCCATTTTCCAATCGGTGCGGTTTACCAAAGGCATCGTGATTGCGGTTCCAAACGCTACACTGCCACTCGGGTCGGAATTAGTAAACTCGCCACCATTCGGATACCATGTGAGTTGGTGATTGTGCACTTCCCAAACAGCGTAGTATGTCAAATCGTTATCGGGCATTGTGGTTGCCACGGTTTCCGCCGTTGTGGCTTCAGCCGAAGTTGCCCAACCTTTGAAATCGTAACCAATGCGCTCCGGATCGTTCGGTTTGACAATAGTGGTTCCGAAGTTCACGGTTCCGGTTGTAAAGTCACCTTCAAGCGCAATGTCATCGTTGGCATTTCTGTTCCATGCAATGTTGCGGCTGTTGATTTGCCAAATAGCGTAGTAGTTCAATTCGTAATCAGGCATTGTCGCATCAACATCGGCAGGAGTACCGTTTTCTGATGTTGCCCAACCCATAAATGTGTAGCCTTCGCGTGTCGGCGTGTTCGGCGCGATTATTTCTGTATCGTAATCAACCGTTCCGCTTGTGTAATTGCCAGTGAGAGCGTCACCGCCGTTGGCATTCCAGGTAAGAGTGTTCGAGTGAATCTGCCAGATGGCGTAGAATTTAGCGCCAGCGGTTGTCATAATACCAAAGTTGTCACCTGTTAAAATGTTGTTGCCAGTGGAATTATTCGACCAGCCGACAAAATCGTGGTGACCGTCGTAGTCTGATGATTGCGGATTGCCGTTAGGTCTTGTTATTGGTTCTTGATAATTGATATACATGCCAGTAAACACCTCATTATCATGAGCAGGGTTGTTATAGTAGAATGCAGCATAGTACTGATTTACTCTCCAAATGGCGTAATAAGTCAAATTATTGTCAGGCATTGTGGTTTTCACAGTTACAGTTTGGGTGGGGTCGGTAGTTGTGTTCCAACCGAAAAATGTATAGCCTGTGCGAGTGGCGGTTGGAGCAGTGATTGAAGCACCAAATTTGACGTTCCCTGTTGTGTAATTTCCAGTGAAATTGTCACCACCGTTTTTGTCCCATGTAATTGTATGGGTTTTGCGGTTGTAATAAATCTCGACAACAGTCGATTCGTCTTCAGCAATTGTTTTTTGGGTAAACGATTGTGCAGTGAACCCTTCGTAGTTTTTGGCTTCTGCTGTGGTTTGCAAACCAAATGGCTTTGAGTCCTCGTCGGTATCTACTTTGGTATAGCCATTGTCGTTGACGTTTTGCTGATAGTGCTCAACATGATATTTTTTGCTGGCATTCTGCGCAAAAATGGCATAATATGTGTTACCGCCAACAGACACGGTTGCCCCTTCAAGATTCATTTTTGTGGTGGCTTGTGGATCGCTATTCCAGCCGACAAAATGGTTCCCTGCTTCAGCCGTTGGGTCGGTTGGTGCCTGAATGGCTGCACCAAATGAGACATTGGCATTGCGCGACAACTCTTCTTCTCCTTTCATCCAGATTACATCACATTTGTTGCGGTTGTAATAGATATTTACAACTGTCCCGCTTTCTGCAATGGTTTCCTGATTGAACGGCTGCACAGTAAAGCCTGGATAAGTGTTGGCAGAGGCGGTTGTCTGAAAATCTATTTGACCTGTTCCGGTTCCAGTTGCAAATAGTGTGTAATTGTTCTCGTCAAGATCTTGCAGATTGTGATTGATGGTGTAGTCTACGCTGCCTGTTTCAACAAAAATGGCATAATAGGTGGCACCATTGAGAGGAACGGTTTGCCCGACAACCGTCTCGGCAGATGATGCATTTTGGTCGGTATTCCATCCTAAAAAGCGTACGCCTTGCCCATCTGGTAGGTTGTCAGGAACTTGCAATGTGCTACCGTATTTATAATTATCGCTCAACACAGTTGCATCCCCATTCTTCCATGTTACGGTATATTCGTTGCGGTCGTAATAGATTTTGATAACCGTCGATTCGTCTTCGGCAACGGCCTGTTGGCTGAATGGCTGAGCAGTGAAGCCTTCATACGATTTTGCTGTGGCTGTTGTTTGTGAGCCAAAAGGCTTTGAATCTTCTTCAGTATCAGCATCAATTATAGTGTAGCCGTCATTGTCGGCATTTTGCTGATAGTGCTCAACATGATATTTCTTGCTGGCATTGTCGGCAAAAATTGCATAGTAGGTGGTATTTCCTTTTACTGTTTCTGTGCCGTTAAATGTCAGCACTCCGGTTGCGTCGGCGGTGGTGTTCCAACCAAAAAAGTGTTTGCCAGCAGCCGGAGCAGGGTCGGCAGGCTTGTCCTGAAGGAAATGGGCACCATAGCGGTATGAGTCGGAATACAACATCTCTTCGCCATTCATCCATGTAATAGTGAACTCTTTGCGGTGATATTTGATATTAATAGTCAGCCCATTGTTGTCGAGAGTTAACTGGTCGAACGACTGAGGAATATAGTTTACATAATCGCCAGTATTTTTGGCTGTTGCGGTTGTCTCGCCAAATAGTTTGCCCGTGAGGGTGTTTGTTTCTATAAATGTATAGTCGTCATCTTCGGCATTTTGCACATGATGCTGAACATCATAATCAACATTAATCTGACGAATTTCCTCTTCAAATTTACTTACATCATGAACAATTGCGAATCGGTTCCATATAGACGCGTTTTTATAGATATCTTCTGCTCCTGAGTCTTTCGGAACATAAAGTGTGATTTTTCCGCCAGTAAGCTGCGAATTTGTAAAAGTCGATGTTGTTACTGTAGGTGGCACCATTGTTCCCACTTTTATGGCTTTAAGTTTTTCCATTCCAGCCAAATTGCTGCAGTTCGACTCAACAACCGATTTTATGTCGTCTCCCAAATCCAGGGCCATTAGATATTTATTCTTGTAAAAAGCGTAGGTTCCGACATTTGTGGTGCCGTCAACAACTTTGTAATATGCCCGTGTGTTGCCACGCGGATAAGCGACAACCTTAGTCTTTGCGTTGTTATATAAAACACCATCAGCATCTGCCCATAATTTACCATTGCCTTCTTTAACCCGATACTCTTCCAAATTTTCCCATTTGTAGAAATCTTGTGAGTCGAATGAGGATAGTTTCTTATTGAATTCAATGGTTTTAACAGTCGTATTCGTTTTTACAGCGGCACGGGGGAGAGTTGTGGTTGCATCGTGCATCACAAAATTTTCAACTGTGGCATCTGAGCCGAATATTTCCAATCGGGTATAGTCGTAGTTATACCATACTCCGTCAACATTGTGGTAAAAACTTTCTGCTCCAGTAAATTCTATGGAATTAACGGTGCCCAAAAAGGCGTTTGCGTCTATGTGTGAAGGTTCCAAGAGTTCGGCTTCAGAAAAATCTATTGTTTTAAGATAAGCGTTAGGATAAAAGGCTGAGGAAGGGATGTCGGTTACAAAATTGGGCATGACATAATTCTCGGTTTTGTTTCCTCTTAAAAACCAGCACAATGTAACTTTATTGCCTTCGTATTTAAACAACACTTTGTCAATCAGTTTGAATGTTGTGTTGGACGGGTCGATGTCAGGCACAAAACTCTCGTTGCAGTACATGAATGCCGATGAACTCATTGTGGTAAGTTTTGGCCCCATCCGAAGTGATGTTAGACCGCTTATCACGCTGCCTAAACGCACCACATTGTTGCCACCAGTTACAGTTTTAAGTTTTTGCATTTTGTAAAAGGCGTAACTTCTTACTGTTGCTACTGTTGATGGTATATCGAACGTGGTTATATTTCTGTATTTGGGGAAAGATATAAGAGTGGTTTTGTCGTAATTGTACAAAACACCATTCGCGTCGGTACTTAATGCAGTATTGCCATCGGCCACTTTAAAAGCAGTGATGTTAATAAGGTTGCCCCACGGATTCCAGTTGCTGGTTTCTGTTGCACTTGCAGGACCAAATTGCGTAATATTCTTGCCTAACAAGATGGTGTTGTCTCCATAATTTGCACGCAAAACAACTTGGTTTATGGCATTTGCCTCAATTGTAGTAAGTCCGTCGGAATCCAAATTCAACTTTACTGGGCGGCTTTCAGTTCCGCAACGGTAAAATGCATTTGTTTTGATGGTTTTTACATTTGCACCTAATACGACCTCATCCAAATCATAGCAATAGTAAAAAGCACAATTGGCTTGTGTGGCGTCTCCACCCTTACCAATGGTCGTTATCTTGTACATTGTGCCGCTTCCTTCGGGATACTCCACAGCATCGGGAATTATGATTTTCTTTGTGTATTCCCATTCGCCACTTACAACGGTTGCCTCCTTGGTCGTGGTATTTAACTCAAGATAGATTCTCTTGAGATTACCTTCCTCATCCGTGTAGGTGTAGGTGTATTTTTCTGCACAAAACGCACTCGTCAGCGAACCCAGAACAAGCGCACACATCAATAATAAATGTTTTCTCATAATAAATAAATTAGAGTTATTTCCCCTTGTTTATATCTGAACACAATTTGGCATTCATTGGTACAAATAAACTGAGAAAAAAGCAGTTAGCCAACGATTTTATTAACAACGACATGTTCTTATTGATACAAGTCGTTTTTTTCTTTATGAATGTCGAATTTTCGTAAGTAAATGAATTACAAAAGTAATGATATTGAGCACTATTATGAGGTTAGGTATTGCGACCGTCAAAAAAAACGGGATTTTCCTACTCTGAAATCCCGCTTTTCTGTTAATAAAAAATGCATTCAATCCTTCACGCCTTCAATCCTTCAATCAATCTCAATCTCCCCCTCAAACACCTTCGTGGCCGTGCCAGTCATTAGAACGTGGCGGGTGGCGGGGTTCCAAGTGATGGTTAGGGTGCCGCCGTCCATTTGAACGTGGCAGTCGGTGGGGTTGGTGAGTTCGGCCATTGCGGCGGCCACGGCGGTTGCGCACGCGCCCGTTCCGCAGGCCTGAGTGATGCCGCTGCCGCGCTCCCACACGCGCATACGGATGTTGTGGCTGTCGATAACCTCGGCAAACTCAACATTGGTGCGGTTCGGGAACATTGGGCTGTACTCCAGTTCGGCGCCCACTTCGGCCACGGGCGCAAGTTCGGCGTTCTGCACAAAAAGCACCAGATGCGGATTGCCCATATTGATGGCCGTGGCGTTGAAAACGTGTCCGCAGGCCTCAATCCGCTCACCCACAAGCAGATGCTCCTGTCCGCCCAACCCAATGACGCCCATTGGGCAGCCCTCGCCCATATCCACCGTCACGGTCTCCACCGAGCCGTCGGCGGCAAGGTTCAGGCGGATGATTTTGATGCCCGAAAGCGTCTCAAGACGGATTTCGGTTTTGTCGGTCAAATGGTTGTCGTGCAGATATTTGCCAATGCAGCGCGACGCGTTGCCGCACATTAGCGCCTCCGAGCCGTCGGCATTGAAGATGCGCATACTGAAATCGGCCACCTCCGAGCGCCCGATGAGCACCAGCCCGTCGCTGCCGATGCCCTTATGGCGGTCGCTCCACAGAACTGCCAGTTGCTCAGGGTTTTGCAATTCTCGGTCGGTAATGTCAACGTAGATGTAATCGTTGCCCAGGCCGTGCATTTTGGTGAATGGAATTTTCATTGTTTCAATACTTTATGATTCGCACTGATGACACAGCCCCTATCGGGGGAACAGATTTTCGCTGTTTTTTCAATCTGTCATTCTTTGCGTTATTTCTTTTACACTTTTAAATAATCACGGTGCAAAAATCAATATTTTATTATAAATACTGACAAAAATACGTCATTTAGGTTTTTAATTACGAGTTTTTATTACGAATTGGAAACCACGCACGGAAAATTAGAACACAGATGACGATGTCCCGATAATTATCGGGAGAACAGATTTGCATTTTTTAGCAAACACTGCGCATTGTTATCGTTTTTAATAAAAATTACTCTGCGCATAACTACTATTTTTAATAAAAATTACTCTGCGCATAATTATCGATTAGTAAAATTTGTACATTGCGCACTGTTAAAAAAGCATTCATTATGAACATTGAACGAAGCACAACATATCAAAAACTGCTTAACTGGAAGCAAACAACCAACGGAACCAAAGCACTTATGATAGAAGGTGCAAGGCGTATTGGCAAATCGACAATCGCAAGGAAATTCGGTGAGCAAGAGTACAAATCGTATGTTGTGATTGATTTTGCCAACGTTCCGAAACGGATAACCGACAATTTTTCGGACAATTTGAACAATCTTGACGTTTTTTATCAGACTATCTCATTGGAATACAACGTGAAACTCTATCGACGGGAATCGCTGATAATCTTTGACGAAATACAAAAATTTCCGAAAGCGCGCGAAGCGGTAAAATATTTAGTCGCCGACGGACGGTACGATTTCATTGAGACAGGTTCGCTGATTTCGATACAAGAGAATGTCGCCGACATTACAATTCCGTCGGAAGAACGAAAAATGAAAATGTATCCGTGTGATTTTGAAGAATTTGCCAAAGCGCGCGGCGAAGAACTGCTACTTGAATACATTCAAACGTGCTGGCAGGCGCGGAAACCGCTCGATGAAGCATTCCACAGCAAGGCAATGCGCCTTTTCAGGGAATATATGCTGGTGGGCGGAATGCCGCAAAGCATTGTCGCGTACATTGAAAATGATTGTGATTTTTCGGCCAGCGATGTTGAAAAACGCGATATTATTGCTCTGTATCAAGATGATATAAAAAAAGCCTCGCGGCGGTACAAATCAAAAGTTTCGGCCTTGTTTGAGAATATCCCTGGCGCACTGTCGACTCACGAGAAAAAAATCGAACTGACACAATTCGACTCAAGCGGTTCCGCAACTTTCGCCAAATACGACGAGCCTCTGTTTTGGCTCAACGACTCGATGATGTGCAATCTGTGTTACAAATGCAACGACCCAAACGTCGGATTCGCGCTTAACAAAAACGACTCGCAAGTGAAATGTTATATGGGCGACACGGGGCTGCTAGTCAGTTTGGCGTTCAACGAGAACGAACTGGCAACGAACGGCCTGTACCGCGACATTATGAACGGAAAACTCTCACTCAACGAAGGTATGATATACGAAAACGCTGTGGCTCAAATGATTCGGGCTAAAGGGAAGAATCTCTATTTTTATAACGAATACGACCGCGAAAAGCACAGAAATTCAATGGAAATCGATTTCCTTCTCTCGAACGAAAGCAAAACGAATTTCAAAGTCTGCCCGATAGAAGTGAAGTCGTCAAAAAACTATACGACAACTTCTTTAACCAAATTCCGCGAGAAGTTTCAAGGCAAAATAGGCAATGCGTTCATTATTCACCCCAAAATGTTTTCAGTTGAAAATGACTGCATTAAAATACCACCGTATATGGTTTGGTGCGCTCTGTAAATAAATTGGTTATGGAAATTCGTGATTTAGAACGCATATTAAACACCGTTTACATCTACACCATTATCTCTTTTTCAGCATAATTAGCGGCATTGTTGCGTATGTCGTTTGCCAAATCGGCGAGTTGCGAATAATCTTTTTCAGTATCAGGGATTTCGAAATATCTGCAATAAGCGCCATTCTCATCGCTAAATACCACGGATATTATTTCACTCGTTTCGGTTTTATAAACTGAATAGTCCATATCGCTGTCATAGACAAGATTATCCTCGTTTATTATTGATGATTGCTCTTTATAATCTATGTCGGTTGGCTCATTGTCATCATCTTCAGGGTGGACTTGTAAAATTGTTGCGAGCATTGGACCTGCGGGATCATATTCACCTTTGCGGACATCTCTATTACGTTCTTTTACTACGAAATAAATAAGTATCGCACCAACCACAGCAAACCATACAGGAACTTTATTGTTGTACCACCAACTATACTTATAAATCACCTTGCCGTTGACTTTCAATTGCTCAATGTTATTATATTTGGGGGATTCTATTGAATACATTATTTCTGCATAATCACCTATATGAATTTTTGACCTATCTGTACCACCACGTATATGAAAAGGTAATTCCAACCCTTGAATAACTAACAATGTTGAATCTTTAGAGATAGATACAATTTCGCCTTTGGCTTTGATTTTTGTATCATCGATATTTAACAATGATTCAACGATAGGAAATAACCCTACGAGAAAAATTATAAATGGCAAGGCAAAACCTTTTCTTGCCGCACGTTTTACAACCCAATCATCAAAGTCATTTTTCTTCATCTTTGGATTCTTCATCTTTTCCCAAAATTAAAACTTTTCCCGCTCGTCCGAAAACAAAAAAAGCGGAACCTCACAGTCCCGCTCTTTGCCATATCAGCCCTTCGGCTTCGTAATTAGCAATTATCCTTTCCGTAAGTAATTGTCCACCTGCTGCGCCACCTCGCGGCCGCTTGCAATGGCGCGCACCACAAGGCTTGCGCCCGATTTGGCGTCGCCAGCCAGAAAGACGTTCGGCGCGTACTGCGGGTGCTCGGGCTTCAGGAATCCCATTGCCAGAAGCACCATATCGCATTCGATAACTTCCTTACGGCCAGTGAGTTTCATTTGCGGACGGCCGCCTTCGGGTGCGGGAAGCCACTCCACCTCCTCAACCTCAACGCCCGTCAACTCGCCTTTGGCGTTGCCGATGAAACGGTTCGAAGTCAGGCACCAGCGGCGCTCGCAGCCCTCCTCGTGGCTTGTGGTGGTTTTCAGCACCACGGGCCATTGCGGCCACGGCGTGGCGGGGTTGCTGCCGACGGGCGGTTTGGGCATAATCTCAATCTGCGTCACGCTCACCGCGCCCTGACGGTGGCAGGTGCCGATGCAGTCAGAGCCCGTGTCGCCGCCGCCAATGACCAGCACGCGCTTGCTCTTGGCAGTAATCGTCTCGCTTTCAGCGAATTGCTTGCCAGCCAGACGCTCGTTCTGCTGCGACAGTATCTGCAAGGCAAAATACACGCCCTTCAAATCGCGGCCTTCAATTTTCAAATCGCGCGCCGTGGGCGTTCCGTTGGCAATCACGTAGGCGTCGAAGCCTTCGGGCAAATGGTTCAAATCAATATCAGTATCAAACTGAAACTCAACACCTTCCTGCTGCATAAGATTGGTGCGGCGGGTGACGACGTATTTATCGAGTTTGAAGTTCGGAATGCCGTAGCGCAAAAGTCCGCCAGCGTCGCTGTGCTTGTCGAAAACGGTGACAGCGTAGCCGCGGCGGTTGAGTTGCACGGCGGCCGACAGTCCTGCGGGGCCCGCGCCGATGATGGCCACGCGGCGGCCGTTGCGCTCGTAGTGCTTCGGCTGCACAAACCCCTCACGGAAAGCCTTTTCAATTATCGAGCACTCGTTCTCGCGGATGGTCACGGGCGCGTCGATGCAGTGGTTCAGCACGCAACTTTTCTCGCAGAGCGCGGGGCAGATGCGGCCCGTGAACTCGGGAAAATCGTTGGTTGCGGTCAGTATTTTGTAAGCGGTCTCCCATTTGCCGCGGTACACGGCGTCCTGCCATTCGGGCTGCTTGTTGCCCAGCGGGCAGGCCCAGTGGCAGAACGGCACGCCGCAGTCCATACAGCGCGACGCCTGCAGCATTCGGTTGCTCTCGTTCAGAGTCTGCTCCACCTCGCCAAAATCCGAAATGCGCTCGTGGATGGGGCGGTGTCCCGCCTCCTGACGCGGTACGGTCAGAAATGCTTTTGGATTTCCCATATCTCTATCCTCCTAATAATTCTCTTCTTGTTGAACATTCTCCATTTTCTTCTCAATTTGGCGCAGCGCCTCCTCGTGCAGCACGCGCTTGTACTCAATCGGCGTCACCTGAATAAAGTCGTCGATGTAGTCCGACCAGTGCTCAATCATTTGCTTTGCGAGCGGCGAGCCCGTGTGGCGGTAGTGGCGGCTGATGAGTTCGAAAAGTTCGTCGCGGCGCGATTTCTCCTCAATCAGGCTCAACTCAATCATATCCATATTGCAGTAGTAGTCGAAGTCGTGATTCTTGTCCCAGACGTAGGCCAGGCCGCCCGACATACCCGCGGCGAAGTTCCTGCCCGTGGTGCCCAGAACAACCACGCGGCCGCCAGTCATATACTCGCAGCAATGGTCGCCAGTGCCCTCAACCACGGCCGTTGCGCCCGAGTTGCGCACAGCAAAGCGCTCGCCAACGCGTCCGCTGATGTAAACCTCGCCGCTCGTCGCGCCATACAGAATGGTGTTTCCAGCGATGATGTTCTCCTGCGGATTGAATGTCGATTTCCTTGACGGATAAACACTTATGCAGCCGCCCGAGAGTCCTTTGGCCACGTAGTCGTTCACCTCGCCCTCAACGCTGAAACTGATTCCGCGCATTAGGAACGCACCGAAACTCTGCCCAGCCGAGCCCGTAAACTGCACATTGATAGTGTTTTCGGGCAAGCCGATGGCTCGATATTTGGCGGCCACCGCACCCGAGAGCGTCGCGCCCACAGCGCGGTCGGTGTTCAGAATGTTGTAACTCAAGCGGACAGGCCTTTGCGAGTCGATGGCCTCTGCGGCGTCGGCAATCAGGCGGGCGTCCATTGTTTTCGACAAATCGTATTGGTTTTCAGCCATTTTGCGAGTGGCTGCGCCGTTATCGATTTTAGTCAGAATGCGGCTGAAATCGAGCCCGCGCGTCTTGTCGGTGAATTTCGTCGGGTCAACCTCAATCAAATCGGTGCGGCCGATGATGTCGTCGAACTTGCGAAAGCCCATTTGAGCCAGATACTCGCGCACCTCTTCGGCCATAAACATATAATAATTAACCAGATACTCGCTCCGTCCCAGGAACCGCTCGCGCAGTTTCGGGTCTTGAGTGGCCACGCCCACAGGGCAGGCGTTGGTGTGGCACTTGCGCATAAGAACGCAGCCCAGAACAATCAGTTGGGCCGTGCCAAAGGCGAACTCGCCAGCGCCCAGCAGAGCCATTGCCACCACGTCGCGGCCCGTTTTGAGTTGGCCGTCGGTCTGTACCTCGATTGAGCCGCGCAAACCGTTCATTACCAGCGTTTGCTGCGTTTCGGCCAAGCCGATTTCAGGCGAAATGCCCGCATAGCGGATTGACGACGCAGGCGACGCGCCCGTGCCACCCTCGGCGCCCGAGATGATGACCAGGTCGGCCTTGGCCTTGGCCACGCCCGCGGCAATGGTGCCCACGCCGCTCTCGGCCACCAGTTTCACGCTGATTTTGGCCTTCGGGTTCACACTGCGCAGGTCGTAGATGAGTTGCGCAAGGTCCTCAATTGAGTAGATGTCGTGGTGCGGCGGCGGCGAGATAAGGGTGATTCCAGGAATCGAGTTGCGCGTGCGGGCAATCACTTCATTTACCTTATAGCCAGGTAATTGACCGCCCTCGCCAGGTTTCGCGCCCTGCGCCACTTTAATCTGAATTTCAGTGGCGTTCACCAAGTATTCGGCCGTAACGCCAAAGCGTCCGCTCGCCACCTGTTTGATTGAACTTGAGAGCGATACGCCGTCTTTGTCGGTGTAGAAACGCTCGCTGTCCTCGCCGCCCTCGCCAGTGTTGCTGCGGCCGCCCAACTTGTTCAGCGCCAGCGCGATGGCCTCGTGAGCCTCCTTGCTGATGGCGCCAAACGACATTGCCGCGCCAATGAATCGGCGCACAATGTTTTCGGCGGGCTCAACCTCGCTGATGTCGATGGGCTTCTGTTTGAACTTGAAGAAATCGCGCAGAAAAAGCGGCTCGGGTTTGTTATCGATAATCGATGTAAACTCTTTGAATTTCTTGTAACTGCCTGTGCGAGTGGCCAATTGCAGCGTGGCAATGGCCTCGGGCGTCCAGGCGTGGCGGATTCCGTCTTTGCGGAACGAGTACTGCCCCACAAACGGCAGAATATCGCTTTCGGCTTGACCGTCAAAGGCTTGCGCGTGCATACGCAGAGCGTCGGCGGTGATGGTTTCGAGCCCGATGCCGCCCACCGTTGAAAGGCTCGTGCCGAAATAGTCGGCCAGCAACTGACTGCTCAAGCCAATCGGCTCAAAAATCTTCGCGCCGCGGTACGAGCGGATGGTGCTGATGCCCATTTTGCTCATAATCTTCAACAACCCTTTGTCGATAGCCTTGATGTAGTTGTGCTGCGCGGTCTCGTAGTCGAGTTGGATTTCGTCGCGGCGGACAAGGTCGTCAATCACTGCGAAAGCCATATACGGGTTGATTGCGCTTGCGCCGTAGCCCAGCAGCAGAGGCGTGCATAACCTCGCGAATCTCGCCGCTCTCAACAATCAGCGCCGTCTGAACACGTTTTTTAATCGACACCAGATAGTGGTGGATTGCGCTCACGGCCAGCAGCGACGGAATGGCGGCGTGCTGTTCGTCTATGTTTCTGTCTGTCAGAATGATATAGTTGACACCTTTGTCAACCGACTGCTCGGCCTCGCGGCAAAGGGCGGCCAGAGCGGCCTTCATTCCCTCAACGCCTTTCGACTTATCGAACAGAATATCAAGTTTTTCGGTGTTGAATCCTTTGTAGCGGATATTGCAGAGTGTGTCGAGTTCGGTGTTGGTGAGCACAGGCTGCGGCAGACGCACCATTTTGCAGTGCGACTCGTTGGGCGTCAGAATGTTCATTCCCACGGCGCCAATATACTCGGTGAGCGACATTACCAACTCCTCGCGGATTGGGTCGATTGGCGGGTTGGTGACCTGCGCAAACTGCTGACGGAAATAGTTGAAAAGCAACTGTTTGCGCTGCGACAGAACGGCCAGTTGCGTGTCGTTGCCCATTGACGAGAGCGGCTCCTGCGCGGTGGTGCACATTGGCGCAATGGTGCGCTCAACGTCCTCGCGCGTGAAGTCGAAGCAGCGCAGGCGGCGCTGAAAGTCGGGCACAGTGTTTTCGGCGTGGCGGCCGCTGTGCAGTTTGGCCAACTCTATTCGGTTGGTTTCGAGCCACTTGGTGTAGTCGCAGCCGTCGGCCAACTGCTTTTTGATTTCGTCGTTGCTGAAAATTCGGCCCGTCTCGCTGTCCACAATTAGAATCTTGCCAGGCTGCAGACGGCCGTTGTGTTCAATTTTCTCGGCGTCGATATGAATGCAGCCAGCCTCCGAAGCCAGAATCAGGCGGCCATCGGTGGTAATGGTGTAGCGCGCGGGGCGCAGGCCGTTGCGGTCGAGCATACCGCCAGCATAGCGGCCGTCGGTGAAAATGAGCGCGGCAGGACCGTCCCACGGCTCCATCAGAATCGAGTGATACTCGTAAAATGCTTTCAAACTGCTGCTTATGGGGTTCTTCTCGTTGAACGATTCGGGCACCATCATTGCCATTGCGTGCGGCAGCGTCATTCCCGAGCGCACAAAGAACTCAAGCGCATTGTCGAACGACGCGCTGTCGCTCATTCCAGGCTGCACCACGGGCGAGAAGTTGCGCATATCGCCCAGCGCCTCCGACGCCAGCACGCTCTCGCGGGCCTCCATCCAACTGCGGTTGCCGCGTATGGTGTTGATTTCGCCGTTGTGCGCCACCATTCGGAAAGGCTGCGCCAGCGACCACGTCGGGAAAGTGTTGGTGCTGAACCGTGAGTGGACAAGCGCCAGACCGCTTGTGAAGTTGGGGTTGCGCAGGTCGTCGTAGTAGTCGCGCAACTGCGTGGCCGAGAGCATTCCTTTGTAAACAATCACGCGGTTCGAGAGCGAGACAATGTAGAACTGCTCGTCATCAATCTGACGCTCAATGCTCTTGCGCAGAAGGTAAAGTTTTGTTTCAAAGGCGGTTACATCGTCGGCGCCAGTAACAAAAATCTGCACCGTGCGCGGTTCGGCGGCTTTGGCTGCGTCGCCCAGAATGTCAGACTTGACGGGCACCTCGCGCACCTTCAGCAACTCGAAGCCAGCCTTGCAGGTTTCCGTCTCAATAATTGACAAATATTTGTCGGCCAATGTTTTATCTTTCGGCAGGAAGACCAGTCCTGTGCCGTATTTCAGTCGCTCGGGCACCGCAATGCCCTGCAGCAGAATAAACTCGTGCGGAATCTGCAACAGAATGCCCGCACCGTCGCCACTCTTCTTGTCGGCGGCCTCGGCCCCGCGGTGCTTCATATTGTCGAGCACCGTGAGCGCATCCTCCACCAGTTGGTGGCTCTTGTTCCCCTTCAGGTCAACCATCAGCCCAATGCCACACGCATCGTGCTCGTTTTCAGGGGTGTATAATCCTTTGGTTTGCATTTTCTTTTTCGTTGAATTGGTGAATTGTAATTTTTGGTGAACCAGCGTTTGGGGTCGAATTGGTGAATCGGTGAATCGTATAATCGAAACTTTTTCAGTTTCACGATTCACCGATTTCGCTCCAATTCAACGATTTATCCAATCATTCTATTCATCGATTAAAAGGTTTTCCAGTTCACCGATTTTTAATGTTGAGAGTTTAGAAGGTTGAGAAAGTTGAGAGTCTAAACAGCGAAGCGTCTCAACTTTCTAAACAGCGAAGCGTCTCAACCTTTCATAATTAACTAATAAACAGCAGTTCGCGGTATTTCGGCAGCGGCCACATATCGTTGTCCACAACCTCCTCGAGTTTGTCAATCGGCTTGCAAATGTCGAAGAGCGATTCGGCAATCTCGTGGTAGGCCTTGGCCTTCTCGTACTCGCACTCGATTTTGTTGGCCACCTTGCGGGCCTCAATCATCGCGTCAACCTTGCTGCGGATTTCGGCAATGCGCTCCGAAATCTCCTCAACCAGCGCAATATCGACGGCTGCCAGTTTTTGGAACTTGTCGGGGAAAATGTTTTTCAGTTTCTCGATATTCTCCAAAAGTTTTGTCTGATAGGCAATTGCGGCAGGAATAATGTGGTTGATAGCCATTCGGCCAGTCACGCGGGCCTCAATCTGCACTTTCTTGGTGTACATCTCCCACTTAACCTCGTTGCGGGCCTCGAGTTCCTTTTCGGTGTAAACGCCCATCCGCTCGAACATTGCCACGGTTTCAGGTTTTGTAAACTCTTTAAACATCTCAGGCACAGACTTTTCGGTGTTCAGTCCGCGGCGGGCGGCCTCTTTGTTCCACTCCTCGCTGTAGCCGTTGCCGTCGAAGCAGACAACGTCGATAATCGAAGCAATGATTGGTTTCAGGGTGTCCATAATGGCCACGTTCTTCGATTTTCCTGCGGCCATCGCTTTGTCCACATCTGCCTTAAACTGAACAAGTTGGTCAGCGACAATTGTGTTCAGAACGGTCATTGCGTTGGCGCAGTTGGCGCTCGAACCCACGGCGCGGAACTCGAATCGGTTGCCCGTGAAGGCGAACGGCGACGTGCGGTTGCGGTCGGTGTTGTCAATGAAAATTTCAGGAATCTCAACCAAACCAACCGACTGCCCTTTCTTGCCAGCAATCTCAATCGGCGTATCTGACGGAACCACAAGCAGTTTGTGCAGAACATCGGTCATTGTCTTGCCAAGGAAGGCCGAGACGATTGCGGGTGGTGCCTCGTTTGCGCCCAAGCGGTGGGCGTTGGTCGCTGTCGCGATTGAAGCCTTGAGCAGGCCGTTGTAGCGCTGCACGGCGGCCAGAACGTTCACAAAGAAGGTGACGAACTGCAGGTTGCCGCGGGCGTCTTTGCCAGGTGCCAAGAGCAGCGTGCCTGTGTCGGTGCCAAGGCTCCAGTTGTTGTGCTTGCCCGAGCCGTTGATTCCCTGAAATGGCTTCTCGTGAAGCAGAACCACAAAACCGTGTTTCTTTGCAACAGTGTGCATAAGATTCATTATCAATTGGTTTTGGTCGTTCGAAAGGTTGGTTTCGCCGAAAATCGGGGCCAACTCAAATTGATTTGGCGCAACCTCGTTGTGGCGGGTTTTCAACGGAATGCCCAGGCGGTGGCCCTGAATCTCAAGGTCGCGCATAAAGGCAGCCACGCGCGACGGAATGGCTCCAAAGTAGTGGTCGTCCAACTGTTGGTTTTTCGACGACTCGTGGCCCATCAGCGTGCGGCCCGTGAGCATCAGGTCGGGACGGGCAGCGTAAAGGTCCTCATCGACAAGGAAATACTCCTGCTCCCAACCCAGATATGAGAACACCTTCTTAACTTTCGGGTCGAACATTTGGCAGATTGGAACTGCGGCGTTCGAAACAGCGTTCAAAGCCTTTTTCAAAGGTGTCTTATAGTCGAGCGATTCGCCTGTGTATGAAATAAATACAGTAGGTATGCAAAGTGTGTCGTCCTGAATGAAGACAGGTGAAGTCGGGTCCCAGGCAGTGTAGCCGCGAGCCTCGAAAGTTGCGCGGATTCCGCCCGACGGGAACGACGAAGCGTCAGGTTCCTGCTGTACGAGCGATTTGCCGTCGAACTCCTCAATCATACCGCCCTTCCAGTCGTACTCCATAAACGAATCGTGTTTTTCGGCGGTGCCCTCGGTCAGCGGTTGGAACCAGTGGGTGCAGTGCGTCACTCCGTGCCCGACTGCCCACTCCTTAATGCCAGCGGCCACCTTGTCGGCCACGGCCGTGCTCAGCGGCTTGCCGTTGTCAATGCAGTCAACCAAGGCGTTATATGTCTTAACGTCAAGGTATTTGTGCATCTTTTCGCGGTTAAAAACCAACTCGCCAAAATACTCCGACGGGCGAGTTTCAGGAACCTCAATGTCAACCGCTTTCTTACGGAAAGCATCTTGAACAACATCAAATCTTAACTTGCTCATTTTCTTAAGTTTTAAGTTTATAAAGTATTAAGTTCTATCTATTGGTGAATCGGTGAATCGTTTAAATGTTTAGCGCTTCGCTGTTTAGATAACAAACCATTCTCAACTTCTTAACCTCTAAACCTTATCGACCCCTCACCTTCATTTTTAATTTTTCATTCTCAATTTTTAATTCCTCACTCCTAAATCCTAAATCAAAAAAGGCCGATTCATCAGAACCAGCCTTTTTTATCTTCTCTTATCACCTGTCAGGCTGGATTGGCAGGCACACGGTTTTTCCGATTATTCTTATTCCATTTCGAATTCTGTTTGGAATTCAAAGCGAAGATTTTGCCGCCTTTCAAGCCATTTTTCATTGTTTTGTTTTTAAGTTTCTAATCACTCTGTTTTTTCTTGTCTTTCGACATTGCAAATATATAGTCAGTTTTAAAATCGCAACAGAAAATCGATTATTTGTTAGGTTCTATTAGTATTTCTCGTACTTTACTTACGATTTATAATTTTAAAGGCCAATTTTTGAATTTTTATTAAAAACCGATTAGCCAGAAAACGTTTCCGCTAACAAATCGAAATCAAACAGTACAAGTGAACAGGCAAGCTCGGTGAGTTTTTAGAAGGAATTTGCGCGGTTTGGTTGATTTTTGACGCGGATTATGGGTGTTTGATTACAAATTGACACAATAATCCACACAGAATGAACGGTCCCGATAATTATCGGGGACGCAGAGTAGGGGGGATTTTCTATTATATAAATAAGGTATGCACAAATGCGAAAGAATTCACAAAATATCCTTCAGTTCCAGCAGATTGTGAATCTCGTAGGTTACGGGGCATTCGGCGGGTATGTTGCGAGGGTTGAAATAGACTTGGTCGATGCCAGCCTGGCGGGCGCCGACAATATCGGTTGGCCACTCGTCGCCAATCATCAGACTCTCGCGTTTGCGGGCGTTCACATATTTCACTGCATAGTCAAAGGCCAGTTTATGCGGCTTTTTGTAGCCCATCTCGTCCGACGTGAAAACCTTCTCAAAGTAAGGCGCGAGTCCCGATTCGGTTGTTTTAATGTGTTGAATTTCAATAAATCCGTTGGTGAGCAGGTAAAGATGGTAACCTTTTGCTTTCAGATAGTCGAGCACCTCAAAGGCGTGCGGTACAACGCGCGTCTGATGTGGCGACATTTCAAGGTATCGTTCGCTAAAAGCCTCTGCCACAGTCTTGTCGGTGATGCCGAATTGGACAAGAGCGTCATGGAAACGCTTCCAGCGCAGCAACTCTTTGGTAATCTTGCCCAAACCGTATTCAACCCAGAGAATGTCGTTGTAATGGTGGTATAAATCAAGGAACTCCTGTTCGTGCGGAACAAGTTCGGGAAGCATTTGGCGCATAATATGGCGCAGGGTGAATTCCGAGTTGGCGGCAAAATCCCAGAGGGTGCCGTCTAAATCGAAATAGAGCCACTTATAGCGCATGAATGCAGGCTATTTCTTCAGTTTGACAACAGCCTTTACGTTCTCAATCTTCTTGCCTGGTCCGTTGGGCACATTGATTTTCATCGAGAAAGGCTCAATTGTCTTTCCTTCAATTTCAAGCACATAATCGCCTGGCAGAAGAGCAATGTTGACACTGCTTGTTGCAGGATTATAGTTGTAGGTACCGAAAAGAGTTTTGCCCTTGGCAAGTACCGAAACCTTCAAATCTGTCTCAGTCTCAGCAAAATCCACTTTGTTTTCGCCTTGCGCAATCTGAAGTTTGACAATGTAGAGTTTCACCATCGGGTCTTTCTCGTTGAAGACCACGCGATAAATGTCGCTGTAGCCGTAAGAGTCTGGTTTTATGGCCGAAACGTAGGCGTAAGTGCCATCTAGCGTGTAACTGATTGTCAGGTTGTCGTACACATCGTTGAGCGGGTAACCAATATTTCTCGGTTCGCCGATTTTCAGGTTTTGCACATCGAAATTGCAGACAAAAACATCGAATCCGCCCATCGATTTCGGACCGTTGCTGCAGAAATAAAGTTTCTTGCCGTCGGGCGAGAACATAGGGTATGACTCGTCATATTTGGTGTTCACCACATTGCCGAGGCTTGTGGGCGCGCTCCATTCGCCGTTGGGCAGACGGACGCTGTAGAACAAGTCGAGTCCGCCAATGCTGTTGTGGCCGTTGCTCGAAAAGATGAGCGTGTCGCCACCCTGAGTCACGCAGGCTCCCTGTTCCAGTGTTTTTCCGTTAATAATCTCCGACAATCCTTTCTTGCCTTTCGGTGCGCCGTTTTCAATTGCCGAGACCGCCAAATCCTGAAGGAAATCAATGCCGTCGAGTTGGAAATAGAGTTCATCGCCTCGGTTCGATATGCCCGCAACAAACTCATTATCAACAGAGTTGATGGCCGAGGCCTGTTTGCTTTTCTTGAAGTCGCCATTATCCGACGGTGAGAACAACACATCCCAAGTGTACTCTTTTATGCCAGTGTCGAACTTGCGGTTGCTTGAGTAGAGCAGCATTTCGTTGTCGGCCGTCAGCATCGGTGTTATGTCGTCCATGTCGCTGTTGATGCTTTTGCCTAGGTTGACAAAAGTGACGTCGAGCGGCGATTTCACCATTTTCTCAGCATTGTCAACATACGCTTTCAGAAGATCAACTTCCACATTCCCTTTCAGTTTGACTGCTGCTTTTGACACAGTCTCACGCGCCTTTGCAAAATCGTAGTTATAAAGATAGGCACGTGCCAGAGCAAGCAGATATTCGCCTTCCTGGCCATATTTGCTTTCGGCCTTTAGCAGATGCGGCAAAGCCTCGGCAGGGGCTGCGTTGGTTCGGGTGCGGCAGATTCCGATGTAGTAGTTTATGTCAATATTGCCTGTATCTTTTTTATATGCACCAAGATACTGCTTTAGAGCCGTCGCGTAATTCTCTATTTTGAACTGATAGTTGGCCTCTCTGATATCTTGCGCTGCAACCATCAAAGGTAACATCATTGCAAAAGTCGCCAAGCATAACAAACGTGTTTTCATAATATCTGTTATTTGAATGGTTTCAATAAAATTTCTTCCGTTATATTATCACTAAGCATGTGAATTTTCCCTTTAGTGCCCGACTGCCGACCTTCAAATTTAACCTCCAATGAATAGTCGCCTGGATAAAGTGGCACATAGAACATTCCTTCGTCAACATCAAGCTGGGCGACAATATTGCCATACGTATCGTAAACCATGGCGTAGGCTTTTGGCATGGTCTCGTTGTGCAGCATGGCATCATTCTCACTTTCACCTACAAACACATTTCCTGCATAAATTGCAGGATATATATTCTCATCGCCGAAATCTATTCGATAGATGTCGAGATTACCAACACCTTCCTTGCGTTTGGCGGCAATGTAAGCCGTGCCATCAGCCGCAAATGTGATTTTTGTATTGTCGAGCGGAGTGTTCAGCGGGAAACCAATATTAATCGGTTTAAACCAATTCCCGTTTTTCTCATCAAACGATGTGCTGAAAATGTCATAACCGCCAATGCAGTCGTGACCTTTCGATGCAAAATAAAGTCGGCTACCATCAGGGCTTAATGAAGGATAATTCTCATCATACTCTGTGTTGATGGTGGTACCCATATTTTCTGATGGTCCCCATCGCCCGTCAAGGCCACGGTGAGACACATACAGGTCGAGACCGCCGCGTCCGCCAGGACGGTTGCTGGCAAAATAAATAGTATTGCCGTCGGGAGTCAGACAGGCTCCCATCTCAATGTCATCGGTATTCATATCGGTCGGCAAATCGGAGGCCAGAGCCTTGGCAAACTTCGCGCCTTTGCGAGTGTACATCTTGATGTCGTGGGTTGCATAGTCGCCGTTGGCATAAACCAAAACTCTGTTGCCGTCGGTTGAGGAGCCAACCACATTCTCATCATCATAACTGCTTATCGGTATCTGAACAGACGGCTGCCAAACGCCTTTTTTACGCTCGCTGTACCTGCCTGCATAAACATTTGCATCATATTCTTTTATGAAATGTCTGTTGCTCGAAAAATAGAGCAGATTGTTATCTGGTGTAACAACTGGACAAATATCGTCAACTTCAGAGTTGATGGTGGTGTCAAGTAGTGTAAATGTTGCATTCACAGGTACGTTGATAAGAGCCTTTGTGTATTCGCACATTTCAATCATTCGGGTTGCCTCAAACAAATCGTTCTCATCAACGCCCACCATCTTGTAGTCGTAAAACGCTTCAATGGCCTCCGTGAATCGGTAGTTGTACATATACGCCTTGCCAAGGAAGAATTTTGTGCGTATGGGGTAGTTATTGAAACTAGCCACATACTCCAGATGCTCAACGGCTTTCGCTTTGTCGATGTTTGTTTCGGTATAACAGATTCCAATACGATATCTCAAGTCAATGTTCTCTTGGTCTTGTTTGTAGAGTATCAGATAGTTTTGAAGGGCAAACTCATAGTCGCCCTTTTGAAATGCGCTTTCGGCAAATTTCTTAACCAGAATAATATCATCGTCCTGCGCTTTGGCGGCAAAAACTCCGCAAAGCACAGCGAGTGTCAGTATCAACCTATTTTTAAACTGCATAATTTGTATTTTTGTTTACGAACAAATTGCAAATATAGGAATATTACCAAATTACCATACAAACTTATACGTTTGCCGCAAGTCAACCGACGGATAATGCTTTAAGCCGCTGTCCGCCAAACTCAATTTCCAATTCAGCGTAGGTTTTGCCCGTCATCGATTTCAGAAGTTTCCGCATGGACTCCACATTCCCCGATGACACAAACAAATCAGTTCCGATATGGCTATTAATATTTTGTAAGTTGTGTTCAATCAGCACTTTGCTTACCTGGCGTGCCACGGCTGGAGCAGGATCGATAACAGCCACACAGTCGCCTACCATCTGCTCAATCTGCGGCTTGAAGAACGGATAGTGGGTGCAACCTAAAACTATCTGGTCCACACCATGTCCAATCATCGGAACCACATACTTCTCAAGCAATGCGTGAGCCTTTTCCGTTTCATACTCATCGGCCTCGACCAATTCAACCAGCCCGGTGCCTATCTGCACCATCACATCGATATTGTTGGCATATTTTCGGCTTGTCTCTTTGTATAGTTGTCCGTCGAATGTGCCTTTGGTTGCCAGCACACCGACCTTGCCCGTTTTGGTGTTGAGTGCGGCTTGTTTTATGGCTGGTTCCATTCCCACAAACGGAATGGAATATGTTTGGCGCAAGGTGTCGATTGCCGCCGCAGTGGCGGTATTGCATGCCACAACCACCATCTTGCATCCTGCGGCTATCATTCCGTCAACAATCCCGCAAGCCAGTTTGGCAATTGTCTGAGGCGGTTTGGGGCCGTACGGGCAATTTTTGCTGTCGGCAAAATAGAGAATGTCCTCATTGGGCATCTGCCTGCGGATTTCGCGCCACACGGTCAGTCCGCCCAATCCTGAATCGAACACTCCAATCCGACTGCTGTTCATTTCCTTACCTGCTAAAAAAACAATATCCAACATCAAGAATGTTGGATATTGCCAGTTATTTTAATTCGTAATTATTTAACACCAAGTTTTTTAAGCACCAGCGGCATCAAATCAACGCTTTGGTCGGAATTGTAAAGAATTGCACCCATGCTCATGTCGAACACATAAAGGAAGCCATTCTCTGCGGCCACATCGTCGATGGCTTTTTTGGCCTTCTCAATGATTGGCTGGAGCAACTCGCCCTCTTTTGCGCTCAAATCTTTCTGGGCAGTCTGCTGGAAAGTCTGAAAACGCTGTTGGATATCAGTCAGTTCACGCTCTTTTGCCTCAAGCAGAACTTGTGGCAGTGAGTCGCGCTGCTCAAGATATTGCTGATATTTGGACTCGAACTCAGTCTGCATTGCTGCCATTTGGTCCTCAAGTTGTTTGGCGTATTTCTCAAGTTGGACGCGGGCTTGCTCGCGTTCAGGCATCTGCTGAAGCAACTGGCCAGAGTCTATATGTCCGAACTTGTAGTTTTGTGCATTTGAAACTGTTGCAAAAGACGACATAAATGCCACTGCAACAACGATTAAAATCTTTTTCATCATTCTATTGTTTTGTTATTGATAATCGCAAATATAGAAATTTTGTTTAGAGTTGCCACTCTCACATAAAATTATGCGGTCGGCGTGTCAGTTCTTGTAACCCAGTTTCTGAAGCACGTCGTCGCTCTTGTCGTATTTGGGGTCGGAATAGAGGAACGACGCTCCGCCTGCGGCATCCAGAATGAATGCGTAGTTGCCCGATGTGGCAATGTCTTTGATGGCGTTGAAAATATCGTCCTGAATTGGTTTGATGAGTTCCTGGCGTTTCTTGAACAACTCACCTTCCTGTCCGAAATATTTTTTCTGCAACTCCTTGGTCTGGCGCTCTTTCTGCACAATCTCATCCTCGCGTTTCTGCTTCATCTCATCGGTGAGCAGAACTTTTTCGGCCTGATACTCCTTATACATTTTCTCAATTTCGGCGTATTTGGTTTCAATTTCGGCTTGCCAGTCTTTCGACATAATCTCAAGTTGCTCTTGGGCAGCCTCGTATGCTGGGATGCTCTTCATTATGTAATCAGTGTCAACATACGCAAATTTCTGCGCAAACGCCGATGTTGTCAGCAATGCTAATGCTCCTGCAATAATTATCTTTCTCATAATCATGTGGTTTTATTGTTAAACATAAGTTAGAATGCTTGTCCGATTGTAAACGCAAATTGGCTGCCGTTCGAGCCTGGATTACGCGGGTTGCTGTCGAAACCATAGCCCCAGTCGAGGCCGAGCAATCCAAGCATTGGCAGATAGAACCGCACACCCATGCCCGCCGAACGATACAGACTGTACGGGTTGTAATCTTTCATCTCGTACCACGAGTTGCCAGCATCGAAGAACGCTGAAGCCCAAATGGTTGCGCTTTCTTTCATCACTAACGGGTAACGCAACTCAACCGAAAGTTTCTGATATACATTTCCTTGCGGATATGCCGTCAGTGAGCCGTTGCCCTGGCTGCCGTTGTCGTAGCCGCGCAATGGTATCACGTCATAGCCATAGTAATAGTTGCCGCCCTGCATTCCGTCGCCGCCAAGTTGGAACGACTCAAACGGCGAGTAGCCCCAAAGACTGTTGTAGTAGCCCAGCAATCCAAACTCGAAATTGGTTCGGAGCACAAGGTTCTGATAGATGGCGTTGAACCAGTCGGCTTTGAATTTCCACTTGTGGAACTCTATCAGTCCGTATTTTCGGCGTGCCTCTTCCTCTTTGATGGCTTTCGGGTTGGCGTCGAGCGATTTTTTCTCGTTGTTGTCGAGTTCCCAGAACTTGCGCTCGCGAATCAGCGAGTAGGGGGGAGTCAGTTGCACTGAGAGCGAGATGTTGGCACCGCTGCGCGGATAAAGTGGCTGGTCGAGTGAGTTGCGCGCAATGACAGTTGTAAAACTCAAGTTGTTCGACACACCCGTCGAGAATTCGCTGAGTATCGAGTAGTTGCGGATGTCGTAGCGCTGATAACTGATTTCGTTATACAAGGTGAAATAGTTGTCGGGCCACTCCAGGCGGCGGCCAAGTCCGACCGATGCACCCGTGATTTTCATGTACTGCGAAATGTTCGATTTGTACACGTTGCCGCTCGACCGTACAGTGTGGTATACCGAGAATGAGAGTGAGTTTGGCTTGCGGCCGCCCAACCATGGTTCGGTAAACGAGAAACTGAACGAGCGGTAGTGCTTGCCGCTGGTTTGCGCGTGAATCGACAGTTTCTGTCCGTCGCCTGATGGCAGAGGACTGTAGGAGTCGAGATTGAAAATGTTTTTTGCCGAGAAATTGGTGAACGACAGGCCCAGCGTGCCTATCACCATTCCGCCTCCCCAGCCTCCTGACAACTCAATCTGGTCCGACGCGCGCTCCACCACAATATACTCCAGGTCAACTGTTCCGTCGGCCTGGTTGGGAACGGGTTTGACATCAAGTTTCTCGGGGTCGAAATATCCCAGTGTTCCCAATTCACGAATGGTTCGTATGATGTTGGTCTTGCTGTAAAGATCGCCGGGGCGGGTCCAAATTTCACGCCGAATCACATGCTCATTGGTACGGTCGTTGCCAGTGATTGTCACTCGGTTGATACGCGCCTGCTTGCCTTCGTAAATTCTTATTTGTAAATCGATTGAGTCGTTTTCAACATTCACCTCGATAGGAATGGCCTGGAAGAACAGATAACCTCGGTCAACATAGAGCGATGACACTGCGTCGTCGTCCATGTTGAGCCTTTTTTGCAGATTTTCCTGGTCATACACGTCACCTTTTTTGATGTCAAGTTGGCGGTTGAGTATCTCGGCTCGATATTTGGTGTTGCCAATCCACTCAATGTTGCGGAAATAGTATTTGTTGCCTTCCTCAACCTTGATGAGAATGTTGAACGTGTTGTTTTCATTGCGGTAGACAGTGTCGGAGATGATTTTTGCGTCGCGGTAGCCACGCTCGCTGTATTTGGCAATCACCTTCTGCTTGTCTTCCTCATATTTGGCCTCAATGAATTTCGACGATTTGAAGATGTTGTACCAGACATTACGTTTTGTGCCTTTCATTGCGCGGCGCAATTTGCCGTCCGACAGCACTTCATTTCCTTCAAAATCAATATTTTTAATCTTTACCTTGCCGTTCTTTTTAATGTTGAAATGAAGAATCACCGTGTTTGCCATCATGGTGTCATCCTCCTGTTTCACGTTCACTTTCACATCATGGAAACCCTTCTTCACGTAGAATTCCCTGATTTTTTTAACCGCCGAACTTATCATATCGTCGGTAATCTGTATTCCGCGGACAAGTTTCACTTCGTCTTGTAAATCAGTTGCCTGCGATTTTGAGATGCCCGAGAATTCAACTTTCGACAAGCGGGGGCGTTCTTTCAGATAGAAATTGAGGTAAATCTTGTCGTCAACAATTTTGGTCACCGAAATCTGAACGTCGCCAAACAGTCCGTGTTTCCATAACTTGTTGAGCGATTTTGTGATTTCATCGCCAGGAATGGTGATTTTTTGTCCAACCTGCAGGCCCGACAAATTTATCAGCGTGGTCTGATTCAGATATTTGACACCACTGACAGTGATGTCGCCAATTACATATTCCTTCGGTTTCGAATAGTCGATTTTGATGTTATTGTCTGACGCCGACTGTGCCCAAACGGGCGCAACGGTAAGGACAAACAAAATCGCAACTATTACTTTTCTAATCATCTGCCTAAAATTCAACATCTACCCCAATTGTTCGCTTGTCATTCCGAATCGGCGCTCTCTGTGCTGGTAGTCAACAATTGCTTTGTAAAGTTCCTCCTTGTCGAAATCGGGCCAGAAAGTTGATGTGAAATACAACTCGGAATAAGCCAATTGCCACAACATGAAATTGCTGATTCTCAACTCGCCGCTTGTGCGTATCAGCAAGTCGGGATCAGGC
Organism: Salinivirgaceae bacterium; assembly: GCA_017474765.1. GTDB lineage: Bacteria > Bacteroidota > Bacteroidia > Bacteroidales > SZUA-534 > RUG13583. Next base: position 27,546 of record JAFVGW010000013.1, on the reverse strand, counting down.
ATGTCGCCAGTGTAAAGGCTTCGGCTTATGACGCTGTCGTCAATCTGGTCTGCACTTATTTTGCCGTCTTTCACATCAGCAGCAATTTTTCTGAACGCGTCAACCAGTTCCATCTTCGAACTGTAGCTCAGCGCCAGAGTCAAGGTCAGCCCTGTGTTGTCCTTGGTTCTGCTGATTGCCTCCTTCAAGTTTGTCAGAACTTTCTCGGGCAGGTCAGTGAGCCTGCCTATGGCATTTAAACGGATATTATTCTTAATTAGTGTTTCGGTTTCGGAATTAATTGTCGACACCAGCAAATCCATCAAGGCCGAGACTTCCATCTTCGGGCGGTTCCAGTTTTCTGTCGAGAAGGCGTAGAGTGTCAGATACCCGACACCCAACTCGGCGCATCCCTCGCACACGTCTCTGACCGCTTTTATGGCGTTTCTGTGTCCGAAAATCCTAGCGTTTCCCTGCTGTTTTGCCCATCGCCCGTTGCCGTCCATTATTATGGCTATGTGCTTGGGCAAGCGTTCTTTTATGATATTTTCCTTGAGAGACATCCCAACTCTTTTAAACGTGCAAATTTAGTCAAACGTCGGACATTTCTGCGGATATTCCAACCTATAAGAAAAATAAATTGAGAAATATGACATCCAGTCTTTATTGCTCGTTACCCGCCTCTGTTTGAGTGTGTTCATCTCCGATGTTGCCTGCGAGATGAAATCAATATCGTCAGAAAATGTCTTTATCATCAGCATGTCGGCACCGCAGACAAGTTTTTTTGTGACGTTGTATTTCACTCCGAATCCGAAGGGCAAATTGAAAATGAGGTTGTCGAGTTTGCTGTTGTCGGGAAAATAGGACAACCCGACGCCGCCCTGCAGGTATGTTGTGAACGGCGTGCTTATGTTGCCGCTTATAAAATGCAGGAAATTGAACTCGCCCAGCACGTTCAACATGGCCACGTCGCGCTTGAATGAGTAGTCGCGCTCCCTCTGGTACTCGCTTTTGTATTTCGAATCGAAGGCACTGAGCCGTCCGCCAGACGCAATGGCCTTGGCCGAAAACCTGTAATTGAAATTGTGGCGATAGAAAATGCCGATTGCTGGTCGGGTTGTTTTGAACGGTATTTTATTGATATCGCCCAAATAATACATTCCGCCCGCCTGTGCGCCAAGTTCCCAGTTGGGGAATTCCTGAGCGTCTGATTTGAGAGGGAATGATAGCAATACAAGACTTAGACAAAGAAGCCTGATTTTCAACCTCATCTGCTTTTTATCTTCCTATTGTTTTGAAATTAGGCATATGGTTGCGTTTCTCACGCATCTTGTATACCAAACTTGCTGTTAGAAACTGATACTGGTCAACCCATTTGCCGAATATCCACGGATGCTCCTCGGTTCGTTCTTTGTTACCATCGCAATGGTCAATTCCGTCGCTGAGTGCCAGACGGTTGCCAAACTCAAAGCCCACATAAGTGTTTCTGTCGATACGGATTTTACATCCGAGGCCGCCCATAATCACAGGCGCGAAATTGTAGTAGAACTCGTGATATCTCTCGCGTCCCTTGACGGGCTTGCTTGTGAAGTCGTTCCAATAGAAATTCCCCGCATTGAACATGCCGCCCACACCTATAAATATATATGAAGGCATGGTGAAGTTCTTAAGTTTTGTCTCGTTCAGGCTTCTATAGACATTCCGACGCGTCTTCTCCTTAATGAACATGAACTCATAGCGGGCCGCCACTTCGGCGAAACCAGTTTTGAATGTTATGCCGTCGCGATAGTAGTATTTGGCCTGCTTCTGTATGGTCTCGCGGGCTGCCATATATCCAACGCTTAAACCGCCGCTGACATATTGCCGCTCTGTGAGTTGGTATTTGAGCAATCCGTTGCTGACGTATCCTGTTGTTTTGAATGGTAGAATCCAAGCCTGCTTGCTTGCGCTTCGCGGACTGCAGACGTCACCCATGAAGTTTGTCACACCAATACCTGTATGTAACTCATATCTGCGCTGGCTCCATTTACTCAAACTCTTTGAACTGCTTTTCACTCCGCCTTTTCCCGCGGCAAAAGCGCCAGAGCAGCAAAGCAGGGCAGTTAAGAGTAAGACAAATCGGTTTAAAAGCGTTTTTTTCATTTGAGTCAGTTTTTCTGATAGTTAGAATTTCGGCAAACCGTTTCTGCCCGTCTTCAGTTTATATGTTACGGATGCGACTGTAAACATATAAAAATCATTGTATTTTGGTTCGCCTCGTTGGTCGCCCGGACCATATCTTACGTTTGGCAGCGGGTCGCTGTCATCGTTTGTCTGAATGCTTCGGTCAGACATTCGGGCGGCCTGCGGATTCACACGCGCCAGCCATTCGGTGTCGATGTACGAGCGGCTCACGTCATCAAGATAGTCGGTTGTTGTGTATCGCGGACCAAATTCAAGTCCGACGCACATCTCCCTTGTAATCTGATATTTAAAGCCCATTCCGAATGGGAAAGATGCTGCAATGCGTTTGTATTTTTTGCGGCCATCCATCAATCCTTGGCCCTCTGTGCCGAGTTTCTGGAGCGAAACCCATTTGCCAGTTCCGTCCTCGCCGTCATCTTTGGCTTTCGGGTTATAGTAGAACATTGACACACCTGCAAACACGTAAGTGTTGATATTCAGCAGACTGCGCCATGTGAATTTGCGGCGGCGGCGCGACCGATAGTTGATTGGCTCAGGAATGATTGAATATTCAAGTTGAGCGCTAAGTTCCCAAAGATTGGTGCGGAAACTCAGGTTGCGGTCCAAACGGTACATCTCATCGGTCTTTTTGTCGCTGCCCGAAAGCATTGCGTATGAGAGTGAGCCCTTGACCGCCAGCGGATTCAGAATCTTATATCGCATACCGCCTTGAAGAACAAATCGCTGCGATGTGAAATCGTAATCTGAGAAGAAGTGACCGTTACCTTTGTTTCTACCGCCCAACTCGCCAACAAAAGTTGAAACACCCAAACCGCCGACAAGTTCATAACGAGTTCGTTTCCAACGATTTGCCTGAGCGTCTACAATGTTGGGTATCAGCAAGATAATCAGTACAAAAATGAATATTTGGCGTCTCATAAAATCCAAAAGATAACATTTCTACAACAGAGCCAAAAGTAAGAATATTTTTATTATGACAGATAAATTGATTATTTTTTACGGCAACGGCCAACTATCATTGATAAAAATACGTCTAATTCCGTTTGTCGGCACCCCACATCAACTTGTTACGCAGGGTTGAGAAAAATCCGTGACCGTCAAATTTTATCAGACTCACGCTGCGTTCGGCCTTGCTGATAGTGATTTCCGACGAATTGCTGAGCACCACCGAAGTTGAGTCGAGCGAGAGCATATAGTTCTGCTCGCGGCTCTCAACCGTGATGCGGATGGTGCTGTAGTCGGGAATGACAAGCGGCCGCACCGTCAGGTTGTGCGATGCGATGGGCGTGATGATGATGTTCTGCGATGCGGGCGACAAGATGGGGCCGCCAGCGCTCATTGAGTAGGCTGTTGAACCTGTGGGTGTTGCAATTATCAGTCCGTCAGCCCAATAACTTGCCAGATACTTGTCATCGATGTAGGTGTGGATGACAATCATGCTCGAACTGTCGCACTTATGCACGGTTATCTCGTTGAGCGCAAACGGGTGCTTAATCTCGCTGATTTGCGGCTGAAGCGCAAGCAGTGGTCGCTTTTCAACAATGAACTGATTGGCGGCTATTGCGTCGATGGCGCTTGCCACATCATCGGGCGAGATGTCGGCCAGAAAGCCCAACCGCCCAGTGTTGATGCCCACAAACGGCACCTGCAGATGCTCAAACTCGCTGATTGCCTTCAGAAAACTGCCGTCGCCACCCAAAACAATCACATAGTCAAGATTGTCAGGCATTTTGCCCGATGTGTCGATGTTGGCGTACGTGAGGCCGCTGCTTTGCTGCCAGAGTTTGAAAACGGGCGCAAACAGCGGATGCAGCCAGATTTTGGCTTGGTGGCGGCCCAGCGCATCGAAGAGCGTCCTGAGCAGACTCTCGTGCTGTGAGCCAAACAACTGACTGTAGATGGCAACGTTCATGATTGATTATTCGAGAGTTACAATGAAACTGCCGCTGAAATCGGTCAGTTTTTTATTGAAATGTTCGGCTTTCTCGCGCGTTTCAAACGGACCTGCAATGATTCGGTAAACCTTCACGCCGTCCTTATCACCGATTTGAATCATTATGTCTTTGTTAACCAGCGATTTGATTTCGGCGCAGCGTTTCACCAGATTGGCGGCCTCCTGGTACGAAGCAAGTTGGACTCCAAAGCCCTTCGGGTGAATTGGTGTTGACTCAATCTTGAAATATTCGTTGGCAGGAGCCTGAACTTCAGTTACTTGTGTGGTGCGCGGCGCTGTTTCGTTTTGTGCCTCAACTGGCTGGTCGTCAACTGCCGACTGCGAGCCTGGCCATGCGGGAGTCGATGATGTGCGTTTCATCTCCGATGCCGAAGCCGCGTTCGATTCAGGCAGACTTATAACCTCAACCTTGACGCTCGCCGTGCCTTTGTCCACGAATTTCAATTTTTCGGCGGCAGCCTTCGACAGGTCGATGATGCGCTTGTCGACAAACGGCCCGCGGTCGTTGACCGTCACATCGACAGAAATGTTGTTGTCGAGGTTGGTAACCCTGACCACTGTGCCAAACGGCAGCGTGCGGTGGGCGGCTGTCAGTTTTTTCTGGCTGAAAGTCTCGCCGCTGGCGGTGGTTTTCCCGTCGAACTTGTCGGCATAGAACGATGCCACACCAACTTCGGTTATCTGTGCCATTGCTCCGCTCACAACAGCAAGCAGCAAGGCTGTCAATGTCAGTTTGATTCTTTTCATATCTATTTGAATTATTGTTTTTTAAATTGATTCTTAATAAAGCCAATCATATCCCATTGTTTCTTGTCTTTCTCCTCGTGCGCCGCCTGAATGCTCAAATTCAGTTCAAAGCCCAAAATCAAAATCGTGGCGTTCAGATTGAGCCAGACAAGTATCGCAATAAGTGTGCCGATGGAGCCGTAAAGTGCGTTGTAGTTGCCAAAATTCGACAAATAGTAGCCGAACCCTGCCGAAGTGAGCAGCAGCAGCGCCGTGGCCAGCACCGAACCAGTCGATATGAATCCCATGTGGGTACGCTTGGCTGGTGCGAAATAGTAAACTATCGAGACGCTTATAGTGCAGAGCATCAGTATGATAAGCCACTGACCAATATAGAACATCACCGTCGAGAACATACCATATATAATATGTTTTGCCTGAAGATAGGCGAGGATTGTGCGTCCGAAAATGAGCAGGCCGATTGCCGTGGTCAGCAGCAGTCCAATCAGCACCAGCATGATGAGCGACGCCACCCGCAGCATGATGAACGAGCGCGTCTCGCGGGCATTGATTGACGAGTTGAAGGCCTTGATGACGGCCGATATACCATTCGAAACAATGATGATTGTGGTGATGCAGCCGATTGACAGCAGGCCGCTGCGGGGCGACATCACAATGTCGGTAATTGTTTCTTCGACGGTCTCAAACGTGTTTGATGGAATCAACTGCTCGAGCAGCGCCATCAGTTCCTCCTGAAAATTGTCAATCGGAATGTAGGGAATGAGCGTTGAAAGGAACAGCAGTGCTGGAAAAACGGCCAAAAAGAAATTGAAGGCAATGGCGGCTGCACGGATACCCATTGTGCCGTTGGTCATGCCACGGACAAAGAACGAACCCACCTCAAAAATCGACAGATTGCCAAACCCTGGCAGCGTGTGATGTTTGGTTGGCTCGATGAGTTTGTCAAGCAAGTCTTTGCCTTTATCGATTATCTTTTTGACATCCATTATTTTATGGCTTTCAAACTCAAGTCGAGACTGCGGATTTGGTGCGTGAGCGCGCCAACCGAAATGAAATCGACACCCGTGGCGGCGTAGTCGCGCAAGTTGGCGTCGGTGATGCCGCCCGATGCCTCGGTCTCATATTTGCCGCCAATCATCTCAACGGCTTTTTTGGTGTCGGCAATCGAGAAATTGTCAATCATTATGCGGTCGATGCCGCCGATTTCCATAATCTGTCTTATCTCGTCGAACGAGCGCGCCTCAACCTCAATTTTCAGCGATTTGCCTTTGGCTTTCAGATAATCTTTGGCGCGATTGATGGCCTGCGGAACGCCGCCAGCAAAATCGATGTGGTTGTCTTTGATGAGAATCATGTCGTAGAGACCGATGCGGTGGTTCTGTCCGCCGCCCATCACCACGGCCATCTTCTCAAAAACGCGCATTCCTGGTGTTGTTTTTCGGGTATCAAGAATTTTGGTGTGCAGACCTTTCACCAACTCAACGTAATGGCTTGTCTGCGTGGCAATTCCGCTCATGCGCTGCATGAAATTGAGCACAAGCCTCTCGGTTTGCAGAATGGAGAGTTCGCGCCCTTCGACAACAAACGCCACATCGCCTTTCTTCACTGGCGTGCCGTCGGTTATGAACGTGGTCATCTTCAAATCTTTGTCAAACTCTTCGAAAACCATCCTGGCCACCTCAACGCCTGCCAATATACCATCTTGTTTGACAAGCAGTTGCGCCTTGCCGCGCTGGTCGGCTGGAATGCAACTCAACGATGTGTGGTCGCCGTCGCCGACATCCTCGCGGATTGCGCGGGCGATAAAGTCTTTTATGTACTCCTGATTATCCATCTTATTCTTCTATAGATATTTGATATACTGTTTGTTGCGATAATTGCTGTTTGGTGAGGAAACTCACGCGGTAGCGGTGGTCGCTGCTGTGGAGAGTGCCAACTACGAAAAATCCGCCAGGATACTGGTTCTCGCCAGCAACGGCAAACGAGTCGGGCTGATGAATCATGAAAAACTTGCGGAGAATCATCTGTGCCTGGTCGCGGCTGCTTATGGCAGTGAAATTGGGCAGCGACAATTCAACGCGCTTGTTCAGAAATGTGGCCAGCGAATCGGCGTTGCCGTCGGCAATGGTTGCCGTGATTTGGTCGATAACTGAATCAACCACAATGACTTGCGCCGCTATCCGCTGCCCGCAGACAGACATTGTGGCCAACAAAGCCGTCAACAGAATCACTTTTTTTGCCGAAAACATTTTCAAATTCATATTTTTGACCATCGGCAAAGGTAATATTTTTTATGGACATCGGACTTCGGACATTGGACAACGGACACATACAGTGCATTACGTATTACGAAAACGGCACGCCGCGTCAACACCCAGCACCTAACACCACAAAAAAATGAAAACCACTCTCTACGCCATCGGCAAAACCGACGATGATTATCTGAACACTGGCATCGGCAAGTACTGCCAGCGCATTGTGCGCTACACTCCGTTTGAGTTTGTGACGCTGCCTGACATCCGCAACTCGAAAAGCATGAGCGAGGCTGTGCAGCGCACAAAAGAGGGCGAACTGATTCTGAAACAGTTGGATAACAGCGACTACGTGGTGCTGCTCGACGAACGCGGCCGCGAAATGACGTCGGTGGGCATGGCCGAATGGATGAGCGGTGTGTTTGCTGCGGGCCACAAGCGCCTTGTGTTTGTGATTGGCGGGCCTTACGGCTTTTCTGAGGAGGTGTACGCCCGCGCCAATGCAAAAATTTCACTCTCAAAACTCACTTTTCCGCATCAATTGGTTCGATTATTGTTTGTTGAACAACTGTACCGTTGCCACACGATTTTGAAAGGCGAACCGTATCACCATGTTTAATTACGAATTTTTAATTACGAATTACGAATGGTTGGAGTAGAAATCCTCTGATTATCAATAAAATAAAAAGACAAGCATCGAGAATAAAAAACTTAAAACTTAACAACTTATAACTTAAAACCCCGAAAATGCACTTCCTCGCCCGCCATCGGTTATTGTTTTTCGCCATAATTTTCTTTGCGGCAGGAATTTACATTCTGAGTCCCGACCACAAATCGAAAATGCTCGAGCCAGAGCGGCAGAAATTCATCAACGGGCTGCACGAGCGCGAACTGATGGCGGAACAACTGGTCGATTCGCTGCTTGTTTATGCTGAACGCGAGCAAATTAATGAGTTCGCCAACAACAGCGATTTCCGACCCGACAAACTTTTCGAGCGCTACGGCATTGTGCTCTACGTCTATTCGGGGCGCAACCTTGTCTATTGGACAAACAACTCCGTGGCCATCCCCGACGGCACGCTGTGGTACAAGCAGGCGTTCGTTTACACGGGCAACGCCTATGTGATTCCTCACTACAAAACCAACAAGAAGCAGACTGCGGTGAGCATCATAACCGTAAAATCGGAGTATCAATATGAAAATGAGTTTCTTAAGAATGTAATCCATCCGTCGTTCGACATCCAGAGCGACTTCGACCTGACAACCGACGACGCGCAGTCGGAGAACGCCATCTACAGCACCGACGGCAACTATCTGTTCACTTTCAGCCTCGAAAATTCCGACAACTCCACCGTCAAGCGGCGCGTTGCCTTCCCCTTTTTGCTGTTGGCCATTCTCATGCTGCTGCTCTATGCGCAAAAAGGCATCAAACGGAATCGGCTTAGCAACCGTAAGTTCTTCATAATCGCAATAATAGCCATTGCCACGCGAGCCGCCATACAGGCGTTTCTGCCAGAGGAATTCTACAGCCAGTTGTCGATTTTCTCGCCCAAACTTTTTGCGGCATCCACCATTTTCCCGTCAATCGGCGACTTGCTCATCAGCGTTGTGCTTGTCTTCTATCTGCTTTTTGTCTATTTCTTCAAAGTTCACCTCAAACGGCTCGATAAATTTCCAACTGTCTCACGGATAGGTATTTCGGTGGTATGGATTGCCGTGTTGTCAGGATATTTCCTTTTTGTCAACTATGTGACAGGAATCCTGATAAACGACTCCAATTTCACCTTCGAGATGTATGAGATTACCAATATCAGCACCATTAGCGTATTGAGCCATCTTATTCTGACACTGTGTTTTACGGGCTTTATTCTGCTGCTCGACAAGGCGGCCATTCAAATGCTTAAAACATTCAGTTACTGGAAGTTGGTCTGTATTGAACTGCCTGTTTTGGCGCTGGCCGCACTCATCGACATGAAATGGCATCTGTCGCCCACTTTGCTGCAGAACTGCCTCACATTCGGCATAATAACTCTGCTTTGGTTCAAGTTGAGGGAGATGAAGCGGGTGAACTACGCTACGGTGGCTGTTGTTGTCGGCATTTTTGCCATCTATCTGACATATCTGACGCGCTCTGGCTGCCAGATGCGGCAGGACGAGGAGTGCGAGGTGATGTGCGTCAACCTGTCGCAGGTGCAGGACCCCGCAGCCGAAGTTGTGCTTGCCGACGCCATTGCCGACATGAAAGACGATGCTGACATTTCTGCCATTCTGAGCGAGCCAGAACCTGATTACGACTATTTGGGCCGATACATTCAGAATCAGTACTTTACGGGCTATCTGAACCGCTACGTCTTTGAACTGAACGTGTGCGCTCCGAACGACATGGCGGCCAACTGCAGCCAGTTCTACAACCGCTATCTGCGGCAGCATGGAATTCAGACGCAAGTGCCTGGTTTATATTGGATTAAGGACGCATCGACCGAAACCATTTATATGGCGAGAGTGTCGTTGCCAGTGAGCAATTCGGGCAAAACGGTGACGCTCTATTTCAGCCTGTCGCCGAAAATCAACTACGAGGTGCTGGGCTATCCCGAACTGCTGCTCGAAAAGCCGCTCCAGACCGACAAATACAAGCAGCACATCAGTTATGCAAAATACCAGAATGGTCACCTCACAACTCATTCAGGTTCATTTCCTTACGCTTTCGACAGCCACGTTTACGGCGAGCAGGGCGACAGCGAGTTCCGCCATTTCCGCATGGAGCGCTTCAACCACGTGATGTTCTCGAGCGATGCCGAAAACTGCATTATTGTGAGCACTCCAGTCATCACTGCGTTCGACATTCTGATTTCGTTCACCTACACCTTCGTGTTCTTCCTGATAATCACCACCATACTGTTGGTTTTGGGCAATCAGTACACGCGTATGTTCGACATCCGTTTCACCATCAAAAACAAGGTTCTGGTGTCGATACTCACCGTGTTGCTAATTTCCTCTGTATCAGTGGCTGGCGGTGTGGTTTACTACACCATCAACCACTACAAGCGGTCGCAGAACGACATTATGGCGAGCAAACTGCAGTCGGTGCTGATAGAATTTGAGCAGCGATACGCCAACACCACCGATATCAAGAAGATACCTGCCAACGAACTGAACAATCTGCTCACTTCGTTCTCAAACACTTTCCTCACCGACATCAATCTCTACAGCCAGAACGGCGACCTGATTGCCACATCGCGCCGCGAGATTTACAGCCGCAAACTCACAAGCCGAAAGATGAACCCCTCGGCCTACCGCGAGTTGGAGATGAACCGCAAATCGAGACTTGTTCAGAAGGAAAACATCGGCGGAATGAACTACTACTCAGCCTACGTGCCGTTCATCAACTCGCGCAACAAACTGCTGGCCTACATCAATCTGCCGTACTTTATAAAGCAAACACCTTTGCGTCAAGAACTTACGAGTGTGTCGGTGGCCGTAATCAATATCTATGTGGTTTTGGTAATGCTAAGTGTGATTATAGCCATTCTGCTCTCGAAACGAATCACCAAACCAATTATTGATGTTCAGGAGCGAATCCGCAGCATCGATTTGGGCAAGAGCAACCAGCGCGTTGAGTATGCGGGCGACGATGAGATTGCCGAACTTGTGAACGAGTACAATCTGATGCTCGATGAGTTGAGCATCAGTGCCACGCGTTTGGCCAAATCGGAGCGTGAGAGCGCTTGGCGCGAAATGGCGCGGCAGGTGGCCCACGAAATCAAAAATCCGCTCACCCCGATGAAATTGAGCGTGCAACTGCTCGAGCGCTCGCAACGCAACGGCGACCCCGATTTCAACGAAAGGTTCGAGAACACTGCGCGCACACTGATTGAGCAAATCGACAGTCTCTCGTCGATTGCGTCGGAATTCTCGCAGTTTGCACGTATGCCCGAAGGCCGCACCGAACTGGTGAACCTCAACGAGCGTGTCAACCAGAGCGTTGAGTTGTTCCGCGACACCACAAACACCAAAATCACCTTCACCGAACCCGCAGGACAACAAGTGTTCATTATTGCGGACAACGAGCGAATGCTGCAAGTGTTTAATAACCTGATTAAAAACGCGATACAAGCCATTCCAAAGAAGCAGAAAGGCCGCATCAACATATCGCTGCGTTGTTTCAAAGGCCGCGCCGTGGTTGAGGTTCAGGACAACGGCACTGGCATATCGCCCGAAACCGAGAGCAAACTGTTCCAGCCGAATTTCACCACCAAAACAAGCGGCACTGGCCTTGGGCTGGCCATTGTCAAGAACATTGTGGAAGATGCGGGCGGCGCCATCTGGTTCTACTCAAAAGTCGGCAAGGGCACCTCGTTCTTTGTGTCGTTCCCGCTGCCGCAGGACTAAGACACAGAGAAGTAGCCAATTATTTTTCAGTTGCAGATGTCTGAGGCTTAAACGCAACCACCGACATCAGTACGTAGAGCAGGATGATGGCGGGGATGGAGGCAAAGTGCAGAACCACAATCAATATCAAACAGAAAAGCAAGAAAATATAGCGTATTTTGTTGCTGCCGAAATTCCATGTTTTGAATTTGAGCGAGAACAGCGGCAACTCGCAGACCAACAAAAACGACATAATCAGCGAGAGCGGTATAAGTATGTGTGGCACAATGACATTCTGCGCAATATAACTGTCGGCATTGTAGGTCAGAATGAATGGCAGCGAGGCCCACACCATGGCGTTGGCAGGTGTTGGCAGACCAATGAATTTGTCTGTCTGGCGCTCGTCGAGGTTGAATTTGGCAAGCCTCAGCGCCGAAAAAGCGGCCATCAGGAATGGCAGAAGGCAAAGCAGCATTTTTCCCAATGGAAGTTGCGCAAAGGCTACGCCCTCTGTATTAAGTTGCTGGCTAACAATAATAAAGGCAATGGCCGACGGTGCCACGCCGAAACTGATATCATCGGCAAGCGAGTCGAGTTCCTTGCCAATAGCCGAACTGACCTTGAGCAGACGGGCTGCCATGCCATCGAAGAAATCGAAAACTGCGGCAATCAGGATGAAAAGGCCTGCAAGCGTGAGGCTGCCTGTGAATGCGAAAGTTATGGAAAGACATCCCGACAAGGCGTTCATCAGCGTGATGGTGTTCGGAATGCAGGAAACGACTTTGTTTTGTGCCATTGTTAAGCGTTTTAAAACGATTGCAAATGTAGCACAAATTTTATTGAGTGTTAGGTTTTGGGGGCATGTTGGTCGGTCAGTCGATTTAAGATGGTCGTTGTCTGACCTTCTATTCATACACTCTTCACTAATCTTCTTTTCTTCTTTTTCCATCAGATGTAAATTGAAAAACACAAGAAAATGAAAACAATATATTGTTAGGAAATAATATTTTATATATTTGTCGCGACATTAGTCGGTGCATGTATATTTATCCAAGGTATATGGGCACGTTAAAATGGAATTGAAAGAGGGAATATTTCTGAAGGTATTCCCTCGATTTTTTTAGAATCTATGGAAATCAAATTAGCAACAACAACCGACGAACAAATTGCGAAACTGAAAGAACGCGGAATGATAATAGCCAATGAACAATTGGCAAAGGATGTTTTGTTGGATATTGGTTATTATAGGTTGGGATTTTTCTGGTTTCCTTTAGAACAACGTTATCCTAATAAAGATGACAGAGACCATAGATTCAAGAACGATGCAAAATTCGAGACAAGCGTCCGCCTTTATCATTTCGATAAGAAATTAAGGAATATCTTATCAGAATACCTGCAAGATATCGAGGTAAACGTTAGAACAAAAGTTATTTACCACATATCTAACCGTTATAAACAAAATCCCACCTGGTTTGCAGACAACAGAATAATAATGTCGCAATTCATTTCAGAATTTGATCATAAATACACAAGGGAAGTTGCAAATAATGAGGTGATAATGCGGCACCACAAAAAGCATATAAATGACAAATATGCGCCAGCATGGAAAACTTTGGAATATTTGTCGTTTGGCGATTTGGTTCGTTTAATACGGAACTTAAAAAGCGATGAAGACAAAAAAATCATTTACAACTGTTATGGTCTCTACGACGACAAAACATTCTCAAATCACATTGAAGTTATCAGACAGTTGCGAAACATCTGTGCTCACGGGCATCCTTTGTTTGATATGAAACTCTGTAAATCAATAAGGGCAGGAAAATTCCGCAACCATTTGAAGGGAAAAGATGTGTATTCAAACATACAAGGAGTATTTCTTGTTATGCAATATTTCCTTTATTATTTGTCGGAAAAAAGAGGCAATGAATTTAGAGACAGTCTGATTGACTTTTTCAACAGTTCCATTACGGATGACATTCGCCCAATGGTTGGCTATATGAGTGAGACACCATGGCTAATGGGAAAATTATAAATACATTTTTTCTATAAAGTTGTTGGACAAGCTTCATGGAGTATTTTGTCTGAACTTCCTACACTAATCTTCATTTGCCTTTTCCTTTTTGATTTTTGAGCGGCGCGAGCTTACGCCAATTTAGTCTTCAGTTTTGTGCGGCGGGTGCGGACGGTTATAGGGGAGATATTTAGAATTTCGGCCACATCTTCGTCTTTTTTGGAAAAAGCCTCGTCAACCATGACAAAGATTTTCTCGTCGATGGAAAGATTCCTATAGTGATTGAAAACATTCTTCACCCTATTTGCATCGTTGTACATGCTGTAGAATATGCAGTGAACCCAAAAATCTTTATCGTTTGCAATGCATTCGTTATTCTCGATTTTGTGATAAATATTCTGCCCAATTTCCAGCACTTCAGCAATATATTTCTTGGTGTTGGTGTATTCTTGATTATCAGACAATTCGTTAAGCTTTGAATTTTCCGATTCCAAATTCTTTATGTGCAACTCATGGTCGGTGATTGTACGTTTGGCTTCGCACAAATCGTTAAACAATTGCAAGTTGCTGTTTTCCCATTCCAGTTCTTTTTGAATGGTCATTTGCTTTTCGTGTTTGCGCCTTAAGTGAAGAATAACACAGATGGCACACAAAACCACAATGGCAGAAATGCAGATACTTACATTTCTGGTATATACAATTTGTTGTTTCTCAAAATCGAACTTTCGCTGCATCTCCAATAAGAATTTGTTTCGGTCTTCAACCAAAATCTCTTCATAAGTGCTAATGATTTTATCTGAAACGCTTTTCAAATCCTCTATGTCGTTGCTATCGTAGTGTTTTTGTGCAAGTTCCGCATAGATTGCAATTTTTTCTTTATTCCACGTCAACATAAGAGCCGAATCACAATAAAGATTTGCTGTTGCGCAATCGTTTTTGGTAAAAAAGATTTTCATTAAATTATAGTAGGCCGATGACATTTTTTTATGCTTTAATGCGATAACAAAATATCTCTGGGCAGAATCAATATTTGTCCCCATAAAACTCTCACCTAATAAACTATAGACAAAAGCTTTGTCATTGTCATTAATGAATTTGACAAGTTTGGTGCACTCATTAATGCAATAATCAGAACTGTCTGGCATTTCCATTCTATGGTAAATGGTTGAAAGTCTTAATAATCCGTAGGCAATATCTCTGTCGTTTTTAAGTTTTTTCGCATAGTAATACTCCTTTTTGGCATATTTTAACGATTCTTCATAATTTCTCAATATGCCATTAGAATATGAAAGTGCCGAACATATTTTGTTTTTAAGGTTGTTGTCGGAGGTTTCTTCCGATAGCTTTTCGGCTTCTTTAAGCAACAGAACTGTTTCTTGTTTCAGCATATTGTGGTCTACATCTATCATTGCCTTATAGTAATAGGCGGTTGCTAATTTCTGCGCGTTGTAATGTTTTTGGTAGTAGTCGATGCTGAAATCTATATCCTTGAAATCATATTTGGTAGCGTGAAGCATATAATCAGCCTGGGTTTTCAGAATGTTGTAATAGGCGCTGTCTGCTTCTGTCTCGGGTGTTATTCCTCTTAACAATGATTTTGCCGAATCGGGGAAATTGGCGAATAAGACGGAATCAACGTGTTCGAGTTGACGGTATGTGTTGCTTTTTGGGGAACAAGCAACAATAAAAACCATTGAAAACAATACTACAATCAGACCGTTTTTTTTCATATCGATATCTCTTTTTTGCAAAATTAGTTTTTTTCGGCGGTACAAACAGGCGTTTTTGTCCTAAAAATGTGCATATAACAGCTCTTTTTGGTGTAGAAAGCCCAAACGACCGCACTGTTGCAATTATTGATATATTTATCTGTGTATCAATAATTTACCCCCCCCCCCTATTTTCTATGATTTTGTTTGTTAGGCTTTGTTATGTTTTGGCCTTCGAAAAGTTGTTCCCAATGGGAACAAAGTTGATAATCAAACAAATAATGTGTTCCCGTCGGGAACAACCTATTGCAAGCCCGATAGTGCCCCCTATAATTTTGACGCAGCTAAACAAAATTTCTTGTGATATGAAAAAAGTATTTTTAATGGCTGCGTTGATTGCAGCATCGGGTATGGTGGCAGAAGTTTCTGCACAAACAACAGAAAGTGGGACGTCGGGTGGTAGTAATAATGATGACAATACATTTCACATGCCGCACAAATGCCCCAAACCAAATCAGACACCACAAGTCTCCTATAACACCGCATCAACAGTATTAAACGTGTTGTTCCCTGGCAACAGCCAAGGTGGCAAAGTTGAAATATACCGCAATGGTGCGAAGGTGGTTAACGCTGCGGTTCCAGCAGGAGCAAGTCTTAACTATATGCTGCGCAATTATGGTAAGGGTGAGTTTAAAATTGCTGTTAGTCAAGGAAATAGTGTAGTTTACAGCAAACAAGTTACAGTGAAATGAATATGTTCTTTAAATAACTAAAAACTCTAATTATGGTTAAACTAAAATTATGTGAAAGATTTTCAAGGAATTTCTTTTTCAAAGCCAGCGGTTTGGCTCTAATAACCGCAATAACAATGTTCTCGTGCAACGACGAAAGCCCTATTGTCGAGAATAATGAAACGAATGATTATTTGTTGGATGAGTATGCGTTTTTCGACCCGTCTGATACACTAAACATCACAGTATGTGAAGCAGAAGACATTGCAACTGCATTTATGGATGAACTGGGTGGAATTGACAATACGTTCAAATCCAAAGGTTTACGTTATAGTTGCCGCAAAACGACAGTGATACCTGACGAAAACAGAGAACCTGCTCTTTATGCAATTAACCTTGACCCTGACGGATTCTGTATTGTTGCAGCCACAAAAAAAACAGAAAGCATTCTCGCTTATTGCGATCAGGGGAAATTCGATTTTAATAATTTGCCAGAAGGCTTGGCTGAATGGATGATAGAAAAGATAGAAATTATACAGGAGACTAGAGGTGAAGCGTCAATTTCAACATTCAACCCCAATATACCGCCCAAAGATAGTGGAATGTTGCCCAATGGAAAGAGGGAGGCTGATGATCAATATATTATTGATACATACGGACCTCTGCTAAAAACCGAATGGGACCAATTTTCTCCATATAATTATGTGTCCAAGTTGTGGAATAAATGACAATTGTGCTGCAGGCTGTGTGGCTATTGCTGCCGCTCAAGTTATACGATATTGGGAACCTTGTGTAACATATAATTCTCACACATATTTATGGAAAGATATGCCAAATACAACTAAAAACTATAACATAGATAATTTCATCAGACAAGACAAGGGGGTTGTTTCTATGGCTTGGCTCATTAATGATGTTGGAGTTGCTGTTGATATGGATTATGGCTGTGATAAATCAAGTGCGAAATCAGAGAAAATACCTAACGTATTGAAACAATATTTTGCGTTCAACGATGACTGTATCTGCGAAGAACTATCAAATAGCAAGGCGGAGCCAAAATTGATAAACAATATAATGAAAAAACAACCTGTAATAATGGCAGGTTACAGAACAAAAAAATATTTGGGATTAGTCTATCAAAACGGTCATGCTTGGGTTTGCGATGGATACAAAAAAATTACGCACAAGTATAAAAATTCAGTTGTTGAAACTTATAAATATTACCACATGAACTGGGGGTGGGGAGGAACAGATAATGGGTGGTTTACACTTGACTTAAAATATCACGAATCTGACCACAATGACAAGGGAGATAAGGGGTATATTTACAAAAGAAAATATATAACCAATATCCGTCCAAAGGCAAATTAAATGAAGGACTTAAAACGTAAAGAAAATGAGAAACATATTTTTAATAGTAGCGATTATTACTACATTAATGGCTTGCAAAAAAAATGATGTCGAGCGTGAATGCATTGAAACTCAATTATGCCTTATAATACTCGACAAGGACAGCACCGATATGCTGAATCCAGATAATCCTAATGGTTATAAATTTTGTGAAATGGGTTTATATAAAGATTTGGAATTGAAGGATAGACTCACAAATGGTTGGTATTTGGGTTCGGAAGAGTGTTGTGTTAGTAACATTAAATTTGAAAAAAAAATATACTATTTCATTCGGTTCATTGCTCCAATGGATAGCATGGAAAAGAGAGATGGAAAAGTGGTATGGTGCGCCACATCGTACTTGAAATTAAACGAAACCACTATAGACACTGTTTATACCGAAGTTGTGGAAACCGAATATTCACAAATTCTAAAAAAGGTTTTATACAACGGCGTGGACATTTCAAGAACAAGGTTGGTAATAAAAAAATAACAACGCCAATAATAGCTGAAATCCGTAGGTAGTCTTTTGAGTTCGGCTCCTGCGGTTTTCAGCAAATGTTAAGCACATATTTTAATTTAATAGATAAATGAATTACTAACAATTAAAAGAGGAGGTTTTTATGAATTACAAAGTGCATAATTTGCGAGCAGGTGGCCGCCCTGTCCCAAATGGATATTCTTCATGGATAGATTATTGGGAAAAATCAACTGGTCTAAAAGCTACATCCTGTCACAATACGGTTTGCAATGTTTCATCTCGTAATGCCAATATGGACGGTGCTCACGTACAACGTGACACGCCTAACGATAATCGTTGGTGGATAGTTCCACTTTGTCATAGATGCAACACCCAATTTGGGGCGCATTTTACAGTATCGGGGCCATTGGTTAATGTTTTAGATCCATCTATCATTTTATGGTAATGCTGTTTATGCGTTAAAAGTAGCTATTTTCGTTTTTTCTGCGGGCAGTTTGTTTGTCGCGCTGTGTTCAGTGCCTCGCTGTGAGTTGGCGGTGACATCAAGAGCGAGCCTCGCAAGTACGACAGCCAGTGAATGTTATCGCAGATGCTTACAAATCCGCAGATGGCCTTTTGCAAAAGAGGTTGCCTGCGGATTTTTTTGTGGATTAAAACTCTTCTTAATGTTTCATGTAACTATGCTATATGTTCACATATGTTAAAAGATTAGCGGGTGAGGTCTGTGATTGATGAAAAGGCTAAATACTACCAAAGAATTCTGCAAGAAAAATCCTCCGGTTTCATGTTGCGCAGTTTCTCCATTTCGGTGCGTTTGCGCGCCTTCATATTCTTAACCGCCTCCAAAAGCTTTTCCGAAGGGTTGTTGATGATTGCTGGTTCTTTTGTATGTGACATTTTCTCAAAACATTACGATTGTGTCGCACAAATTAATAACTATTAAATACAATTTCAAAATATAATTCAGTGCTGCTTGTTAATATTCAAATTTTGATTATACATAGTTATTAAATGAATGGCATAAAAAGCAACGTTTTGCACCTTTCCCAATCCTTCCATCATCTTCATGACCTCATTCTCAAAAACATGTTCCCAATAGGAACATAGTTGACAACCAGCGAAATAGGTTGTTCCCGTTGGGAACAACCTATTGCAAGACTGGTAGTGCCGCCTTTATTTTGATGCAGCAAACAATTAAAAATTACTGAAATGAAAATTGGATTTTTTTGGCAGCAATACTTGCAGCATTTTGTGCAACTTCAAAAGTGTCGGCACAAACTAATGGTGAGGAAACGTGGTTCTCCCATTCAACGGCCAAGGCGGCAAAGTTGAAATCTACCGCAATGGTGCAAAGGTGGTTAACGCTACGGCTCTGGTTGGCACAAACTGTGCTATATGCTGCGTAATTATGGCAAGGGTGAGTTTACAATTATTGTCAGTCAAGGGAATACGGTGGTTTATAGAGGAAGTTACAATGTGAAATGATTCTAAATATCAGAATACTATCATTTTATTAATTAATTAAAAAATAAAAATTTATGTATCTAAAAAACTTATTTTTGAAACCAATGGGAGTATTGTGTTTCTTGACATTTGTTGCTTGCGAAGACAACAACATTACAAGCGACATTGAAAATGTTGAAGAAGGCATTCTGTATGAAAGTGATGAATTAGGTGAAATGACACGAAAAGCGTCGGTAGCAGAAATCAAAGCAAGAGCGGATGAGCAGTATCATAAATCCATGAACCTGCGTAAAAACAGAGTGGCTGCTGCGACCAGCATACCGCATTGGGTAGGTGTTTTATCAGCCACTGGTGGTTGTCCTGCGGGTGTGCCAAATATTAGTTATTATATGGATTGTGAGGACAAACGGACTGATACTCAATATGAATACCATAATTGTACAAATTGTTATAGACCCAAAGGAGCACAAATTGTAAATGGAGGAGATGTAAAATGGTCGATATGTATTGTTGATGCAAAAAAGTACAATTTTCAAAGAATCAAATACTCCTACGCTCTCTTTGATTTCAGTATGGAACAATATTTGGGAGAACAAAATATAGCCAGTATCTATGTATATAACGATGATGAAGACAAGGGAAATTGTAATAAATTCATGAATTCCTCATATGGCTTTGAAAGAGCGGAATATGGATTACCGCAACAAAATCATAGCAGAAATACCGCATTTTGGCTATTATATTTTAAGAAAGATAATAACTATATGAAACTACCAAATATTGGTTTTGATTACGATATATTTTCTAATTTCGATTGCGACTATGCAAAGCAAGCGGTTCTAATTACTGATTCTGAAGATGATAATTGTAATAATAGCGTTGTATTATATACCCCTGCTACAACGACGTCTGCCGCTACTGATGATCCCGTATATGATAGATGGGTTGATTCTGATTATAAAATAGTAAAAAATAGTGGCAGTCACATGCATTATGCTATACAAAAATCAAGTGTTTGGAGAAATTAACAATAATGAAAAGGCTTTTTTTAATTACATTATTAATCTCATCGTTTTTGTTATCGTGCACAGAAGAATTTGAATTACAATTCGATGAAAAACAAAAATTAGTTATAGATGCTGAATTAACTAATGGAAGACCTCCGTATTATGTTAATTTAAGTGTAAGTGGAGAATCAATTGACAAAATTCCAAGAAAAATGTCAGAAGAAGTTGTAATCATAATTTCTGATGATATGGGCATAGTGGACACACTAATACCAGCTTCTGATTCAATAATGGATTATGACCTTTTAGGTGGAGAAATAATAGATTCTTCTCTTATTTACAACTATGATTTCGAGATGAAACATGGTTCTTTCTTTCAGACAACGAAAATAAGAGGGAAAGCCGGACACACCTATCATTTGCATGTTGAATGGCGCAATCAAATATTTACTTCGGAATGTACAATGCCTAAAGAAATAAAAATAGATAGCCTTACCAGTCGTCCTGCTAATAAGTTTGATGATGGTGCAGTTCATGAAATACCTTACGTTTGGTTTGCCGATGATCCTACAGAAGACAACTATTATCTTTTCAAAAAAGGATATAAATTATTTCCCATTTCTTTTTCCACAGGACAAGGAATGTGGAGCACAAGCCTTTTGAGCGATGAACTTTTGGTTGAAGGTACACATGGGGTTGATGTATGCAAAGGAGTTTCTGTTGAAAGTTGGCGTAGAGACGGATGGAATTTTTCTTATTATAATCCTATACACAGGGTGATAATGTATTCAATAACAAAAGAAGCCTACGAATATTATAATTCTTTACAAAATCAAATCCGATATGACGGCGGAGTTTATACTCCGTCGCCAGCATCGGCTCCGACCAACATTAGAGGTGGGGCTTTAGGATTTTTCAACGTAGCCTCAGTTGATGAGAAACTATGTGTTTGTACAGAAGAGGAAGAAAATAGTAGGTATGTTTGGTGAATTTTAAAATGAAACAATTAATAAAACTTGTGTGCATGATGGCATTATTTACCTCATGCACACATAATAAGCAACAAGTTGTGGCCACGGTTGACGACAAACAAGTAACCATGCAGCAGATTGATGCTTTGGCGCATGACCAGATTTTCAGCCTGCTCGAAAACATTTACTCCATAAGACGTAATGTGCTTGATGAGTATATCAATCAAATGATTATCAATGCCGAAGCCGAGAAAGCAGGGCTTTCGTATGCCGAATATGTTGAGACCAACGTGCTGTCAAAAATAACTGACAGCCTGATTGATAGTAAAATAGCCTCACTGAACGGTTATGTGCCCGACCGCAACTATTTTGGCCGTAGCTACGATTGCTCAACCCCCGCCGGCCGCGCCTACTTGGTTGAGGGCATCCGCATTGATATGATGAGCCAGCTGGCCGACTCGCTGCGCCAGCGGCACAATATTGAAATCACATTGCGCTCGCCCGAGCCAATGCGCCCTAAATTTGATGTTTCAGGTTTGAAAATCAACTACAAAGGCAACCTGAAAACCGAAAAAAGCATTGTGCTTGTGGGCAGCTACGCCTGCGATGGCTGCAAGGCGGCAATGCCATTGTTCAACGAGCTTTTCGAGCTCTATGGTGAGAAATTGAAGTTTGGTTTTTGCTTCTATGAGGGTGTGCCGTCGGTGGCATCGCTTGCCGCCAAAGCCGCCGAAAGGCAGGGCGAGTTTTGGACAATGCACAATATGCTTATGAAAGCAGATGTGGAAATCGACACCGCTTTTGCGTTACAGTGCGCACAAACTTTGAATCTTGATACCGAGACATTTGCAGCTGATATTGCTTTGCCTGAATTGGAGAGCGAGGTGGCCGAAAACATAAAAAACATCAACGATGGCGGCATTGCCGAGGAACCGTCACTGGTTGTCGGCGGCAGGGTGTTCTATGCGCCGTTCGATTTAGAAACAATTAAAGCTTACATTGAAAAGCACCTTGTAAAATGAAAAAACTGATTCTCACACTGATAGTTGCGGCGTTTGCGGCAACCTCTTTCGCTCAAAATGCCACCATCCACGGCACAATTACCGATGCCGAAAGCGGCGAGACAATGATCTCGGCCACCGTATATTGCCCCGAACTGGGCATTGGCACGGCCACAAACAGCTATGGTTTCTACTCGCTCACACTACCCAAAGGCCGCCACACGATTGTGATTTCGTATTTGGGATATGACAATATCAGCAAAGATATTGATGTTGAAAAAGATATGCGCCTCGATGTTAAGCTGCGCGAAGCTCGGAACGAGATTGGCGAGGTGGTGGTTACAGGCGAGAAGAACGCCCGCGAGATGAGCACCACCAGCATTGCCCAGCTGCAACCGCGGCGCATAGCAATGGTGACATCGGCTCTGGGCGAGCCCGACCTGCTGAAAACCCTCCAGCTGATGCCCGGCATCCAGGCTGTGAACGAGGGAGCGTCGAACCTCTACGTGCGCGGCGGCTCCTACGACCAGAACCTTTTTCTGCTCGACGAGGCGCCCGTCTATAACCCAACCCATGCGCTGGGGTTCTTCTCCACCTTCAATACCGATATTCTGAAAAACACCACCGTCTATAAGGGCGTTTATCCGGCACAGTTCGGCGGACGGCTCTCGTCGGTTGTCGATATTGCAATGCGCGAGGGCGATATGAACCAGTTTCACACAACGGCAAACATCGGCCTCACCGCTAGCGGCCTAACGCTCGAAGGCCCCATTGCCAAAGGCAAGGCATCGTTCATTGTGTCGGGGCGCGGAAGTTATGTCGGCCTCTACCTGAAAGCCATCGACAACACCGACGACAAAATCAACTTCTACGACCTCAACGCCAAGCTGAACTGGAACATCGACAGCAGCAACCACGTCTATCTGAGCGCCTACACGGGGGCTGATGAGTTTCTGTGCTTCGCTCTCAACAACAAGAACCATTTGGAGTGGGGCAACACCACCGGCACACTACGCTGGAACCACATTTTCAACGCCAAACTGTTCTCGAACCTCACGCTCTACGGCAGTCAGTACAACTACAAATACTCCATTTGGGAGGATGTGCGCCGTTTCGACTGGACGGCACGCATTCAGGAGCTTGGGCTGAAATACGATTTGACCTATCACTACGGCAACGGCAGCAATCTGAAATACGGCGTGGCGGCCATCTACCACCACTTTGAGCCGGGGCGCGTGGCGCCGCAGGATTCGCTTTCAATCACCCGCGAGTATGAGCTCAACCACAAGCGCGCCGTTGAGTTGTCGGCGTATGTTGGCAATAATCACAATTTAACAAACTCGCTGTCAGCCGATTATGGTTTGCGGTTTACCGCATTCACCAACATTGGCGCAGCCACAACCTACAACTACAACAGCCTTGGAATGGTGTCAGACAGCACCGTTTACGGCAACGGCGAAATCATCAACACCTACGGTGGTCTGGAACCGCGTCTTTCGCTCAAATACGACATCGACAGCCGCAACACGGTGAAACTCTCATACGCATTCACGCGGCAGTATATGCACCTTTTGAGCAACTCAACAGTCGGTTTGCCTACCGATGTGTGGGTTGCGCCCGACGAGCATCTGAAGCCGCAGGAGTCGAACCAGTTTGTGGCTGGGTTCTACCATCTGTTGAGCGATTTGGGAGTGGAACTTTCTGCCGAAGTTTATTACAAAACAATGAACAATCTAGTTGATTATAAGGATAATGCCGATTTGTTTATGAACAAACATCTGGCCACGCAACTTCTTCACGGCAAAGGCTACAGTTACGGCCTTGAACTTTTGGCCGAACGCCGCAGCGGTCGTCTGTCGGGCTGGATTGGCTACACCCTGGCCAAAACGCAGTACAAGATTGACGGCGTGAACCAAAACCGCTACTACTCGCCACGCTACGACATCCGACACAATCTCTCACTAACAGGCAGTTTCGAACTGACTCGCGCCTGGACGGTATCGTCCACCTTCAAACTCACATCGGGCGGTTTTGTCACCATCCCCGACCAGATTTATGAGTTCAACGGTTGCACCTTTTTCGACTATTCGTGCCGCAACAATTATTCATTGCCAATGTACCACCGGCTCGACTTTGCTGCCATCTACCGCAACCCGAAAAACGACACGCGCAAGTTCGACAGCCAGTGGATGTTCTCGCTCTACAACGTCTATGGCCGCAAAAACGTCTATTCGCTCTACGTAAAGCAAGACAAGGAAAACATCACAGAATCACACGCCTACAAAATGTATTTATACCGCATTGTGCCGTCAATATCTTACAAAGTGAAGTTTTAGTTTTTATTCATGTTTATTGCAAATCCGCAGGTTGCCCGTTAGTGGCGGCCTGCGGATTTTTGTCATTTTACTATATGCGCCGTGCTGCCTCATCGCCATATCCTCGAGTAATCACCGAGTAATCCCCTCGGGCGGTTATCGCAAACTTTCCCGCACAATCCAACCGCAACCGAAAGAAAACTCAAGCAAACCGCACAAAACAACTTTATCGCAAAGAAAACAACCGAAAACCGAAGAAAACGCAAGTTGCTCAGCTGTGCCGCTCTTTCACCGTCTCGATGTCAGCGCCAACCTTAATCGCCCGAAGCGCTGGGGCATAGCCACATGGTCATTCGGCGTTTACAATCTATATGCTCGGCAGAATCCCTTCTATATCTACACCGATTGTGAAAAAAACGAATGGTTGGGTGATTGCCGTTATTTCATGAAAAAAGTATCGGTGCTGGCAATTGTACCGACAATTTCGTATAAGATTAAGTTTTAGTTTGATTACCAAAGCCGTTTTTCTAAACTATTTCCCCCATCCTTCCATCATCTTCATGAACCCATTCTCAAAATCTTGTTCCCAACGGGAACAAAATTGAAAAACAGTAAAATATGCTGTTCCCATCGGGAACAACCACTTGCTGGGAGGGCCAAGCCTCCATAATTTTGACACAACAAATATTTATCGATATGAAAAAACTTATTTTGGTAATGGCGGTTGCCACAATTACGGTGGCTTGCAACAAAAATGATGTTGAGCGTGAATGCATTGAAACCCAATTATGTCTTGTAATACTTGACAAGGACAGCACCGATATGTTGAATCCCGACAATCCTAATGGTTATAAGTTTTCTAAAATGGGTTTATATAAAGATTTGGAATTGAAGGATAGACTCACAAATGGATGGTATTTGGGTTCGGAAGAGTGTTGTATTAGTAATACTAATTTTGAAAAAAAATTATACTATTACATTCGGTTCATTGCTCCAATGGATAGCATGGAAAAGAGAGATGGAAAAGTGGTATGGTGCGCCACATCGTACTTGAAACTAAACGAAACCACTATAGACACTGTTTATACCGAAGTTGTGGAAACCGAATATTCGCAAATTCTAAAAAAGGTTTTATACAACGGCGAGGACATTTCAAGAACAAGGCTGGTAATAAAAGAATAACCCAATCAATTGTTGTTTACTAAAAAACGCAGGTTGCCTTATTGAGGAGGCCGAGATTAAATATTTCATTCCAGAGAATGCCGGAAATGCGGTTTTATATGTATTTTCGCTTAATGGCAACATGCTTCTGAGCAAACCTCTAACCCAGACAGGCAACGGCAGTATAACCATCAGCGGCAGCGAACTGGAAGCGGGAATGTACATATATACGCTGGCTGTCAATGGCATTGAGGCAGACTCGAAGCGGATGATAATAACGGATAAATAAAGAATACATGAAAACTAAGATTTTAATTTTCACATCACTGCTACTGATTGTAGTATCGTCCTGCAAGAAGGATAATAACAATGGTGACGACATTCCCATCCCAACAGATACAACTCCTGCTATTGATAGCACAACAATTGTTGACACTATATGCACGGATACAACAATATGCTATGACATACCAATAGTTGTGGATGATTCAACTGTTGAATTCAATGTGCTGTTTTATGGTGATTTCTGCGTAGAGTGTCCTTATGCGCATTATAATCTGTACGTAGATAGTGTTTTTATGGGAAGAATATATGGATGTTATGCTGAAGGTGAATGTAGGTGTGATAGCAATCCAGATGGATTACATGCCATAATTGCTCCGGGAATACATACCTACACAGCTATTCCACTATGTGGATGGATTGAAAATGGCGAGGTGGTGGACGAACCTGAACCAGCAGGAAATAGACATATAGAAGAGAAATTTGAAGTTCCTGTAGGCAATTGTATTTCAGTCTATGTTTCTTATTAAAAATTAAAAAATGAAAAAGATACTATTACTAATTATAGTGTGCTTTACAAATATTTGCTCGTACGCGCAAATAAATGTTTCAAAAGCAGATGCGTTAATAAAAACATACATAATATCAAAAAAATCGGCATTTTCTGGTTGTAATGTTGTTGTATCAAATGTTACTTTTGATTGCCTCACCTACGAAATAATATCAGCATCAGGGGCTGTATTGCAAAATGGTGAATTGTTGCCATCTATTGATATTAGTCGTCTGCCACAAGGAGCAAAGTTTATTGTTGTGAAAAACGACAATGGGGAAATTGTTTATTTAAACAAGTTTATAAAACAATAATTTATTACATGAAAACCATTTTTGCAATGAATGCTGGCATTTTACATAATTATTTAAAACTATATTAAGATGAAAAAAACATTATTCCTTTTAATGGCAGGATTGCTGGTAACAATAAATTCATGTGACATTCTAGTTGACCATTACGAAGTTCATACTGTTTTCACCACATATTATATTGGGGACAGTAGTATAATTGCTATCGAGGGAACACATATTGTTGAAAAAATCGATTATGAGGAAATTAAAAATTTTAGTGATAGAAGTGAGTTCTTTGTTATCTATCATGATGATATTGTAAAAGATACTTCTATTTATACTCATCATCAAGAGCATTATGAAAAAGAGGGTAATGGTGTTGTGCTTGTTCCTGAAAGAATAGATACCACACGTTATTTGTATTTTATTGCAAAAAAAACAAATGCATCCTTGGATAATACAAGCCTACACCGTGAAAATAAGTATAGAAATATATATTATGAACGTATAATACCCAATATAAACATGCAAAAGGTTGATTCAATTATTATTGATGTATTTTACAAATACCATTAAAATGGTATGTCTATCTCCAAAGATTGAATAATAGATTCGAGCTTATAAAACGAATCCGCAGGTTGTTCGTTGGTGGCGGCCTGCGGATTTTTGTCATTTTACTATATGCGCCGTGCTGCCT
>JAFVGW010000012.1 GCA_017474765.1 Salinivirgaceae bacterium | reverse complement strand
TATGGATGTATGAGGCCTTTTGCTTCCAATGGTCTTGTTCTAACAAGCCTTAACCCTTTTACAGGTGAATTGATTAAGCACGTAATCAGTGAAGAAGACGGCTTCGAAGTTATGCCATGGCTTGTCACCATGCACGGCCGCCAGCTATACTACACCGACAACCGTCGCGGCAACGAGATAGGCGTAATAGATGTTGACAAGCGCGAACTCATTGAGCGCGTGCCGCTCAATATCAAGAAGAAAGTAACCATAGGCGCCCCCGTGGTAACCGACGATAAGGTGTACGTGTTTATCGATGATTTACAAGAACTTAGAGTGTTTGAGAAATAAATGAAATACTGCTGTCTGTACATATTGCTGTTACTCATGCTCACACAAGGTGCTGCGGGAGTCAAATCCGTCAAAGATGTTCCGCCAGCCCACTTCCTTGAGCAATTTGGGTTACGAAGATATAAAACGCATTACGCCCGAGTTTCATTTAGGTTTAGATGGCAAACAAAACAAATATTGGAATTTAGAGCCCGGCAAAACCACTGCAATTGAGTATAATGCAAGTGGTGAGGAATTAGGACGGTGGAATTATGAATGTATAAATTGTAACGATCCTAATGTTAAGGATGTAGATTTCATATATCGATGGATAAAACAATAATTAGGAAAATAGAATCATTCCCTTATGTTCAAATTAGGGAAGAAGAGTTTTATGTTAAATCGTGGCCATTTAATAATAGTGAGGATATTAAGAATATCATTTTCATAAAAGATTTGTGTCACGATGGGAATCTTTTGAATTATGAATATAGAGGAAAATACTATAGTCTTATATCACGAAATAGTTTTATTGACGGATGTGCCATTGATGGAATGTGCTTTACAAGTATTGATTTAGATCAATTCTTGTCAAAAATTGAAGATGGCATAAT
This sequence comes from Salinivirgaceae bacterium, assembly GCA_017474765.1. GTDB lineage: Bacteria > Bacteroidota > Bacteroidia > Bacteroidales > SZUA-534 > RUG13583. Next base: position 125,117 of record JAFVGW010000012.1, on the reverse strand, counting down.
GAGACTAGGAGAAGAGTTTGTCAACACAATTGGTCCCTTTCATATCATCCGTCAATCCGAGGTGGAATCCTTTTATGAATACACATCAAGCATAGTGATAAATGGTATAGAATGCAACGGTTATGTAGATGCAGGTATTGGACACATTGGTTATCACGATAAATATCCAGGGTATATTGAAGTGTCTGACAAGTACAAAGAAATTATTGCAACAATACCGCAAGAAGATTTAAAGATGATAACGGTTGGAGATTATAAAGATGGATTATTCAAGATAAATATCATTCCTAAAAAATTCATTGACAAAATTATCTTGCGTCGCAAGTATCTACATCCCGACTGCATAGAATTTTCTTTAGAGAAATTCTACACAGGCGAAGAGGACGTTTTTGAACTCGACCCCAAGAATCCTAACCCAGAAGTGTTAGAGATGATGAAAAAATATCGCGTGATAGAAGAAAGGGGATAATGAAATTAATCAGGTTTCAATGGGCGTCCGTTTTTGTAACCCCAAACAGCTGAATCATATTTGTTTACAGTGTCGTTGTGCAGGAAGAAATCAACTTCCACCTTTGCATAGGGAATTTCTTCAATGCCGATAACACCAGGCAGGCCAACTCGATTAAGAGCGAGATAGGCCATTGTGTCTTGCGGCAGTTGTAATTTTACGTGGTAGCACTTAAACTCAGCGGAATCAGCTAGTTCTTCTTTAGATAACACTTTGGGTGTCAAATCCATAGTATAAGATGCGGCATGTTTGTCTTCTTTAATATCGAGAGCCTTACTTGCAGGCCGCAAAAGGTGGTGCCACGATGTGTTCCCCCTTTTACACGAACAAAGGCTAACCAAAGCGATAAGTATTATTACACCAAAATTCTTCATATTTGACTAAACTTTAAGTTATAAATCCGCTCATTGATAGCCGTAATTCCTATAGAAATTCGTTTTCCGTCAATAACCACGAACAAAAATAACAATATTTTTTATTGGTGTATTGATTATTAGGGCCATCCGTGAAGGAAAAAACGCAATGAAAAATACCGTGGGGCTGTAGGGAATGGAGGCGTGCGGGGGTAAATCGGGGGCACCAAACGTAGAGACGCGGCGCGCCACGTTTGTGCAGGCGGCGAGGGTGGGCATTGTGGCGGTGATTGTTGCTTTCTTGGCATAAAATTGTATGTTTGTGAAACAAAAAAGGCGATGCAAAAGAATAAGATATTGCTTAGTGCACAATGTCAAAACCAAAACTGCTATGAATGGAAATGCCAATATTTCAACAGAACTGCTTTCGGCGGTAAAAGCCATCAAGACAGCCATTCTGCAAAGTCAGGCACGGGCTGTGCAGATGGTCAACCACGAGCAGCTGTTGCTCTATTACGGCATTGGCCGTTTTGTGGCCGAAAACTCGCGCAAAGGCTTTTGGGGAACGGGCGCAATATCACAGATTAGCCAACTGCTGAAATCGGAACTTCCAGGCCTTAAGGGTTTTTCTGAGGAGAATATCAAACTTATGCGCCGATTCTACGAGGCGTGGAAAGATATTGAGGTAAATTCGGTAGTTCAAACTACCGAATTGCAACCATCTGATTCTAAGGATAATGCCATTCGGCAACTTCGGTTTACAAACGACAACTTATTTCCTTTGACAGAGTTTCTGAACATATCCTTCACTCATCACGTGGCCATATTCCGCTATGCAAAAGAGTATGAAGAACGAAAATATTACGTTCAAATGGCCTATCAGCACCGCTTGAAAGCCGATGAGTTGGAAGCGATGATAAAATCAGATGTTTACGGCCGCCGCGACAAACTGCCCAACAACTTTTTTAAAGCGATACCCGACAAGCAATTGGCTCTGCGCACCTTGCAGACATTCAAAGATTCGTATCTGCTTGATTACATAAACGTTGAAGACATTGATGTTTCCGACCCAATGGATATTGACGAACGGGTGATTGAGAGCCGTATTGTTATGAATATCAAGAACTTCATACTTACTTTCGGCAAGGCATTCACCTATAAGGGGCATCAGGTTCATTACGATAAGTTGGGGCACGACCATTGGATTGACCTGCTTTTCTTCAACCGCGAGCGGCAGGCACTTGTGGTTGTCGAGTTGAAAAAGGGGCAATTCAAGCCGTCGTATTTAGGGCAGCTTGCAGCATATCTGCGCATTCTCGACGATGACGAGAAACTGCCAGGCGAAAACCCGTCAGTCGGCATCATTCTTTGTAAAAAAGCCGATAAGGCGTACGTTGAATACGTTCTTCAAGACTATCTGAAACCGATGGGCGTGGCCACATATAAAAGTATGCAGGAGCGTCTTATGGAATTGCTGCCACCCGAAGAGGATATGAAAAAGATGATTTCGGATGATGAATGCAATCCATAAAGAAACCCAATTTGTCATCCTGTGCGCAGTAGGCAGTGGCTGTCTATCAACACACGAAAAAACGCAATGAAAAAAATATCGCAGGGCGCGGGCATTATTTGGGCGAAATAACAAACGGCGAAATGCATTTGTCAGAAATTGGGGAATATGTCGAAGAACAGATTCGGAATGTTTCGGCACATTATCCATACAGCGGAATTCCGTTATGGGTGGTTATGCCCAACCACGTTCGCGCCATTGTTGTGATAGACGGCGATAATGTTCCGTATGAACGGCGGGTTTGACTTAACGAACGGTTTTTGAAAATGGACAAAAATGACCCAAAATCGACCATTTTTTGAGCGATTTTCGAGCCCAAAACGCGGATTTTTTGTCTCTAACCGAATTTTTTGATTTTTGTCTCTAACCGATTATATCAGATTCAATCCGATTTTATTTCTAACCAAATGAACCCGAACTAAACCTATTTTATTTGGATTCAGTTGGATAAGTTTGGTTAGAAATAAATTGCCCGTCAGGGCATACCACCATAAACTTAAAACTCCTAAAACTTATAACTTAAAACTTCCAATACTTATAACTTAAATGGATTCAACAATCAAAGTGTGGGATGTTGGGGGACATGATATAGTGGTTAAGATATTGGTTCATTTGTGGATGATGGCAACTGTGGGAGACTTGAGACATCGAGCGATGAAAGCACCTGCAATTGTCTGACGGCCATCTGTCGCAGTGCCACCAGTCGTTCATACTGCGGTTGCTTCTGTTCAATAAGCAGTGCATTGTACGATTCCATATTGGCCAAAACAAGGAGTTGCTGTAGCGTTGCATAGTCACGTATGTTACCTTTGCGTCCTTGGTTCTGCATCCGCCATTGAGCCGCCGTCATACCAAAAAGAGCCACATTGAGAATGTCAGCCTCGTCGGCATAGACAAACGCCTGCTGCTCCTTGGTCAGTTCAGGAGGCAGAAGGTTTTGTTGTATGGCGTCAGTGTGGACGCGGTAGTTGAGTTTTGATATTTCGCGGTTGAGGTTCCACGAGAGCGACAGGCGAGAGTTTTCGTCGTATTTCAGTCGACGATAGTCCTTCATCAGATAGAGTTTGAACTCAGCCGAAATCCAAGAGGCAAATTCCATGGCTATATCGCTATGAGCATAGGTGCCACCACCGTAGCGGCCCGCCTTGCTGACTATTCCAATGGCATTAGTCTGTTCTATCCATTTCGAGGGTGTCATCACAAAGCGGTTGAGTCCAGCATCAATTTTAAACGTATCGAATTGCACACGGTTAAACGCAGGGTTATGGAGGCTTTCCCAAAGACCAAGAAACTCGATGGTATTACGGTTGCGCATCCAGTTTTGAATGGCAAAGCGCGGGTCGTCGCTGTTGCGGTAGCGAGCTATGTCGGTCAGCGAGATGTACTCATTGCGGTAGTCCTCGGTGTAGATTTCCACTTCAATACCTTGTACATGCAGTGTGTCACTCTTTATTTTACCCATTAGTGCAAATGTATTTCGTTTCCAAATGTCGGATTTTCGTTTCCAAAAAACAATAGCCCAAAAACAGTGTTATCGCTTCGCGAGAAATTATTAGAAAATTTGGTTTAAAAATTTAACAAAATTCGTAATTGATTGATTTTAAATAATTTTGTTTTTAAATTTTTTAAAAATTTCTGCCCGTCAGGGCATGCAACAATAAAATAGGGGCGATTTTCATCGCCCCTGCGTTTTTATCTCTAACCGATTTTATCAGATTCATCAGAATAATTAATCATTCTCCGAGATTCTCTTAAAATCTCGCCTTGTTTCTTGCATTTTCCCAAAATATCCATACATTTGATGTTATGAAAGTTGCAATAATTGACGACGAGCAAAGCGGCCGCGATGTGATTAAGAGTTTCCTCACCTCGTTTTGCCACGATATTGAGCTATGCGGTGAAGCCGACTCCGTGAAAAGCGGCGTCAAACTCATTACCAAAAGCAATCCCGATGTTGTTTTTCTCGATATTCAGATGCAGGACGGCACAGGTTTCAACCTCCTCGAGATGCTGCCGCAGCGCACCTTCAAGGTCGTCTTCTGCACATCGTTCGACCAGTACGCCCTGAAAGCCATCAAATACAGCGCGGCCGACTACCTGCTGAAACCCATCGACCCCGATTTGTTCATTGAAACCGTCGAGAAACTGCAGGCCGATGTCAGCAAAAAGCGCTCCGACAACCGCATCGACGAGCTGCTGTCGAACATCAACAGTTTCGAGAAAATAGGTCTGCCCGTGGGCGACGGCATACAGTTTGTCAAAGTCGATGACATTATCCGCTGCGAGGCCGACGGCGTCTATACCCGCTTCTCCATTATGGGCGGAAACAACTATTTAGTGTCGAAGAATCTAAAAACCTACGAAGAATTGTTTGCCGACCGGGGTTTCATCCGCGTTCACAAATCGCACCTCATAAACACCCGCCACATCGACAAATACAACAACTCTGGCGGCGACGGCGGCAGCGTCGTCATGGCCGACGGCTCCACAGTTGAAGTCTCACGCCGCAAAAAAGACGAACTCCTTGGCATGATGATGTAAGCGGATGAGAGGGTTTAGAAACTAAACTCTCTATCCCGATAACTGTCGGAAATCGAAACGCCAAACTTTAAACCTGTTAAACAGCGAATCGATTAAACCTTTAACCGATTCACCAATTCACCGTTTAAACAGTTAACCGATTCACCAAATCTACGCCAAACTCTGCTCGCGCATGTTGGCGCGCTTGCGCTCGGTTTCGTCGAGAATAATCTTGCGCAGACGCATTGAGTGCGGGGTAATTTCCACATATTCATCTTTTTGAATGTACTCAAGCGCCTCTTCGAGCGAGAATTTCACCGGCGCAATGCTCACCTTCTCATCGGAGCCCGAAGCACGCATATTGGTGAGTTTCTTTGTCTTGGTCACGTTTATCACGATGTCGCCCGGGCGGGTGCTTTCGCCGATAACCTGCCCGGCGTAAACCTCCTCCATCGGCTCGATGAAGAATTTGCCGCGGTCTTGCAGCTTGTTGAGCGCGTACGCGATGCTTGTTCCGCTTTCCATCACAATCAGCGAGCCGTTGATGCGTTTCTCAATCTCGCCCTTGTAAGGCTCAAAATCGATGAAGCGGTGTGCAATCACAGCCTCGCCGGCGGTGGCGGTCATCATATTGCTCGACAGGCCGATAATGCCGCGCGACGGAATTTTGAAATCCAAGTGAACGCGGTCGCCCTTGCGGTCCATATTCAGCAGCTCGCCCTTGCGGCGTGTCACCATCTCAATGGCCTTGCCCGAGCAGTCTTCAGGCAGGTCGATGGTGAGTTCCTCAACAGGCTCGCATTTTTCACCGTCAATTTCCTTTATAATCACCTGTGGCTGACCAACTTGCAGCTCGTAGCCCTCGCGGCGCATTGTCTCAATCAGAATGGACAAGTGAAGCACGCCGCGGCCGTAAACGGTGAACGCATCGGCTGAGTCAGTCGGCTCAACACGCAGCGCCAGGTTCTTTTCCAGCTCTTTTTCAAGACGCTCTTTCAGGTGGCGCGAAGTCACAAATTTGCCGTCCTTGCCAAAGAATGGCGAGTTGTTGATTGTGAACAACATACTCATTGTCGGCTCGTCAACTGCGATTGGCGGCAGAGCGTCAGGGTTCTCGTTGTCGGCAATGGTGTCGCCGATTTCAAAACCCTCAATGCCCATCACGGCGCAGATGTCGCCGGCCTCAACCTGCTCAACCTTTGCCTTGCCCATTCCCTCGAACACGTAGAGCTCCTTCACGCGCGATTTCACAATTGAGCCATCGCGCTTGCAAAGGCTGATTTGCTCGCCCGAGTGGATGGTGCCACGGTGGACGCGGCCCACAGCAATCCGGCCCACATACGACGAGTAGTCGAGCGATGTGATGAGCATCTGCAGCGAACCATTTTCGGCGTGCGGTTCGGGAATATATTTCAAGATGGCTTCAAGCAGCGGCAGCATGTCGGTCGACGGCTTTTTCAGGTCGTCGGTCATCCAGCCGTTCTTTGCCGAGCCGTAGATAACCGGGAAATCCAGCTGGTCCTCGTTGGCGTCGAGTTGGAACATCAGCTCGAACACCTGCTCGCAAACTTCGTCGGGGCGGCAGTTCTGCTTGTCAACCTTGTTGATGACCACAATTGGCTTCAAGCCGATTTGCAGGGCTTTCTGAAGCACGAAACGTGTCTGCGGCATCGGGCCTTCGAAGGCGTCAACCAAAAGCAGAACGCCGTCGGCCATGTTCAGCACGCGCTCAACCTCGCCACCAAAATCGGAGTGCCCCGGAGTGTCGATAATGTTGATTTTCACACCCTTGTAAACCATCGAAACGTTTTTCGACAGGATGGTTATGCCGCGCTCTCGCTCAAGGTCGTTGTTGTCGAGAAAGAGTTCGCCGGCGGCGTGCTCCTTGAACTGCTTGGTTTGCAACAAGATTTTGTCAACTAATGTGGTTTTTCCGTGGTCGACGTGTGCAATGATTGCAATGTTTCTGATTTGCTTCATCTTTAGCCCAATTTTTTGAGGGTGCAAAAGTAATTGTTTTTACAATACTATATGCATATTCTTGAAAAGTTGACATAATTATTTTGGTATCAGCCCATTGCAAGCGCATGGCGGATTTGCCGCGCAGTGTTTTCTGGCCTCTGTCGGCAACGACTTACGGCTTTTTCGGCGAGATTCGCGCTGTTTTTCATTCGAATCATGCCATCTGCAGGCCCCGCACTCTGCTCCTGGTTCACTATATTATTCAAAGGAGATTTTTTAAAACACAGCTCTAAAATTGTTTCGTCGGTCTCAACAATTTTTATAATTTTGGCCGCGCCGAATAATTGAATTCGGATTAATCTAAAAATAAGTTAACATGAATTTTATCGTATCAAGCACGCAGCTTTTGAACCATTTGCAGGCGGTGAGCCGTGTAATAGCTTCAAAAAACACAATGGAAATCCTCAACAATTTTCTGTTCAAACTTGAGGACGACAAGCTGACAATCACAGCGTCAGATGTTGAAACAACCATGATTACCACAATTGATGTCGAAAACGCATCTGACAACGGTACCATAGCCATTGATGCCAAACGCCTGACCGACATTCTGAAGGAATTCCCCGAGCAACCGCTGACTTTCAATATCAACAACCAGACTTTCAGTGTCGACATTGTGTCGGAAAACGGAAAGTTCAGTGTGCTTGGCCAAAACGGCGACGATTTCCCGCAAATCAACTCGCAGCGCGAAAACGTCAGCGTGATACGCATGTCGTCCGACACTCTGCTGCAGGGCGTTTCAAAAACACTTTTCGCTGCAATGACCGACGATATTCGCCCCGCCCTGACAGGTATCTTCTTTGAGATTTCTGAGGGAAAAATCAAGTTCGTCGCCACCGACGCCCACAAGCTTGTATGCTACGGCCGCGCCGATGTGCAGACCGAAGGCGACAGCTCGTTCATCTTCCCGCAAAAACCCGCCAACCTGCTGAAAAACATCCTGCCGAAAACCGATGCGCAGGTAACTCTGTCGTTCAACAAGCAGGAGGCCGTCATCGAATTCAATGAATATACGCTGATTTGCCGCCTGATTGAGGGCTCTTACCCCAACTATCAGGCCATCATTCCTAACGATTCGCCGCGCAAGCTGATTGTCGACCGTCTCGAACTCTGCAACTGTCTGCGCCGCGTTTCAATATTTTCGAATCAGGCAAGCAACCTCATCAAGCTGTCGATTACTGCCAACCAGCTCACCGTTTCAGCTCAGGACATCGATTTTTCAATATCGGCCCACGAGCGCGTGAAATGCCAGTTCGAAGGCGACGACATGGAGATTGGATTCTGCTCAACCTATCTGATTCAAATCTTGTCGAACCTCAACTGCGACGAGGTTGTTGTCAACTTGTCCGACTCCACCAGACCAGGCAAGTTCGTGCCGCTCAACCAGTCGTCGGTCGACGAGGACGTGCTGATGATTCTGATGCCGATGAGCATCAACTGATACGGCCGAAAACATACTCGAGGGAGGAGAAACAAACATCTTCTCCCTCTTTTTTTGCCTATTTGGCAGGTTTTTCTTCGTCCGAACCTTTCAAATCCATACTATTTTATAATTTTGCGCCAGTAAAATCTGCTCCATAATTGAACCGTTTGATGGAAGTTTCGCAAAACAGTGGTATCCAGGCCGATTCGACAGCACAGCAGACAGGAACGCTAATACTGTCACGAACCACGCTCGACTTTGGCGGTGCCGACGCGTTTCGGGTCGATTCAAGCCGCTTACAAGCCAGAAAGCCCGTGGCGCCAGTTGTCAAGACGGTGCCATACATTCCTGAGAACGACACAATCAACCATCCGGTTTACGACGTGCTCAACGGCGAGTTTGTCATCACCAGCGACGAATCGCTTATCTCGCACCTGCGCCTGAACCCGATTGAACCAGTCGGCAGCGACTCTGAAACCATACAAGCCGCTGAACCACAGCATTTTTCAATTGCCGTAAAGCAGAGCAGCTCTGAAGTGCTGAGGCAGGCAAAATCGACACCCGAAACAGAAATCCTGACCGAAGCCAGGCAGCCTCAACCTGTTTCAACCGACACCGTTCCTGCTGCCCCCACCGACAGCATCAGCATTGCCGCCGATACTCTGACAGTTGCCGACACCGTGGCCACTGCCGACACCACTCCGAAACAGGGGGCCACATACAAAATCTTCGAGGAGAAGGAAGGCAAGCCGTTGATGCGGAAATCCTACGGCTTCTCTCTCGATAAAACAACATCCGACACCGACTGGATGATAGGTGTCATCATAACGTCGTTTTTGTTTTTTGCCTGGATTAGAATGATTTACGGCAAATATGTGGGCATGGCGTTCCAGTCGGCAGCCAACTTTTTCGCCGCCAACCGCACCTTCGCCGAATCAAATGCGGTGAGGACGCGAGTGTTTTTCCTGCTTAACATATTATTCTACATCAATATAAGTTTGTTCTCATGCCAGTGCCTCAACTTCTATGGTTTCAGTTTCGACAACTATTCAGGCCTGAAACTGTTCGGCGTGTGCATGCTCGGCTTCTTTACCGTTTACACGGTACGAACCATTCTGCTGAAATTCCTCGATTTCGTGTTCGACACTGACTCGTTCGGCTACTACAACTTCTCCATATACCTCTACTGCAAAATTTACGGGCTCATATTGCTGCCTCTGGTTGCATTCATTCCATTTGTCCCGAGTTTTGTCACCGAGAAACTAATATGGGCGGGGTTGGCAGTGTTTGTATTGATGTATGCTCTGACACTCTTCCGCGGACTTCGAATTTGTCTGCGAAAAGGTGTTTCGATTTTTTATTTGTTTTTCTATCTTTGCGCCCTTGAAATCTTACCCATTCTAACTATATATAAGTATGTGCTGAAATATTTGTTATAGAATGGGTTAAGGTAGATGTCTAACTAAAAACCGAGCAAGTTGAAAATTAAGAAAATTTTGGTATCGCAGCCAAAACCAACGACCGAAAAGTCGCCGTATTTCGATTTGGCCGAAAAGTACAATCTGAAAATAGATTTCAGACCGTTCATTACAGTCAAACCTGTGGAAGCCAAGGATTTCCGAAAAGAACGGATAAACATCCTTGACCATACAGCTGTGATTTTCACAAGCAAAAATGCCATCGACCACCTGTTCAGAATATGTGAGGAGACACGCGTGACGCTGCCCGATGACATGAAGTATTTCTGCATTACCGAGGCTGTCGCTCTCTATCTTCAGAAATACATCACCTATCGGAAACGTAAGATATTTTTTGCCCCAAACGGCAAGTTCGACGAACTTCTGACGCTCATCGACAAGCACCGCGAGGACAAATTCCTGCTCCCGTCGTCAGACAAGTATAAACCTGAGGTTGTTGAAAAGCTCCAGGCCCACAAAATCGACCACACACTCGCAATCCTCTACATGACAGTGGCAACTGACATGTCGGACATTGCCGACCAGAACTATGATGTGATGTGCTTCTTCAGCCCTGAGGGAATTAAATCGCTGAAATCGAATTTCCCTGATTTTGAGCAGAATGAGATTAAGATTGCCGCATTTGGCCCCACAACCGCCAAAGCCGTTGAAGATGCCAACTTGCGACTCGACATCAAGGCGCCGCTGCCCGAGGCTCCATCAATGCCTGCAGCTTTGGAACTGTTCATCAAAGATGCCAACCGCGCTTGCAAAAAGAACTGATACTGCTCAGTCTTTCAATAAAAAACACCGTAATTGGATTTCCCGATTACGGTGTTTTTCTTTTACAATATGAATCTTTTATTCCTCAATAATAATAAAGACATCCTCATTCGGCTTTTTCATCAGATACTGCTCGCGGGCGAATTTTTCAAGATTCTCCTCATCCGAAACCAGTTCCTTGGTCCGCTGAATGTCGGTCTCAATCTTTTTAGCGTAGTATTCCTTCTGCTCCTTCATATCGCGCAGAGTCGCCCTGTTCGACATGAGGTTTATCAGGTTGTTCTGGTCGAGAAACATCACCCAAACAGCAAAAACGGCCGTTGCAATCGCAAATTTGTTTTTGCAATGGCTGATAATCGTTTTCAGTGTCGGATTCAGTTTCATCTGATATTGTTTCTTTTGCAAAGATGGAAAAAGTACGTCATTATGACTAATTTTTTCCGCTACAAATTATTCCCATCGCCATCAAACTTGTCGAAAAGGAAATTATTGTACGGATAGCGCTCGGCATGAATGGCCTTGGCCTTCTCATAGATGAGGCTTCGGAACTCGTCGATATTGGTGTGTTCCTTGGCCGAGATGAAAATGCAGGGCAGATTGTTTTTGGCAATCCACGATTTTTTCAAATCCTCAAGCGAGATGTTGATGCGCGATGCAGGCGACAAATCGTAAGGGTCCTGCGGCTCATACTGATAATTGTCTATTTTGTTGAAAACCACGTATGTGGGAATCAGCTGCGCACCAATTTCCTGAAGCGTGCGGTTCACCACTTCAATCTGCTCCTCGAAATTCGGGTGCGAAATGTCAACCACATGCAGCAGAATGTCGGCCTCGCGCACCTCGTCGAGCGTTGACTTGAACGACTCCACAAGGTCATGCGGCAGCTTGCGTATGAACCCGACAGTGTCCGACAGCAGGAACGGCAGATTGTCAATCACCACTTTGCGCACAGTGGTGTCGAGCGTGGCAAACAGTTTGTTCTCGGCAAAAACATCGCTCTTGCTCAGCATGTTCATGATGGTTGATTTGCCCACGTTGGTGTAGCCCACAAGCGCAATACGCACCATCTGGCCGCGGTTTTTGCGCTGGGTGGCCATCTGCTTGTCAATTTTCGACAGCTGCTCCTTCAGGTGCGATATTTTGTCGAGAATGATTCGGCGGTCGGTCTCAATCTGCGTCTCACCAGGACCGCGCATTCCAATGCCGCCACGTTGGCGCTCAAGGTGCGTCCACATTCGTGTCAGACGCGGTAGAAGGTATTGATATTGAGCAAGTTCAACCTGAACTTTGGCATGAGCCGTGCGGGCGCGCTGGGCAAAAATGTCGAGAATCAGATTTGTACGGTCGAGCACGCGGGCCTTGAACATGTTTTCAAGGTTGCGCAGCTGTGTTGGTGTCAGCTCATCGTCGAAAATCACCAAATCAACTTTGTTCTCCTCAACATATTCGGCCACCTCCTTAATCTTTCCCGAGCCAAGGAAAGTGGCACCGTTGGGTTTGTCCATCTTCTGGGTGAACCTTGCAACGGTGGCCGCGCCTGCCGTGTCAGCCAGAAAGGCCAGCTCGTCAAGGTATTCACTCACCATCTCCTCGCTCTGCTCCTGAGTGATTACTCCAACCAAAACCGCCGTCTCCGCGAATTCTTCCCTAATGATGTTCACCCTACTCATATTCAAATCGTTCTAAAAACTGTCAATCAAAATGCAAAATTACAATTTTAATTTGTTCCTCTATGAAGAGTGACGCACACAAAAAAAACTGATGGAGCTACGCTCTTAATGGTCAAAAGATTGATGAAAAACTGGCTGCCGACCGCTGCTATTTCTTCCTAAAAACCATTGCAGATAAGGCTTTGCTCGAAAAAATTGACCCTTATTCGGCCTTCAGCCGCGACATTACCCACTGATTCACACATATAATATATAGCAGAGCCCGCAGAAGAAGGTTGGTTTTGCTGCGATTGAAGGCTGTTGAAATTTGATTTTTGACTGAATTACAATCAGATACAAAATGCCAGCCTTTTTTTTTCGAAAAAAATTAAAAAAAACGTAATTATCTGCAATAAAAGAGAATAACTATATCAAATTTTCCTATATTTACAATGCTTTAAGCATTAATCATTTATTGTTATATAATCTTAAAAAACACTCGGTATGAACAAACAGGAATTAGTTGCCGCTATGGCAGAAAAAGCAGGTTTGACCAAAGCTGATTCAGAGAAAGCTTTGAACGCATTCACAGCATCTGTAGCTGACGCTCTTGGTAAAGGCGAAAGCGTACAATTGGTTGGTTTCGGTACATTCTCAGTTAGCGCTCGCGCTGCAAGAACCGGCAAGAACCCACACACTGGTGCAAAGATTCAAATCGCTGCTAAGAAAGTTGCCAAATTCAAAGCTGGCAAGGCTCTGGCCGATAAAGTAAACTAAAAACTAAGTCCTCACTCTGAGGACTTTTTCTTTTTTCATCAATTCCCTCGACAATAATTTGTCGGGGGATTTTTTTGTGAAATACAAACTGAGCACTCCCCGCCAGGGTACTGAAAATTTTCATCCATTTAATGTCATTTTTTTGCCTCAACCCTATCGGAATTCAAAAAAAATTGCTATAACTTTAGCCTTGTTCGTGATACACGAATCCACGTACTTTTTTATAAACTATATACCACATTTATTATGAAAGTGTATCAACCTAACGAGATTAAGAATCTCTCCTTAATTGGTGCGGCCGGCTCCGGGAAAACCACTCTGGCCGAAGCTATGATGTTTGAGGCCGGAGTGATATCACGCCGAGGCGACATCGAAAGTCAAAACACAGTGTCGGACTACAACGCCATCGAGCACGAGCAGGGGCGTTCGGTCTATTCAACAGTTCTGCACGTCGAGTTCAACAACAAGAAGTTGAACATCATCGACACCCCGGGATTGGACGACTTTGTGGGCGGAGTAATATCGTCGCTCGCCGTGACTGACGCCGCCATTATGGTCATCAACTCGGCCAAGGGTGTTGAGGTGGGCACGCAAACCATATCGCGCCACTGCAACCGCCTGAACACATCGATGCTGATTGCCGTTAACCAACTCGACCACGAGAAGGCCAATTTCGACAAGACTATTGAGGAGCTGCACGCTCTCTACGGCAACAAGGTGGCCATTGTGCAGTATCCAATCAACCCCGGCACGGGCTACAACGAGATGATTGACGTGCTGAAGATGAAGATGTACCGCTGGAAACCTGAGGGCGGTGTTCCGGAAGTGCTCGACATTCCGGCCGACCAAATGGAGAAGGCCAAAGACTTGAACGCCAAACTGATTGAGGCTGCTGCCGAGAACGACGACACGCTGATGGAAAAATTCTTCGACGAGGGCTCACTCGATGAGAACCAGATGCGCGCCGGAATCCGCGCCGGAATTATCAGCCGCGGAATGTTCCCCGTGTTCTGCGTTGCAGGCAAGAAAGATATGGGTATCCGCCGTATGATGGAGTTTGTGGGCAATGTGGCCCCGAATCCGACCGAAATGCCCGCACCCGTCAACTCGGAGGGCAATGAGGTTAAGTGCGACCCGAACGGCAAGACTTCGGTCTTCGTCTTCAAGACAACCGTCGAGGAGCACGTGGGCGAGGTTCTCTACTTCAAGGTGATGTCAGGAAAAATCACCGAGGGTATGGACCTTGTGAACACCAACAAGAACGCCAAAGAGCGTCTGTCGCAGTTCTTCTCGCCTGCCGGCAAAAACCGCGAGAAACTCACCGAAATGGTGGCCGGCGACATTGGCGCAATGGTGAAACTGAAAGAGACCAAGACATATCACACTCTGAACGATAAGGACCTTGACTGGACATTCCCGGCTACCCAAATGCCCGACCCGCGTTTCCGCACGGCCATCAAGCCGGTCGATGCTTCGGAAGAGGAGAAACTGGGCGATTTGCTGGTGCGCAAGTCGCAGGAAGACCCAAGCATTATTGTTGAGTACTCTAAAGAGCTGAAACAGACCATTGTTTACGGTCAGGGCGAGTTCCACATCAACTCACTGAAATGGCAGCTCGAGAACCTGCACGGACTGAAAGTGCAGTTCATCGACCCGAAGATTCCGTACCGCGAGACCATCACCAAACCTGCACAGGCCGACTACCGCCACAAGAAACAGTCGGGCGGCGCCGGACAGTTTGGCGAGGTGCACATGATTATCGAACCGTACACCGAGGGAATGCCCGCACCATCGACCTACAAGATTGACGGCAAAGACTGGTCGGTCAGCCTTCGCGGAACCGAGGAGATTGCACTGCCGTGGGGCGGAAAGCTCGTCTTCTGCAACTGCATTGTGGGCGGCGCCATCGAGGCAAGGTTTATGCCGGCCATCCAAAAGGGTATTATGGAGAAGATGGAGGAAGGCCCGCTGACGGGTTCGTACGCACGCGACATCCGCGTCTGCATCTACGATGGTAAAATGCACCCGGTTGACTCGAACGAAATCTCGTTCAAACTGGCCGGACGCAACGCCTTCAGCCAGGCATTCAAGGCCGCCGGCCCGAAGATTATGGAGCCGATTTACGACGTTGAGGTGCTTGTTCCGTCGGAGTATATGGGCGACGTGATGAGCGACCTGCAGGGACGCCGCGCAATGATTATGGGTATGAGTAGCGAGTCGGGCTACGAGAAGCTGCAGGCACGCGTTCCGCTGGCCGAGCTGAACAAATACTCGACAGCGTTGAGCTCACTCACATCGGGCAGCGCAACCTACACAATGAAATTCGCCGAGTACGCACAAGTACCGAGCGATGTTCAAGACAAGCTGCTGAAGGCTTACGAGGCTGAACACAAAGAGGAAGAATAGATTTTCATGGTTTTTAAGGAAAGCCTCGCTGCGTTATGTGGCGGGGCTTTTTTTGCGACCACTGCAAACAAAAAACGCCCCAAGCCAAAAGGCAAGGAGCGTTGTTCAAAATGGCATATTCTTTATTTCAGTCTGCAGTGGTAAGAACTATAACCAATCCTATTATCCCGCAGAACACAAGGCTTGCTATTGTTCTGGGTTTATCAAAATACATTTCTTCTCTAATGTCATCTGTTGTAACATTATAACATACCTTATTTTCATCAACATAGATGCAAGTTTGCTTCTTTGATTCAGTAAGATTGACAGAACCACTATCTGAATATCCACCTTGCTGTCTTTTCAATTCATAAATCAATATCTCGCCACCCTTTCCATCAGAAGTTGTTCTATCGGGTGGTCCAAGCAATTCGATAATTTCAGCGTGACTTTTGCCGTTGCATTTTGCTTTGTAATCATCTTGCAGCGATACATATTTTGTTGAGTAACACGACATTAACAGAATGGCGCATGAGAGTAGCAAACAAATACTCTTGAATGATTTAGTGTTGATGGATAACATAGCCAACAAGTTTAAGTTCAACAAAAATAAAGAATAAGCAACTCGTTCGCAAACAAAAAACGCTCCAAACCCGTAGGCAAGGAGCGTTTCCATTTATAAACATTTTAAAACTAATTATCCTATAACCACTCTCGTCCAGCCGTGTTTGTCGGGCTCGGTGCCGTACTTGATGCCGCGCAGCAAGTTGTAGAGCTTCGTCGAAACCGGACCAGGTTTGCCGTCCTTCGAAAAGACGAAGGTCTTTTTCTGCTCAAGGTCGTCAATCTTCGAGATTGGCGAGATGACGGCAGCTGTTCCGCAAGCGCCGGCTTCTTCGAATGTTGCCAACTCTTCTTCCGGAATCTGGCGGCGCTCAACCGTCATTCCAAGGTCTTCGGCAAGCTGCATCAGACTCTTGTTGGTGATTGACGGCAGAATCGAAGTCGATTTCGGTGTCACGTAAGTGTTGTTCTTGATACCGAAGAAGTTAGCCGCACCGCACTCATCCATATATTTCTTTTCTTTGGCGTCAAGATAGAACTCGCAGGCATAGCCAAGGTCGTGAGCCATTTTGTTGGCGCGCAGGCTGGCGGCGTAGTTTCCGCCCACCTTGTAGATGCCCGTGCCGAGCGGAGCCGAACGGTCGAACTCGCGGATGATGACGTATGGGTTGCAGGCAAATCCGCCTTTGAAGTACGGACCCACCGGCGTTGCAAAAATCAGGAACAGATATTCCGATGCCGGATGAACGCCCACTTGTGCGCTTGTGCCGATGAGCAGCGGACGCAGATAGAGCGTTGCGCCGGTCTCGTAGGGCGGAATATATTTTTCGTTCAGGCGCACCACCATATCAATCATCTTATTGAATGTTTCGGTTGGCAGCTCGGGCATCAGAATGCCGCGGCAGGTCGATTGCAGGCGGGCTGCGTTCTCGTCAGAGCGGAACACTCGCACCTTGCCGTCGGGGCAGCGGTATGCCTTCAAGCCTTCAAAGGCTTCCTGTCCGTAGTGTAGGCAGGTGGCAGCCATATGCATCGGGATTGTCTCTTCGGAGCAAACTTCAATTTCGCCCCATTTGCCGTCGCGATAGTAGCAGCGGACATTGTAGTCGGTCTTGCGATAGCCAAATCCTATGTTGGCCCAATCAATGTTTTCCATAACACTTATCTTTTCAAAAAAACAACCAAAGGTAATTATAGAATTGTAATGAGCAATTGATTTTTTTCAAGAAAACAATCGCATATTTTTGCCAATGAGATTCTAACGCAATAAATTTGCGTTTTGGCAACATATTGCAAACAAAACTATAAAATATTGACTATGTGGATTGTATGTGCTGATTTGGAAGGGGTTTTCGTGCCAGAGGTCTGGATAAATTTTGCAAAAAAAACCGGCATCGACGCACTGAAACTAACCACCCGCGACATTAAGGACTACGACGAGCTGATGCGCTACCGTTTGAAGATTCTCGACGAGCACAATCTGAAAATACAAGATATTCAGGAGGTTATCGCCACAATGAAGCCATTGGATGGTGCGCTTGAGTTTACTCGCTGGCTGCGCAAGGTGACGCGTTTCGCCATTGTGTCCGACACTTTCGTGGAGTTTGCCAAACCGCTGATGGAGCAGCTCGAAAATCCGTTCCTGCTCTGCCACTCGCTCGAGATTGACGAGACTGGCCGCGTGGTCGATTACAAATTGCGCCAGCCTGATCCCAAGCGCCGCACTGTTGAGGCCTTCCAGAGCCTCAAATACAAGGTGCTGGCCTTTGGCGACTCATACAACGACATTCCGATGGTTGAATCGGCTGATGTGGGCATCCTCTACTGCCCACCCGACAATGTAGTGCGCGACTATCCGCAGTTCCCGGTTGCCCGCAACTTGCAGGAACTGAAAGCATTGATTGAAAAATACGTTTGCGAATAGCATACATTTTTATGCAAATTGCCACCAGTCGCCATGAAAAGATTGCTTCTGACAATCGTTCTTGCCATATCGGCCATTGCGCAACTCAACGCGCAATCGGTTGGAGTTGTGCTGAGTGGCGGTGGAGCCAAGGGTCTGGCTCACATTGGGCTTCTTAAAGCTCTGGAAGAGAACGGCATACCTATTGATTACATTTGCGGAACATCAATGGGCGCCATCATTGGATCGCTCTACGCCATCGGCTACACACCCGACGAGATGGCCGAATTCTTGCGCTCCGACGATTTCCTCACATGGTCGAAAGGAGTGATAAGCCTTGATGAGCAATACTACTACAAGACCAAAAGCAGCAGCGCCGATTGGATAAGCATCGGGCTAAAACGCGAAGGCTCGTCGCTGAACCCCATTCTTCCCACAAACATAATCGACCCTGAGCAAATGGATTTCCGCTTTATGCAGATGTATGCCCAAGGGGCGGCACGCGCCGACTATGACTTCAGCAAACTGCTAGTGCCCTTTTTCTGCGTTGCGTCTGATGTGCACGGCAACAAACCCGTGGTGTTCACCAAAGGCAATCTGGCGCAAGCCGTCAGGGCGTCGATGACGTTTCCCGGATATTTCCGCCCGCTGATGGTTGACAGTGTTCTACTCTTCGACGGAGGAATGCAGAACAACTTCCCGTCGGACCTGCTCGACCAGATGTATCACCCCGATGTGATTATCGGCTGCACCGTGACCGACAATCCTGAAAAACCAACCTACGATGATGTCTATCTGCTTCTAATCAACTTCTTTATGAAGAAGTCGAACTTTTCGATTCCTGGCAAAGGCATAATGATTGCACCAAAGCTCAGCCAGTTCGGACTGATGGATTTTGAGCGGATTGATGAGATAGAAAGTATTGGCTATGAGGCTACTAACGCCAAACTTGACTCGATTAAAATGCTTGTGAGCCGCCGCGTGAGTCCCGATACGATGGCACAAAGACGCAAGGCCTTTACCAGTGGTTTTAAAGATATGGTTTTCGGCGATGTTGTGGTTGAGGGAGTGAAAGATTTGGCAGCTGGCTATGTGGCGCAAAGCATCAAGCGCGGGCGCGACACATTCAACTTCAAGGCACTCGAGAATTCTTACTTTAAGCTGGTGTCGGACAAGATGATACAGAACATCTACCCGCAGGCGGTTTTAAATCCGCAGACCGGCCATTTCGACCTTCATCTTAACGTATCGGCAAAAAATTCTTTCACAGTAAAGTTCGGCGGCAACCTGTCGTCGGGTAACCGGAGTTTCGGGCAGATTGGAGCCGAATATGTGTTCATGAACCGCAACATCTGCACCTTATCGGGAAGCATCACGGCAGGACAGTTCTACAACTCTGCCGATGCCTTTTTCCGTCTCGACATGTCGCCGCGCAATGTGGTGAAGATGGTGCCGCCGTTTTTTGTCGATTTCAGGGCTGCATACAACCGATGGAACTATTTCAAGACGAGCCGCGAACTTTTTTTCGACAGCGAGGCTCTGTCGCAGGTGATTCAAACCGACAAATATTTGGGAGTTGACCTTGGTGCACCCGTTGGCACACGAGGCATCATCTCCACCGGAGCGGCCTTCGGAATCAAGTATTACAACTATTTCCAATCGACCAACATAACAAAAAGCGACGATGCCGATGAAACTAGCATGAACTATGGTGTTTTCAAGCTCGGCTACGAATACAACATGCTGAATTACAAGCAATATGCCAACAAGGGGCGGTTCCTGATGGTACAAGGAAGCTACATTCTGGGCGAGGAGGAATACAATCCCGGCTCAACCGCCAAGCCTTTTGAAGACGCAAAAAAATCTTCAGTATTCAGAAACTGGTTCAACTTTAAATTGTACGCTATCAAATATTTTGAGATGGGAAGACATTTTAGTCTTGGAAACCAGCTTGTGTTTAACATCAACAACAAGACGGAATTCTCGAACAGCATCTCATCGCTGCTTTCGGCCTACGCATATAATCCGTTTCCGCAGTGCCAGTCGCAAATTCTGGAGAAATACCGCGCCAACCAGTTTGTCGGATTCGGCATAATGCCCATCATCAATTTTTCGGAGAAAGTGCAGCTTCGAACCGAATTCCATGTATTCATGCCATACCGCTACCTGCTGACATCAAGTTATGCACCAACATACAGCGAGAAATATCCGACTCCGCGCTTCATGGGACAGGAGGCTTTGGTTTGGCAAACACCCATCGGGCCACTCGCAATAACTGGAAACTACTACTACAAAGAGGAAAGGCCGTTCCGTTTCCAAGTAAATTTGGGATACCTGCTCTTCAACCGCAGCGGTACGGACTGATGAGCATTGGGCTTACATCCCTATCAATTCCCCTGCTCCTATTTGTTAACCTTTAATCCGTTTATAATAAGATTGTTACCCACAATCGTCGGGGCTTCTCCCAAATATTTGAACGGCAGTTTCTTGTGTGCTGCTTTGGCAGTAAGTGGCAGTCCACCAATGCGATCAAGAGCGGCGGCAATCATCGGGTCATCAGGACAACCAAGCGGATAGCCAACATACAACCCGTCGTCTTCAACATAAATATCAGGAATCAAGCCGTTTCTGAAATCGGTATAACCTGTGGCATTCGCATATTTCATCACAATCGGAGCTATAGCCCAGTTTTCAAGCTCTTTGTACTCTTCATCCTCGTTTCTAAAGACAATCATGCCTGTGTATTTACCATAGGTGTTTTCGCCCACAAGAGTCACGTTCATATAAGGTTTCAAACCAATTGTTACAAGTTCGCTTGCCGATGCAGTGCCATTGGTGCCAAGAACATACAAATTCTCGATGTCGGCATTGTGGCTGTTGCTGGGAAAACGGTAGATATTTTCTTCTTCATTATCGCGGAAAGCGCTTGTCAGTATATCGTTGTAGACGAACGAAACAAGCACTTCGTGATTATTCACCGCACTAGCCGGAGCAATGGCTGACGCCAGATGTCCGGCTGCATCGATTGAGCCGCCACCATTGTAACGCAAATCGAGAATCATATCTTTGACACCGGCTGCCTTGAAGCGGTCAAAAACAGCGTCCATCGACGGAATATACTTATTGCCCGTGGTGAAGGCCATATAGGCGTAATAGCCGACGGGTTTGTTTCCAACATAATAGATAGTGTCGAAAGCCGATGGGTCGGCCTCAACTCTTTCAGCTGACATATTCAGGTCAACACCTTTCAAATCGAGTGTATTGCTGACTGGGTCGTAAACACCAAGACTGTATGTCGAGTTTTGAAGAGTATAAAGTTCAATGTAGTTGTCAGGTGTCAACGGTGTGCCATTGATGTCGAGAATAATGTCACCTCGTTTGAGTCCTGCCCGCTCGGCCGGCGTGTTCGGATAGACATGTTCAACAATTATCAGCACATACTTTCCATCTTCGTCGTAGCGCTGAAACTGCGGCTCGTATCCCATTGAGTAAGGAGTGCCTTCAAGATCATCTTCAAGAGCCTGAGAGTCGTCAGAAATATATGACCAGACATCCACTTCGTTGGGTTTGTAAAGCAAGCTCTCGAAAAACTTGTCGGGAGACTGGCGGAAATCAAGCTTGCGCCGCGACGGTATATTTCTGTTCCACAGATAGTAAACATCCATGATGTCAAGAATGCACTCGTTGACTGACTCATTGTGGTTGTTATCTTCGTTGTTGTGCTTGCATGAGCAAAAAAGCAGCGAAATGGCGCAGAGCGATACTATTAATCTTTTCATCTTCAATTATTTGCAGTGTTTATATTAAGATTCTATCTCAAACCTTGTTTTCCGACTGCAATTATAATCTTTTACGTTGTGCTTTCGAAAAGTTTGCTCCTGCTTTTTTCTGGTCCGCATTATTTGCCTTGTATTCAAAATTTTAATGATTCGTGAGATTGACTGCTGATTACTTCATCATCAGTAATGCTTGCATTCCTTTATATTTTTATGGTGATTGCTAATAAACAAATTCCACATATATTTGGCTCGCCTGAAAGGCAAAAGAATCATAATCGTATAAACAAATAAAAAATAAATAATGAACCTGTTTCCCGCTCTCGAAAAGCAATACACCAAAGAGCACCAATCGGCTCTTGAGGCACAGCGCCTGGCTCACTTCATTGCCGGTGCGCCGGTGGTTTTTCAGGTCTCGCGCCTGATGATTAAATTCGGAATCCTTAAGGCTCTCGCCGACAGTCGTAACGGCCTGACTCAGAATGAGATAGCCACGAAATGTAAACTCACCGAGTATGCCGCGCAAGTGCTGCTCGAGGCGTCGCTCTCAATCGGCACTGTGATTTTTGCCGACGAGCACTACAAAATCACCAAAGCCGGCTGGTTCCTTATCAACGACACAATGGTGAACGCCAATCTGAACTTCAATCACGATGTCAACTATCTGGGACTGTTCCGGTTAGAGGAGTCGCTTTTGAACGGCAAGCCCGAAGGACTGAAAGTGTTCGGCAGCTGGCCGACAATCTATGAAGGACTGTCGCAACTGCCGCCCGAGGTGCAGAAAAGTTGGTTCGGGTTCGACCATTTCTACAGCGATAACTCGTTTGCCGAAGCCCTTCAAATCGTCTTTGCCAACCACCCGCGCACGCTGCTCGATGTGGGCGGCAACACTGGCCGCTGGGCCACGCAGTGCGTCACGTTCGACAAGGATGTGAATGTGACCATTATGGACCTTCCGCAGCAGATTGAGATGATGAAAAAGCAGACCGCCGGGCTCGACGGCGCCGACCGCATTCACGGCCACGGAGCCAATCTGCTCGACCCCGCGGTGCCGTTCCCAACAGGCTTCGACGCCATTTGGATGAGTCAGTTCCTTGACTGCTTCTCGGAGTCCGAAGTGACTAGCATTCTCACACGCGCCGCACGCTCGATGACGAAGGGCAGCACCGTCTTCATTATGGAGACCTTCTGGGACCGCCAGCGCTTCGAGACCGCCGCCTTCGACCTGACAATGACAAGCGTTTATTTCACCGCCCTGGCCAACGGCAACAGCAAAATGTATCATTCCGACGATATGAAGCGCTGCATTGAGACCGCAGGTCTGCAAGTGACAGCAATGCACGACGGCATCGGCCTTGGCCACACCATTGTGGAGTGTAAGCTGAAGTAACTGAAATTTGAAACAACATTATGAAAACACAAATTGCCGCATGCTGTATTGTGCTGATGATGACGGTGTTTGGCGAGTTGAAGGCACAGACCATTGTTACCAACTGCATCGACATGGAACAGTCAGTCTTGCTCGACGATACCCGCATCGACCTGATAAAAAAGTGCCTGAACCACCTTGCCGAGAGTATTGTCGATGGCGACAAAGAGAAAGTTTACAACCTGAAAGAGTACGCTCTGACACTCGAAGACAGCACTTATCTGCCGCTCTTGCCCCGCGAATTATGGCTCATCGACCTCTATCTGTATAGTTTCAATGATTTTCTGAACGATGTAGTGGCCTTGGATTCGGCACGCGAGGCGAGTATAAGCGACAAAATCATCTTCAGAAGCGACCTTTACCGCATCGTGCTTCAAAAAGTGATTGAGAATCTCGACAATATAAAGCAAACCGCCCATAACGAACCGCGCCTGACCGAAACCGACAAGGATTTTATTGATGTGTTTGCCAAACAGATGGAAACCGAACCCGGCAACCGTATAAACATAATGAACAAGGAGAGCAACAATTTCCTGAAAAATCACCCCAATAGTGAGTATGATTATTTTGTAAAGCGGAATCTGACCTACAAATTTGAAAAAGACTTCGATGGCATGTCACTCGACGTGAGTATAGGTCCGGGACTCTGCATTTTGTCAGGAGAAATCACCGATTGGTTTGAAAGGTGCAAGGGAGCCTTTCAGTGCGACATTGCCTTGGGCGTTTTGCGCTATGAATTGTCGTGGAACTTTGTCGGGATGTTTGACAACACAGCCAAACAAGACATCACTTTCCCGAATGGTTCTGTCTGGGAGGAAGGCAAGAGTTGGAGTGCACTGACACATCAGTTTTGCATTGGCCGCTATTTCCCGCTCAACCATAACTTGGTATTCATACCCCGTGTAGGCGTCGGCTACTCAGAATTTCTTGCTCCCTACGACCACGATGACAAGGAGAATCCCCTTAACAATCAAAAACTGAAATCGGTTATGCCGTGCTTTGGCGCGGAGATAAAATATGAGAAGGTGTTTCAAGACAATGCGCAAACCGCCTATTTCGGGCCTGTGCTGAGGCTATCGGTTCAGCCGATACGGACAGAAATCGAGGGAAATGTCACTTATGGCGCAATCACCACATTGTCGGCCGTATTCAAGATAGGTATGTGTGGTTCAAAACGAGTTTACTGATTCATTATGAGAAAGATAATTCTGCTTTTAATTGTTGTTGCAAGCGGTTTTTGCGCCAGCGCGCAGGTTGATACCGCCGCAATGCGCAAATATCTGACAACGCACCAGTCGAAAACCGAACTGATTGAGAAGTGCCGCGACCATATTTTTGATGCAATAGTCGCCAACGACCGAACCGAGGCAGAAAAGTTGATGTATTACGCCCGAACCGAATTTGAAACCGACAAATACAAGGCCTTGTCGTTAGACGAGGTGTGGCTGCTGGCCATCTGGCTGCAGAAATACCAACTTGCCGCCACCGAAATGGTGCTCGACTCTCTCACCATCGAAGAGTATAAAAAACAATCCAACCGCTTCAACTATAGTTTGTTACCTATATTAGCCGACTCGCTTCATTTTCATAACGATTTCTATAGGTCGGGCATAGAAAACGACAAGTCGCTCAGTGAGAGCCGCCGCGATTTTCTTCTGCTGTTCCTCAAGAATTTTGAACTGCCAGAGTCCGACGAATCCACCGAAATAATGAACAATGCCAGCGATGTATATCTTTCGCAACACCCTATGAGTGAGCACGATGCGTTTGTAAGGAATTTTATCAGATATAAATACAAAGATTTGGGGCCTTCGTTCGGGTTTGGATTAAACTTGGGTGCGGCATTCAACAACGGCAAATTAGGTGACTTGCTGAAAAGCGGCTTCTACGGCGGCACCAACATCTGGCTGACATACGCTAATATCGTTGTCGGTTTAGAATTGGCATCTCATTATGGGAAACTTAGAGATGACCTCGACTTTGGGAAAGCCACATTGGAAAAAGGTGAGAAAACCTCGAATTTAGCCATTAGTTTCAATGCTGGTTATAAAATTCATTGCCCATATGGTTTTACCGCAACGCCAATGCTGGGTATCGGCTTTTTTTCAATAACACCTGGCAGTGAGGCTGAAGAGAAAAATGAAGATTTTAAAAATGCCGATATAGATTCCAAGTGGGGACCTGTCATGACACTTCAAATAAGTTATGAAAACGCCGTAAAATCATTCCTCGAAAAACCGAATGGAAACTTTTCCAAATTCTCTTTCTACCCAGCAATCCGATACTCATACAGGCCAATCCATCTTGATTCACCAAACGTTAATTGCCAAGGAGCGATGCACACAATAACATTAGGCATCAGGTACGAATTTGGTTCAGTTAGAAGGGAACTTTAACGAGCCTCAGTTGTGCAATCACCATCTGGCAAAGCCTTCCCCACAGATTTGCATAACTTAACGGCTGAAAGTTTGATGCAACAAGCAGTATAAATCGATGAATCGCTTTCAAACAAGGAAGCAGACTATCTCTCGATATTTCTGATATTCACCACTCTAACTCCTTTGTAGTAGAAATTGATGATGTCGAGAAACGAATAATTGCGGCGAGCCATCTCCATTGCGCCCTCTTGCGAAAGGCCAACGCCGTGGCCGTAGCCGTAGCCAGTGAATTCGAGCACCTTGCCGCCAGGGCGGGGGCTGATTGAGAACCAGGCCGACTTGAAACCAAAATCGGCGCGGATTTTCTTGAGCGGAATGGTGTCCGTCATATAGCGGTAGCAGCGGTCGCGGCTAGTGGGCGAATAAACCAGATTTGCCGCCCGCGACTTGCCATCAACAATCTTTATCCCGTTGTTTTGCAAGTATTTAATCCATCGGTCAACCGAGACCGTGTCGCGCCAGATTGAGTTGTGCTGACGGATGCTGAACGTGTCGATGACCGATTTCAAATAGGGTAGCGACGAGAGCCAAACATCTTCCGAATTGGCCGTCTGACCGCCTGAATTTGAATGAAATACGGCGGTTATCGGGGTGTTGGTGGAATCAACAATGATAAGGTCGGTAGTGTGCGAAACGGCCTGACGGATAAGGCTGTTGCGGTGGCAACGGTTCAAGTAAACCTGATGGCTCACATTGTCCATCAGACTGTATTTCTCAACACCTTCGCGCCAGATTTTCTCATAAAGATAAGTGCGGCTAATAATTGCCTGCGTCTTGTAATATTCGTAAGGCGCCTTCGGCCCCGCCTCGCTCTCCACAACGCCTGACAGATAATCATTTACATCGACGTAATTCTCAATTTTCAGATTTCCGCCGTCGGTTGTAACCTTCAAATCACCATCGTAAAAACGTGGTTTGAGCGCAGGCACGGCAGGCTCAACTTTGAAAATGCTCTTGCGCGTTGACGCCGTCAGATAGAGTTCGCAGAAGATGCCCAAATGCTCGTCTTGGTCCCAAACGCTGATGCCCTTGCCCACGATTGTAAAATAGATTATCGCGTTCTTTTTCAGCCTCATAAGCATTCGGTTGTCGGCCACAAGGCTGTATTTGCCCTCGTCGGTGGTGAAGACAAGCGTTTTGATTTTGCTCTGACTGAAGATGTTGACACGCACAATTTCGGCTCGTGCGCCCAACGCCGCAAACGCCAACAGAAAAACCAAAACCAAATATCTATTTCTCACTGATTTGCAATTATTTGCACTCTGCAATTCAATAGCAGAGCCAATGCCAAATGTAAATGAATTTCAACAAAGTTTGGCGGCAGTTTCTGCATTTTGCAAACACAGTGCGGTTAAATTACGCCGACACAAACTTAATCACCGCCTGCGCTGCCCGTTGCGACGCTCCCGCACTGCCCATACGCTGCCGCAGTTCGGCGTAATTGCGTTGAAATTCAGCATCGTACTGCTTATCATCAAGAATCTTGCGCAACTCATCGGCAATAGTGCGCGGGTTGCAGTCCATCTGCACAAGTTCGCGGATAATCTCGCGGCCAACAATCAGGTTTGCAAGCGATATCCATTTTACTTTCAACAACTTGCGACCTATGCGATAGAGAAAATCGGGTGCAGAAATCCGATACAAGACCGCTTCGGGCACACCGAAAAGTGCTGTTTCGAGCGTGGCAGTGCCCGAAGTTACCAACGCTGCACGGCTGAATTTGAGCAAGTTATAAGTCTGACCAAAGACAATCGGAATGTTGCAATCAGCACCAATCACTTTGGTGTAATAGTCGCGGTCGAGACCAGGGGCACCCGATATAACAAACTGATATTCGGGAAATTGGCGGCTGACTTCAATCATCACGGGCAGCATAAAATCAACTTCCTGCTTGCGGCTTCCTGCCAAAAGTCCGATTATCGGCCTGTCGGTCAGGTTGTTAGCATTACGAAAATCGGCCTCAGTTTGGTGGTCACCCGACCGAAATTCTTCGATTGCGTCCAGAATCGGATTGCCGACATACTCCACGGGATAGTCGAAACGGGCGTAGAATTCCGTCTCGAACGGCAAGATTGTCAGCATTTTATCGATATACTTCTTTATCTTTTTTATGCGGTTCTGCTTCCAGGCCCAGATTTTCGGCGAAATGTAGAAAACGGTTTTCAGCCCAAGGCTTTTGGCAAATTCGGCAATGCGCAAATTGAATCCTGCAAAGTCAATCAAGATAACCACATCAGGCTTAAAATCAACAATATCGGCCTTGCATTGCTCCATATTACGGCCGATTTTGCGCAAATTCATCAGCACACGCACAAAGCCCATAAAGGCCATCTCGCTGTAGTGCTTGACGGGCGGCACGCCAGCCTGCGCGGCCATCAGGTCGCCGCCGAAAAAGCGGAACTGCGCCTGCGGGTCCTGCAATTTCAGTTCCCGCACCAGATTCGACCCGTGAAGGTCGCCACTCGCCTCGCCTGCTATCAGAAAGTAACGCATTGGTTATTTAGGATTTAGGATTTTTGAAATCATATGACACAGATTCAATGTATTTTCGCAGTTTTTTATTGCTCATCGGAAATTTGTGTCAAAAATTCGTGCGAAGTCATAAGGGGCAGTTTGCAGAAATCGCGGAAATCTTTAGTGTTGTTGGTAACAACCACATCGCAGCCAGCGGCAAGGGCGCATTGGTATTGCAGCATATCTTCGAAATCTTTACAATGGTTGTCGATTGCACAGCGCAATTGCCGTTTGTCCATCGGCAGAGCCGTTATGCGTTTCTCGAACTCGTCGAGAGCCATATAGACATCTTCCTGTGTGTGACCGCGCTTGGCTACGTATGCGAAATTGGCAAAAGTCAGAATTGAAGCAAAAACCGCAATGTCACCATTATAAGCCGCGGTGAATATTTTTTCGGCATCGTCGGCACCTTCCCGATTAAGATAGTAATCGAGAATGACATTAGTATCGACAAATACCTTTTTCATTTGCTTAAAATATAGGCTAGTCGGTCATCGTTTGCAATATCGTCGGGCGTTACGCGCCCCATTCCTCGTAAACGCTTAAAAGAATCAGGCAACTGTTTCACCGCCTTTTCGTTTTTACCATCAACTTCTTGATTTATAACATCATCCGTCAATTTACCAGCAAGCCACTGCCGTTCGTTGGCGGTGAGCGTCAAGCCGTTAATGTAAGCCCACAAATTGTTTAAAGCCGCGGTAGTCATAGCAAATTGTTTTTTGTTTGTAAAAATACGAAATAAAATTCAACAAATTAAACCATTAACAATTCACCATTTCAACCCGCTAAACATTCTCAACACTAAACTCTTTCCCCTCACCATTAAACAAAATATATCGCCAATATTGCCACGCCGTACAGCAGACACATTGCCAGCACGCCGCGGGCAAGGCTCAGGCGGTTTTGGCGAGTCCACCAGAAAAACAAACCCGCATTGGGCATAAGACTCAGACTCACAATCTTATACAGCACACCGAAACGCTGAAAATGGCTGATACAATCGGCCACCGAATCGTAACCCTTTCCGTAGGCCACCAACGGCAAAAAAATCGCAAGACAAATGATTGGCAAAAGAGCGCCAATGACAATGCCAACTATCGGTTTATCAGTGACTTTCATAGCAGATAATCGATTTTTTTGAGCCGCGCGTAATCGGTTGAGTCAAGGTTGATTGGCACAATCGACGCGTAGCCGTGCGCCAACGCCCACTCGTCGGTGTCGGTGGAATCGGGTTCGTTATTGATAAATTCGCCTGACAACCAATAAAATGGGCGACCCGACGGGTCTTGATATTCAATAAAATCCTCCTTCCAAAGGCCATCAGCCTGACGGCAAATCTTCATTCCGCGGAAATCGGTTTCGGGAATATCGGGGAAGTTGATATTCAGGCAGAGATTCTTGTCGGTGTTGGTGGCCAAAAGGCGTTCAAGTATTGGTTCTGTGTGTTTTACAACAACCGAGAAATCAGCGTCCAAGTCGAAACTGCAAAGCGAAACGCCGACCGACGGAATGCCATTCATCGCGCCTTCGGTGGCTGCACCCAAAGTGCCTGAATAAAAAGCACATACGGTTGAATTTGTTCCGTGGTTGATACCCGACAGAAGAAGGTCGGGTTGGCGGTCGAGCAAGCGGTTGATAGCCATCTTCACGCAATCAACAGGCGTACCAGTTACCGAATAAACCTTAAGATTTGGCTCATCGGTTATGGTTTTCACGCGGATATAATTGCTGAAAGTTATGGCGTGCGACTTTCCCGACTGTGCTGCATCGGGCGCCACAACCACCACATCGCCAATGCGTTGCGCCATTGCAATGAGTTCGGTTATGCCTTTCGACGAATAGCCGTCGTCGTTGGTTACGAGAATGAGCGGACGGTTGTTTTCCATATCAATATTGCTCGTTTTCGTTGGGGAAATCGCCCTGTTTGACATCGGTAATGTACTGACCTACAGCATCGGTGACAACCGTGTTCAGGTCGGCATAGCGGCGCAGGAAGCGCGGGCTGAAACCTTGCGTCAGGCCGAGCATATCGGCAAAAACCAGCACTTGGCCATCCACCTGACCGCCAGCACCAATGCCGATTACAGGTATTTTCAGTTCAGAAGCCACACGGGCGGCCAGTTTGGCGGGAATTTTTTCAAGCACCACAGCAAAACAGCCAGCCTCTTCGAGCAAGTGCGCGTCGCTGACAAGTTTTTCGGCTTCGGCCTCGTCTTTCGCGCGCACTGCGTACGTTCCGAAAGCGTTGATACTCTGCGGTGTAAGTCCCAAATGGCCCATCACAGGAATGCCAGCGTCGATAATCTTTTTCACCATCGGGATAATTTCCAATCCGCCCTCAAGTTTGAGCGAGTCGGCGCCCGTTTCCTGCATAATGCGAATGGCGTTCTGCACGGCCGAAGTGGGGTCAACCTGATAGGTGCCGAACGGCATATCAACCACCACTAGAGCGCGTTTGACGGCTTTGGCCACCGCCCCAGCAAAGACAATCATCTTGTCGAGCGTCATCGGCACAGTGGTTTCGTTGCCCAGCATCACGTTCGACGCGCTGTCGCCGACCAGAATGACATCGAGCCCCGCCGCATCAAAAATTTTTGCGGTTGTATAATCGTAGGCGGTCAGCATCGAAATCTTCTCGCCTTGTTTCTTCATCTCAATCAGCCGCAGAGTGGTCACCTTGCGGTTGTCGCTACATAAATATGCTGCCATTTCGTTAGTTTTAAAATCGCGCGAATTTACGATTTATTCGGAAACGATTAAAAAAAAGGTCGGCAGCGCAACCGCCGCCAACCATGAATGCACGTTTGCACAAAAGAAAACAGCGGCCGCGGAAAATGTTGAAAATCAACCCTTCCGCAACCGCCACAAAACTAATCAGCAACCGTCAAATCAACCTTCACGCCGATTTTTACCCAGCGCCCAGGCAGTTCGAGACCGCTGAAATCGAACGATTTAGCATTGCCGATATTGGTTGCCTCAACAAACTGCGTCACGTATTTGCCGCGGTGCGAAATCCCCGCATCGACGGTTGCAAATCCTTTATATGGCTGTGCATCAACCTGTTTAGTCTCGGGATTGACCACATCGTAACTTCCGTTTCGGTGCTGATAAACAAGCCTGACGTTGGCCTCGAAACCGCCAACCGACCGCAGCGTGGCCGACGCCGTCAACTTGTGGCGCAAATGGTCGAGCGCGTAAAGCGACTCATAATCGCCTGTTGATTTTTGAATGCCGATATGGCTGTAACCGCACTTTAATTCGCTAATTATCAGGTATTTTTGTTTAAAAAGCGACGCGGGCTTCACCGTAACGTCAAATTCCTGCCCGAAGGTGTTGACTTCCGTAACGTTCTGTGCCACATAAAGTTCCTCGCCTGTCAGACGCGCCCAGTCGATAATGTTGCGGCCCTGTTTGAAATAGACGGCCGCCCGCGCGTTGAACAACCGCTTATCGGCCTTGAATCCGACCTCGTAAGTTGTAACTTCTTCCGATTTAAGATTTTCATTACCAACATTTTTCGGACTTTGATAGAACAAATCGGTGAACGTGGGCTGACGGAATGCCGCATTGGCCGACGCGAATGCACATAACGAATTGGAAATCATATAAGTTGCATCGATTCCAGGATAGAAATTCACCCCATCGTCGATAAGCACCACACCACCTGCCGACACAGCAAAATGCTGTGCCACAAACTTATGATTGGCCGAAACGGTGGTGAAATTTCGGTCGTAAAAATGGTCGTAAAAGATTGAATCGCGGTCCTTCACTTCCACCTGCTTGCCCGTAACGTGCCCCAGACGAGTACTTTTGATTTTTTCGGTGCGGTTTTCGAGCCCGAATGTGGTTGTGCCCCAATTGGTTACGAACGACGCCTGCAAGTTCGCACCAAAAGCGTCGGTTTGGTGATAGTTCTGATAAAATGCAGGATTGCTGCGTTTTAGCACGTAATAATCGTTCAGTCGCCGCCAATAGGCATTGACCGAAATCTCGGGACCGAAGTTAATGTCGGTGCCAAGGCTTGCCAGCCACGACTCATTTTCTTCATACTGATCGGGATACGAGAGCGAATAGAAGCCGTTGCTACCGAAGTGCTTTTCGGTGTAGCCCACCTGCGCGTTTATGTTTGACTTTCCTATCGCCAGAACGCCACGATAGAAAAGGTTGTGAATGTCGAAATCGGTATTGTCGGTGTAACCATCAGAATGTGAGACGGAAGCGGCAAGAAAATTGTTCACCTTGCTGTTGTTGACCGACGCTGTAGCGGCAATTTTATACAGACCGTTGGCACCGTTCATCACGGTCACTTTGTAGCGGTCGGTGGTATCGGTCGGCGTAAAGAAGCACAACGCACCGCTCAAAGCCGCCACTCCGCTCGCTCGGCCAGTCTGTCCAACAATAATCTCCACCCGTTCCACGTCGTCAATATCGACGGGAAGCGTGAAATTGTTGTGCCCTGTTTGCGGGTCGGTAATGTTTATTTTGTTAAGGATTATGGCGTTTTGGTCAGTGGTTCCACCTCGGATCGACAGGTCGGACTGAACGCCCAAAAGTCCGCGCTGACGAATGTCAACTTGCGCCGTATATTCCAGCGCGTCAATAAGATTCTGCTGCGGGGCGGCCGCAAAATCATCGGATTTTACAATTGCAACCGGCACAATCAGTTGCGAGAAATTGCTCGTCACCCTGTCCGACGACACAGTTATTTCTTCAACTGTAACACTGTCAGCAATTTCTGCCGATTCAATCATTGTTGAGCACTTTGCCTGCGTGGCCGCAATTGTCAGTGTGTCAACAAGAACACAAATCTTGACCACTTTCCCTAAACTGTTGTAAATGGCGTAGTTCTTACGCGTCCACTTCGAGAAACAGACCATCCGTTTCTTGAATCTGCTGTTTTTAAATCTCATTTTTAAAATTTTTAAAAGTTAAACGCGGCGGCTCAAAGCAAACAATGTGCCAAAAAAAGAAGTTTTTTTAGGCATTATACTGCAAGCGGTTTTTTTCAGAAAACCGTCCGATATAAACTATTTTGCTACATTTGGCGCATCTTAAAAACATTTGGGGATGAAATTATCTTTCAAGGCTAATATTGCCAGTATATTGCTGATAACATTTGCTTTATCGGCCTGCAACAACAATGGCGACAAAAACAAATTCAGCGCAAACATCGAAAATAAAAGTTGTGTTTCCGACACTGCGATTCATTACGCGCTCTACGCGCCAAAAACCAAAGGGCAGAAACTTCCTGCCATCATTTTCTTCGACCCGCACGCGCAGGGCTCAGTGCCTGTGAAGGCTTACGCGCAACTGGCATCGGAATACAACTATATTCTGATGGGCAGCAACGACATGCACAACGGTCAATCGGCCTCACAAACCGAAAAAATCGTGCTCGGGCTTATCAATGAGGCTGTGAATCAGTGCAATGCCGATGAGAACCGCATCTACCTCTGCGGATTTTCGGGCGGCGGAAAGGTGGCCACAATATACGGCATCAACATTCCCGAAATCAAAGGCGTGATTGCCTGCGGAGGCAGCATCACACCAAACATCAAGCCCGACTCCTCTTTCTGCTTTGTGAGCATGGTGGGCGACAAGGATTTCAACTATCTCGACATGCAGCAGGCGCTGGTCGCATTCAGCAAGATGGGCATTTCGTTCACATCGCTTGTTTTCGACGGAAAGCACGACTGGCCTGATGCCAAATATTTCAAAGATGCGTTTGACGCCCTGGAAATCAATGCAATGCGCACAGGTTTCAAACCGTCTGACGTTGACTGGTTGAAATCGGTTTACACCAAACTGAAGGATTCGGCCAACATTTGCATGGCCACTGGCGAATATGTGAAATGCTCCGAACTGATTGGCCGCATTCAAGGCTGGTTCGGCTCCATCGACAACGACGTGAGACTGTCGGCTTTCATGTCGAATTTGAGCAACAATCAGATGTATATCAGCGAGATGGAGAAGAAAACCAATCTGGCGATGAAAGAGGTTGAGTTGCGCAGCAAGTTCATCGGCTCTGTCGAAACCCGCGACATCGACTGGTGGAAAAACGAGGTTGACAACTTCCATAAAAGCATTGCCAGCAAAGACAAACAGGTGAGCCTGACCACACAGCGACTGATGGCCTACCTGAGCATGATGGCTTTCTCGCTGGCCAACAACGATATTCTGTCGGGCAACAAGGAGGGAGCACTCAAAAAACTGCAAATCTATGAGTTGGTTGAGCCCGATTTGGCCGACGTTGACCTGATGTACGCCCGCTACTACCTGATGGCTGGTGACCGCGACAAGATGGCTGACAGTTTCAAAAAAGCCATAGCCAAAGGCATCGACCGCGTTGAGCAATACGCTTCGGACCCCACTTGGCGGCAACTTTACTCGCAACCAGAGATTAAAGCGGAATTGCGTTAATTGGGGTTGAGAAAGTTTTTGCGGCTCACGCCATCGCTGCGTCTATCTCTTTGATTATTCTCGGGACAGATGCTCTGTCGATAATAAAATCAAATTCAAACTTCCCCGTAAACATTGGGTTACAAAGTTTTGAATGAACCTTTATTTGTCCGTCCTCTTGCAAATCGAATTGCATAACGAACCGTTCTTCGAGTGGGTTGAATGCCACAAAAGATTTCCATTCATTATTGTAAAGTTTCTGAAGGCACTTCTTCATATTCAAGAAATCAAACTCCTCCGACTCTAAAGAAGTTTGTGCCTTAAAAAACTCAAAATCAACTACTATGTCGAAAAATACCCATTTTAAATCGTCGTCGAATTTTAACTTGATGTTCTCGAATTTTATAACATCAACCCCATCCGTACTTTTAAACAATATATCTTCCCCCATCCTTAATATGGTTTGAATCTATTGAAAATTTGTTTTTCTTGATTTACCATCATTTTAAACAGAGTAAGTCCAATGTCTCATTAATTTCATTAATTAATTCTGGCAAAAAAGATTGGTCTATTTCATAATTAATAATCAATGATGAATGACATATCGTGTTATCATATTTATAGTGATTTAATTGTATTTTACAAATCATTTGCATACCTTTTTTACTAATACTTACTTCTAATTCTCTTTCTGTTAAAACAAGATTCGCAGAATCTCTTTCCCCATCATAGAAATCGATCAATTCATTTTTAAATTCTCTAAATGAATACCAAAAATCTTCAATCGTTAATGATGCTTCAAAACAATCGTATACAATTTTTGTGTCAAATACTAAAATGGGTACAACATCTTGTTTTACTGAAATCTCTTCAAGAAGCATAACCAAATTTCTTTCTTTATTGAAAAAATGTATCATACTATTTTGCAAACGGATAATATGTGGAAAAACATCTATAAAATACTGTGCCATCTGATGACATACCAATCGAATACCAGCCATTTGTTGAATTAATGGAACCTGGTGCAACATACCAATAATTTCCCTGTGTAGTAAATGAAAAATCACCATTTTGCACAATCAAAGCACACAATCCTGCAGGGCCGCTAATGTAATGCAACCGCTGTTCGGTGCTACCATTCTTATTCACCTGGTAATCGTCGCAATAAACGGTTGTAGTATTGCCAATCTGCATCTTGCGCCGCTGGCCATCGGCAGCGTAGGTGAAGGTGGCAGAGCTTGAGTAGTCGTATAATGGTTGCAAAGATGGTGGCATACTATTTTACTTTTTTGTTTTTACCATCAACGCTCCGAACTTGCCGCGCTTGCCATATTTTCCCAAGGCTTCTTGTTTGCCAAGCATTTTGTATTCTAAAACATCACTTTGTTTGATTTTGGACAAAGTTTCCGTTTTCTCTTTGCGGTCATACAGCAATCTATCGTTAAGTACTATTAACAATTTTGATTGTATGGAAACTGCTCCACAATATTTTAAAGTGGTATCAGAAGAACAATAATCATTGATGCGTTTAAATTTCTTGAAACAATGCTCATCAAGCATAAATTCAGCCAGTTTCTTCTGACTAATCTCAAGCCCATCTAATAAGACCAATGGAGGATACGGTAAAGGAGTAGGACGCAGTTTAATGTGAATCGTATCCGATTGTCCATAAACGACATTAAAACTTAAAATGATGAATACTAATTGTGCCAACTTCTTTATCATAGAACCGTATTTTTACCACCAAAATGGGAACATAAAAAACCTAATAAACGGGTCGTGCCAAATTCCAGAACCAATACCATTGTAAGAATAATCATATCTGTTTATCACATATGAATTTAATCCCACGAATGCATCAAATTGCAAATCAGCTTCACTATGATACCTATCTGTCAGTGCCCATTCAGCCTTTCCCGTTGCCCACTCCAATGGGGTTGCTTTGTCTCCTGTGATTGAATTTACCAGAACTTCTATACCCGGTTTTTCCCAATGTGTATGATATGACGCAAAGGCATCTTCTGGAGCAGGTAAATTAGGGTCAATTTGGTAATTATGACGAGAACTTGCAGGAAATCTTTGTACTGAACCATCATTTAATAAATAACCTCCATATTCTTTGTTCCAAAATCTAGACCTCTGAAAGTCGGCATTCATAGTTGTAAATTGACGATAACTAATATTATGACCATTTATATTATTTCCTCCTCCCCACTTCCAAGCAGCAAAAGACATTGCGTGATATAAACCAAAAGATGCTCCACCACTTATGGCTACTGACTTCCAATTGATTTTACTTAAATTACCATTATTATATAATAATTGATTGGCGAGGTTTGATGTTGCCCCTCCAGCCAAAGCTCCTATTCCGCCACCAATTGCAGAAGCGAAGCCGCTGCCTATAAAACCAGAAATGGCGCCAAATGCCGCACCTTTGAGCATCGCTTGTCCATCCCATCCTGTAACCATCCCACTAAAACCTGCTCCGCCAACAGCTCCGGATACCGCTCCTACGAGCATCGCTCCTCCACCAGCCATACTTACACTGACAGCAGCCCCGCCAGACAATCCGCCAATCAAAGCACCTCCACCAATATAGCCTGCCCATTCCAAAAAGCCTTGTGCTTCAGCCTGTTTTGCCATTATTGCACCAGAAGTAGCACCTATTACAGCTCCTGCTATAATAGGAATGAACCAAACAATTTTTCCACTCGGGTCAGTATATTTCAGTGGATTGTTCCAGCAATAGGAATATCTGTTGTAATTCTGCGAATTATAAGGTGCCTGCACATACGGGTCGGGCGAGAGGAATCGGCCGAGGCGCGGGTCGTAAATGCGGCCGTTCATATTAATGGTGCCGAAGTCGTCAAGATGCTCGTGGCCGCAGTAGCCTCGGGTTATGCGGGTTTCTTCATCAATATCTTTGTAATTAGTCCAATTGCTGATGTTGCGGCGGCGTCCCCACGGGTCGTAGGCAAAACTTTTGTATAATATGCCGTTTGAGTAGTAGACAGCAATAATTGAGCCTTGGTAATCGGTTTGCAGATAGTATATTTCACGCGAAGTGTGCTGGTCACTGATAGTTTGCACAATCAAAGCACACAATCCCGTTGGGCCGCTAATGTAATGCAACCGCTGCTCGGTGCTGCCATTCTTATTCACCTGGTAATCGTCGCAATAAATGGTTGTGGTGTTTCCAACCACCATCTTGCGCCGCTGGCCGTCGGCAGCGTAGGTGAAGGTGGCGGTTTTCAAAGTTGTGCTGCCGTTTTTCAGTGTCAGTTTCTTAATTTTCCCAATGGTGTTGTACTCGGCTTCGCAAGTGCGTTCCTCGCCTGTTCCTGCAATCAGACTGCTAATGCCGCTTACGGCGTGAGGTTTGCTGCCGCTGTAGGCATACAGGCCGAAATCACTCTTGCGCTCCCGATAGTTATCGGGATTGCCGTTGCCGGAGTAATTGGCAATATAACTGTTTGAATTAATTATTGTCCAACCTGTAAGGCGGTCGGCAGCATCGTAGGTGAAATTCTCGGTGTACGTATATGCTGAGTATGGATTAAGCATTTTTCGTCATTGCTACATCTATCTCCTTTATTATTTCTGGAACTACTGTGTGGTCTATTATAAAATCAAATTCAAACTTCCCCGTAAACATTGGGTTACAAAGTTTTGAATGAACCTTTATTTGTCCGTCCTCTTGTAAATCGAATTGTATAACGAACCTTTCTTCAAGTGGATTGAATGCAACAAAACTTTTCCATTCCTTGTTGTACAGTTTCTGAAGGCACTTCTTCATATTCAAGAAATCAAACTCCTCAGCATCAAGGGTGGTTTGTGCCTTAAAAAGCTCAAAATCAACGAATAAATCGAAACTCACGTCCCTGAAATCGTCGCTAAAATTCTTTTTGATGTTCTCAAACTTGATAACATCGTTTCCTTGTGTGTCTTTGAATGTTATTCCGCTGGTCATTTTTGCTGGTATTGTCTGTTTCTCAAATTCTTTTTCAAGTAAAATTGTTCCCTTGCTTTTGCTCTAGCAATCTGTTTCTTAATCTTTTCAAAGATTGACGTGTATTTCTCCTGGCACAAAGATTTTTCAATCTTGTCCATCTTTGTCCATTTTCTAAACTCTTTTTGAAGTTTGAGTATTTTTTTTCTTTCGTAATCCGGTTCATCAACGTCAAATAGATTGACATAAACAACGTCGGGCAATATCTCTTTTATCTCCAATGCCTTTGGAAAGCTCATAACCCTTTCTTTATCAAAAAACTTCCAACTCCCTGGGCCAAACCACATTTCGGGTGCTGCCATTAAAACAATGTCTTGAGTTTCTACCCAATGACCTGGGTTCTTTGATATATCTACCAAATCGCCAAAAATGGGGCTTAGCGTATCATCCCATCTTCTAGGAAGATGCATATAATCCCTGTAAAATGATTTGTAATTATCAAACAATTGTTCGTTTTGCCAAAGAGCCTTGCCGAAATCAAAACCCAACAATATCGTAAATCCTTTTTTTATCGCAGATTGCAATAATTCATCAAATTTTATACGGTTTATACTCTCAAGATCAAATACAAAATTGTTGAATTTTGTAAAATATAAAGTATTTTTAGAAGCAGTAAAGTCCGAATATTTACTGAACAGCCCGAAAGTGTCCGGTTTATTTTTGTCCAAATGTTCGATAAGTTCATTGTAATCATACTTCATAAAATCAGAACCAGTGTACTGCATTGCTTTAATCGGAAAATCAATAAACTCGGCTATGTATTTAAAGGCTTCTAAGCTATCTGAAAATGTATCGTGTGGAAACGATAAATAATATTTCATCAATTTCATAATAAAGCGTTAATTGTACATTTAGAACAAAGCTAAAAAATAATCATTAGCGAATCCGCAAAAATAACCTACATTTGCCGCGCAATTACGGGCTCGCCCGCAATGTTATATCGAAGAACGGAGAGATTAGGCTCGATGAAGTTCTAACAACCTTCCCTGAGTGGAAAGGTGCTAATACCTAACCCTGACGGAATAGTCCCGATGGGAATTATAACAAATTGAAAATGAAAGAGAATAACGACAGCCGTATCAATTTCTACTTTGAGGCGTCAACAAAATCGTCGATGCGCCAGCAGGTGCGCATTTGATTTTTCCCCCAGAAACACGGCACACGGCGTGCCAATATTGCAGTCGACTTTAACCGATTGTTTGTCAGTAATTTTGCTAATTATTTAAATCAATACAGAATATGATTATCCAAGATAAATACCTGTCGCACGACGGCGGCAAAAGCGTGAAATACTACCACTACAGCGAGGGCCTCGACCTTGAGTGCGGCGAGCACCTTGAAGAGTTGGACATTGCCTACGTGACCTACGGCACCATGAACGCCGACCAGAGCAACGTGGTGTGGATGTGCCACGCCTACACTGCCAACGCCGACCCCGTTGACTGGTGGCCAGGAATGGTGGGCGAGGGCAAATTCTTCGACCCTGCCAAATATTTCATCGTCTGCGCCAACATCCTTGGCTCGTGCTACGGCACCACTGGGCCGCTCAGCATCAACCCAAAGACTGGCAAACCCTACTACCGCAGTTTCCCGCTCATCACCGTCCGCGACCAGGTGAAATGCCATGAGATTCTGCGCAAACATCTCGGCATCAATTCAATGGAGATAATCCTTGGCTGTTCGATTGGCGGACACCAGGCCATTGAGTGGGCCATCAGCAATCCGCCGCTCATCAAAAACGCGTTTTTTGTGGCCACCACGGCGGTCAACACTCCGTGGGTGTCGGCGTTCAACGAGGCGCAGCGCATGGCCATCGAAGCCGACCAAACCTTCTACGACGACAACCCGAACGGCGGCGAACTGGGCCTGAAATCGGCTCGTGCAATGGCACTCATCAGTTACCGCAACCGCGAGACGTTCAACCGCACACAGGCCGAAGACCCCAACGACCTTGACAAACTGGACCATTTCCGCGTGAGTTCGTATCAGGTGCACCAGGGCAACAAACTGGCCGACCGTTTCAACGCCTACTCGTACTACACACTCTCGAAGGCGCTCGACTCGCACAACGTGGGCCGCGGCCGCGACGGTTTCCTGGCGGCTCTGGGGCGCATCACGGCGCACACACTCGTCATCGGCATCGACACCGACATTCTGTTCCCTGTTGAGGACCAATTGATTATCCACAAAGGCATCAAGGGCAGCGTGCTGCGCATTCTGGCATCGGTTTACGGCCATGACGGCTTCCTGCTCGAGTATGAGAAACAGGCCAAAATCTACACGCAGTTCCTGAACGGCGAACTATGAGTTAGGTTAGTTAGGATTTTGATTTTACAGGACGTTGTCGATGCCTGGGTAAGGATAAAAATTAAAATCAGTTGGCTTTTACCGAATTTTAAACGAAACAAACCAAATATAAATCCAATGCCGCCGAATTTTAATTTGCTGTTTCGGTGGAAAACAGGCACTTTATATTTGTATCGTTTTCAATCGGATTAGTCACCATTAACTGTTATTATTAGTAGCTGAAACGGCCTTTAGAACCCCAACTGAAGGCTGTTTTTTTTTGCACTGTTCTCCGACTGTCAATCAGATTACCAACATGTTATCGCCGCGGACAAGTTTGTAGAGGTCCATGGCGTAAAGGTCTGTCATGCCGGAAACAAAGTCGAGAATGGCGCGGCATTTGCCGTAAACGGTGTCGGTGTCGGTTTTGTACTGCTCAGGGATAAGCTGCAGAAGCTTGCGCGAATAGTTTGTGTTGGGCTCCATGGCGGCCTGCAAAAACTCCTCAACGAGAGTTTTCAGCACGTTGTAGCCCGTAATCTCCACCTTCACTACCGAACGATTATTGTAGATTTTGCGGACAGACATATCGCTACTCTCCTCGTATTCGGTCTCGATTTTTTCGGGCAGATTCTTCACCAGCGAGCCTTTGAACGTGCCTTTCATAATTTCACTGCGATGCTCGATGAACACCTCCGACGTGCGCGTTGTCAAATGGTTGATTGACATGGCGCGAAGGAAAGCAACCAACTCGTTGCTGTCGGTCACAATGCCTTTTACATTTTCGAGTTTCTGCCTGAATTTCTGCAGATTCTCGCCATCGAAGAAGCTCGACAGACGTTCACGCGTTTCATCAAAAGAGAGTATTCCCAGCTTGTGGGCGTCCTCAATGTCCATTATCATATAGGCAATGTCATCGGCAGCCTCCATCAGGTAGGCAAGCGGACTACGGGCGTAGATTCCTCGCTCAGAGTCAAGGCAGGCAAGGCCCGTCTCCTGTGCAATTGAGATGAACGCTTCGCGCTCGCTCTGGAAGAATCCATATTTGCCTTTGCGTGTACGCTCCGTTGATGCAAACGGGTATTTTATCATTGCTGCCAGACAAGCGTAGGTGAGCGACATTCCACCTGCCCTACGCCCTTTAAACTGATGCGTGAGCAGGCGCAGCAGATTGGCGTTGCCTTCAAAATTGGTCAAATCTGCCCACTCTGCCTCGGTCATCTCTGATTGCAGACTGCGGCCATCGCCGTTTTCAAAAAAATTTGATATGGCGCTCTCGCCCGAATGCCCGAACGGAGGATTGCCAAGATCGTGCGCCAGTCCTGCCACAGACACTATGGTGCCCAATTCATCAATAAGCGGACAGATATCAGGCTCCACTTCAGATGCGATACGACGCGCTACAATGTTGCCTAACGACCGACCAATGCTGGCCACTTCAAGGCTGTGGGTCAAGCGGTTATGCACGAAAACACTTCCTGGCAAAGGAAAAACCTGAGTCTTGTTCTGCAATCGCCGAAAAGCCGAGCTGAAAATCAGACGGTCGTAGTCGCGCTGAAACTGAGTGCGGATAATCTCGAGGTCAATTTCCTTTGAATCAGGCTCTTTGCCGAAACGGCGCGTCGATAGCAGTTGCTTCCAGTTCATCATTTCTTCGAACCAACTTCAAGTTCCTCTTGCAGAATCTTACGTTCAAAAATCAGCATCCAAATCATTCCACAGGTGATGGCCGAATCGGCGATGTTGAATACCGGACGGAAAAAAACGAATTCCTCGGTGGCATTGATTGGCGACCATGCCGGCCAATGCCCCTGAATGATTGGGAAATATAGCATGTCGACAACCCTTCCTTGCAAAAAACTTGAGTAGCCCGAGCCGAACGGCACAAACGAGGCAATGTTGTTCCAACTTTGGTCGAAAATCAGACCGTAGAAGGCACAATCGATGATATTGCCCGCTGCTCCTGCCAAAATCAAAGCCACGCACACAAAGTAGCCCGCTGATATATCGCGCTTTGTGAGTTTGAACAAGTAGTAGCCAAGCAGCCCCACAGCAGCAATGCGGAAGATGCTGAGCAGGTATTTCCCTATGCGTCCGAAAAACTCCATGCCAAAGGCCATTCCGTTATTCTCTGTGAAATGGATAATGAACCAGTTTCCCGCAATGTGAATTTCCTCACCAATGGCCATGTGAGTCTTTATCCAGATTTTCAACAACTGGTCGGCTATCAGAACGGCGGCAATAATGATGATGGCAAGTTTTCCTCTGCTCATTTCTGTCAAAAATTGAAAAGGCCACAAGAGTCTGCTTCTTAACTGACTTTTGCGGCCTTGATTAGTTGGCTTTTTTATTTCTTGCTACTGCTGTTTTTGGCCTCAACACTCAATGTGGCGTGCGGAACAGCGCGCAGACGCTCTTTCGGAATCAATTGACCCGTCTCGCGGCAAATGCCATAGGTCTTGTTCTCAATACGCACAAGCGCCGCTTTAAGGTGCTGTATGAATTTCTCCTGATGCTGGGCAAGACGGCCTGTCTCCTCACGCGAGAGTACGCTAGCCCCCTCTTCCAAAACCTTGAAGGTTGGCGATGTGTCGAGAGTATCGTTGCCGTCAGAGTGTGCAAGCGTCTGGCACAATGTCTCGTATTCTTCTTGCGCTTTCGCAAGTTTCTCAAGTATCAGCTGTTTGAATTCTGCCAGTTCCTCGTCGGAATATCTGACTTTGGTTT
Source organism: Salinivirgaceae bacterium (assembly GCA_017474765.1). Lineage (GTDB taxonomy): Bacteria > Bacteroidota > Bacteroidia > Bacteroidales > SZUA-534 > RUG13583. The sequence goes on along the minus strand of JAFVGW010000012.1, from coordinate 81,625 downwards.
GTTCTTCGCTCATAGTGGTATGGTATTTATTGGGCGCTAAAGGTAGTTTTGTTGAATATGTGCCAACTACCACAATGCTCTTTTTTTACAACTAATTATTAACAAAACTATTCCCGCTTATCCAACCGCTCGTTGAGTTCGTGCAGTTGCTGCTCAAGGCGGCTGAGTTGGGCTTTGATGTCGTCGTTGTTGTCCGATACCATCTCATCAACAAAGATGGAATTGATGAGCGACAGGCCTATGATGCCTCCCAAAACCAACAGCATGCAGAAAAACAACTTTGCCACTCCGCCCCAGAACGGAGAAGAGACGGCGGCAATGGCATCGGGCACCTCATACCAGCCCTCAACCGTGCACATACGGAAAATGGTATAGACCGACTCCCAAACCGAGCCAAAATACTGTGGCGCAAGTTCTTTAAGCACTGATGTGCAAAGAAGCGCGACAATGATTATCAGCAGCATGAACGAACACATGATGCCGATTGACTTGCGTATGGCATCGCGGAAGTGCGCCACAATGACTGAGAAATCGGGGAAGAAACGAAATGTGCGGAAAAATTTCATGATACGCAGCACTCTCAGCGTCTGCAAAGCCTCGAACCCGCCTAAAACAGGCACCAGCAACTCCAGCACCGACGGCAGCGAAATCATCACCACACAGAAATCGAGCCTGTTCCAACCTTCAGCCCAATAGTTTTTCCAACTGTACAGACGGATTTTGGTGACCGCCTCAACCACAAAAAACAACGTGCAGACAATGTCGAGCACATCAAGCGCGGGAGCGTTGAATCCACACTCCTGCAAGAAAATTATCACGGCATTGGCAATGATAACCGCCATCACCGCCCGCTCATTAGTGAATATTCGCTTCAGCATATCATTATTGTTAGCCGTGCTAAAATAAGTGTTTTTAAAAATGGTTGCTCAATAAAAACGAAGCCGGATCAAATCGACCCGGCTCGCGTTTTTTAGTATTTAACAACCTTCTGCTGCAAGACCTTTGTGTCGGTTACGAACCGCAGAACGTAAATTCCGCTTGGCAAATCGCTGATGTCGATTGTGGCATCGAAACTGTCAACGTTGACAATTCGAACCAACTGGCCAGCCTGCGACAGCAACTCAATTCTGCCGCCAGCCATCGAACCGGACGCGCTCACTTTGAACAGTCCGTCAGTCGGGTTGGGCACAATGGTCAATTTTTCAATCTCGCTGCCCGTGTAAAGCACTGTCACAACCTTGTCGGCATACTCGCGTGCGCCGTCGAAGTCAACCTGCGACAGGCGATAGTAGAGCTGGCCCTGCTCTGGAGCATTATCAGTAAACTGATAGCCAAGCAGAGCGTTCGAATCGCCCGCGCCATCAACATATCCAATTGTAACGTAGTTGACACCATCAACCGAGCGCTCAATCTCGAAGTAGTTGTTATTGTTTTCCGATGCTGTGGCCCACTCGAGTACAATGCTGTTGCCATCTTGGCGGCCTGTGAAGGCGGCGAAGGTTACGGGCAGCGGATTGATATCGGGGTCTTGGTTCTTGGCGCCGAAGGTGAATGCGCTGTACGACGAAACGGCGTCTTGGGTGGTTATCGAATTATCCGAAACCAAACCTGTAAGCATTTCCCAATTGCCCGACGTTTTTTCGTGTGCAATCACTAATCCATCATTAGCATTGGTTACGCCGCTGAAGTCGTCCCAATAGAGTGTTATGTGGCTTGGCTTGTCGCCGTGGATATTCCACGACTGCATCTGGCTGACACGTTCCAAGCCTTTGGGCAACGACACGTTTTCGCTCTCTTTGGTTATCGGGTCGGCACCCTCGCTGAAGGCATAGCTTGCGGTGAAGGTTGCGCCATTTGCAGTTGGTGTTACGCCCACTTTGGCGGCGTGTTTACTGCCACCTATCACAAAGTCGAACTTGCTCTTGTCTGCATCTGCCCAAGTTTTCTCCACTTCGCCGTTGACCCAGCTGTTGCCTGTCTGGGTCATTGTGCCTGTTGCGCCAACGTTGATTCGCACGGCAGGTGTTACAATGCCGTTGGCGAATGTCATTGCGCCGTTGAATGTCGGCTGACCGCTTACGCTGATTCCGCTTGCGTTGTTCACGGTTACATTGGTGAACTCACCGTTGCCTTCAATGGTCTGTGCGTTGCTGCCCGAGAGCACTACCGCACCATCACCGCCGAAGCTGCCAGCATTGTTGAGTGTGCCTGTAACTGAAATATCGTTGGCAGCTGCAACTGTTCCATTATTGGTGAGGTTGGCAAAGGTTACCGACGAGCCTGAAACGTTGTGCTCAGCATCGGTGAAGGTTACTGTACCATTGCCAAGGAACTCGCCTGCGCAGTCAACATCGCCATTTATAGCAAGAGTTTTACCTGCATCAATGGTTACAGTTGCGCCACTCTCCATTGTCAAAGTATTGACATTGGCTGCATCACCAACAACTGGCCACTCTTTTTCTTTTCCATAAGTGCTGATATGAGCTGATTTGTCGGTTGTGGGCACCGAGCCTGGCCACCAGTTTGTGGCTTTGCCCCAATCGGCATCATCTCCCTTCCACAGATACTCTTGCGAAACTGGCTCATCAATTGTGTAATCGGTTGCGCAATGCAAATTACCATCTTCTGATTTGACTTGCAGTGTTCCTGATAATCTGTCGATTGTGGTCGGCACGCTGATTTCGAATATGCCTAACAATGTTTCATCAGTTTTATCGTTTCCACCACCAGCGTAGGTGAAGGTATATTTCATCGACGTTAGTGCATTGTTGTTTGTATAGCCGAACTCGGCTGATTTGCCGATATATAAATTAGGAATATCGGCGAGAGTTAAATCGGGTTTCAATTCAACATCAATTTCTTGGTCTTCTGTCCGCTTTTCACAGCCATCGTTAGCAACAACAAGATAGATACTTTGAGCCTCGGTGATTGAAACTGTTGAGTGAGAAAACTCTTGGCTGCCAGATATTTCACCGCTCATTGCGCCACTGCTATTGTAAACTGTGAATCGATAACCATCTGTGATACTTGAAATTGTGATATTGGCACCTGTGCCATAGCAAACTTTATTTGGCATTGAAACGCTTACATCGGCAAGCGACGGCACTGTGTAGAGTTTGACGGTTTTCGAGTCGGAACCGCTGATTTTGGGGTTGGAACCTGTAATCCATTCTTCAACAGTTATTGTTCCATTTGCTGCGCCATCATTCCATTCCACTGTGCACAAGTTGCTACCTTCCCCCGATTTTATTGTGCCGTTCGTAACTGTCCACTTATAGCTGTGGTTTGGAACGGTTGTGGTTGAATAGGTATAGGTTTTACTTGTTGCAGCCGCATTTCCTGTGCAGGCATTGAGTCCGTTTGAAGCCACAATGTGTGGGGTTGGTTCGGGCAGAACGTTGATTTCAAAATCGCGGTTGTTCGAGCAACTGAACTCTTCGGAATATTTGTAAGTAACTTTTGCGTTAAGTGTTGTTGTGCCAGTTGCGCCGAATGTTACGTTGGTAACGCGTTCGTTGGCTGGTGCAAACCCAACTGCCGCACCTGTATGAGACCAAGTGTAGAGCGAGTCAGTATAAGGCGGTACGGTGCCGCTGAACGGCAGAACTGCATACTCGCGCACATCGCCACTGCCAACTTCGTCATCGCCACTGATTTCGGGCAGAGCGTTGTAGTAGACGTACACTTTTGCCTTGTCAACAACCTCGTCCGAGCTGTTTCGTCGGTACGAAATAGCACCTTCGCCACTGGCATCGCTAACTGTTGCAAGCTCAATAATGTAAGGCTCTGTTATGCTGCGGAAGCCCAAATCTTTGGCCGCAATGGTCAGATTTCCATCGCCGCTGAATTTTACGCTCTTGCGGCTGACTTCAACACCGTTGTACTTAACCGTATAGGTAAGAGTATAGTCGGGCGTGCCTGTGAACAGAATTGGTATGTTGGCCTCGCCGCCGTTGTCGCATATTGTATAGCTCATAATGCCATTCTCGTCGAAGCGGGCTGTGGTGCCAATGTAGCCGATTGAATAGACATTGCTGTAGCCTTGCGCCACTTGCGCTGTGGTTGTGGTGAGCACAGTGCCAGAGCGTGAGCTTTCAACGCTGGTCCAAATGTCGGCTGGGTGCTCGGCAACGGTGAGTTTCTTCAACTGGCTGCTATTGCTCTTGTTGACTGTCGGCAGTGTCTGGCTGTCGTAGCGCAGGCCGATTTTTGCCGTAGCGCCATCTGCTGGCGGATACATTCGCCAATACTCATAGCTCACGTGCTGGATTGGCAAATCATTGTCATCATAGGCCTGATAAAGGCTATCGACGTAATCGACCATCCAAACACCGCCTGCACTGACATTTGTGAGTGGCGTTGCGGCATAACGGCCGTTGTTGCCCACTGGGAAGGTGAAATTGCCGCCCGAAGCCAAATCCCTGCCAATCGGCCCGCTGACGAACGACGCCGCCGAAGCCCCTGTTGCGGTAGCTGTGCGAGCCAAAACTGGTGCGTGTAGTGTGGTATCGACAATCAGGTAGCCGTCGATAAACCGTATGTTGTTGGATACGGTGAATGACGATAGTCCGTCTTTGGTGTTCAGGCCGACAATGACGCTGTCGCTGCCAAGCGCGCCGCTGTTGTTGATTACCACGTTGTAGAACGGCTGGGGCTTGTTGAGCAGAATGCGCTGGGTTGAATCGCCGCTGAACTCAACAGTCGATTTTCCTGCAAAGTATCCTTTTTCGCTTGCCGTATTTTCATCAATCCAGTTGCCGCCCACCACAATTGGCGTATTGTATTGGGTGTTGTCCAAGGTGGCACCGCTTTCTATAGTCAGGTCGCCATTAATAACCCAAGCATCGCTCGCCATTATTTTGGTATTGTAGCTACCTTTTATGATAACATTCTGCAATGGTTGCGACGACGTTCCTGGGGTTTTCGACAAGACACCATCGCGATTCTTGCTGTCGAAAATGACAACGCTGCGCGGGTCGTTCATAAAGTCGGCAAAGTCGCCTGCGGGGAACATAAACGGACGCTTTTCAGTGGATTCCATTTGTATGCGGCCAACGCCATAAACGCGGCCAAAGTCGTTGTTGAAGGTTTCAGCCACATTAAGCGTGCTTTCCAATCCGCCAAATTCCAGAGTGTATGAGTGTGTGCCATCTTTGCTGACGGTAACTGTGTGCCCATTTTGAATGATTACTGGGTTGCCGTCGGGTATTGTATTATAGTGCCCTTCAAAACAGTAACGCTCGTCAGTGCATCCATAAGGTTCTGTTCCCCAAGTTGCAGGGTCGTCCCATTCGCCATCGTGAAGCGAGTAGAGATATGGCAGTTCTGTGTAATATTGGTCATCGTTGACCACACCAGCAGTGTATTCGCCTTCAAGGTGGCCCATTGGGTTAAAGGTGATTATGTTTTCATCGACATCGATATTGCCACTTACACCTATCATCCAATGGTATTTTCCCACTGTGCGCAGATATTCAAGCAGCATACTGCTTTCTGTGGTGCCGTGGGTCGCTTTGTCAACAAGCAGCGCATCAGTGTAGGTATATTGCTGGGTAACACTGAATTTGCTATTGGTGGTGGCATCGTGCTCATCATTTTCCTCATTAAAGCCAGTGGTGCTGACACACCAGTAGTAATCCAAATAATACGACGGCGGTGTTACGGCAAGGTTGCGGTTCAGATAGCCGACGGTTTTCACCGTGAGAGTTGCGCCTGCAACTGTGTTTGCCGCAAAGCTGTAGTAAGCAGGTGTGTAGTTGCCCTCAATGCCTATCGGGATAAGCACATTGCTGCTGCCTGTCGGCAATATCTTGCGGACACCGTGGTCCTCTTGCGCACCGTTGAGCAGAATCATACGGCTGGCGTTGAGTGTGCTGCCGCTGGCTGCCTCAACTGTAGCCGCGCTGCCAAGTGTGAGTCGGCTCACGTTGATATAGAGCAGACCGTCGAGTGTGAGTTTGCGGTTGATTGTGGCATCGGTGTTGAGCACAACGCGCTGCGGGTTGGCCACCGTAACAGAGCCGTACTCGCCATAGCCGCGGCCGCGCACATACTGCGTTGCCGCCTCGCCGCCGAATCTCAGACCGCCTGCATCGGTGTTGCTAATGAATCGGCCGTTGTTCTCAACATCGCCAATAAGGTTAATGGTGTTGCCGCCGTCGGTTACAGTTCCCGACGTAAGCGTGAGTTTCTTATCGACTTGAATGTCAGAGTTTTCGAGCAGAGTGAGTGTGCCAGTTATCTGCAAGTTGGCAAAATTGGTAACGTTACCGTTTGCACCGCCAATTTGCATATTGCTGCCAGTGAAGTAGGTAGTGTGGTTCTCGCTGCCAACCACAAAGCCGTGGCTCTCGCTGCCCAACTCAACCGTAACGTTGCGGTTGTACAAACCGTGTTTGATTGTGAGCGTATGGCCCAGCAACAGCAGGTTGCCGTGGTCCTCAATTGTAATGTCTTTCGCCTCGAGCGGATAGCTATAAACGCCGAGTGTTGCATACGGGTTGACAGTCAGGCTGTTGAGACTGACATTGGTTATCAGCTTCTGGCTGGTGACGGTTGCGCCGTCGCCCACAACAATCTGGCCGCCAGTGTTGGTTGCCTTGCTTGCGCAAATGAATATGTCGCCAGCACTGGTTCCGCTTTCGCCATTTGCGGCATCAACGCCGTAAACGCGCAGTGTGCCGCCCGTCATTGTGAACTCTCCTGTGCTGAGCACCTCAAACAAGGCCAAACTCAGGTTGTTGTTACCTGTAGTGTTCTCGCTTGCGCGATTTTTGCCCATCACAATCACCTCGCCGCCCGTCTGGTTGTAGATAAGCGAGCCGAGCAGCTGTCCGTCTTGACGGCGGATAGCTCCATTCACAATCAACTGACCTCCGCTAATTGTTATTGAAGGCAAGCCTGCTGGCGAATATTTGATACTGCTGTATCGTACTCTCGATTCATGACCAACATATAGTTTGCCACCCAAAACTTCGAGCGCACCATTTAGAATTAAATGATAGGTTTGTTCACCATTATAATTAGCTACCCTTGCAGTACCCGATTTGATTGAGAGCCGTGCTGTTGACTCAATCGTAACGTCTCTTTGGGTAGAAAGGGAAATTTCATTTCCGTCACCAATATCAATCTGGCATGTACCATTCTTTATTTTTAGTAACTCTCTATCGCTGCTCGAATACAAATTACTATTTTGAATAATCAGATAAGCCGACATATCAGTGCCCTTGTCGCAAATAATAGTACGAACACTGATTTTACCCACACCTGTAACATAAGCGGTATTGGTACCTACAAAAGTCAGCTCAATGCGATTTTTATTATCGTTAGGCGAATAGAATGTTCCTTCAGCGTTAAGGTTACCCCCTATTTGCACGGTGTGTGTTGTAGCATTGCTACCATCGGTTGTGAACAGAGCATCAGCAAACACCTTAACATCGCCACCAATGGTGATTGACTGCGGTGCGGTACAGTTGAGCAACATCTGCCCCGATTCAATATCCAAGTTGCCATCGATAGTGAGTTTATGCGGCGCGCTATTCAGTATTTGCGCTTGACCACTAACTTTGAGATTATCGAAAATGTGAACATCGGCAGCAAGGAACTGCACAGTATCTGTACCACTGATAACAAGATTACGGCAGGTTGCAATGTCGGGCATGGTGAAGGCTGTGCCACTATTGTTTTGATACTCAACCGTACCACCGTTTGCACCAAGGAATTTCACAAAGTCGCCACTTGGAAAGTAGGCCGAACCAATAACCAAACGGCCCGCACCGTATGTCTCAATATCGACAAGCGGGAAGCTGTGGTTGGTGGTTTCGCCCAAATTGAGTGTAGAGCCTTCGGCAAGTGTCAGGCTTGCGCTACCTTGCCCGTCAGCATTCATCACAATGGTGTGGTTGCAAACGTCAGAGCCAATGGTTACAGCTGCGGTGGCTGTAGGTACAAGATAGGCGGCGGCGGTGGCCACGTCCATTACTGCGCCGTCGGCATCGAAATTGCCATCGGCATCAATGGCTTGGAATTCCACACCATTGTATTTATAGATAGTAGAACTTGTTTCAAAAATTGGGTCGTCGCCCACTTTAGTGGTTGTCCAGCTCAATGGGTCGTTCCATTCGTTATGGCTGCCGCCTTCGGTTTCTGCAAAAACTGACGAGTAAAGGTGCGTAATCTCAGCAAAAGCTGATTCTGACTGATTGCCGCAGGTGTAGTGGCCAGTGGCTGCCTCAGCGCCGCCGAAAGTGAAATAGCGCATATCGGCCGACTCGTGCACACCGCCTGTTCCCTCGGTTGTCCACTCGGCGGTGTGGTAGCGTGCAGGCACGTAGCTGCTGAGTGTGCCGCTGACAAGGGCGGTGCTTGAGTACCAATAATCTTGGGTAATGCCGTTGACACCGCTGAATCCCTGTTCATCGGTTATCCAATAGCATTTCAACGAGTTCTCGGCATCGCTGAAGGGGTGTGCGCCGCTAACCACGCGGGTTGTTACGCTGCCGAATGCCGACGCTTCCAAATAGCTGATTTCGGCTGGCAGATAATAATCTACGCCCTCACACTTGGTGCCGATTGGGAAGAGCAGACTCTTGCGGCTGCTGCTGTACTGGCGTGTCAGACCCTCGGCCGAGGCGCTTCCGCTTGTGGCAATCATGCGGTCGGCTGTGAATGCCGTTGCGGTGTAGGCATCGGTGTAAATGTTGGCAGTGCTGGTGAGGCTGAGATTGTTGTTGCCAATATCGAGACGTTTGTCGCTCAGCAGGCGCAGGTTGCCTGTAATGGTAAGGCGCGGTGCGGTGAGCTGCAGGGTGCCGCCCGTCTTGTTAATGCTGACGTGGTTGAGCTGTCCGCTGCCTGAGCCCGAAATGGTTTGGTCAGCCGAGCCTGTAAAGACTATTTTGCCGTTGTTGGCCGACGCTGGGTGCGTGCCGCTAATGTCAGCATTGCCGTAGAGAGTATAAACAATGTTAGACACGCCATCGGTCAGCTCACCGCCCTCGTGCAAGGTGAGCGTGCCGCGCAGAGTGGTGTTCTGCAACGGGCGCAAGCGTGTGCCACTGTTCACCGTCAGGCTGTAGAAGCCCGACTCGCCACCGCTGGTCACCGTACCGTTATTGGTAAGGTCTTGCAGACGGTTGCCGTTGAAGATTATCTCGCTATTGTCGGTATAAACTTCGGCACCATCTTCAATAACAAGGTTTCCGCCAATGGTAAGGTCTTTGCCATCGGTATAGAATTTCACGCCGCTGCATATTGTCAAATCGTTCTTTATTTCGGTGACGCAGGTAAAGCTAACATCTGTTGTGTTTTTCACTTTACCTTCGTGGTCGCTCAATCGGTGACCACCGTATGCCCACTGAGTGTTACTTGTGCCGTAGTACAAGCTATCGTTTCGTAATGTCAGATTCCAAAGAGGAATGGCGCACGAAATAAGATAATCGTCCCGACATTTCACATTTCCACTCGACGCGCGTCCAGTGTTCACAATAATCTCACCGCCTGTAATGCTGCTTACCCGCGGGTCGCAACCAACAACAAAGGCACCGCCATTACTTGTTGACTTTCCATTGTTTCCACTTCGTCCTGAATTTCTTACATCAATTGTTCCGCCTGTCATAATGAATGTGTTGGCTGCAAAAGGCATATAGAAGGCTGGCATAGTGGCATCAACACCGCCTTGACCGTCAACTATAAATGTTCCGCCTGTCTGTATATAGGTAACAATACCGTTGGATACAGATTGCTCGGGACGGAACTGCGAGCAGCGCACCGTTCCGCCGTTGATTTCCATAATGGCCGTACCACGGAACGATATACCCGAACCTGCACGAGCATCGAGCAAGCCCGATTCGATTCTGAAATATCCTGCCGATATAAAGTTGGCATAACCCACTTTTGTCTGACCATCGTCGGTTCTGACATAGACTTTCACATCAGGTCCGTTGATAATCATACCCGAGGTTTGCGGAATGTAGAACATCATTCCATCCTTGTTTCCTCCTTCCGACAGCGACTCTATTTTGATTTTGCCAGTAAGCTCAATCGTACCCCGCCACAAGCCTATGGGTTTGGTGTATTTGCTTATGTCGGATATATAGTTACGGAAATTCGCTTCACCATCGTCATAATCATCTTTAGCCTTGCCCCAAAGCGAGAAATGGTCGTACGAATCAGAATAAACCGTCAGCACTGAGTTGTGGTCGGTGCCCTTGTCAAGCAGAATTTGCGCCATTTTGGTGGTGTTGTAGCACTCAAAGCGGGCGTTTTCCTCACCCGTAAAGCGCAGTACGCCACGGCCCGAACTGCCTTCGGCGTTATATGCTTCGGCGTGCCCATACGAATCACGAAGTGTCAGCACAAACTCGCCTCGATTGATAAAGTTGCCACCCACCTGCACGGTGTCGTAATGGGTAACGCCTGGGGTTCCACGATATATATATATGCCACCGTTGGCGGAAATGTTAAGGTCGCTGCCAATGTGAATGGCCTGCTGGGTGTTGCTGAAGTTAATCTTACCCTTGCTGATTGTCAGATAACCATTAATGTTGAGCTGTTTGCGTTCTTCGTTAGGGAATGTTCTTGTGGCGTTGTCGTCGTAATTCAAAATCAGGTTGTTATACTCGAAATGCTTGATTTCGCCAGTATGTCCCGAACCGTAGAACTCGGTTGTACCGCCGTCTTTCGATACAAAGGCATTGTAATCGCCAATCGTGGGGAAATCGCCATCGATTCTGAGTGTTCCCTCTCCATAAACATTGTTGAAATCGGGTGTGTGGGTGCCAATATCGAGCATACCACCTCGGGCTATTTGCACAGTGCGGGCTGCTATTGCATTATTGGCAGGGTCGTCAAGTCCGATAACCTCGCGCTCGGCAAGAATCACCGCGTCATACGATTTGTTAGGCCATATACCCAATGTGTTGATATGTGTTTTGCCTGTTGGGTCGGTGGTCCAAACGTTAGGATCGTCCCAAGCACCATTGTAGAAGGTGTAGAGGGTTGTTATCTTTGGATACTCGGCGGCTGTCCAAATGCCGTTTATGTCGTTGTCGGCCAAGCCTTCAGTTGCGTTTATATCGGCTGCACTGATTGTTATCACATTGCCTGTGTAGGGGCTTGCCACGCTGCCGTTGTTGATAAGAGTGCTTCCGTTGTAGGCGCGCCAGTAGCCTTCGCTGTCGGCATTAAGTGTCTGGCCGTAGTTCAGGTTATCGTCGGCTGCGTCGTAGTGCAGAATCAGCGAGCCGTCAGACACAAGAGCCGCATCGCCTGTGGTTTGTATATCCCAGTAGCGTCTGAGGTCGGTAGCCAAGCCCGATAAGGCTGTGCCCACTGTCCGTATGCTCACGGTGTAGTCGGCATCGGCATTGATACCTACAATATCGACAGGTGCGTACAGGTAGGTTTTCGACAGGCTGTTGTACGAGCCTACATAGAAGTGTACAGTGCTGCCGCTTGCGCTCTCATTATGTGTCATATTGTAGGTGAGCAGGCCTGTATCGTCGGTAAGCACCATGTGGTTGGCGCTGCCAGCTCCCACTGCGGGCTGGCCATTTAGTGCAAGCTTACAGCCGTCGAGCACAATGCGTCCGTTGTTCCAAGTGAGTGTGCCTTCAACCGTGGTGGAACCGCAAAGGGTTATGTTTTTGCCATCGGCAGTGTTGAGTGTCAGGTTGTTATATTTGGCTGGTATTATGCGTGTTGAAGTGGCGGCGTAGATAACCGTTTCACCAAACGCCACATTGTCGCCCAAGCAGCTTGTGAGGCTGGCAATGGTGAGCGGGTTGGCGCTGAAAGTGAGTATACCGCTGCCACTGAGTGCCGAGGTTGGGGTGAAGTTGACGGTTGAACAGCTTAGATAAAAATCACTGCCATCAGTAATGTTGAACGCACCGCCCAAGGTCATATCGGCGCTGTTGTTGCTGATAATGCCGTTTATGGTGAGCGTGCTGCCAGCCTTGACGTTAATGGCGTGCTCCGCAGTGAAGGCAATGTATCCGCCTGAGCCTTCGCCTGTGAGGGTGGCGTTGTTCTCAACATTAAGAGCCCTATTGAGTGTCAGTATTTTGTTTTCGCCAATGGCGAGTGTGGAATTTGCACCCAAATACAAATCGCCTGTTATGGTTCCGTTTCCGTTTATTTCAACGGTTTTGCCATCGCCAACTGTCAGATTGATAATGCTATTAGTAAATGGCCCGTTTATAGTGGCATCAACATTAAATGTATAGTTCCATTTGTTGTTGTCACCTTTAAGTTCGTTGAGTGTAATCTTTTCATTGCCACTTACACCATTAAATTCAATACCGAGTTTATTCCAGTACCAACCATTTACCGTAACATCACCACATAAGGTTATACTACTGTTGCCACGCACTTCCAGATTGTTATAAGTGCCTGGTAGTATGTGCGTAGAAGTACCTTCGTAAACCACGTGTCCCGTACCTATATATTCAAACTTACAATTTTGGCATTCAGTCAACCGCCAAATGCGAGACGACGGGTTTTTCGTGAACACCACTTTGCCATCACCTATGATATTGGCTTTTTGTGTTAACAGGTCATCGGTAGCAAAATATGTATGTTCACCGCCTAAATTAAGAGTGGCGCCTTCGGCAATCTCAATATCACCAGCCAAAGTAACATTCGTATTTATATTAGTATTACCTATGAAAGTGACTTTTTTGCCTTCGACAACAGTTATTGCTGAGATTCTATTTTGATAATTGGTATTGTCGGTGATTGTTGTGTTCACATTGAAAGTCAAATTTCTGTTGGTGTTATTATAATTGATATTGCCGACAGTCAACGTTGGATTTCTGCCTTCTTCGCAGCTTAATGTCATATTTTGCGCCGCACTGAACTGATTGTTTACTGTAACATCACCGCATAATGGCATTTCAGCCTTATCTATGGTCAGATTGTAGTATGTGCCAGGGATAATACGTATACAAGTGTTGTCGTAAGTTACACGCTGGTTATACTGATATGTTGCGGTTATGCCATCAATGCAACTTGTTAGTCTATGAACATTTGCAGTACCATTTTTTGAGAATTTTATAGTTCCCGCACCTGTAATGTTGGCGGTTTTTGAGAAATCATCGTTGGCAAAATAGATATGCTCGCCACCTAAACTTAAAGTAGCACCTGCGGCTATTTCAATGTCACCTAATAGTGAAAGATTGGGGTTTATTTCCGTATTACCCGTAAAAGTGAGTTTTTTGCCATCGGTAACTGTTATTGCAGATATTCTGTTATTGGTGTTCGTATTATTGGTGATTGTTGCATCAATGTTGAAAGTGAGAGTACGATTTGCATCTGAATTAATAAAATTGAGTGTTATTGTTGTTCCTTCCTCGCCGTTGAAAACAATGCCTTGTTTGTTCCAATATTGATTTGTGACAGTAACATCACCACATAAGTATATTTCAGTTGCACGAGCCTCTGCATTATAATATGTACCTGGTAGCATATGTGTACACGAAGGCTCATAAATTATGCTTTGGTTTGAAGGATATATTACAGTATCACAACTCAAACAATTAGTCAAATTACTAATAAAGGCAGAACCATTTGTTTTGGAAAATTTTATAGTTCCCTCACCTGTAATGTTGGCATATTGAGACAACTCGGTAGCGGCAAAAGAAATATACTGACCGCTCATATTCAGTACACCATCTTTGGCAATTGCAATATCACATCCGAGATTCACATTGCCGCTTAAATTCAGTATACCGCCTTCTTCAATTGTGATATTATTCGTAAGAGTTACACCGCCTGTCAGATTAAGAGTACCGCCATTTTCAATTGTAATGTTCTCGGGCAAAGTGGGGGTATTATTTATTGTGAGATTTCCTCCATCTGCAATTATAAGGTTCTTAGGCAAGGTAAAATTATTATTCCACGTTATGTTGCCTGCAATTGTTAATGTGTTAGTATCAGCTATTGTTAGTGAAGACACATTTGCAATGCTGTTCAACGTTACATCAACATTGAAAGTTACGGGTTGATTATTGGATAAAGTGTTAAAAGAAATATGGGCATTGCTGCTTTTACTAATATATGTAATTCCCCCAGGTTCTATGTAACTATTATGCGATACTATTACATTATCGTACACATTCATTGTTGAAGCACGGGAGCCCATATCATAGTATGTTCCTGGCAACACGTAAGAACAAGTATTTTCATAAGTAAATTTCTGGGGTGTGGAAGCATATAAAAATTGACAATCAGTTATTGGCTTAGTCAAGTTGCTTACTTGTATACGGCACCTATTGTTGTTGTAGGCTCCTGTTCGAGAAAAATATATTGTACCAGGACCTGTTATATCGTGTCCGTTGTCTGTGTCAAAAGCCACATTCAACACATCTAATTCGAGAGTGCCGCCTTCCTCAATTTCTATGTCGCATTGCAAATTAGCTTTGTTTTTATTCTTTTCGTTTTGTCCTGTTGCATGGTCATTCTTCAGGGTGAATGTTTTGCCACCTGCAATTTTAATAAGCCCTTCACCTGTTAATGTGATTATGCGGTCCTGGTCCTGGTTATTGTAATATATTTGAACATCCGTGTCAATTGTTAATTCGCAATCCGCAGGAACATTGATTGTAATATCCTCATTTATGCTAATACTATTGGCAGGTTGTGTGCCATCCCAAGTAGCCGCATCTGTCCAGTTACCCGATTGCGCCACGGTGTAGGTTGCTGCAAAAGCTCGGTTGCTAACCATTCCCACAAGTGCCAACCATAAAAGACACAATAATTTAGAATTACTTTTCGTTCTGTTTCCGTGATTCAAAGCTAACCTTTTCATAATCTGTCCTCCATAATCTAATTCAAGTTGCAAAAATACCTATATAAAATGTTTTTGCCCTCCGATATACGCTCTATTAACACCTCTGGTTCTTGCTTTTTTGATAATCGGACAAAAAAGTGTGGTGAAAGACCGCTAGAAACAACGCTAATGCGCGATTGATTGCTGGGCAACCGATTGCATATATCTAACATATTTATCACCACTTTTCACTCACCCTATTACGCAATTATAATCCACTCCAACTGTGAGCCAGTCTATTTCTGCATCATAATTCCATTTATTTATGTACTTTAGCGCCGCAAAACTCGAAGTATGAAAAAAGCATTGGTAATAGTTATCGTATTGAACATCTTGCGGTTAGCGTTCATGCCGTTCATCGGACTGACGCCACAGGAATCGTACTTCGCCTATTATGCCGACCACCTTTCGCTCTCGTACTACGACCATCCGCCATTGGTAGGCTACACCATCTGGTTGTTTATGAGAGTGTTCGGTCACAATATGTTCGCTGTCAAATTTGCGTCGTTTCTGATAACGCTGCTGGCGCAACTGGCATTTTTTGCGCTGGCGTCGCAGGTGTTGCGCAGCGACCGCAAATATTTGGCCTGGATCATTTTCTGCACATCGATGCTTGTAACATCGCTCTCGCTGCAGAATTGTCCCGACGTGGTGCTGACGCTCTTCTGGACGCTTTCAATCTGGGCACTCTATCGCGCAATCTTCAACGGCGAGAACCGCTTTTGGATTTACGCCGGTCTCTTTATGGGACTGGCATTCGACAGCAAGTTCACGGCTATCGGTCTTCCTGCCGGCTTGCTGCTTTTTCTGCTCTTTTCGGGGCGCTACCGCCATTTGCTTGCAAAGCCGTGGCCCTACATCGCAATAGGCATAATGTTGCTGCTGGCCTTGCCTGTTCTCATCTGGAATGCTCAAAACGAATTTGTTTCGTTCCGTCTCGATTCGGTGCTGCGCGCTGAGCCGTTCGACAGCGACACCCCGCAGAATATCTTCCAATTTGTTCTGTCACAGATAATTATCCTGATGCCAGTGCTGTTCGTGGGGTTGTGGTGGCTGTTTGGCAAATATCTGTGGCGAATAGTCACGAAACCCAACCAGACAAACCCCGAAATATGGTTCCTTTTCTGCTTCTTTATGCCGATTTTCATGGGTGTCTACCTTGTATCGATTTTTGGCGAAGTCAAATACAACTGGCTGATACCTACATATATAAGCGGAATTGTGCTGATGGCGCGTTTTCTTAAGATGCGCTGGCAGAAATGGCATTGGATTTCGACATCAGTGCTCTACGCCGTGTGCATATATTATATTGTGCTGGCGCCGCAGTCGGCTTTCGTAAAGTACGATTTGGGGCTCGATTCCAAACAGTTGGCTGACGAAGTGGCCGAAATCCATGCAGCCAATCCAGGCACGTTCGTTTTTGCCACCGACGGCTACAAAACGGCTTCGAAAATCAGTTTCTACAGCACCGATACCATCTACGGCCCGCAGATTATCGACCAAACACCATACCATTTTGGCTATGTTGGGCTTGATACAAAGCAACTTACTGGCAAAGACGGCATTCTGGTGAAACCGCGCCTAAACAGCAGCACGCCGTTCCACCTGATTGTGCCTTATTTCAGCGAAGTGAAGAAGGTGAGAAGCATCAAAGTTGCAGGCCTGCCTGCCTATGATGTGTTCTACTGCGTTGGTTATAAGGGTGTTGAGCCGAATAACGATTGATACAATAAATATCGAACTAAACATAAATTGATAATGAATAAGAAACATAATCTGGGTACCATCTGCGTGCAAGAGGGATGGAAACCGAAAAAGGGCGAGCCGCGTGTGCTGCCCATCTATCAGAGCACAACTTTCAAGTATGACAACACCGAGCAGATGGCCGATTTGTTCGACCTGAAGGCATCGGGCTACTTCTACACCCGTCTGCAAAACCCTACAAACGACGCAGTTGCGGCAAAAATCTGTGCTCTTGAGGGCGGTGTGGCCGCAATGCTCACATCGTCGGGTCAGGCGGCAAGTTTCTACGCTGTTTTCAACGTTTGCGAGGCTGGCGACCACTTTGTGTCATCATCGACCATCTACGGCGGAACATACAACCTTTTTGCCGTGACAATGAAGAAGTTAGGCATCGAATGCACATTTGTTGACCCCGACGCTTCGGAAGAGGAAATCAGCAAGGCTTTCCGCCCGAACACCAAATGCCTGTTCGGCGAGACCATCGCCAATCCTGTTTTGAGCGTGCTCGACATTGAGAAATTCGCGCGCATTGCCCACTCGCACGGCGTTCCATTGATTGTGGACAACACCTTCCCAACGCCAATCAACTGCCGTCCGTTTGAGTTCGGCTGCGACATTGTGACTCACGCAACCACCAAATATATGGACGGCCACGCAACCAACGTGGGCGGCTGCATTGTCGATAGCGGCAACTTCGACTGGGAAGCCCACCGCGACAAGTTCCCTGGTCTGACCGAGCCCGACCCGTCGTACCACGGACTGGCCTACAGCAAGGCTTTCGGCAAGGGCGCCTACATCACCAAAGCCACCGCTCAACTGATGCGCGACCTTGGCTCGATTCAGTCGCCGCAAAACGCATTCCTGCTCAATCTGGGACTTGAGACTCTGCACGTTCGTGTGCCGCGCCACTGCGCCAACGCTCAGGCCGTGGCCGAATATCTTGAGAAAAACCCGAAAGTGGCCTGGGTTAACTATTCAGGTTTGAAGTCGAGCCCGTACTACGAGTTGGCACAGAAGCAGTTTACCAATGGCCAATC
The DNA here is from genome assembly GCA_017474765.1 of Salinivirgaceae bacterium. Classification (GTDB taxonomy): domain Bacteria; phylum Bacteroidota; class Bacteroidia; order Bacteroidales; family SZUA-534; genus RUG13583. Next base: position 64,015 of record JAFVGW010000012.1, on the reverse strand, counting down.
GTGCGGAGTTGTGACATTCGGCGTTAAAGGCGGCCGCGAGAAGGCCATCACCTTTATGGACAGCCTGAAACTGGCCTGCATTGTAACTCACGTGGCCGATGCCCGCACCTGCGTGCTTCACCCCGCCAGCCACACCCACCGCCAACTCACCGACGAGCAACTGCTTGAAGCCGGTGTCAAACCCGACCTTATCCGCTTCTCGGTTGGTATTGAGGATGTTGAGGACATTATTGCCGATTTGGAACAGGCTTTTGCGAAGATTTAATTTTCGCAATAGCCTACAGATGGGGCAGACATTATTACCTGATAATCAGCATCAGATTGCTATCGGATGATTTCAGGACCGTACCGGCAGGCACAAAGATTTTGTCGCCAGGTTTAACGTTCGAGAAAATGGTGTGCTTGCCCACTCCATTGTAACTGCTGATTTTCACAATCTTGCGGCCTTGCTTGTAGTAAAGGTAGTAGCGACTGTTCTGTGGATTGTTTATCACATCGAGCATCTGCTGGTTATCAGCAAAATAGCTGTACAATGTGTGACCATCTTCAATCAAAAGGTAGAAATCCTGCTCAGTAGCCGGAACAGTGAACGCCACTTTATTGTCGATGCTGAGCGGATTCGATTCAAGAACATTCACGTAGTAGCGCTCGGTGAACGATTTGCGAATACGGCCGTTATCGATGCCGGAAATAATGTTTCTGAACATTTGGTCGAGAACCGTTTCGGGTAGTTCGGGCAATTCGCGGCTGACAAGACTCAGGTTTATCAAGGCGAACAGATTCTCGCGATAGTTGGCCGAGTCTAGTTCAACAGCTCTGTATTTGGCAAACAGTTCTTCGTACATCAGGCTGCGCACCATCACCTTTTCAGCATAAATAAATGCGTCCTCACCATAGCCGTTGTAGTTTCTCAAACCGTCGAGCTTGTGTTCGGCGTCATAACCTTTCACATTTGGCAGAAACTCAAACGGGAAACGCACCTGCATGCGGTTGCTGAGAAAATAGTGCTCGCCGTTACGGTTGAAGGCAAAAAAAGATTTCCACGTGTCGCGGTCGATACGGTAGAGCATACGTGCTGTTTTGTAGTAGAGTTGCGGCAGACCGATGCTCATTCCCTGGTCGCCCTTGATGTAAGGATTGAAGGCCGACTCGGTGAACTGCTGCGCCAAAACAATGCTCAGCGCCGGAGCATTGATTCCATATTTCTTGTAGGCCCGCCAGGCTTCCTGCTCGTAGAGAGGCACCAAATCAGACGGCACATATCCCACACCCATCTTGTATTTGGCGTTATAGAGCGCGTAGTAGCGGGTTGTGCCGTTGCGGAAACTGATGAGCTCGGGCGGAATGTGAAAGTTTGCGGGAATTTCCTCTTCAGCCCATTTTGCGGTTCGAGCTTCGTATTGCTTACGGAATGTGGCCTTGTTCTTCTCAGTCATCCGCCAGTAGTTTACCAGAAGTTTCATATCGGCATCTGCCGACGATTGCGCCACTGCTGCCATGCCGGCAATAATAAGACAGAAAAGCAGTAAGCGTTTTTTCATTACAAGGCACATTTTATTCGGACTGCAAATATAAAACAAATCAGCGGGTTATGAAAATCGGGGCTTGCAAACCTCCTATTTCGGCAATTTCATGCTCAACTGCGGCATTTTCCGCTGTTTGTCGATATCTCTGTACCCGCTTGTCGATAATTTCGGCCGCACATTTTCTTTTCTCAAAATTCAATTGTTAATTTGTTCCTAATAAATCTTACACAACTATGAACCGCTTAACACTTACAGTAATTGGTGTGTTGTGCTTTGCCACACTGCAGGCGCAAACCACAAAGGAAGAAATGCTTGCCAATCTGAAAAAAACAGGTGGCAACAATATGGTTTATCAGCCTGAAATCAAGCCGCAAACACCGGCGCCGAAGGGCTATAAGCCGTTCTATATCAGCCACTACGGCCGTCACGGCTCGCGCTACCACTATTCGGGTTTCGACTATCAGATGTTTCAGCGAATGATGAAATCGGCCAACGACGCCAACGCTCTTACCGATGCTGGAAAAGACCTTTACAACTGCGTCAACCGCCTTTGCGAAGATGGTATCAACCGTGCCGGCGACCTTACGCAAACAGGTTTCAATCAGCATCAGGGCATTGCCGAGCGCATGGTGAACTCGTTCCCCGAAGTGTTTGCCGACAATGCGAAGATTGTTGTCAAATCGTCCACTTCGCACCGCGTGCTATGCAGCATGGACGCCTTTATGCAGAAGATGAAGGCCATGCGTCCGACACTGAATGTGACCACCGAGTCGAGCAAGCGCATCATGCACTATATCAACAATGAAGAGCGCGACTCTGTTACCCGCTACCTGAACCGCACCGACGGTTTCCGCAAGGCAAACGATGCCATCGACCACGCACTTGTTCATCCTGAAAGGCTCATCAAGCAGGTCTTCTCTGATACCGCCTACGTCCGCACCAAGGTGAACGCTCATCAGTTCATGCGCAAGCTGTTCGACCTTCAGTGCAACATGCAGAACATCGATGACCTTGATTTCGATTTCGCCGATTTCTTTACAGACGAGGAGATGTTCGACAACTGGCAGGTTACCAACGTTTACTGGTATGCCAACTTCAGCACCTGCCCCTACTCAGATTCTCGCGGTGCCTGGTGTGCACGCAACCTGCTCACCAACTTCCTCGACGAAGCCGACGCCGCCATTGCTGGCAACGGCGTTTCAGCCAATCTGCGCTTTGGCCACGACACTGGTCTGATGCCGCTGGCAAGCCTTATGGGACTTGAGGACTGCAATGCTCAAGTGACTGATTTTGCGGAACTTTACAAGGTTTGGTGCGACTTTAAAATCATTCCGATGGGCGGCAACCTGCAGATGATTTTCTACAAGTCGGACAAGTCGAAAGACATTCTGGTGAAAGTTCTGCTCAATGAGAACGAAGTGAAACTGCCGCTCGAAAGCAAGACCGCCCCATACTACAAATGGGACGAGGTTGAAGCCTACTACCGAAAGGTCTTGAGCGAAATTCCACTAAGCGTCAAAAAATAACAAAACTGAAATGGACTTGTGCAATCATACGCAAGTCCATTTTTTTTGTCCTTTGGTCAATTACGTGAGTCACGATTATTTGCATTAGAAATTATTTTATTAGTTTTGATTGCTAATTCAAACGAATGCTAATGGATAGAATTGCAAAACTGGTGTCAACACTATTACTGACCTTTGTCTGCGCCGGCAGTATGGCGGGCGAGATTGTGCTGTCAGGCATCTATCAGGAAAAAAACTTATACATTATGAATCCGTTTGCCCCTTCCGGCGAAGGATTCTGTGTCACCGAAATAAAAGTTAACGGCATCACAACGTCTGACGACATCAATTCAAGCGCCTTTGAAATTGATTTGGCCGCCACCGGGCTGAAAAAAGGCGACGACGTGAAAATCATAATCAAGCACAAAGATGGTTGCGAGCCGAAGGTCATCAATCCCGAAGTGCTGAAACCACAAAGCACATTCACGGTTACAGCAATCAAAATCGATAAAAACAACAAACTGACATTCACCACAGCCAACGAGAGCGGCTCGCTGCCGTTTATTGTTGAGCAGTTCCGCTGGAACAAATGGATAAAGGTTGCCACCATTGAGGGCGACGGCAAGCCGGGCGCGCACACCTACATCACTGATGTTAATCTGCACTCAGGCTACAACCGTTTCCGCGTAAAGCAGATTGACTACACACGCAAACCACGCTACGGCAAGGAACTTAAGCACCGCACAATGCTGGCCGAAGTTACATATTCGTTTGTAAAGCCGTTTACCGAAGTGAAATTCTCAGCCGAAACCATGTATGAAATTTACAGCGACAAAGGTGCGCTGATGGACAAGGGAGTCGGAGTCAAGGCTGATGTTTCAAAACTGCCTGCAGGCGATTATTTCCTAAACTACGACACCAAAACTGAGATGTTCAAGAAAAAATAGTTCAGTGAACATCCCTCACTCGTTTTTTATCCTACCAGTCTTATATTTGCCACAATTATGAGCTGGATTTTGTATTTCATCTATCTGTTGCTGCTCATCTGGGCAATCCAAAAATCGCATTTTTTTGAGGCTCCTGGGATTGAGAAAAAATGGCTGATTGCCGTGTTTCTTACAAAAATTGCCGGCGGATTCACTCTTTTCGTCATTTACAATTACTTCTACACTCCCCGTTCAGCATGCGACATTTTCAATTACTTCGACGACGGACTGATTATTCATAACGTGCTGTTTCAGAATCCGACGGACTACCTGCGGATGATAACCGGCATTGGCGGTTCTGAGCCTCACCTGATGCAATACTACGACACATGCAATTTCTGGCTGAAAGGGTTCAACTACGGATTGCCGAACGACAACCACATCATTATCCGCCTCAACGCCATTCTTTGCCTTATATCGATGGGTAACTTCCACATCCACAACATGATATTCGGATTTCTCGGATTTGTGGGGCTGTGGGCTATATACAAAAGTTTCGCCCGCGATTTGTCACACAAACGATCACTTCTTCTTCTGGCAGTTTTCTTCTTTCCATCGGTCTGGCTGTGGACCTCAGGCGCAACAAAAGAGTCATTTCTGATTTTTGCTTTCGGACTGTTCATCTACAACTACCGCAATATGCTTGCAAAGCCTCATTTGAGCAACATTGTGGGCGTTGTGGTTTGTATATGGCTGATGATGATGTCGAAATTCTACGTGCTGATGGCCGCACTGCCAAGCCTGGCCGCACTCTTCTGGATAAAACGCAGACCAAAAGCCGCTCTGTTGAAATTTGTGGCGATGCACGTCTGCATTTTCTGCATTGCATGGCTCTCGAAATTCATCACTCAAATCGACCTTTTTCAAGTCATCTGCAATAAGCAGCACGACTTTATTATGATGGCCCAAAGCATGACCGTCGGCAGTTACATTCAATTGCCCGAACTGACAAACGGACTGCGCGATATTGCTGCGAATGCCCCCTCATCGTTCGCAAGAGCGCTTCTTCGCCCAACGATTTTTGAAGGCGGCTCACTCACAATGATTGGTGCCAGCATTGAGAACGTGCTGATAATCATCGCTTTACTTATGGCATTGGTTTTTGTCAAGCCACGCAATCTGGCTCAACCTGAAGTTTGGTGCTGCACATCGTTCATCGTCATACTTTTTGTGCTCATCGGACTGACAACACCTGTTCTTGGAGCGCTTGTCCGCTATAAGGTTCCCGGGCTTCCGTTTCTTGGCATTCTGCTTTTACTCATGACTGACGATACCCGGATTCAGCCACTCGAGAAATGGCTGACGGACAAACTAAAGGGTCGTAAATCCGCAACAAAGAATAAAAATGGTCGATAATTGCAGGTGAACAACAGAAGTTGCAACTACATCACCACACTTTAAACTAAAACCCCACATGTATATTGCACCTTGTAACTCATAATTCTCTATTTTTGCCGCCGTTATCAAATTTGCAAAAGTGGTAAAGAGATACGATTTCTTGGTAATTGGTTCGGGCGTGGCCGGAATGAGTTACGCGCTGAAAGTGGCCAACGCCGGCAAGGGCCGCGTGGCAATGGTTTGCAAGACAACTCTGGCCGAAGCCAACACTGCCAAAGCACAGGGCGGCATTGCATCGGTCACCAACCTTAAGGTTGACGATTTCGAGAAACACATTGAAGACACAATGATTGCCGGCGACCATTTGAGCGACCGCAAGGCCGTGGAGCAGGTGGTGCGCAACGCACCGTCGCAGATTGCCGAACTGGTGAAATGGGGCGTCAACTTCGACCGCACCGACAGCGGCGAGTTCGACCTTCATCGCGAAGGCGGACACTCTGAATTCCGAATCCTTCACCACGCCGACGACACTGGCGCCGAGATTCAGCGCGGGCTGATGGAAGCCGTCCGTCAGAATCCGAACATCGATGTGCTTGAAAATCACTTTGCTGTGGAGATTATCACGCAGCACCATCTGGGCGTTGAAGTAACGCGCCGCACACCCGACATTGAATGCTTCGGAGCGTATATTCTTAATCCTGAGACAAATAAAATCGACACCTATCTGTCGCGCGTCACGCTGATGGCCACTGGCGGAATCGGCTCAATCTACGCCACCACCACCAACCCCAACATCGCCACGGGCGACGGTATTGCAATGGTCTATCGCGCCAAGGGAACGGTGCAGGATATGGAGTTTGTGCAGTTCCACCCCACGGCGCTCTTCCATCCTGGCGAGACGCATCCCGCCTACCTTATCACCGAAGCAATGCGTGGCTACGGCGGCATTCTGCGTCTGCCCAACGGCGAAGAGTTTATGCACAAGTACGACGAGCGCCTGAGCCTTGCACCGCGCGACATTGTGGCCCGCGCCATCGACAAGGAGATGAAAATTCACGGTCTGGACCACGTCTGCCTTGATGTGACGCACAAGGACCCCGAAGAGACCAAGCACCACTTCCCGAACATCTACGCCAAGTGCCTGAGCATTGGCATCGACATAACCAAGCAGTACATCCCCGTTGCGCCTTGCGCCCACTATATGTGCGGCGGCATCAAGGTCGATTTGAACGCCTGCTCAAGCATCCACCGCCTGTATGCCGTGGGCGAGTGCTCGTGCACAGGTCTGCACGGCGGCAACCGTTTGGCTTCCAACTCGTTGATTGAAGCGGTGGTTTATGCCGACGCTGCCGCGAAACACAGTCTGCAGCATATTGATGAATACTCGTTCAACGAGCGGATTCCCGAATGGAACGATGAAGGCACGATGACAAACGAAGAGAAAGTGCTTATCGCTCAAGACGTTAAAGAAGTGGGACAGATTATGAGCACCTATGTGGGCATTGTGCGCAGCAACCTGCGCCTAAAGCGCGCCTGGGACCGCCTTGACCTGCTCTACGAAGAGACCGAAGACCTTTTCAAGCGCGTCAAAGCCACCCGCGACATCTGCGAGTTGCGCAATATGATAAACGTGGGCTATCTGGTTACGCGTCAGGCCATAGAGCGCAAAGAGAGCCGCGGCCTGCACTTCAATGTGGATTATCCGCCTGTGACGAAGGATTGAAGGATTGAATGAGTGAATGCGTGAATAACTGAAGGGCTGATTGAGTAGGGGACTTTCGGCTGTCGTTCTTCGTTTGCCGATTTCTTGAATTGCTTGACGTCATTTGTCTGATGTCGGTAGTTCATTTTTTCCCTATCTTGCCCCTACAAAAACTTATAACTTAAAACTTCCGATGTCCGAAGATTTCCTGCATTTCCTTTGGAAAAACGGCCTTTATCAGATGCCGCTCACTGAGTTCTACTCGGGCGAGACTATCGAAGTGCTGAATCCAGGACTGCACAACCGCGACCAGGGTCCCGATTTCTTCAACGCGCGCATCCGCATCGGGCAGACTGTTTGGGCGGGGAATGTTGAGATTCACCTGCGCTCGAGCGATTGGCTGCGGCACCGCCACCAGACCGATGACCACTACAACAACGTGGTGCTGCACGTGGTGGGGCAGAACGATGCCGAAATCCGCAGCCAGACGGGGCAACTCATTCCCGTCACCGAAATCCGCTGCCCGCAACCGCTGCTTGAGCGCTACCAGTTCCTGATGCGCACCGACCGTTGGCTGCCGTGCCAATCATATATTGCTGATATCGACCCGTTTGTGATGCAGCAGTGGTACGAGTCGCTGACTGTTGAGCGGCTTGAGAACAAAACGGCCGCCATTGCCGAAAACCTGCGGCTCACTCAGAACAATTGGGAAGAATCGTTCTACTACACAGTGGCGCAATCGTTTGGTTTTAAAACAAATGCACAGCCATTCCTGATGTTGGCGCAGTCGCTGCCGCTCAACGTGATTGCCCACCACAAAAACAGCCTGACGCAGGTTGAAGCGCTGCTTTTCGGTCAGGCGGGACTGCTGCCCGCCGAGCCTGCCGACGCCTACACGCAACTGCTCGCCCGCGAGTATAACCACCTGAAAATCAAATATCGGCTTGAGCCTATTCCGAGCCACGTGTGGAAATTCGCCCGAATGCGACCAGGCAATCTGCCCACCGTGCGCATTGCACAGTTGGCGTCGCTCATCAGCAAATCGTCGGCGTTGCTGTCGAAAATGATTGAGTGCCAATCTGTTGACGATGTAAAACGCCTTTTCGCGACAAGCGTTTCCGACTATTGGCTCACGCATTATGTTTTTGACAAACCGTCGGCGCGGAAGGACAAGAATTTGGGGGACGCATCGCTCAATCTGCTCGTTATCAACGCTTTTGTGCCGTTTATGTTCCACTACGGAAAGAGCATCGGCAAGACCGAACTCACCGACCGCGCCCTGCAGTGGCTCGAAGACGTGCCCGCCGAGCGCAACACCATTATCAGCCAGTGGGAAAAGTTCGGAATCGAAGCCAAATGCGCGCTCGAGAGCCAGGCGCTCATTGAGTTGGCCAACTGCTACTGCCAGAAAAAACAGTGCCTGAAATGCCGAGTTGGGCGGCAAGTGATGGTTGTTCAGTCAACCGATGGTTTGAGCAAATAACTGAAATCCAGTGGAATACGCATTTCAGCAACGCATCCGCGCGGCTCGCCGTCAACCCTGTCTTTAGCCGAATAGCTTATCGTGATTTTTTGGTCGTTGATGGCATTCAAACGAGTAATCAACTCGTTGAGTACCTTTACGTTATGCGGTTGGTCGGCATCGGTTTTTGGGTTGCGGAAAAGTCCGTCGTCCGAGACGGTCACCACCAGCGTGTTGTTGTTCTTGTCTTCGTCGATGGTCAGGGCAATGTGGCCAGGTTCTTGCCGCGACAGCACACCCTTCTTCAGAGCATTCTCGATAAGGCAGAAAATGCTGAACGACGGCACTTTAGCCATATCGTTCACGTAGGGCATCATCTTGAAAGTGAAGTCGAACTGCTCTTTGAACCTGAATTTTTCGAGCGCCAGATAGTTCTTGATGAAACTCACTTCGGTGCTCAATTCGTGGCCGAAATTGCCGATGTTTTCAAGCGATGTGCGCATCAGTTTCGACAGCGTGCCCAGGTTTTCCGATGCCGTGTTCGTGTCGTCTTTGTGGATTGAGTACGACACCGAGTTGATGGCGTTGAATAGGAAATGCGGGTCGAGCGATGTTTTTAACAGATTGGTTTTCAGGTCGAAATATACTGCCTGCCTTTCGAGTGACTTCTTGCATTGCCGCTTCTGAAGCAGCAGGGCGACAACGGCCGCTGCCGCCAAAGCGAGCATCGCAATGAGTTTGGCGGCGAACGTTTCGGCAAAATAACTTGCCAGCGCGATGGCTACCAAAACAGCGGCGGCAATAATCAGATTACGTTTCATTTTTTTCGCGATATAGTGTAGTCAATCAGGTCGATAAGCGATTGGCGGGCCGCGTTGTCGGGCGTTTCGGCCAGCACCGCTTTCGCTTTTTCAACGTAATCGGCCATCACCGTTTGGGCGTGCTCAATGCCGCCGTGGCCGCGCACAAAGTTCATCAGCGTGTCGATGTCGGCGTCGGTTTTCACCTTTTGGCGCAGGATTTTTATCATTTGCCTGCGCTCGCTCGGCGTGCTGTTTTGCAGGGCGTGAATCAGCGGAAGCGTTATTTTGCGTTCGCGAAGGTCGTTGCCCGCAGGCTTGCCGAAAATGCCATTTACTTCATAATCAAATAAATCATCGCGAATTTGGAAGGCGATGCCAATGTATTCGCCCAGCCGTTCCATCCGCTCAACATCGGCTTCGGCCGCGCCCACCGAGCAGGCGCCAGCAGTGGTGCAGGCAATCATCAGCGCCGCCGTTTTCTTGCGGATGACATCGAAATATGTCTGATTATCAATGTTCAAATGCCGAGCCTTCTCAATTTGCAGCAGTTCGCCTTCGCTCATCTCTTCAACGGCGCGCGACACAATCTCGAGTTGCCGATGCTCGCTTTTGTTCACCGCCAGCAGCAGGCCGCGGGCCAGCAGATAGTCGCCCAGAAGCACCGCCACCTTGTTCTTCCAGATGGCGTTCACCGACCAGAATCCGCGCCGCTTGTCCGACTCGTCAACCACATCGTCGTGCACGAGCGAAGCCGTGTGCATCAGTTCGATGAGCGCGGCGGCGTGGTAGGTGTGCTCGTTGACGGTGCCGTAGAGTTTTGCCGTCAAGAACACCAGCATCGGCCTGATTTGCTTGCCTTTCTGCTTCTGCACGTAGAAAAGCAGCAGGTCGAGCAGGCGCGTGCCGCTACGCAGAAAATTGTGGAAAAAGGGCTGAAACTCGTCCATTTCCGCCTTAATGGGTGCCTTGATAGTCTGCAAATCAGCCATTCGTAGGTTTTTCGCCAAAAGTATAACAATTTGCCGTCGTTAGTGCGTAAGCCGATGTTTTTTCTCGATAACTGATTTTTGCCCGCAGGTGCTTTTGCTCTAACCGATTTTATCCGATTCAAACCGAAGTTTATCCGCAAGCGGATAATGGTTTCGGATGCCGCTGCGCGGGAAATTTTAAGTGATATATAAACGCCTGTAAGGCGATAATAATCATAACCGTATGCAAGCGTAGCGCGGCTTACGGCAAATACCATCGTTTGGTTCTCGCCTGAAAGGCGAAACTTTTTGTTTAGTTCCGCCTTTTAGGCGGATTTCGGTATTTCTCCGCCCGACAGGACGCGGCATAAAACACGTAGAGACGTGTTTCTACAATGCACAATATCAACGATTTGCAATTATTTGTTAACCATCGTCTCGTATAGCCCAAACAGCCGCTCAACAATTTCCGATTCCTGCAAATCTTTCGGCCAGCCGTAGGCGGCGAGAACGGCCTCATCGTTGGCGCGGTGGGCGCGGCGCAATTCAACGGGCATAAGCGTGGCGTCGTAAAGGTCGGCGAGACTGCTATCGGGGTACAGGGCGCGGGCATCCAATATCTTTTGCGCGGTTTGTTCGATTTTCGATTGGTCGGTTTCGGTTACCGAAGGCCACACAAAATTGTTGTAAACTATTGTGTTACTGTAACTATAATCAGATTTTAACCTTCCACAAACCGCACGCATCCACGCCATTTGAACGTTGCTTGTCAGCACACCGAAATGGTAAAGATTTGCATTAGGCATTTGGAAAAGTTTGTCACCCGCAATTATTTCCGCTTTTAAATATTCAATTGGAATATATTGCCTTTGCTCTGAAGAAACTTTAGGAATTGCTATATAATCACTATCGCAAGGGCGCATTTCGCCAAATATTGTAGGTGTGTCAGCAATTTGTTTTGTTGCAGATTTGGTGCTTTGTAACCGAAAATCACGCACATTTTCAATTCGTTTCAAAAGAATTGGACATTTGCGTAATTCAGAAGGATTGGCGCCAATAAGCCAAAAACACCAACGCGGCTTGCGGTCGATAAAATCCTTACCCATCATAAACGGTCGAAGGTATTTTCCGCCTTGCGGTTCTTGTTTTAGATATTCTTCTTTTTCTTCAATTATAAGAAGCAAATTGCCATCATCAATTGGTGAACTACCGCGAATCATAGCAGGCACATCACATAAGGGTTTTGTCCTTTTTTCAATAAAAACATTCGGTGCATCCAATAGATAACCATTTATGTTTTTGGCATTTACAACGGTCCCATCGGCATTGAAAATGCGGCGTGTAGGGACGTGGCGTGCCGCGTCCGCATTGTTTGCGACAATGGCATTTTCGGACGCCGCACGCGACGTCCCTACGTTTGCGCACGAGAATCCCACAATCACACAATGCACGTGCGCCTTTTGGTTCGATTCGGAATCCCAACGGAATGTACGCCACGCAAAATCTATCTGCAATTTGTATTTTTCAAACAACGGTTTCCACAATGCCGTCACCTGCTCGCCTTGCGTTATGCTGTTTGTTGAAACAAGGGCGCAACGTGTATTTGTGCCGTTTATCAATTCCGCAGCCTTTTTATACCACGCGCCTACATAATCAATATTACTACCAAAATCGGGCATAATCAATTGTAAATCATCTTTTTGCTCTTTTGTTTGGTACGAATACCCCACAAACGGCGGATTACCAATGATATAGTCGTAATGGTGCGTTTGGCCGTCGGTTTCGGTGGTGAAACCGCTGAACAAGCCGCCAATGGGTGCGGCGGCGGTGTCAATGGGTTTCAGTGTGGCCCAATCCATACGCAGGGCGTTGCCTTCAACAATAAAGGCGTTTGTGGTTAGTGGCAGAAAATCAATATTTTGGCTCAAAATGGTTTCGGTTTCGCGAATCATTTGGCTTTCGGCAATCCACAATGCGGTTTTGGCAACTGTCACGGCAAAATCGTTTATCTCAATGCCGTAGAATTGGTTGATTTTCACGTGGATAAAATCGTCGAAACCTAATTTGCGTTCGTTTCTGTTAAGCGCAAAAATCACTTTGTTTTCCAACCGCCGAAGCGATACGTAGGTTTCTGTCAGGAAGTTGCCGCTGCCGCAGGCGGGGTCGAGAAAACGCAGTGCACCTAATTTCTTTTGGAAATCTTGTAATTTTTGGTCGCGTTCGCGTAGAGACGTGGCGCGCCGCTTCTCTGCACCACCACCCATAATTGCTTCAAATTCAGCATTTAGCCCATCCATAAACAGCGGGTCAATCACCTTGTGAATGTTCTGCACGCTCGTGTAGTGCATTCCGCCACGGCGGCGCGTTTCGGGGTTCAGCGTGCTCTCAAACACCGCGCCAAAAATGGTTGGCGAAATTGCCGACCAATTGAATGGTGCGCAATGGTCGCAAAGAACATCAATAATTTCGTCAGTAAAGTTCGGTATTTCAATGTTTTCCGCAGCAAACAGTCCGCCGTTCACGTATGGGAACGGCTGCAGTTTTGTGTCGTAGCGGTCGCGGTTCTCAATTTTGGTGTCTAACGCCTTGAACAACTTTATGATAGCATCGCGCGTGTTTTCAATGGCAAACGAGCGGATATAGTCCTCGAAAGCCGTGCGAGTGGCGAAAAGTCCCGCATCTTCGGCATAAAGGCAGAACACCAGCCGCACGCACAAAATGTTGAGCGAGCGAAGGCTCTGCTCGTCTTTCGGATTGATATACTGCTTGATAAGCGCGTCGTAGAGTTTGCCAACCAGCACGCCAGCCTGCAATGAGAGTTCTTCCTCGCGGCGCAGATAATCGTGGCGCGCATCGGCAAGGAATTGCAGCCGATAATGCTCTTTTTCAAGGTCTTTTAAGAAAATTTGTTCGGGGTCGCTGCCAGGTTTCTCAAGGTCGTAAACCAAAAACTCCTGAAAGTTGCAAACCACAATCCAGCGCGGCCGCAGCGAGTTGGGCATCTCATCGGCATAGCGTTTGGCCTGCTCGTAGGGCGTCAGCACACTGCCGTCGCTCTGCTCATAGGCTTTGTGCAAGTCAATCTTTGCACCTTTCTGTTCAATAAGAACTTTTGTATCAGGAATATAAGCATCGATAAACGACGTGTGCGAGAGTTTCACGCGTTTTTCAAATTCAATGTATTTTGCAGGATTGTCAATGCCTAAAACATTCTGTAACAAGTCAATCCAGAAACGCGAAGTTTCCTGCTTCTCGTCGCCCTTGCCCGCCCAAAAATCGGCAAACGCAGCGGCGGCTTGTGTCTGTTCGTTTTGTGTCATACGAGTAAAAATTGCTCAAATATCGGTGTTTTTTCAACGCAATGGCAAACAGTTTCAACAGTTCAGTTGTGGTTGACAATCCAATGCCCGCCTTTGTCGCTGCCAATGCGCTGAATGGTTCCATTGGCTCTGAGTTGGCGGATTATCTTCTTCACACCGCTCTCTGAAAGCCCTGTTATTTCTTGCAATTCTCGTATGGTAACCATTGGATTCCCTGTCATTGCATCAATTATTTTCTGGTTACTTTTCTGGTTACTTTTCTGGTTACTTTTTCTGATTTCGTCTATTGCCTGTTTCAGGCAGCCAAGCATAAATGTGATGAATGGTGTGCTCGATGCCTCACGGTCACTTTGTGCAATGGCCGCGTAGTAATCGTGCTGATGCTCTTTGACAATGGTTTCTACGGGAATCCAGGCGAAAATAGGGTTCCACTGCATCAGCAGCAGAGTTTGCCACATCCGCCCTGTGCGACCGTTGCCATCGGCAAATGGGTGGATGAATTCAAACTCGTAATGGAACACGCACGAACTGATTAACGGGTGCACTTTTGTTTGTTTCGCCCACAGAAGCAAATCGGCCATAAGCAAAGGCACTCGCTGCGCGGGTGGTGCCAGATGAATGCATTTTTCACCATCGAACACCCCAACGCCACCTTGCCTGTAACGCCCGTTTTCGCTCACAAGGTCGGTCATCATCAGTTTGTGGGCGCGCAGCAGGTCCTTTTCTTTGTAGGGGTTGAGTTCCAGCAGCAACTCGTATGCGTCAATTGCGTTTTTCACTTCCTGAATCTCGTTTGGCGGCCCCAGCACTCGTTTCCCTTCCAAAATGGCGGTCACTTGCTCAATTGTCATTGTGTTGTTCTCAATGGCCAGCGATGACTGAATTGTCTTGATGCGATTCAGTTTGCGCAGTTGCGGTGTCGGCTGCTGCTCAGCAATGGCAGTAAGATGTCCTACCGCTTCGGCAATATCAGCCACAAGCGTTGTAATCTCGTCTGTCACCGTAAACGGCGGCACGTATGTCGGTTCACTCTTTTTCGCCATTGTAATGCTGTGTGCCGCAATCAATTATGCTTTTTGCGGACACTTACAAATTTAGAAAAAAACATCGGTTTTGCCAGCGTTTTTGTGCGAAAATCCGTTGCCGTAAAAACACAAAACGCGGCCCTGTTCCGAGCCGCGTTCAGCGTTTATTACCACTCAAATATTATTCAAACTCTTTCCTGATTTTCTCGGCAATGGCCTCAAACTCATCCTTTGTCAGTTCCTGCTTCTTGTCGAAACGCACGTCGGCCTCGCTGTTCATCGGAATCAGATGGATGTGAGCGTGCGGCACTTCGAGTCCGAGTACCACCACAGCCACCTTCTTGCACGGAATGGCCTTGCGGATGGCCTTTGCCACGCGCTGCGCAAACTGATGCAGACCGCCCAGAACCGCAGGTTCAAGGTCGAAAATGTAGTCAACCTCCTGCTTCGGAATCACCAGCACGTGACCTTTCTGCACAGGGCTGATGTCGAGAAAAGCAAAATAATCCTTGTCCTCCGCTATCTTATAGCAGGGGATTTCGCCGTTGACGATTTTTGTGAATATCGATGCCATAACTCAAGAGATTGGACCGATTTCAACAATCTCGAACTTCATAATTCCGTTCGGAACCTTCACCTCGGCAACATCGCCCACCTTGTGGCCCATCAGGCCCTGAGCAATCGGCGTGTTGACCGAAATCTTGAACTCCTTCAGGTTTGCTTCGGTTTCCGAAACGATGCTGTAGGTCATTGTGGCACCGTTGGCCACGTTCTTGATTTTCACTTTCGAAAGGATTTGCACCTTGCTGAAGTCGAGTTTCGACTCGTCGATGACGCGTGAGTTTATGATTTTCGCCTCAAGTTGCGATATTTTCATTTCCAAAAGGCCCTGAGCCTCTTTAGCGGCATCGTACTCCGCATTCTCCGACAGGTCGCCCTTGTCTCTTGCCTCGGCAATAGCCTGCGAGATGCGCGGACGCTCAACTGATTTCAGATACTCCACTTCGGCCACGAGTTTTTTCAACCCTTCGCTTGTAATGTAGGATACTTTGTCCATGTCAATGTTTTTTTAAAAATTATATAAAACAAAAAGAATCCCGCGGTACGCGGAACTCTTTCGGTTAGCAAATATACTGTTTTTTCGTTAAAGTCCGCCTAAAAGTCGGATTTTAACGTTTTTATTTCTCTTTGAAGCCTACCAGTATTGATACACAGCCGCTTTTGGATTCCTCAGCCGTAGTCGCCTCAGGAACGCTCACCTCAACTGTCAGCAGTTGGGTTGAGTTGGTCGAGAAGTCCCAAGTGTCGGTGTAATTGTGGTCGGCATTGGTGAACAGTTCCTTGCCTTGAAGGTCTAGCAAGCGAAAAGTCACATCGCCCAAACCATCGTTGCACACCACAATACGATAGTCCTGATTGCTGTAGAAGGTGAGCATCAACTCGGCCATATCGCCCTGGTTCAGAACAGCGCTGTTCATCTGTCCGTTGTAGATGTATGGTGCAAGTTTGGGTTTGCATTCATTCTTTATAAATGTCTTGCATTGTGCTTCTGCACCAAAGTTTACGGCCAGGCAAAGTGCAACAGCCGATAAAACGCTTATTATCTTTTTCATCTTTCTAACTATTTTCGTTAACGTGTTATCCAATTATTTTGCTTCTGATGCCCTTGATCAAGTCGGCTATTTCCTTCAGTTGTTCCTTGGTCATGTTCACCGTCACCGGAGCGTCGATGCTGGTCACGTGGTCCTCCTGATCGGTGTTGACAACAACAGATTTGTCGTAAGTGACTTCAATCGAGTTGTAGATGTCCTGAACCTTGTTGAAATCATCAATCAACGATGAAACCTCAGGTGTTTCGTTATAGGTGTTGAGCAAATTGACAAGATTTGCCACCGTATATTTCTGGTCAACAATGTTGTTGATGATGTCATCTTTTGCATCAGGCTGAGCAGCAAGGGTTGTTGCAAAATACATTCCCTCAATCCAGGCTCCGGCCAGAATGAGCGATGCTGTCATATCGCGCTCGTTCTCTTTCAGATAGCTGTCGGCGCGAGCGTAAGTGTCTGAAATGATGTAGAAGATGGAGTCGCGGTTCTCAAGGCTCTGCTCAATGCGGTTGATGGTTTCCGAACCTTCCTCTTCGGGAATCTGCAACTTCTCTGTAACTTTTTTAATTACTGACAGATAGTTTATAGCCTCCTGCAACTGGTCGTAAACGCGGCAGTAGCAAAGGTCGGCGCCGTAGATGCCGAAGTTTAGTGCCAGGCTGCTCGATGTGTTGTACTTTTCGAGGTTGTCGGCCGAGTTCAGCATATCGCCGTTAAAAGGCTCCTCGGTTTTGAGAAGTGTCTGTGTAATTTCAACTGGCGACGGCAGATTGAAGAATATTTTCTTCACTGTTGCCTCACATTCGCTGCTGTCAATGGTCATTGCGTTCTTGAGTTGTTGCTCTTTCAGTCTTTTGCTTTCGCTTGTGCACGCAACTGCGAGACATGCAATAAAGATTGGCAACACTTTGTATGTCAGCTTCATATGCTTAAATATTAAGGTTATCACAGAAATGGCAAATCAACTCTGAATGCCCGTTTCCGCATACGAGCCAAATATACAAAAATTGTACATTTTTGTTAAAGCTGCCGTATTTTTTTGTTTCCTGAGTTAACGATGGCAAAACAATCCGTGAAAAACGTACAAAATAAAAAAGCCGGACACTGCGGCCCGGCTCTTATCATTCGTTTGCCAATTATTAGATGGCGCGGATAGCATTCACGCGGATGCGCTCAATCAGACGCTTCGACTGTGCAGTCAGTTGCTTGCGAATCTCATATTTGTCAGTAACCGCCAGATTAGGGCACATGGCCGTAATCAGTTCGTCGACATCGGTATATTTCTTACCATTATAAGTATAGTAAACTTCTTCAGTCTCCTCATCACTGCAGATTTCTGCTTTTGTAATATCACACGACTCGGTTTTGTCAGCACGCTCGCAAGACGACTCCAATTCTTCGTCGCCACATGCAGTTAATCCTAAAACTGCAAACAAGGCTATTGGCAATAAAATCTTTTTCATCTCAATACATTTTAAGTTAGTAATCAATTAATCCTTCCCAACTCATAATCAATTATCTCACAAAAGCGGTCAACATCGCGGCGTCCGCCATACAGATGACCAGCAACTACAAATATAGGTGTTCCTTTTGAACTTGTTGCACTAAAAAGCAGATTATTTTTTTTGATGTACTCAAAATCGTCTGCCAGAAGGCATTCGGCCAATATCTGGTTGCTGTTGACCACATCGTCAATCATCTGACGGAACTCGTCGCTATACACCGCGAAAGGGTCGGAAAGCAATAATTCCTGTATGTCGTCGGCATTGCCGTTGCGGTTCAAACATGCGGCCAGTTGTAGAGCCATCATCATATCGGGGTTTTCCGACAAATCGATAGGTTTAATCACCAACCGCACCAATCCGTTGTCGATATAGCGGTTTTGCAGTTTCGGCAAATCGATGTTCAGAAACGCTCGACAATGACGGCAGGTGTAACTTGCAAACATATAGACAGTTAGACGCGCGGTGTCGGAGCCGTGGCAAATATCAAACTCGCTGTCGGCAATCTCGACTGCAGTTTCGCGGAATCGCAAATGACGCTGTTCACGGTTTGCGAGCCACCACCCCAAAATCGCAGCAGCGCACACCAACAGAGCAGCCAACGCCAGCAAAATCCGCCGCTTCATCGCCTAACGGAATTTCACGTCGGTGTTGTACTTGACCAATCGCGGATTGAATCCCAACTCAAGTTGGTGCTGCTGAACCTTGATTCGGGTACGCATCTTCTTTTTGCGCGATTCGGTGTCGAAACCGTATTTTGAATCGCCGTCAATCTCATAAGCCAAAAGATTGAACGACTTCATGTTATCCTCGTCGGCCAGGTTCTCTTTCATCTGCTGCTGTTTCTTCATCACACCCTTCCACTTGCCGAACAATATCTCGCCTGGGAAAATTTTGAGATGATACTCGAAATTATTGTTGGCCATTCCCTGCATTGCAAAAACTGACATGTTCATGGCTGTTGTCTTTATGTCGGTCTGCGGCAGGAACAGCGAGCCGTGACGGACAAACAGGCTCGTTTCAAGTGTCTGGAACTGAATGTTGTCCAATTCGTTCATGCCTGTAACCTTATCAAGTTTCTTCAACATGTCCAAATTCACAATGGCGCCTTCTTCAAGTTTCAAACGGCCAAGCACCTTGATTGGCACCATATCAAAATATACGCTGTCGCCATTCACCATTTCAAGATAGCCGTCGAGGTCGGTGGTCATCAGGCCGCTCAGGTTTTCCGATGTGACGTCGGTTTGGTCGAAGTTGTCGAACTCAACAAGCAATTGCTTCAAGTCCATCTTGTCGATGTGGGTGCGGAACCAAATATTCATGAGCGAATCGTTCTTGAACTTGACGCGCGCCGAGGCGTTCATGGATCCCTTGAAGGCTCCAAGCCGCAGATTTTCAACCACTGCCACCGTGTCGTTCAGCAGGAATTTGGCTGATACGGTGTCAATCGACGATTTGCCATATTGCAGATGCCCGAGTTTGAACATTCCCTTCACCTCGACTGGGTAGCCGAGCGCCAGGAAACTGTACGGAGCGGTGTCAACGGCAACCACCGAATCGGGCTGCGGAAGCGAGTCGGTTGTGACATCGGCAATCGGCTCTGGCTCAATTTCTGGTTCAGCCTCGGCTTGTGCGGTTGAGTCGTTCGACGGGAAATTTTTCTCAATCCAGTCGTAATCGAACTCATCGAGCGAGACTTTTGTCAAAACCTTCAGTTTATTGGCGTTCTGCTCGAGCAGAAAAATCTTCATAACATTCTCAACCACAGTTGAATCAACGTGCAAAGTGAGCCCTTTCCAGTCAACGCTCACGCTGTCAACACAGACTGTGTCGTTGGCGATTTTGATTTTGCCGACCAAGCCGCTGAACGAGGCAATCGAGTCGTACATTTCGGCACCGATTCTGTTAAGGCTGACGCCGACATCTGTGTTGTTGATTATCAGGTCGTACATCTGCGTGCTGATGGAGTCGAGATTGACCGTTCCGTGCGAATTGACATTGACCGCCACACCGCCATCGAGCGAGTAAGCAAGACTGTCGGGCAGCATGTTTATGAAATCGTTGAGTTTGAGGTCGATACCAACGCTGGCCTCGTAGGTTGGCATTTCAAGGTTGCTCACCTTTGCGGTCATGTCAACCTTGCTATCAGCAATTCCGATGTGCAGATTGTTGACATCAACTGTGGTCTTGCTCAGATTGAAAATGCTGCCGTCAATTTTTGCGTCTAATCCGAAGTCGTCCAGCGAGATACCATAGTCGGGCAACTTCAGGTTTGTATTATTGATGGTTATGCCGTAATTTTTGAATACCATATTCATGTTCAGCGTATCGACGGCAATCACGCTGTCCATTGCCACGCATAACTTGTTGAGCCCCACCACGATTGACGTGTTGTGCAAAGCCTTCTCAATGAAAGTGTTGTCAACATTGCCAGTATAGACGCCTGTTGTGTTGGCACCGACATCGACGGAGCCTGTTAATTTGCTGATTCCGAGGCTGTCAGGAATGAATGGTGCAACCTCGCTCATATCGACATGGAAATTGGCGTTCAGGTTGTAGCGCGGGCGGTTGATGTTCGAAGCCGTGAGTTTTATAGTTCCCGAACTCTTGTCGGTATCGAAGTGCAAACCTTTCAGATTCAGACCGATAGTGGCGTCATTGTCGCGCTTGCCAGTGGTGAGGTCAACATCAATGCCAATGTTTTTCACCTGCGGATAACCATCCATCAGAACCAAGCCTTTGTCGAATCCCAGATTGGCGTCGACGTGCGGATAACGAGTTGTGTCACTGATGTTTCCGCTGACATCGGCGCTAAAATGCAACTTGCCCTCAACCTTCTTCACCCCAAACTCGTCGAGCAGGCCGTCGGGCGCATATTTAATGACATCGGAAAGGTCAACATTGTCGCAGGTGGCATGAACGTTGGTGTAGATGCTGTCGGTTATCTTCGCCGAGCCGCTGATGGCTATTATAATGTCGTCGAGCGAGAGCGACACATCGTTGACGGTGATGTCCTCACCCACATAATCGACATCGATTTTCAGTTCGGCCATCTGCAGTTGGTTGGCGTTGGTTGAGTCGTAATCAACCTCGGTAACTTGCACGCTTCCTTTTATTTGCGCCTGAATCAGACTGTCGGACAGCGCACCTTTCGCCGTAATCTTCGGGATGTAGGCTTTGGCGTGGGCACCAAGTTTGCGGTCGTCGTAAATCAGAGTTATATCGCTGATTGTCAACTTTTCAAGGTCTATAACAAGGCCCATCGACGATGTGTCGGTAACCTTTGGCGTGGTGTCGGTCGACATCAGAAAATCATAACTTGTAGCGCCCTCTTTATCAACAAGATACTTGATTGTGGCGCCCTTGAACTCCACTTCAGTTATCTCAATCTTGCCGTTTTTCAGAGGCTCGGTTTTGAGCGACACATAAACCTTTTCGACATAGACAAGCGAGTCGGCTTTGGTGTTGGTTTTGAATACCGAACCGAGGTAAACGCCGTTGAGTTCGAGCGTTGCGTATGGGAACGAGCGGATGAACGAAAGCGACGTCTGCTCAATATCGACGGGCGCGTTAAGGATGTTCTGCACCGACGGCAAGGCCATTTTCACCACCTTGTCATGGGCAAATTCGGCAACAAGCACAAGCCCCACCACAACCAGCAAAACAATCCCGACGAGCCATAAAAAGCACCCAACCAGCACTTTAGGAACCGATTTGCGTTCCTTTTTCTTTGATGTGGCCGACTCGCTGTCGGTGCCAGTCGCGTTGTCAGCAGTGGTCTGAGCCTCAACGGCTTTCTCGTCAGCCTTTCCTGCGGCCGACTTGTTGTTCTCGTCCATAGCAAATGTTTTTTGTCGAACTACAAATATAATTGTGTGTTCCAAAAAATGGCCGTTTTATTTTTTAATAAGTTGTGCGCCTTCGATTATTTTACGCAAATTACTTAACACCCGCGTTTCGCTTTGAAACACAACAAGAAAGCCGCACCGCCGACCGCTAAAGGGAACGCCCCGTCGGCTTTTGCGCCGCGCGAATCGAATTTGTTTAATACATTTGCCCACTTTTGTGTAATAAGCAACGCCGTTTATCGGCAAATTGATGATAATCAATAAAAAGCATTTTTAAGTGAACAAGATTGTTGCAAAAGAGTACTTCTCTGAAAATGTAGTAAGGCTCGAGATTGAGGCCCCCCTGATTGCCAAATCGCGCAAGGCGGGCAATTTTGTGATAGTTAAAATTGGCGACAAAGGCGAGCGTATCCCGCTCACTATCAGCGACGCCAATATCGAAAAAGGCACTATCGATTTGGTTGTGCAGCGCATTGGCGTGTCGTCGCGCAAGCTCACCGACCTGAACGTCGGCGACTACGTGACCGACCTTGTCGGACCGCTCGGCCGCGCCACCGAAATCGAGAACTTCGGAACCGTGCTCGCTTGCGGCGGTGGCGTTGGTGTGGCACCGCTTCTGCCTATTGTTGAGGCAATGAAGAAGGCAGGAAACCGCGTGATTTCCATTCTTGCCGCCCGTTCGAAAGACCTTATCATTCTTGAGGACCAGATGCGTAAATGGTCTGACGAAGTGATAATTATGACCGACGACGGCTCATACGGCGAGCAAGGTAACGTCACCGTTGGTATGGAAAAAGCAATCGCTAAAGAAAAGATTGACAAGGCGATAGTCATTGGTCCGACCATTATGATGAAATTCGCTTCGCTGACAACCAAGAAATACGAGATTCCGACCGTTGCCAGCCTGAACACCATTATGGTTGACGGCACAGGAATGTGCGGCGCCTGCCGCGTGACGGTCGATGGCAAGACACGGTTCGTCTGCGTCGACGGTCCCGAGTTCGATGCCCACAAGATTGATTTCGACGAGGTTATGACACGTATGCGCGCCTACAAGGCCGAAGAGACCGCAGCGCTTGCAGAATTCACTAAATAATTACGACTATGACAAAAGAAGAAATATTGGCTCTGCGCAACGAGCCGTGGCGTGATGAGTTGCGCAAGAAGATGAGCCCCAAAGACCGCGGCGCTCTCGAACGCGTGAAAATGCCCGAACTGACACCCGAATACCGTGTGACAACCTTCACCGAAGAGGTTCAGCAGGGCCTGACAAAAGAGATGGCTGTGGCCGAAGCGCGACGCTGCCTTGACTGCGCCGACCCGTCGTGTATGAAGGGCTGCCCAGTTGGAATCAATATCCCGACTTTCGTTAAACAGATTGAAAACGAGGATTTTGAGGGCGCCATTGCCACAATCAAACTGACGTCGAGTCTGCCTGCCGTCTGCGGACGTGTCTGCCCGCAGGAAAAACAGTGCGAAGGCAACTGTATAAAACTGAAAATGAAGCAGAAACCAGTGGCTATTGGCTATTTGGAACGCTTCGCCGCCGACTACGAGCGTGAGTCGGGCAAGATGAAAGCCCCGAAGTGCGCCCCGAAAAACGGCAAGAAGGTCTGCACCGTTGGTTCAGGTCCGTCGGCTTTGGCTTTTGCCGCCGATATGATTAAGTTGGGCTACGATGTGACAGTGTTTGAGGCACTTCACGAGATTGGCGGCGTGCTGAAATACGGCATTCCCGAGTTCCGTCTGCCAAACAGCGTGGTTGATGCCGAAATCAACACTCTGCGCGAGATGGGCGTTGATTTCCAACCGAACACAATCGTCGGAAAGACAATCAGTTACGAGCAACTGCACGAGATGGGCTTCGACGGCATTTTCGTTGGCTCGGGTGCAGGTCTGCCGCGCTTTATGAATATTCCAGGCGAGAACCTTATCGGCGTGATGTCGTCGAACGAGTATCTGACCCGTATCAACCTTATGGGCGCAGGCCGCGGACAAGGCTTCGACACCCCCGTGCTGAAAGGCAAGAACGTGGTTGTGTGCGGCGGCGGCAACACCGCAATGGACTCTGCCCGCACCGCCAAACGTATGGGCGCCGAGACCGTTACTTTGGTTTACCGTCGTGGCTTGGACGAACTGCCAGCCCGTGCCGAGGAAGTTCACCACGCAATGGAGGAGGGTATCGACTTCCACGTGCTGCACAATCCGCTTGAGTATCACGGCGACGAGAACGGCCGCGTGAAAGAAGCCGTTCTGCAGGTTATGGAGTTGGGTGAGCCCGATGCTTCGGGACGCCGTTCGCCAGTGCCAGTTGAGGGCAAAACCGAAACCATTCCCGCCGACCTTGTGATTGTGGCCATTGGCGTATCGCCAAACCCGATTATTCCGACCAACTTCAAAGGTCTGGAAATCTCGAAGAAGGGCACAATCGTTGTCGGTGAGGAGACAATGCAGTCGGCTGTGAAGGACGTGTTTGCAGGCGGCGACATTGTTCGCGGCGGTGCAACCGTTATCCTTGCAATGGGCGACGGCCGCAAGGCTGCAGCCAATATGGATGAGTACCTTAAAAAGTAGGAGTTAGGATTTAGGAGTTGAGAGCCTAAATTGACTGATTATGATAAAGCGGAATTCCCAGAAATGGGATTCCGCTTTTTTTGATTGTCATTTTTTCGCACAGATGACACAGAAAACACTGATTTCCCACAGAAATTCTTCAACCGTAGCACACTGACATAGTTACTTGGTTGGCAACGACTTGATATTGTCAAGAAAATCCTTTTCCACTTGGCTTAATGTGTGATGCTGTAGTTTTTGCTGTCAGCGGCAGTTATCGAGAAAAACTCGATAACTGAATCTTGTTCATAATCACATTCTTATTCCGTCTGCTCATAATAATAAGAATAATCAATTCCCTTCATAAACAATTCACGGTCAGTAATTTGGTCGGTAAGGGCTTGTTTTAGTAGGGATTTGATTGGCTTTGAGTCGGTTGTGCTGGCGTGCATAGCGTTCAGGTAGGCTTTCTTGTCGATTTTGCTCCAGTCAACGCATTGTTTCAGAGATTGTTTGAAGATAATGTCAAGCCAGATTCGTGTGCTGCGGCCGTTGCCTTCCATAAAAGGGTGGGCCATATTCATTTCCACATACTTGTCCACAATCTCGTCGAAAGTGGTTTGCGGCATTTGCTCAATAATTTCCAGATTCTGTGGCAGATACTCGGCGCGGCAGAACAAGGTTCCGCCTTTCGAGATTGTCTTTGTGCGTATTTTGCCAGCAAAATCATACAAACCGCCAAATAAAAAGGCGTGGATTTTTTGCAGTGCTTTTACTGTACCGACTTCGTTTTCTGCAATCAGATTGCTCTCCCACAGCGAATAGGCTTTCTTGCGGCTCTGACCGTCGATTGAGTTGTCGCTATAGGTAAACCAATCGAGAAACTCGTTTGCACGGTTGTTGGGGATTTTTTTTGCCAACAACTCAACGCCTGCCTGGTCAACGACATCAGTCAGATATGATTTTCCGTCAGCCGCCTTGAGTTTCATCCGATTGATGGCACCATTCAGTTGGTTAGCGCCACTAACCAACTCGCTCGATTCTTTTCGGATTTTCGTTTTCAGATACTTCCAATAATTACGGTTCTTTTGATAATCGTCTTGCTCGTTGATGGCGCCAATAATGTCAAGCACAGAGAAATACCACTTGCTTTCATCGTCGTTCCAAATGGCACGAACTTCGCGGTCCTTGAAAAATCGTATGGATAGTTTATTAGTCATATTGGTATCAAAAATACTAATTATAATTCACTTTCTCAATCCTTCGGGGCGGCCAATCGGGGAAATCTTCGCCGTTCCACATCGTGATAAACAGAAATCTTAAAGAGATAAAAGAAAGATTGGTCTATTTATTTTAATAAGCATACCAATTTAATGGGGAAAAGAATATTTTTGAAACTCGTTAATAATTAAATCACTACAACTATGAAGAAGATTCTTCTTTCAATCGCATCGGTGGCAGCCGTGGCGGTGACCAACGCGCAGGACATCAATCTGCCAGCTCCCGATTTCTCGCAACCATCAACTTCGACCATCGAAGCCTTGAAAACACGCCACTCGGTTCGCAGTTTCACCAATAAGGAACTGACCAACCAGCAGTTGAGCAATCTGTGCTGGGCTGCCTGCGGACAGTCGCGCGACGCTCAGCACATCACCGCCCCGACAGCGATGAACAAGCAGGAAATTCGCCTTTTCGTCTTCACCCCAAACGGCGCCTTTGAGTACGTTGCAAAGGACAACAAACTTGTGAAGAAGGCCGATGGCGACCACCGCTCACTGATTGCAGGCGGCAAGCAGTTCAAGCAGGATTTTGTGATGGACTGCCCCGTTTCGCTGCTGATGGTTATCGATTTTGAGAAATTCGGTAGCCAGGACAGCCACGCCCAGATGATGGGCTGTGTTGATGCAGGCATTGTCAGCGAGAACATCAATCTCTACTGCCAGTCGGTGGGGCTTGCCACCGTGCCGCGCGCAACACACGACACTGAAGGTCTCAAGGCTTTGCTGGGACTCGGCGACAAGCAACTCCCGATAATGAATAATCCTGTGGGATTCGAGAAGAAGTAAGACTCTGGCAGTTTTGCCTGGAAACAATTAAAAGGGAAATCTTCGGGTTCCCTTTTTTTGTGCGTAAAAAAGGAGGAACAACAAAAAACAAAGGGGCGGAAAAACTTCCACCCCTTTCGTTTTTATCTGGTTTCGGTTGCTGAACCGGACAACGGATTGACGGGTTCAACAATTATCCGATTCACCATCAATCATTAATCATCACGCGCTTGGCTGTGTTGCCTGTCTTCACAATGTAAACACCATTGCCACTAACCTGAATCTCGGTGCGATCGGCTTCGGCGGCAGTGCGGTTAATCAGGCGGCCCATTGCGTTGTAGACGAAGATGTCAGAATCAGCGTTTTCAACCACGATGGTATTGCCAAAGGCGAAGATGTTGACTGCGTTGGCTGCAGCCTCATCGATTGCTGTACCTGGCTCAATTTCAACCTCATCCTTCTCGAAGATTGCGGTGAATTCGAAACCGTTCTCGTTTGCCAGCTTCAGCATCTCAAGCGTAAGAGTAACAGTACGCGGGTTGTCGAGTACGCTGTCGCTCCACATTACGAAGTGGTAGCCAGAATCAGGAACTGCAGTGAGTGTAATTGTTGCGCCAAACTCCAATGTACCTGAAGATGCTATGATTTTACCTAATCTTTCATTGACTTTGACAACATAAGCCTCTTTCTCGAACAGAGCGGTAACTGTTGTGTCACCAGCCACAATCAGTGTGCGTGGGTTGGTGGCTGTTGTATCATCGACCCATTTAACAAAATGGTAGCCTGGATTTGCCGTAGCGGTGAGTGTTACCTCATCACCCTTATTGTAAGTGCCCAGTCCATCAACCTTGCCATTCCGAGCCTCTGCTGCCACCTCGTAAGTTCTGGCAGCGAACGATGCTGTCAGTGTTGTGTCGCTGACAACCTCAACGGTGCGTTTGGCTGTCTTTACGCCATCACTCCATTTAACAAAGCGGAAGCCGTCGTTAGCTTTAGCCTCGATAGTGGCTGTTGTGCCGTACTCGTATGTTCCTGCGCCAGTGACAGTGCCGTTGGCTTCAGCAGTAACAGCAACAGTGTAAGTGTTGGCTGCGAACACGGCGGTGAACGACTGGCTGCCTTTCACAGTTACCTTGCGGGTTTCGGTGGTAACATCGTCGCTCCATTTTACAAAGTGATAACCCTTGTTGGCCACTGCGGTGAGCGTTGCCTCAGCGCCGTAGTTGTATTTGCCTGCGCCCTCAACAGCACCATTGGTGGCCGATGCAGTAACATCGTATGAGTTGATTGCAAACTCGGCGGTGAATGCCAGAGCGCTTGTCACAGTCACCTTGCGCGTTGCATCGGTTACGCCGTCGCTCCATTTAACGAAGCTGTAGCCTTCAGCAGCTGTTGCGGTGAGAGTTGCCTCTGCGCCGTGGTTGTAAGTTCCTGTACCCTCAACCGTACCGTTGGCCGCAGTAGCAGTAACCTCGTAAGTGTTGATTGCGAACTCTGCTGTGAGTGTAAGATCGCTTTCAGCAGCAAATTTGTACGGATTGGCCGTCTCGTTGTTGCTCCATTTTACAAAGTGGTAACCGGCGGCGGCAGTTGCGGTAAGAGTAACCTCTGCGCCGTAATCGAATTTACCATCTCCTTCAACTGTACCATTAGCAACTGCTGTAGCAGCAATTGTATAGTTGTTGATAGCGAACTCTGCAGTAAACTCTTCATCCTTCGTAACAACAAATATGCGCTCGGCGTTAGTGTCGCCATCGTTCCATTTAACAAAGTGATAACCTTTATCAGGTATTGCGGTGATGGTTGCTCTTGTGTTGTAGGCATAATCCTGACCGCCAGTGACAGTGCCATGGGTACCTGCAATTACCTTAACCTCGTAAGATCTTGGGCTAAACCTGGCGGTTATTGTTGTGTCTCTTGTAACCTCGATTTCACGGGTTACCGCATTATTGTTGACATCGCTCCAGCGAACAAAACGATAACCCTCGTCGGCGACGGCTGTCAGTTTTGCCTTGTCGCCAGTGAGGTATTCGCCTCCACCAGTTACAGTACCACCGTCAGTGGCATTTACAGTAACTTTGAAGAGGTCTTTGTTTGCATCAATGAAGAGCGGCTCCAGAACCACGTCCTCCTCAACAGTAAATACGAGCGGATTCACAGTGTTGTCGCTGGCAGTCCAGCCTGTCCAGCGGACAAACTTGTAGTCCTCGTCAGCCACAGCCTCAAACGATACCTCAGCACCGTAGACATACTCGCCGAGGCCGTTAACCAAACCATGCTCAACTGTCTCAGCCATTGTCACATTGAATGTGTCAATGGCGAATTCAGCATAGAGAGTGGTGTCCATCGTAATTGTAACCTCACGCGGATTGGTTGTCAGATCATCGTTCCATTTAATAAAGTGATAATGCTCTTCGGCCACAGCTTCGAGAGTTAACGTTGTGTTCCAAGCGTACTCACCGGCCTCGGCACCGTTTACCGTGCCATTTTCCAACTCGACATTAACAGTGTAAGTGTCAATCTCACAGATGGCGGTAACAATGGTGTCGCTCAAAATAGTAATCGAACGAACCTCTTGTTCAACACCATCGCTCCACTTAACAAAGTGACAGTGCTCGTTGGCCGAAACTGAAATCTCCACACTCTCTCCCCAATCAAACATGGTGGGCGTGGTAATCGATGATGTGCCGTTCTGGGCCAGAACTGTGAGCTGGTGTTGGTCGATGGCGAACTTTGCCTCGAAAATCGAATCGCTGCTTACAAGTACATTGCGCGGGTTTTCACCCTCATCGTCACCCCACTTTACAAAGTGGTGATGCAGAGTTGGTGATGCTGTGAGTACAGCTGTTTCGCCTTCAAAATACTGCGAACTGCCCGTTACTGTTCCCATTTCATCATCATTGGCTTCAGCCGTGATGGTATAAACCTTAGCCCCAACAGGTTTGAAGATGGCTTCTAATTCTTTATCTTCAAGTGCTATGAAGGTGTACTCTGCACTAGTGCTGCCGTCACTCCAGCGGAGGAATTCATATTCATTGCTGACTGCTGTAGCCACAACAGTCACACTTTCACCATATGGAAATGTGCCGCCGCCCGAAACTGAGCCTTGCTCCTCATCTGCAGTTACTGCGATGGTTACAGGAGCCTTAATCTGCAAAGTGATATCACCAACTGTGTCTTTATTGTAAAAACCTGCGCTGATATAGTAGGTTTCACCTGCAGACAACTCATAAGTGAAACTGAAATTATTGCCTCTGGAAAAATCATCGTTCCATGCCAGATGATTCATATCAGAATCGAACAATACACCGTATGTGTCTTCATCACCCTCGGTGAAAATATCGTATTCGCCCGACACTTCAGGAATGAACACACAATTCGGATTGGGAGTGCCTATTCCGTATTCCCCCTCTTCAGGATCTTCTGGCTCCTCTATTTCTTCCTCCTCATCTTCCTCTTCTTTCGAAGAATCTTTAACACCACCACCTTCAATTGTATAGCTTTTTCCGTAGGTTGCCAAAACAGTGTTCTGACCTTTGACAACTTTCTGTATTTCATGGAATTTGCCTACATAATTACTGTCGCGTTCCACAGTGATATTGTATTCCAAATCGGTTGACTCCTCGTTCCACTGTACAAAGAAGTTGTTTGTGTTCGGTTTGGCGCAGAGAACAAGTTTAGTACCATAGTCGAATACTGTTTCATTAGTTGATACACCATTAAGCAAAATACCAACATGGCCGTTGCCTTCAGCCGAAACGGTAATGGTTGACGGGACTTCATCAATGTGCACAATGTGCAACTCTATATCACCGACAATATTCTCATCCAAGAATCCTGCGCTAATGTAGTAGGTCTCATCTGCCTCCAAATAATAGCTGAATTTGAAATTAAGATCATCGCCTGCATCATCGTCAAATTCCAAACCCTCCATATCAGAATTAAAGAGCACACCATAGGTATCAGCATCGCCTACAGTATAAAATGAGTATGTGCCATCCTCCGTGGGGATGAATACGCAGTTGGGGTTGGGCGTGCCTTCAAATCCTCCTTCAGGTTCATCTAGTTCCTCAGGATCGTCTGGTTCCTCAGGATCAACGTCATCATCGTCCAAGTCGTCTTCCTCTTCGTCCTCTTCATCTTTAGCTCCGCCTTTGGCTCCCTCATATTGGTAGCTTGCGTATGTTGCTAAAACAGTGTTTACTCCCGTTTTAACAGTATCCAATTTATGGAATTCAGCCGAACAAGTGGTAATGTCTGCTTCAATATCAATTGTTTTAAAGAAACTTGTATTCGAGCCATCGTTCCACTGAACAAAAAAACTTCCCTCGGCAGGGATTGCCTCAAGTTCAATTGTTGTTCCATAGGAGAATTGTGTTTCTTCAGTTTCTTCGCCGTCAAGGTACTTGACAACTTCGCCGTCGCCTTGAACCGTAACAGAAAGCGAAAGAAGTGATTGTGCTGCCAAAGTGACAAACGCTGCCGCCAATAGGCATAATAGTAAAGGTATTTTCCTCATAGATAAAAAATTAAATGTTATTAAAAAAGTATAAATTTCACTGAATTAGGTGCTTGGCCTTGAGCTCAAAAATCTAATTGAACCGCAAAATTCGGAAATGTTTTTGAATTTATCAACAACAATCACATTCTCGAAAAAAACAAAAATCGTATCCGGAGTGAGTTTTTCCCTACAACTCTTTCCGCATCCGGGCAACGGGAATGCCCATTTTTTCGCGGTACTTGGCCACTGTGCGGCGGGCCACCTGATAGCCTTTCTCCTTGAGAATGGCGGCCAGAGCGTCGTCGTTGAGCGGGTTGCGCTTGTCCTCGCCCTCAACGGCATCCTTCAGAATGCTCTTCACCTCGCGCGACGATACTTCCTCGCCGCTGTCGGTTTTGATTGAGTCAGAGAAGAACCATTTGAGCGGGAAAATGCCGAAATCGGTCTGTATAAACTTGCTGTTGGCCACGCGCGAGATGGTGCTCACATCGAGGCCTGTGATGTCGGCAATGTCGTTCAGAATCATCGGGCGCAGTTTCTTGTCGTCGCCGTCCAAAAAGTAGTCGCGCTGATAGTTGACAATGGCCTGCATTGTCGAGAGCAGGGTGATTTTGCGCTGCTGTATGGCATCGATGAACCACTTTGCCGAATCAATTTTCTGCTTTACAAAATTGATGGTGTCGCGGTCCTGAGTGGTGCGTTTGTTCTTCACTGCCAACTGCTCAAGCATATTGGTGTAGGTGGGGCTGACGCGCAGATTGGGCGTGTTGAACTCGTTGAGCGACACCTCGAGAATGCCGTCGTGGTTCTCGAGCACAAAATCGGGAGTGATGGGCTGAAGCGTGCGCTCCTGCGGATTCGAGTATCCGCCGCCTGGTTTGGGATTGAGCCGCAGAATCTCGTCAAGAGCCTCTTTCAGCTGCTGCTCGGTGGCGCCAGTGCGGGCCAGAATCTTGTCGTAGTGCTTTTTCGAGAATTCGGTGAAGCATTTCTCGATTATTTTGGTGGCAAGTTGCACCGTTTCCGACTGCTGGTTGCGGCGCTTGAGTTGCAGCAGCAGACACTCTTGAAGAGTGAGCGCACCCACCCCCGCTGGGTCGAAATTCTGAATGATGTTCAGCACCTCGCGCAATTCGGTTTCCGAGGCCTCAATGTTTTGCGAGAAGGCCAAATCGTCGGAAATCGACTCAAGTTCGCGGCGCAGATAGCCGTCGTCGTCGATGTTACCTATTATATATTCGGCAAGCTTGTGCTGGCGTTCGCTCATCTTGTGAAGGCCCAGCTGGTTCATCAGGCTCTCGTGGAAGGTTGGGCCCTGCGAGAGCGGCGTTTCGCGCACCTCGTCGTCGGGCGAGTAGTTGTTGGCGCGCAGTTTGTACGACGGAATGTAGTCATCGTCGTTCAGGTAGCCCTCCATCGACAGTTCGTCCTGGTCCTTCGGCTCCTCGGGCAGCGGCTCCTCGCCTTCAGTACGCCCCTCAAACTCAGCCTCCTCAAGCGCGGGATTCTCCTCCATCTCGCTCTTGATACGCTGGTCGAGTTGCATGACGGGCACCTCCAGCAGACGGATGACCTGTATCTGCTGCGGCGACAGTTTTTGAATCAGTTTCTGTTGTAAACTCTGTTTCAGCATAGCCTTTCCCTAAAAAGCGGGTGCAAGATACGCAAATTTGATTGAGATGGTTTACCCCGTTGTTTTGTTTGCACGCATATTAATTCTGATTTGTCTTTTAATTTCAAACGCATATTTTTGAATTGATTTTTGAAACACTTTAAAAACGTACAATATACGGGAAAAGAAAATTTAATTTAAATACTTAACATACAAGGCATTATCTATTATTCACGTTCAAAAGAAAAAAGTCCGCTAAACTGATTTTCTTACGAATCGGATAATAATGTTCACGGGATAGCCCATTAGTGATGCTCACCTACAATGTTTTAAGATAAATGCTCACGTTTCGGCGTGGGTAATATCTATGATTGTAGGGCGGGGTTTCTTAGCGGACTTCCCCGTGAACGTGAGTAGAGAGGCCGACGCCTTTCTTTTTCTGGTTCAATGATTTGTGTTGGTAGTTGGTGCCGACTAAACTATCAAACACAATGAGCAAGAGTAAATTTTACGACCAAATCCACAATGCCACTGTCGAAAAAGATGTGGAAGAAACCTACAATTTAGGGCTAAAAAAATACTTCAACACAGTCGAAATCAAACACCCACACGAGTGCGATAGTTTTATCGACACATACACTGATTCAAATAAACGCCTTAGACTACTAGTCGAGTATAAGTTTGATGAGAAACTTAATATTCCTGCGTCACGTGCAAAAGTGCTAGTTCAAGTGCTTTTTTACATGCAACGTTTCGAACAGTCAGGTGAGATTTTACCCAACGTGGTAATGGTTGGGGATGTAAATGAATGTTTTGTTCTCCATACTAATAGTCTTGCCAAATATCTTGACGAACAAGTTGATTGGACCAAAGCACCATCAGAAGCAGCCGCAAACAATCCCGAGTTAGTATTGAAAATTGCTAACGATACCGACATTGTGCCATTTGTTTATGATGTGAACGATGCATTCTCGTTCAAAGATGTGGCGGAACAGATAATTGCTTTGGCTGATAATGTCCAGCGTTTAGTTCGTATTACCATACACAATATCTTACCCATTTACGATTATTTCGTTAAAAATGTAGTCAATAATCAAAGCAAAGGGAAGTCGGAGGAGTTGGTTGCGGCTTTTATAGGTTCAATATCTGATCGAGAAAACTATTTTCAAAACCCAACAAATCCTTCCATTCTTATGGCGAATGGCAAAAAAATTTCAATTAACGCCAGCGCCTACAATTCGTTTTTCGGTTACTTCAAACGTGATTACTCGATGACCGAACGGAGTAAATTCACTGAAATTGCCGACCGCTTAATTGAGGATACATCTCGCCGCAAAAGTGGTGATTTCTTTACTCCAACGCCGTTTGTCGATTATGCACACAAGATGCTTTGCGAACAATTTGGTGAAGACTGGAAGGAAAAGTATGTGGTTTGGGATTGTTGTTGGGGAACAGGAAATCTGACGCGCGATTATAGGTTTAAAGAGTTGTACGCCAGCACACTAATGGATTCGGAATTACAAATGGGAGAACACTATAATCGTGAAGCCACGAAATTCCAAATGGATTTTTTGAATGACCCAATCGAACCAAATTTGTATGGTACAAAGGTTCCACAAGGATTATTGAACGCATTGAAAGAGAATAAACCTATTTTGTTTTTTATAAATCCACCATACGGAACATCAAGCAATGATTTTGGAAGCGGTGGAGGAACAAAAGGAAAAGGCACCACAACATCAACAATTTACAAAGAAATGTTGAATTATAAATTGGGGAACTCCGTCAACAATTTGTTTTCACAATTTTTATATAGAATTATGAAAATAAAAAATGACTATAAATTGTCAGTCTGCAATATATGTTTGTACAGTCCAACGATACTTGTTTGCGGTAGTGGTTATGATAAATTTAGAAAACTATTCTTAAATAATTTTTCATTTAAAACAGCGTGTCAATTTGATGCATCCAATTTTTCTGATGTTTCAGATTCGTGGGCAATATCATTAAGCATTTGGAAAAATGGTATAACCGAAAACAAAATTGAGTTTCCATATTCGTTATTAGCAGAGGAAAATGGTTGTGTCAGTATTATAGGAGCCAAAACGCTGTATAACCTTGATGACAACAAAAAATCACTGAAGACTTGGATAAAAGAACCTATTAAAAAAGTTGAAACTATTGAAAAACCCACATTTTCAAGTGGTATTGTTTTAAAAGAAGGAAAGAATTGCAAAACAAAAATCGCCGCAAATGCCCTTGGTTGTTATTCAAATATGGGTAACAATGTTATGCAGAATGGCCAAAAGGTATCATTGTTTTCTTCTAGTGACAGCACAAACTCGAATGGGCTTTCTATTTTGCCAGAAAATTTCGAACGTGTTTTAGCAGCATTTTCCGCTCGTCGGTTAATCGAATGCGTTTGGCATATTAATACTGATGAATATTTTGCTCCAAATGAGCATCATATAAAGTGGAGTGAATACGTCAGTGATTCAATCATTTATGCACTGTTTGAGTTAAAATCCAACCAATCATCTTTGCGCAATATTGAGTACAAAGGCA
Source organism: Salinivirgaceae bacterium (assembly GCA_017474765.1). GTDB lineage: Bacteria > Bacteroidota > Bacteroidia > Bacteroidales > SZUA-534 > RUG13583. Next base: position 29,147 of record JAFVGW010000012.1, on the reverse strand, counting down.
AAAAATGGAATATCAAAAACGAGTTTTTCTTTATGTCGAAACAGCGCATAATGGAATTGGCCGATGCAAACCGATTCGGTTCCACTTATGAAGATGCACGCACTGACAGCGAACGTTATGTTTACAAATTGTTTTCGGGCCAAGAAAACCTTGTGTCGGAAACCTTGACAGACAAGCGGGTAGTTCTGTCGGCCGAAGCAAAAGCCGTACTCGACAAAGCCATTGAATTGACTGAAAAAACTTTCCCATATCGCGGAATGTTCAATCAATCGCACCCCGAATACCAGATTATGAATTGGGATTGTGGTTGGTATCAAATTAAAGCCGTGGTTGGAGAGTATTTTAAAAACGATTTGACTGAATTTCAGCAACTCTACAAAACTCTTAGCGACAAGATGCGTCCAATGGTTTACGAGTTGGGATTCTTGAAATAGAAAAAGAAAACTTTTCCGCGCTGAAAGCGCAACTAAATAAGTGTGTGGTGTTATGAGTTGCCCCTGTAGGGCGCCAACATTACGCGGTAATGTTACCCAAGGCGCCGCTACGCTTGCCTTGGGCTATAATGTTCTGCGCCTTCAGTGCGTAAATGCGGCTCACCAATGTTCCGATTAAACACACAATGGGTATATCCAAAAAAACACAAATTCAGTCAACCAACTGACTGAATTTGACTAAATTCGGTCAATCAACTGACCGAATTAACGTTTTTCAAACAAAATCGAGATAATTGTCTTTTCTGATAACATTATACTGTGCGTTGGTGTATGTATCGGAAAAAGCCTTTGGGCAGGGTGGATTTTTCTCGCCTTTTTTAATCTCAAATGCCTGAATTTCAGTCTCATTGATTTCAATCAAGTCTATTTCCTGCTGGTCGTAGGTCCGCCAAAAGTATAACTCGTTGTAGTGCCGCCCGTTAAGGTTGCGCTTCATTCGCTCGGCAACAATATAATTTTCCCAAAGCCGTCCGCCGTCCTGGCGCAGGCTTAGCGGCGAGAAATTGTTAATCACAGCGTTGCGTATGCCATTATCGTAGAAATACCATTTTGCCGATTTTACCACCTCTTTGCGCAGGTTCCGCGAGAATCCGCCAACCTTGAAAACAACGTACACCTTGCTAAGCAAATCCAAATAGCGGGCAACGGTGTTTTTACTGATAGACAGTTGTTTGCCCAACTCGTCGAGCGACACTTCAGAACCCGTTTGGAAGGCCACAAGCCGAAGCAAATCGCGCATTTTGGCAGCGTTTTTTATCCCGTCAACATTCAAAATATCCTTTAGCAGATAGGCGTCAACAATGTCGCGCAGATACTCTTTCCGCTGTTGGTTATCGCTCATAAGCGCCACGCTCGGATAAGCGCCATAGATTAGGCGGCTCTCGAGATTTTGCCTGGTTTGCAGAGAATTCTCGGTTTGCGACAATTCGCGCTGTGAAAATGGCGTCAGCAGAAACTGCGTACTGCGGCCAACAAGTGGCTCACCCACAGTGTTTTTCAAATCGAACGACGATGAGCCAGATGCTATGATACGAATGCCAGGTATCTCATCGACAATCAGTTTCAGTTTGCTGCCTATATTGGCGATGTTTTGCGCCTCGTCGATGGCCAGAAGGTCGATGTTGCCGAAAAGGTTGCGATAGTTGGCAATGGTTTGGTCGGCCAGCATTGCTTGCGTGTCGTAGTCCTCGCCGTTCAGCACCATTTTGCGCCCGTCGAACTCATCAACAAGTTGCATCATCAGAACAGTTTTCCCAACGCGGCGCGCGCCAAAGAGCAGCATAACCTTGTTTGGCTGCATTCTGTGTTGAATCTCATTGTATAACAAACGCTTAATTGTTCCCATAACTGCTATTTTTTGCTGCAAATATATAAAAATTCCGTCAACCAACTGACCGAATTTAGCTAAATTTGTTCAACCAACTGACCGAATTAACGTTTTTTGAAACAAAAAAAACGCCGCAATCAATTGACCACGGCGGTTTGATATTAAGTGGGTTTCAATCACATTTTCGGCACAAACTGCACCATTTTCAGTGCCGTCACGGCGGCTTCAACGCCTTTGTTGCCAAGGCGGCCGCCCGAGCGGTCGAGAGCCTGCTGAAGGTTGTCGGTGGTGAGCACACCGAAGATGACAGGGATTCTGCCTTCGGCGTTCAGTGCCGAAAGTCCGTTGGCCACACCGTCGCAGATGAAGTCGAAGTGGCGTGTTTCGCCTTGGATAACGCATCCGATGCAGATTACAGCATCGGCTTTCCAAGAACCGTTGAATGGAACGTCGCCGTGCGAGAAACGGGCAGCGGCGTAGGTGAGTTCAAACGTGCCTGGAACGTGGTAAAGCATAATGTCGCTTTCGTCAACGCCGTTCTCTTTCAGCGTCTGGATGGCGCCTTCAGCCATTGCGTTTGTGACCTGTTCGTTCCATTCGGCCACAACAATAACAAAGCAGCGACCTTTGCCCGAAGGTATGGTCGCTGCATTGTATTCTGATAAGTTCTTAAGTGCTGTTGCCATTATTTTGCAATCTCGGCGTTCATCTTTTCAATGTTCTTGTCGGCATTCATTGCTTCCTGCGACATGGCAAAGTCGTTTTTGATTGCGGTGTAGAGAGCCAGGGCTTTCTTGTAGTTGCCCAGTTTCTCGTAAACCTGTGCGGCTTTGTTCAGATAGAGCGGTGTTGTGAAATCGTTTTTGGCGTTGGCAGCGGCTTTCTCGTAGTACGATGCGCCTTTTGCTTCTTCGCCCAACTCAACGTATGCATCGCCCATCACGCCCAGAGCAACTGAACTCAAGGTGATGTCTTTCGATTTGAATTTCTTCAAGTGGCTGATAGCGCTCTCGAAGTCGCCTGTGTACATATAGCACAGACCAGCGTAGTAGTTGGCCAGTTTGCCTGTCTGGGTCATGCCATAGTCGTCAATAACATCCAGAAAACCAGCATAGTTGCCGTCGCCGTTGAGAGCAATTTCAAACGAATCTTTCTGGAAATATTGCTCGGCTGCAAACATTGCGGCGCTTGCCTTGTTGTTTTGCGGCACCAGATAGAAGCGCTGTACAGCAAAGAAGATGGCAACCACGGCCAGAATGCCAATAACTGCGTATGATATTACCGATTTGTGGTCGTTGATGAACAATTCGGCTCTATTCAGTGTTTCCTGAACGTTTTCAAAACTGTCAGGTTGTTGGTCTTTAACGTTTTTCGACATAATACAATAGAATTTTCAATAAACGGGGCAAAAATAATCGTTTTTACAATTTTTGAAAATAATTATTTGCCGTTGTAACTTGGCGAAGTTTTAAGTTTTATCTTATTGAAGTTTTAAGTTTTAGATTCTAAATTTTAATGTTTAGACTTAAGACAACACCCCTTCGTGACACTCATTATTTTTAATTGTTGATTGACTGTTGTCTGTAGTCTGATGTCCGTAGTCCTTTAATATGCTGATTTAAACTGTTTCAGGAATCGGATGTCGTTCTCGAAATAGAGTCGCAGGTCGCGCACCTGATATTTCAGCATGGCAATGCGCTCAACGCCCATGCCAAAGGCGAAACCTGTGTATTTCTCGCTGTCGATGCCGCAGTTTTTCAGCACGTTGGGGTCAACCATGCCGCAGCCCAGAATCTCGAGCCATCCAGTGCCCTTGCAGATGTTGCAGCCCTTGCCGCCGCAGATTGAGCACGACACGTCCATTTCGGCCGAAGGCTCGGTGAACGGGAAGTACGACGGGCGCAGACGGATTTTGGTGTCGTTGCCGAACATCTCTTTGGCGAAATACAAAAGTGTCTGTTTTAAATCGGCAAACGAAACATTTTCAGCCACATACAAACCTTCAACCTGGTGGAAGATGCAGTGTGCGCGGGCCGAAATGGCTTCGTTGCGGAACACGCGGCCAGGGAAAATCATGCGGATTGGCGGCTGGCGTTTTTCCATTATGCGCGACTGCACGCTCGATGTGTGGGTGCGCAGCAGAATGTCGTGCGGGTCGGGCTCCATCGATTTCTTCTCAACAAAGAAGGTGTCCTGCATATCGCGTGCGGGGTGCTCGGCGGCGAAGTTCATGGCCGAGAACACATGCCAGTCGTCTTCAACTTCGGGACCTTCGGCAACGGTGAACCCGATGCGGCTGAAGATGTCCACAATCTCGTTCTTGACGATTGAAATGGGGTGGCGGGTACCAATCTCAAACGGCTCGCCAGGGCGCGTCAGGTCGTGGCGGCTGTCGTCCGACACTGCGTTTTCGAGAGCCGCGGCGGCATCGTCGTATTTCTGCTGTGCAAACTGTTTCAGTTTGTTGATTTCGGCGCCAAACTGCTTTTTCATTTCGGCTGGAACGGTGCGGAACTCATCGAACAACTGGCCGATTTCGCCTTTCTTACTTAAGAATTTCAAACGGAACTGCTCAAGGCTTTCCGCCGAATTGGCCTGGAACTGCTGAACAGAGCCTGCCAATTCCTTTATCTTGTCTAACATATATTGTTGTTTTTAAAACGAGTGCAAAGGTACTTAAAATAGCGGTTTTGCCAACATAAAATGATGGTGCCGCTTACGCGATGTGTTTTTAGTTATTTATCTCTAACCAAACGAACCCGAATCAATCAAAAAAAATAGCGGTGTCGCTTGCGCGAGAAATTTTTAGAAAAATGGATATAAAATTTATAAAAAATTGAATTTAAATCATTTATCGTTTAACCAAACGAACCCAAATTTATCCTAAAAAAATGGGGTTTGTTTGGATTAATTTGGTTAGAACCTGATTATGAACAATTTTGTTTTATATTTTCTTACAATTTCTGCCCGTTAGGGCATGCAAAAAACAAAACCGCCTATTTTTTCACACTCATTTTGCATTTGCCCTTGTTGTGGGCGAAAATGTACGGCATAAAATCGCCGTGGCGCCATAAGCGGTGAAGCGGCTCGCACCAGAAGTGATGGTCGCCGTTGAATTCGGCCGCCTTGCAGCGCGATTCCATCATCCGCCGCCGCGTGTAGCGCTTCTGAATACGATAGGTATGGTTCATCGTCTGCCGCGACGCCTTGCGGTCTTCCTTCGCTTCCTGCTTCATCTTTTTGTACTCTTCCACGTTTGCTTTCAGCATCTCGATGTCGCTTTTCACGCTGTGCTTGTGCTTGTCCGATTTGTTGTCGAACAGATACTGATATTGGGCCGATGAAGCGAACGGCGCTGCCATCAGCAATAAAAACAGTATATTTGCGACAATAAATTTCATCAGCGCAATGATTTGCAAATCTTTGTCAAAGGTACTCACTTTTTGCATTTTAGCAACCGCGGCGGCGTGCGTTTCGTGTTTTAACGAAGACGACGATGTGGTGCCGTGGGTTGAAGTGAAGGTGCGCATCAATACGCTTGACGCGAAATACATTGATTTGCAGAGCGATAACGGCCGCGTGGTGGTGAAGGACTGCGGCTACGGCGGCAACGGGATAATTGTTTACCACACATCGGGCAATGATTTCAATGCCTTCGACTGCACCTGCACCTACGAAGTGAGCGACACTTGCGCCGTGGTGCTCGACGAAGGCAACATTGCGGGTGCCGTTTGCCCTGTTTGCGGCTCGAAATACGAACTTGTCAATTGCGGAATGCCCACATCGGGCAAGGCACGCTACTCGCTCAAAAGTTACCGCGTGAGTTACAGCGAACCCATCCTGCGCATTTTCAACTGATTATGGAAACGGTCTATCTCTGTTTGGGCGGAAATGTGGGCGATACGCATGACTATTTGAATCGAGCCATCGGCCTGATAGAGAGCCGAATAGGTACAATCGCGCAATCATCAGGAATCTACCAGTCGGAACCGTGGGGACTTGAGTGCAGCCAATGGTTTCTGAATCAGGTGGTTGCGGTGGAAACCGAACTTGAGCCGAACGCCGTGCTAGAGCGTTGCCTGCAGATTGAGTCCGAACTTGGACGCACCCGCAGCGGCAACGGCTATGAGCCACGCACCATCGACATCGACATTATATTTTTTGGTGGCCAAATCATCAGCCAGCCCGACCTGCAAGTGCCGCATCCGCTAATGCATCGCCGTAATTTTGTGCTGCGTCCGTTATGCGAAATCGCAGCAGATTTTGTGCATCCTGTTTTTGGAAAAACGGTGAGCCAACTTTGGGCGGAATGTGATGATAAATCGGCGGTTACACCCCTTCGTTTTCGTCAGGGAAATCAGATAGATAACGTTTTGTGAATAGCCTGATTGGGTACCAGGCGGCCACCAGCCCGATGCCCACCACCGTGACGAGCACCAGCACAAAATCGGTCCACATCATCTTCACGGGGTAATTGCTGATAACGAATGTTCCCATCGAGTCGAGTTTCAGGAAGCCGAACGTCTGCTGAAGCCAGCACACGAGCAGTCCGAGCAGCAACCCGATAACCGCCCCGCCAATGCTAATCAGGCGCCCTTCGCTTGCAAAGATGCGACGGATGCCGCGTTTGCTTAATCCGATGTGGCTCAAGGTTTTAATGTCGTTTTTCTTGTCGATGATGAGCATTGCCAGCGAGCCAATCATATTGAAACTGCCAATCAACAGTATGAAGGTGAGTATCAGATAGATGGCAAATTTTTCGGACTTCATCACCTTGTAGAGCAACTCGTGCTGCTGATACTGCGTGCGCACCACATACTCACTGCCAGCCGTTTGCTGAATCTCATCGCGGGCACGGATGGGGTCGGTGCCAGGCTTTAGTTTGATTTCGAGTGCGCTTGCCTGCGTCGAATATTCGAGCAGTTTGCGCGCAAAGTCGAGCGGCACAATCATATAGCGCGTATCGATTTCCTGCTGAATGGCAAAAATTCCCGATGGGAAGATGTACGATTTGCTGAAGGCGCGTTCGGGGTTCATCGATATGCGGCCGCTGCGTTTTGGCACATAGATGAGCAGCGGATTGACAAAGTTGATGTTCACCGACAGGTAGTAGGCCAGCCCTGCGCCCACAACCGCCATCGGACGGTGGCCGTCGTTGAGCGTGAAAGTGCCGTTGATGAGTGTTGTGTCGATGCCAGTCAGACGGCTGTAACTGTCTGGCACACCTTTAATTATGCCAGGATTCATGTGTTTGTCGTACTCAAGCAGCACGTTCTCTTCAAGCGTCTCGCAAACCAAATCGATGCAGTCCAACTGACAAGCCGCCGCCAGCCTTTCGTCTTGTGGCTCAAGCACTTTGCCCTGTGCGGGCGTGATTTTGATGTCGGGGTCGAAATTGCTGAACATCGACTTTATCAGGCCATCGAACCCGTTGAAAACCGACAGCACAAAGATGAGCGCCATTGTGCACACTGCCACGCCCACCAGCGAAATGGCCGATATGACGTTGATGATGTTGTGCGATTTCTTTGAGAACAGGTAGCGGCGAGCCACAAAAGCCGACAGGTTCATTGCTGTGTGATTGAGAGTTACGACTGTTTGTCCTGGTCGCCTTTGAGCAGACGCTCGATGTTTTCAAGATAGTCGAGTGAGTCGTCGATGAAGAAATTCAGTTCGGGAATAATGCGCACCTGATTGTGGATGCGGTTGCCCAACTGGAAACGTATTTCCTTGCTGTGCGCTGATATTGAGTTCATTATCTCGTCGCGGCGGCTGTCGGGGAAGATGCTCAGATAGACCTTCGCCACCGAAAGGTCGGGGCTGATGCGCACCACCGACACGGTGATAATCGAGCCCTTGAACCAACTGCGGGCGTAACTTTGGAACATCTCGGCCAAATCCTTCTGAATCAGGCGCGAAACTTTATTCTGGCGTGGTGTCAACTCTTCCATGATGATTCTATTTATATTTGGTGCAAAGGTAGAAAGATTTTTGGGACGACAGACAATGGACAATTGACAGTGGACAATTGTGAATGGACAATTGAAAATTGAGAATGAACAAGAATTGAGTAATGAGTAATGTGTAATGATTCGTAATTCACTAATGCCTAGTGCCTAACACCTGATGCCTGATGCCTACCAATACCTAACACCCAACACCAATTACATATAATGCCTAATTTCTACCTCCTCCCTCCTAATTCCTAAATAATTTCTATCTTCGGCAAAACAAAAACTTTGAACTATGAACGCATTTCACGCCTACGACATTCGCGGAATCTATCCCGACCAATTCAACAAAGACGATGTTTACAAAATCGGCTTTTTCATTCCTGAACTGTTCAAAACCAACAAGATACTTGTTGGCCGCGATATGCGCACATCGTCGCCCGAGATTTTTGAGTCGCTGTGCCGTGGCATAACCGATGCTGGCGCCGACGTTTACGCCGCAGGGCTCACCACCACACCTATGGTATATTATGCCACCGCAAAATTCAATTTCGAGGCGTCGGTGCAGATAACGGCTTCGCATAACTCAAAGGAATACAACGGGTTGAAGATTTCGAGGGCGCAGGCGCTGCCCGTTGGCCTCGACTCTGGTTTGGGAGAACTGAAGCAGATGGTTGAAACCCGCAACGTGGCTCCTGTAGCCAAAAAGGGAAAGGTTATTGATTTCGATTTCAAAGCCGAATACCTTGATTTTCAGCGGCAATATCTGAAAGACCTGTCAGGTTTGAAAATTGCCATCGATTGTTCGAATGGCATGGCCTCAATGCTGATACACAATATTTTAGGCGATGCTCCAACCTATATATATGACACGCTCGACGGCACCTTCCCGCACCATGAGCCAAACCCGCTCATCGAGGCGAACTGCGCTGACATTGAGGCTCTTGTGAAGCGCGAAAAGGCCGATGTTGGTGTTATCTACGATGGCGATGCCGACCGCGTGATGTTCATTGATGAAAACGGAAATTTCATCAGTCCCGATTTGATAATCGGCTTGCTGGCGCACTATTTCCTTGAGGAGAAAGGCTTGAAAGGCAATGTGTTGCAAGACATTCGCACATCGAAAGCGGTGGGCGAGTACGTTGAGAAATTCGGCTCGAAAATGAATATGTGGCGCGTTGGCCGTGCGTATGCGGCGCTCAAACTGCGCGAGATTGACGGCATTTACGGCGGCGAACTGGCTGGCCACTACTATTTCCGCGACTTTTACTACAGCGATTCGGGCATTATGGCATCGCTTATTGTGCTGGGCATTGTTGCCAATCTGAAAAAGCAGGGAAAAACGCTGTCGCAAGCCATTGCGGGCATTGCAAAATATTGCAATTCAGGCGAAATCAATTTCAAAATTGAGCAAAAGCAGCAGGCCATGGACGCTGTGCGCGACTATTTCACCAGCACCGAAAAACCAACCGCCATGTTCGATTTCGACGGCTACCGCGTTGAGTTTGCCGACTGGTGGTTCAACATCCGCCCCTCGAACACCGAGCCCTATCTGCGCCTTCTGGCCGAAGCCAAAACCCAGCAGATGCTCGACGAAAAGTTGAAGAAAATCAAGGAGATAATCGGTCAGTTTTCGTAACAGGGGCAAAGAATCGATAAAAATATCGGACTTCTGAAAAATCGCGCCAGCAAAGCCGTTTGGGCTGAAAAATCGCGATTGGTCGAAATATCCGCCCAATTTGCCGAAAATTTATACCATAAAAACAAAATGTATGGTTATAATTGCGGCGGAATCGAAGACACAATTTGTGCAATCGATTTCATAAACAAAAAATATAAGATTGAAATGAAAAATCGATTCAAAAAAGGCGTGGCACTGCTTGCCATTGTTCCTTTCCTTTTCGGCTCGTGCGCCAAGGAAGAAGGTCCTGGCGGCTCGTCAACAATCTACGGCCGCGTTTGGGTTGAAGACTGGAACTCGAACTTCTCCAAAATTAATGACCAGTATTGGGCACAGGAGGAGCGCGTTTATCTGCTCTACGGCAACGACACCATCTACAGCAAGGACTTCAGAACCGACGACGCTGGCTGCTACAAGTTCGACTATCTGACAAAGGGCAACTACACCATCTACGCCCTCTCGAAAGACAAGGACAACCCGACATCGCCGATGAAAGTGCGCTCTGCAGTCACCGTGAAAATCAGCAAGAACAACCAGACGGTTGAGGCTCCGAAAATCACAATCTACGACTGATGACTGAAGACGAGATAAAGGAGAGTCTCCAACGTTTTACGCCAATCTCGCTCTCGGAGATGGACGACCTGAAGTTGATGAATCGTCTCGACAACAAGTTCGTCTTCTCAATCAACGAGTTGGGCAACGTGCTCCGTCAGGCGGCCGAACACTACCGCGTGCTCGAAATCAACGGCCAGCGCGAGTTCTTCTACCTGACCAAATACATGGACACGCCCGACTGGTTCTTCTTTTCGGAGCACCAGAAAGGCCACGCCGACCGCTACAAAATCCGCATGCGCACCTACGAGGTCAACCAGCAGTCGTATCTCGAAATCAAGCACAAAACCAACAAAGGGCAGACCAAGAAGTCGCGCATCAAAATCAGCAGCACCGACGGGCTCAACGACGAGTGTCGTCGCTTTATTGAGGAGAAGACGCACCGCCAGGCCGATAATCTTGATTTTGTGTCGATTAACGGATTCAACCGCATCACGCTGGCATCGTTCGAGACTCACGAGCGCATCACCATCGACCATAACCTCTCGTTCTCGCACGACGGTAACACCATCAAACTCAACCGTTTGTGCATTGCCGAAGTGAAAAAGGAACGCTCATCGATGCGCACGCCAATCATCGACATAATGAAAAACGTGCACGGCCTCAACACTGGCTTGAGCAAATACTGCATCGGCATCTCGTACCTGCACGAGGATTTGAAGCAGAATGCATTTAAACCTAAAAAATTATTAATCAATAAAATAGAACGAAATGAATATTTTGCAAACTGACTTGTTTTTTGGAATGCCGCTGTTTTCGGCCGAAGGAATCGGCTCGCTGGTTTTCCGTTTCTTTTTCAACCTTGTGATTTCGGTAATCGTCATCCGCGGAATCTACTATCCTAAGACTCAGCGCCGCGATTTCCTCTTCACATTCCTGCTCATTGGCCAGGTTATCTTCCTGATGTGCTTTGTTTTGGAGAGCGTCAAACTGCAGGTGGGATTCGCCTTGGGCTTGTTTGCCGTGTTCGGAATCATCCGCTACCGCACCATGTCCATCCCAATCAAAGAGATGACCTACCTGTTCATTATCATTGGTGTTTCGGTCATCAACTCGCTGGCTAACAAAAAGGTAAGCTACACCGAGCTGATTTTTGCAAACGGCATGATTGTGGCCATAGCATGGATTGTCGAGAAACTGAAAATCGAAAACGCCGGCACCGCCCTTGTCATTTTTGAAAAGATTGAGCTTGTCTGCCCCGAAAAAGAGGCAGAGCTGATTGCCGAATTGGAGAAACGCATGGGCGTGTCGATTGCCAAGGTTGAGGTTCTAAGACTTGACTACCAAAAAGACATTGCGCGCTTGCAGGTGTTCTTCAGCAAAGACCAGCAGGCCGTTGTTGAACACAGCAAAATCGCATATATGAACTACTCCAACGAGAGTAACTAATTCGGCGGGCGCAGTCCCGTTCAAACAAACAAACGGAATAATGAGACTTGCACAATTAACACTGACGCTACTGGCGGGCGCGCTGCTTACGGCGGCCGCCCCTGCCACAGCGCAGAACACTGATTTTCAGACATGGAGTTCGGTCGGGGTGAAGAAGAAACTGTCGAAGAAACTGTCGGTTGCGGTGGAGGAGGAGTTGCGGCTCTACAACAACTCAACGGCCTTTGGAAAGGACAATGTGTCGGCAACGGCCACCTATAATCTTCACAAAAAACTGCGCGTGGGCGGCGGCTACCGCTATTCGCGCGTCAATGGTTTCGACGACGGCTACTCGAACGCTCACCGACTCATGCTCAACGCCACTCTGCGCCACAAAACGGGCAGCGACATTGTGCTCAGCCTCCGCGAGCGGTTCCAAACCGACTGGTCGTCGGCACCGCACGAATATGCATCGATGTACTTGCGCCACAGGCTGCAAGCCGCCTACAACAGCAAGGAGAGTCCGTGGGGACCGTTCGTGAGTGTGGAATTCAGCCAGTCGCTCAACAATCCTGCTGGCAACGGCTTCGACCGCGTTCGCGCCCTGGCTGGCTGCGAATACGAGATGATGGGCAAACTGACATTCAGCGCGGCCTGGGGCTACCAATACACCAACCGACCGCTGAAAAAGGCAAAAAAGGCAAGCATTCTGGCCATCGGGGTTACTTACGGATTGTAGTTGGCTGATGGCGGGGTTTTCATATTCGCCAAAAACCGCCGCCATTCTCTTTTCTAGAATAATTCATGGTGTGATGAGAGGTGTAAACATTTCATAATTAGCCATTTCCACTTTTTTATTCATCACATCGGTTTTGAACACTGCACTATTCATAACCTTCGCCAATAGTGCGTTTTGCCGAACCTTTATTCGGTAATTTTGCCTAAAACAACATCGTTTATGAAATCAAGATTTTTCGCCGCTATCATGCTTGTCGCATTGGTTCTGACAAGTCAGGCACTGATGGCGCAGAAACGCAAAAACATACCTTCGGAAAAGCCTCAACTGATTATCGGAATTGTGGTGGAATCAATGCGCTACGACTATATCCACCGCTACTGGGACAACTTCAGCGAGGGCGGATTCAGGCGGCTCATTGGCGAGGGCGCACTCTGCCGCAACGCCAACTACAACTATATGCTTACACAGACATCGCCCGGCTATGCGACAATAGCAACCGGCTGTGAACCAATTGTTCACGGCATAGTAAGCGATGGATGGTACATTCAGCTCCAAGAGAAAAACATTGGGGCGGCTTACGACGAGAAAGAAAAACTGATTGGCGCTGAAACCGAAAAAGGGAACTACTCGCCACGCAACATATTGACTACTACCTTTACCGATGAATTGAAAATGTTCAGCAACAACCGCTCGAAAGTCTTTTCGGTGTCGATTAATCCCACAACAGCTGTCCTGCCTGCAGGCCACATTGCCGACGCTGCCTACTGGTTCGACGACGCGTCGGGGCTTTGGGTGACAAGCAGTTACTATGCCGACTCGCTGCCTGCGTGGGTTAACGAGTTCAACGGCAAGAAATTCCCCGATATGTATATTGAAAAAGACTGGCTGCCGCTACTGCCGCCCGAAAAATACCGTGCCGGCTCGGAACGCGGACAGTCGAAAAACGCAGGATTCGCGGGCGACAATGTTCTGGGCAAGAAAATCAACAGTCTGCTCAAGCGCACAAAGCACTACAGCAAGCTGAAATCGAATCCGGCGGGCAACAGCCTTGTCAAGGATTTTTGCGTGAACGCCATTATAAATGAGCAACTTGGCCAAGACGACGACACCGACTATCTGAGCATCGCCTTCTCGGCTTCGGCCGATGTGAGCAGCGCTTGCGGACCAAACTCGGTTGAGCTTGAAGACCTTTACATCCGGCTCGACCGCGATTTGGAACATTTCCTGCAGTTTATCGACGAAAATGTGGGCCGCAACAACGTGCTCATCTATCTGACTTCGGACCACGGCACATCGTACAACCCGGCAATGCTGCAAGCCAACAACATTCCGGCCGGCACCTTCAACGCCGACCGCGCCGTTATGCTCTTGGGCACCTATCTGAACGCAAAATACGACAAAGGCAAATGGGTTTCGGCTTACCATAACAATCAGATTTATTTGAACCACAATCTGATAGAGACGGCGGGAATGAAGGTTCAGGATTTTGAGAATGTGGTTTGCGATTTTATGCTGCAGTTTTCGGGTGTGGCCAACGCCATCTCGGCATCGACATTGAAATCAACCACTTTCACCGACGGCATAATGCGCCAAATGCAGAATTCGTTCAACCCGAAGCGCTCGGGCGACGTGATTATCTGCCTTGAGCCGGGCTGGATTGCGCAGGGCTCGGGCGTGAGCAGCACGAACTCGGGCTACAACTACGACACCCACGTGCCGCTCATCTGGTACGGCTGGAAGATTAAGCGCACGCGCCTGAATCAGAACATCGACATCCGCGACATTGCCCCCACAATCGCCAATTTCCTTGACATTCCGTTCCCGAACGGCACCACAGGAACAGTGATTGAAGGGTTGGTGCAATGATTGCCCTCCGCCCTTTCTAAATTTGTAAGTATCAATTTTATCAATCACTTATTCCCTACGATTATCTGATTCAACAATTTACCGTTTCAGCAAAAAAATATTGTTCAAACAATAAATTTTATACATTTGCCGCCGTTAAGATTTTTCGAATGAAGAATTTAGTCAACATAGTCATTTCTTTGGTCGTGGTCGTGGTGGTCTGCGGATAAGGAAGGGCTGTGCAATTTATTATAAGAAAACGAATTACGAGCCCTTCCATTACGGACGGGCTTTTTTATTTTGAACATTTTTAAACGAAAAACACCATAGGATATGAAACACACACTCAGAAGCGCACAAACTACCGAAGGCCGACGGATGGCCGGTGCGCGCGCCCTTTGGGTTGCCAACGGAATGAAGCACGAGCAAATGGGCAAGCCGATTATTGCCATTGCCAACTCGTTCACACAATTTGTACCCGGACACACTCACTTGCACGAGATTGGCCAACTGGTAAAGGCTGAAATTGAGAGACTTGGCTGCTATGCCGCCGAGTTCAACACCATTGCCATTGACGACGGAATTGCAATGGGCCACGACGGAATGCTCTACTCGCTGCCGTCGCGCGACATTATTGCCGACTCGGTTGAGTATATGTGCAACGCACACAAGGCCGACGCTCTGGTCTGCATTAGCAACTGCGACAAAATCACGCCGGGAATGCTGATGGCTTCGATGCGCCTGAATATCCCGACGGTGTTTGTTTCGGGTGGTCCGATGGAAGCCGGAAAATGGAACGGCGAGAATGCCGACCTTATCACCGCAATGGTGAAAGGCGCCGACCCTTCGGTTACCGACCAACAGATGAAGGAGATTGAGAGTTGCGCCTGCCCCGGCTGCGGCTCGTGCTCGGGTATGTTCACCGCCAACTCAATGAACTCGCTCACCGAGGCTATCGGCCTGAGCCTTCCCGGCAACGGAACCATTCTGGCCACTCACACCAACCGCATTCAACTCTTCAAAGACGCTGCGGCACTGATAGTTAAGAACGCATATAAATATTATGAGGAGGGCGACGAGAGCGTTCTGCCCAAGAGCATTGCCACTCGCGCGGCTTTCCTGAACGCAATGACTTTGGACATTGCAATGGGCGGCTCGAGCAACACCGTGCTGCACCTTCTGGCCGTGGCTCACGAGGCGGGCGTCGATTTCAAAATGAAGGATATCGACGAGTTGAGCCGCCGCGTGCCGTTCCTGTGCAAGTTGGCGCCCAACACGCAGAAATTCTCGATTCAGGAGTGCAACCGTGCCGGCGGCATTCTGGGCATTCTGAACGAACTGAACAAGGCCGGTCTGCTCGACACTTCGCTCAAGCGTGTCAACGGCTCAACTTTGGCCGACGACCTGAAGAAATATTATATCTGCGGAAGCACCATTGACCCCGAGGCCAAACGCATTTACAGTAGCGCGCCCGCTGGAAAGTTCAGCACCAAAATGGGCTCACAGTCAGCCGTTTGGGATTCGTTCGACACCGACCGCGCCAACGGCTGCATTCGCGACATTGAGCACGCCTACTCGAAAGACGGCGGCCTGGCCGTGCTGTTCGGCAACATTGCCAAAGACGGCTGCATTGTGAAGACTGCCGGCGTTGACGAGTCGCTCTGGCACTTCGAAGGACCCGCCGTTGTGTTTGATTCACAGGAAGATGCCTGCGAGGGAATCCTTGGCGGCAAAGTCAAGAGCGGCGACTGCGTGGTGATTACGCACGAAGGCCCCAAAGGCGGCCCGGGAATGCAGGAGATGCTCTACCCCACGTCGTACATTAAATCGATGCACCTTGGCAAGGAGTGCGCGCTCATTACCGACGGACGATTCTCGGGCGGAACGTCGGGCCTGTCAATCGGCCACATATCGCCCGAAGCGGCTGCTGGCGGCGCCATTGGCAAAATCAAAGATGGCGACATTATCACAATCGACATTCCGTCGCGCTCAATCAGCGTGAAGTTAAGCGATGCCGAACTCGAAGCCCGTCCGCAGCGCCCGATGACCCGCAAACGCGTGGTGCCCAAATCGCTGAAGGCTTACGCGTCGATGGTTAGTTCGGCCGACAAAGGCGCAATCCGCATTATACCTGAATGATTGGTTTTTGAACGCAGATGACACAGATTTAACGGATTTGCACAGATTATTAAAATAATTTGAATGTAGAGACGGTGTATACACCGTCTTAAACAAAAAATTGAAATACAATTAATTATCGGATAAAATCGGGTTAAATCGGTTAGAAAAAACAATTCGCCGATTCACCGATTGACCGATTAAACAATAAACAATGAAAGAAACAATAACAGGAGCGGAGGCGCTGATGCGCTCGCTTGAAAATGAGGGCGTTGATGTGATGTTCGGTTATCCGGGCGGCGCCATAATGCCAACTTTCGATGCACTCTACGACCATAGTAAAACGCTGAATCACATATTGGTACGCCACGAACAGGCTGCCGCACACGCCGCACAGGGCTATGCCCGCGTGAGCGGAAAAGTGGGTGTCTGCCTTGTAACGAGCGGCCCGGGCGTAACAAACACCATTACAGGCATTGCCGACGCAATGATGGACAGCACCCCAATTGTGGTGATTGCCGGTCAGGTGGGCGCTTCGTTCCTTGGTAGCGACGCCTTCCAAGAGGTTGACCTTGTGGGTGTTACGCAGCCAATATCGAAATGGGCCTATCAGATTCGCCGTCCCGAGGATGTGGCGTGGGCAGTGAGCCGCGCGTTCTACATTGCCCGCAGCGGCCGTCCGGGTCCGGTGGTGCTCGACTTTGCCAAAAACGCACAGGTGGGAATGGTTGAGTACGAGCCGCAGCATATCGATTTTATCCGCGGATACGTGCCCGAACCCGATATTGACCCCGTGGCCATTAGCGAGGCCGCCGCAATGATAAACGCCGCCAAACGCCCGCTGGTGCTTGTGGGGCAAGGTGTTGAACTGGGCAACGCACAAGACGAGATGCGCGAGTTTTTGGAGACCGCCGATATGCCTGCCGGCTGCACGCTGCTGGGCTTGTCGGCACTGCCGTCGGAGCACCTGCTGAACGTTGGAATGCTCGGAATGCACGGCAGCCTGGCGTCGAACGTCAAAACGCAGGAGTGCGACCTGCTGATTGCCGTGGGAATGCGCTTCGACGACCGCATAACTGGCAAACTCGCCACCTACGCCACGCAGGCCAAAAAGATTCATTTCGATATCGACCCGTCGGAGATTAACAAGAACGTGAAGGTTGACCTTGCTGTGCTTGGCGACTGCAAACAGACTCTGGCACAGGTGAATAAGTTGCTGAAAAAGAACAGCCATACCGAGTGGATTGAGAGTTTCAAGCCATATTTCGAGAAGGAGCGCACGGTGGTTATCGAAAAGGAGATTCACCCCACCGAAGGCCCGATAAAGATGGGCGAGGTCGTGAATGTTGTTACTCAACAAACTGGTAATAAGGCTATTATGGTTACAGATGTTGGTCAGAATCAAATGATGGCGGCCCGCTACTTCAAGTTCACCCAATGCCGCAGCGTGGTCACTTCGGGCGGAATGGGCACAATGGGATTCGGCACGCCTGCTGGCATTGGAGCGGCTTTCGGCGCCCCCGACCGCGATGTGTGCGTCTTCCTTGGCGACGGCGGCTTGCAGATGACCATTCAGGAGTTGGGCACCATTATGGAGAATCAGGTTCCTGTGAAACTTATCTTACTCAACAACAACTATTTGGGTAACGTTCGCCAATGGCAGGCAATGTTCTTCAACCGCCGCTACTCGTTCACCCCGATGACGAACCCCGATTTTATGAAGATTGCCGAGGCCTATCGCATTCCGTGTCAGACAGTTATCGACCGCAAAGACCTTGCCGCCGCCGTCCGCACAATGATGGACACCAAAGGCCCCTATCTGCTTCAGGTGGCTGTTGAGGAGGAGGGCAACGTGCTGCCAATGTGCGCCCCCGGCCACGATGTTGACGATATGATGCTGGAGTTCAAATAATTGAAGGATTGATTAATTGAATGACTGAATTATTGAATCGGACAATCAGATAATTGATTTATTGAATTGAAAAACAAACAGATAAAAATGGAACAAGAGAGTAAAACATTATACACCATTCTGGTTTTTTCTGAGAACCTTGCGGGATTGCTGAACCAAATAACGGCTGTTTTCACGCGCCGTCAGGTTAACATTGAGAGCCTGAACGTCTCGGCGTCAAGCATTAAGGGCATTCACAAATACACCATTACCTGCTACAGCGACGAGGAGACAATCGACAAAATCACCCGTCAGATTGAGAAGAAGATTGATGTGCTTCAGGCCAACTATTACACTGACGATGAGATATTTATCCAAGAGTGCGGACTGTTCAAGATTTCAACGCCGACAATGCTGAACGAGAAGGGCATTTCGCGTCAAATCCGCCTGCACGACGCTAATATTGTGGAAGTTAACCCCACCTACGCCATTGTCACCAAAACCGGCCTGACGGAGGACATTGAGTCGCTCTATGCCGCGCTACAGGAGTTCAAATGCGTGCTGCAGTATGTTCGCTCGGGCCGTATCGCCATTACCAAAAGCCGCCGCGAGCATATCAGCGACTACATTAACGAGCGCGAGGAGAAGCACCGCCAATTGACAATGGAGAATTGATATTGATTTAGGATGTAGGAGTTAGCATTTAGGATTTTCGCAGTCAAATTGCTATGTACAAATACAATAAAACCATAAGAAACGGCGCTGAGGCACTGATTGACGGCATTGAGAACATTGAGATGTTTCTTGAAGACAATGAGCGATTTCACGATTGTGGAATATACTCTTTTTGTTGGGACAATAAATCCGGTGACCTAATAATTACTATTGAAGCGTTGACTTATCGTTTCTTTGCAGGAGAATACGGTAATATGCTGCCACTACTGGATTTTCATTTTGAACATCCTATAGAGGTAAAAATGAATATGGACCCAGGTATAGCAATTATTGATGAAATGGAAATCTCGAAATCAAAATATAATGAGTTTTTAGTATGCGAATTTGGTCAAGTTTGTATTAGTATAACAAGCCACAGGTTAAGGGTTGATAAACCACGATTTGTGCCTATCGAAGACAATTAACCAACAACTCTGAAAGAAATAAGTAAAATAGCGGTGGCACTTGTTTTTCGCCACTCTTGTGTTTTATAAACGATTAAAAACTGAACAAAAAGTCCTTTTGTTTTTTGGTTTTCAATCGTTTATGCTTTCCATCCTTTCATTAACAGCGATTTGCCAATCCCGTTGCCTATTCGCTGATAATTAATGTCATTTTTTTATAACCTCTGCAGCAATCTCGCACAGGCCAGCATTATTATTGCGCCCTGAATAGTTATGAATGGTTAAAATTTTTTTCGATTATGATTATCAAAGAAATAGCCAATAAATGTCGGGTAAAGGATTGATTACAAGCGCTTTGCATAATCGTTAAAACTTATCAACACAGATATTTTTCAAGCATCAAAAACCTATATTTATAAACTCAAAAAAACAGATTCCGCTATGTTCTTAATCTTTGACACTGAGACAACAGGACTGCCTGCCACCGACAAGGCGCCACTCACCGATTTCGAAAACTGGCCGCGGCTTGTGCAGCTCGCCTGGCAATGCCACGATGTGGATGGAAAATTCCTTTTCGCAAAAAACTATGTTGTAAAGCCCGTCGGATTCCGCATCCCGATTAATGCCGAAATGGTACATCACATTTCCACTGAAAAGGCGCTCGAAATCGGTCAGGACCTTGATTTTGTGCTGCGCGAATTTGCCGCTGATGTGCAGAAAGCAACAGTGATTGTTGGCCATAATATCAAATTCGACCTCAACATTGTAGGTTGCGAATATCTGCGCTGCGGTATGGATAATGTTTTGGATAATGCCCGCAAACTCTGCACCAAAGAGGCAAGCACCGGATTTTGCGCCATCATGAAGAACGGCAGGCCTAAATGGCCGAATCTGACGGAATTACACCAAAAACTTTTTGGCTCTCCGTTTGAGGATGCACACAACGCTGCTGGCGATGTGGTGGCCACTACTCGCTGCTTTCTTGAATTGGTGCGCATTGGCGTGATAAGTGCGCAGCAACTTGGAGTTACCGAGGCTGAACTTCAAGCATTTAAGGAACTAAACACAACACCGTTTGAACCTGAAAAAGTAGAGTTTGAGTCGTTCGACGCACCTAAGCCCGAACCTGCTCAGGCGCAACCCACCCCCACTCCGCAGCCTGTTGCCAAAAAAAACGTTGAAGAATCACATTCAACTGATGGAAAGGGTGATACATTCACTCACCTGCACGTCCACTCCCACTATTCCATTCTCGACGGAATGTCGAAAGTGCCCGACCTGATAAACAAGTGTATGGCAAACAATATGCACGCCATGGCACTGACCGACCATGGTAACATGTTTGGTATCAAGGATTTGGTTGATACCGCCAACAAAGTTAACGGCGCACCGAAAAAGAAAGTGAAAGAGTGTCAGGAAGAGATTGATAAAGAAACAGATGAGGACAAAAAAGCTGAACTTCAGGCAAAACTTGCCGATTTGAAGGCCAAGGCCGAAGCCTTTATTCCATTCAAGCCGATTATCGGCATCGAGGCTTACTGCGCCCACGTGTCGCGCACAATAAAAGACACTCGCGGCTGGCACCTTATTCTGCTGGCTAAGAACAAGACCGGCTACAAAAACCTCTGCAAACTGAGCTCGAAAGCGTTCACCGAAGGCTACTACTACAACGCCCGCATCGACCACGAACTGCTTGAGCAGTACCATGAGGGTGTTATTTGCTGCTCGGCCTGTCTGGGCGGCGAGGTGCCTCAAAAAATAATGAACGGTGACTTTGAAGGTGCGGAACAGTCGGTGCTGTGGTTCAAGAATCTGTTTGGCAACGACTATTACCTTGAAATGCAGCGCCACCAAACCAATAAACCCAATGCCGACCAAACAACATTCGTGCGGCAGCAAGAGGTGAACAAAGTGCTGATAGATTTTGCCCGCAAGCACAATATCAAGCTGATAGCCACCAACGACGTTCACTTTGTTGAGGAGGAGCACGGCGAAGCGCACGACCGCCTCATCTGCCTCAGCACCGGCAAGGACTTCAACGACCCCGACCGCATGCACTACACCAAGCAGGAGTGGCTGAAAACACCCGACGAGATGGCCGCCATCTTTAGCGACATTCCTGAAGTGCTGGCCAACACGCAGGAAATAGCCAACAAAGTTGAGGTATATAGCATTGATTCCGACCCAATTATGCCGAAATTTCCTATCCCTGAGGAGTTTGGCACCGAAGAGGAATATAGGAAGAAAATCAGCGAACAAGAACTCTACGACGAGTTCACAGCCATACTCGACGACCAAGGCAACAAAAAACAAATGCCACCTGAGGAAGCTGAGAAAAAAATCAAGAAATTAGGTGGTTACGACAAGTTATATCGAATAAAACTTGAAGCCGACTATCTGGCAAAACTCACTTGGGACGGTGCTCTCAAACGCTATGGCGATACGCTCACCAAGGAGCAAACCGACCGCATAACCTTTGAACTGCACATTATGAAGACCATGGGTTTCCCGGGCTACTTCCTCATTGTGCAGGACTATATTCGCGCCGCCCGCGAGGAGCTGGGCGTGAGCGTGGGTCCGGGCCGTGGCTCGGCTGCCGGCTCGGTGGTGGCCTACTGCCTGCGCATCACCGACCTCGACCCGCTCAAGTACGACTTGCTGTTCGAGCGTTTCCTCAACCCCGACCGCATCTCACTGCCCGATATCGACGTTGACTTCGACGACGAGGGCCGCGGCAAGGTGCTCGATTGGGTTACACAGAAATACGGCGCCGAAAAGGTGGCTCACATCATCACCTACGGAACAATGGCCACCAAATCGTCGCTGGCCGACGTTTGCCGCGTGCAAGGCATTTCGGTTGCGGCATCGAACAAAATCAAGAAGTTCGTTCCCGACCGTGATTTTGAGGAGATTCAAGTGAAGAATGTCGAGGGCTCGGTGCCGAAGAAAATGCCTAAGGTTAACCTTAAAAACTGCTATAAATACATTCCTGAACTTAAGCAGATTCTGAACGGCAACACCATTGGCGACAGCGATGTGGATTCCTACATTGAGACTCTGCCCTCGGTCCTCACCTACGCCGAGGAACTGGAGGACACCAACCGCCAGATTGGCATTCACGCCTGCGGTGTCATCATTGGTGCCGACGACCTTACAAAATTTGCTCCCGTCTGCACGGTTAAAGACCGAAAGAGCGGACAAGATGTGGTTGTTACACAATACGATGGACACGTTGTTGAGAGTGTTGGTTTAATCAAGATGGACTTTCTGGGCTTGAGCACGCTCTCGCTCATCAAAGAGGCCATATCCAATGTGAAAAAGACACATGGCATCGATATCGATATTGACCATATTCCAATCGACGACAAGCTGACATACAAACTTTACAGCGAGGGGCGCACCATTGGCACGTTCCAGTTCGAGAGTCCCGGCATGCAGAAATATCTGCGCGAACTGCAGCCCACGCAAATCTCCGACCTGATTGCCATGAACGCCCTCTACCGCCCAGGCCCGATGGACTACATTCCGCAGTTCATTGCCCGCAAACAAGGCAAGGAACCCATCACCTACGATATTCCTGTAATGGAAAAGTATCTGAAAGATACTTACGGAGTTACCGTCTATCAAGAGCAGGTGATGCTGCTGAGCCGATTGTTGGCCAACTTCACACGCGGCGAGGCCGACACTCTGCGTAAGGCCATGGGTAAGAAAATTGCCGCCATGCTGGCCATGCTGAAGCCGAAATTCATTGAGGGCGGAAAAAAGAACGGCCATGATGAAAAGATTCTGCTCAAGATTTGGGCCGACTGGGAGAAATTCGCATCGTACGCCTTCAACAAATCGCACGCCGCCTGCTACGCCTGGGTGGCTTATCAAACTGGTTATCTGAAAGCCCACTACCCCGCCGAGTACATGGCAGCCAACCTCACACAGAGCAAAGATTCCATTACCGACGTGCAGAAGTTTATGGAGGAGTGCAAAACGATGAAAATCCCCGTAAAAGGCCCCGATATCAATGAGTCGGAACTGAACTTTACCGTTAACAAGAAAGGCGAAATACGCTTCGGTTTGGGCGGAATTAAAGGCGTTGGCGAAGCGGCGGTTGAAGCCCTTGTCAGCGAGCGGCAGAAAAACGGCAAATTCAAAGATATTTTTGACTTTGTTGAACGCATAAGCCTGACTACCTGCAACGCCAAAACCATCCAAAGTTTGGCCATTGCAGGCTCTTTCGACTCCTTAGGCGTCAAACGCGAGATTTTTTTGGGCGAATCGTCGGACAAAGACCGTTTCCTTGATGAGTTGCTGCGCTATGGCAATGCTTATCAGGCCGACAAGCAGAACAACACCAACACTCTGTTTGGTTCAATGAGCGAAGCCATTGCCATTCCTCATCCGCATATCCCCGATTTGCCTGAATTACCGCTACTTGAAAAACTGAACATGGAGAAAGAGGTTGTCGGCATCTACTTGTCGGCTCACCCACTCGACCCGTTCAAATTCGACTTGGAAAACTTCTGCACCGTCTCACCCAAAGACCTTGCAAATCTTACACCTTACGAGAACCGCGATGTGTCGTTCGGCGGCCTTGTGACCGATGTTTACGACGGCCTCACCAAAAAAGGCCGACCGTTTATGACATTCACCATCGAGGACTACGACGGAGGACTCAAAATTGCGCTTTTCGACAAGGACTATGAGTCTTTCAGCAAGCTAATCAAGAAGAACAGCTCGCTATATATCAAGGCTCATGTGGAGGAACGCCGCTTCCCCGACAAGGATGGCAACCGTCCGCTCGAACTGCACATTACCACCATCAAACTGTTGAGCAACATTCGCGATGAGTTTATCAAAAAACTGACCATAAATGTTAATCTTCAGGATTTGAACAAGGTGAATATCGACTTGATTAAGAATGCCTTAAGCATGAAAGGCGATGTGGCGCTTTACTTCATGGTGTTCGATTCTGAAACCAAGCTGACGCTCAATCTGCTATCGCACAACATGTCAGTGAAAATTACTGACGACCTTGTTGAATTTCTTGCAAATAACTGCGAAATAGTATCTTACACGCTGAACAACGGCCAGAAACCACGCAAAAAATTCGATGAGCAACAGCCGGAAACAGACAGCTTAGACAACAATGAAATGCCTGATGAACAGATGGAGACCGATGATGATTGAGAAACTAACGTAAAACGCTGAATAGCAAAGTTATACAAAAAGAGTTGGCTCCGTTTTTGGAACCAACTCTTATTTTTTTATCTGAATGCTAACTTTTAGTAGCCCCACTTCAAATAGATGGCGCCCCACGTGAAGCCCGCGCCGAACGACGACAGAATCAGGTTGTCGCCCTTGTGCAGACGGCTTTCCCACTCATGCAGACACAATGGAATGGTTGCCGATGTTGTGTTGCCGTACTTTTGGATGTTTATCATCACCTTTTCGGGCGAAAGATTCATTTCGCGCGCCACAGCATCAATAATGCGCAGGTTGGCCTGATGCGGAACCAGCCAAGCCAGAGTGTCGGCGGTGATGCCGTTGCGCTTCATAACCTCAACCGATACATCGGCCATGTGCGTCACAGCGTATTTGAACACCGTGCGGCCTTCCTGGTAAACAAAATGCTCGCGGTTGGCAACAGTTTCGGCCGATGCCGGACGGCACGAGCCGCCAGCCTTCATATACAAGTAGTTGCGGCCAATGCCGTCGCTTTGCGCGATGAAATCGATGACGCCCGTTCCGTCGTCCGATGGCTCAATGAGCATTGCGGCAGCGCCGTCGCCAAAGAGCGGACAGGTTGAACGGTCGGTGTAATCAACAATTGACGACATTTTCTCGGCCGTCACCAGCAGCACCTTCTTGAACTGCCCCGACTCAACGTACATTTTGGCTGTGATGAGCGTGTAGATGAAACCCGAACAGCCCGCGTTGATGTCGAAGTGCATAGCGTTTTTGATGCCAACCTTGTCGGCGATGATGCTTGCCGTTGCCGGGAAAGGCATATCGGGTGTAACCGTCGCGCAAAGCACCAAATCAATCTCATCAGGATTGGTGCCTGTTTTTTCAAACAGCTGGCGCACAGCACGTTCGCCCATAAATGACGAGCCTTCGCCCTCAATTTTGAGAATATGCCGTTCCTTGATGCCCACGCGGGTGGTTATCCACTCGTCGTTGGTATCAACCATTCGGCTCAATTCGTCATTGGTGAGCACATAGTCAGGTACATACGCGCCAATGCCGGTGATTTTTGCCCGAATCTTTTCTGTCATTACTTATACAATTCGCAGATTTTTTCTGAAACCTTGGCTTCAATCATTTTCTTGGTTTGCAGAATCATTGTCTTAATAGCCTTGTCGTTCGAGATGCCGTGGCCGATGAGCACAATGCCGTTGACTCCCAGCACCGGAACAGCACCAGTGTTCTCGAAGTTGAACTTCTCGAAGAAGTCGTCGGTAAGGCCTTTCTTGCGGATAATCTTGTAAAGACCCTCGGCCTCTTTCAGAACGATATTGCCTGTGAATCCGTCGGTTACAACCACGTCGGCAGGGCAGTTGCCCAGCAGCTGGTTGCCCTCGATGTTGCCGATGAAGTTGAAGTCCTTGGTGTCGGCCATAGCCTCATAGGTGCTCTTGGTGACAAGGTTGCCCTTTGTCGGCTCGGCGCCGATGTTGAGCAGAGCCACCTTTGGGTTGGCAATGCCGTACATCTGCTTTGCATAAACAGAGCCGATTTGAGCGTACTGGTAGAGCACGTCGGGGCGGCAGTCGGCGTTCAGGCCCACATCGAGCAGCAGCGTCGGGGTGCCCTCGAACTGCGGCATCTCGCTTGAGATGCACGGCCGGATGACTCCCGGAATGGCCTTGATTGTGTACATTGCGCCAACGAGCATTGCTCCGGTACTACCGGCGCTCGCGAATCCGTCAATCAGCTTTTTCTGAAGATAGCCGAAACCAACGGTGATGCTTGAGTTCGGTTTGGCTGTGAAAGCCTTTGCGGGATGGTCGCCCATCTCGATAACCTCCTGTGCGTCAACAATGTCGAACACGCTTGCGTCGAAATTCTCGCGCTGGCAGATGGCCTCAATTTTGTCTTTCGGACCGAACAGCACCAATTTAACATCAGCAGGAAGCTCTTTCTGCGCCAAAATCGAACCTAAAACGGTTGCTTCGGGCGCAAAGTCTCCTCCCATTATGTCAACTCCGATTCTCATTTTTTGAGCAATTTTTGTTAATCAAGGTTCATTCTCGCTGTCAAGGCAGCTTGTTAGGCAACGGTTTTCTCGATTGCCAGTTTGCCACGGTAGTAGCCGCACTCAGGGCATACGTGGTGATATTCAACGGGTGCACCGCAGTTTGAGCATACAGCTACGGTTGGTGCAACTGCCTTGTAGTGAGTTCTTCTCTTGCGACCTCTTTCCTTAGAGTGTCTGTGTTTTGGATGTGCCATTTTTTGTAATTATTAATTGTTAATCAAATCCTTCAATTTATCCCAGCGTGGGTCGGTTGCCCGACTGTCAGGCTGATTCACTTTAATCTTGTTGAGCCGTTCAATCATCTCGGGGTCACAAGCCGAGTTGCCGTTTTCGTCCTCAGGATGGTATTTCTGCGCCGGAACGGCAAGGTTGATGAACTCATAGATGTACTGCCGAATATCGAGATGGGTGTCGTTGCGAGGAATGACCACCATTTCGTCCGACACTTCGCCAGGCTCATCGCCAGGCACAAAAGTCAGATGCGCAGTGTGCTCAAGCGGCATCTCGAACTCATCAAGACAGCGGTCGCACACCACAGTGGCAACTCCCTTCAGACTGAAAACAGTGTCAACGCCCGTGCTGCGCTTTGTCAGGTCGACAACAACGTGGATTGAGCACTTTTTCACCTCCGACTCCGGATACGGCTCAAAGAACTTGTCGGCAACATCGAACTCATATCGGTGCTTGCCTTCTTTTAAATCGTTGATTGGAATAATGTAGTCCATATCAAGCCTAAAAAATTCGTGCAAAAGTAAAACTAAATATCGAATTAGGAAAAATAGGGTGTAAAATTATATTTGCGCCGCCAATTCCCAATGCGATAACAAGTTAGCACATGGCAACTAATTGCTGCAATGGTGCCTTCGCACTCTTTACGTCGTTGAAAAAAGCAAAATTTGTGCCAAAAAAGTTTAAGTGTGTGCGCAATACAGATGCCGAGGAAATGATTGGAACGGGTGTGTGTTTAACGAAATATCATGATGTTTATCATATAGCAAACATATAGGATACATATAGGAAATATGGTGGAGGAAAAAAGAAAGGCCGATTCGAAAACCGGCCCTTGACATAAAGCAACTATTTTATGATGAAGAAAACTCTGCCTATTTTGCTGTTCGGCCTATAATTTTGAAATTGAGCCGCCTGAGCTTGCCTTGGCATCGGAGAACTGCGGTTTTCCGCCATAGCGGATGGAGCCGCCGCTTGTGGCATCAGCCGAGAATTTGTCGGTGACGGTGACCGAGACCGAGGCTCCGCTTGATGCTGACGCCGCGGCCTCGGCGACAGTCAGGTTTGAGCCTTTGATACGAGCGCCCGACGAGGCGTCGAGGTCGGCACGCTGAGCTGTGCCCTCAACCACAATCGACGCACCACTGCTCGAATTCAAATCGATTTTCGCCGCGCTGATGCTGCTGATTTCCAACTTGGCACCTGACGATGAGGCCAAGGCAATCTTGTCGGCCTTGATGGTGTCGGTTTTGACCGAAGCTCCCGACGACGCCACAATGCGGTTCAGGTCAGTTGCAACAACATCGACAGTGGCATTGCGCTTTTTAAAACTTACCTTTCCGGCCCAGCGAATAACAAGTGTGCCATTTTCGACTTCGGTTACCAATTCGCTGATGTATTCAGCGTTAGCTGTTACTTTAACCGACTCAGCCGAGCCTTGAACGATATTTACTTTGATGCCTTCGCGGGCATCGATTCCAGTGAATTTTGTCACTTCGCGGTTTTGTGTTTCGGGTCCGGCCAGCAGATTGCACGACATCAGCATTGCCGCCAGTCCGAATAAAATTGTCTTTTTCATTGTTCTTGTTTTTTGAATTTTACAACCTAATGACGCGGCGAAACTCAAAACGTTGCAGTTTGGGGAAAATTTTTTTCAATATTGGAGTGTTTCTTGCGCGATGAATTATAATGGATTGATTATGAGGTTTTTGAGTGTTGGATGTTAGGTGTTGGAATTTAGGCACTAGGCACTAGTACAAAGGTCTGAAGTCCGTTGTTTAAAGTCCGTTGGTATTGGGTGTTGGTAGGCATCAGGCATTAGGTGTTAGGCACCAGGCATTAGGCATTAGTTTTTACTTCTAAACTCTATCGGGCATTAAGTACTCTCTAACCGATTCGAGCCGATTGAATCCGATTTTTTTCTCGCAGGCGAGAATTGTATGGGTAGCGCCCTGGCGGGCGGAAATTGTTCGAAATTTTGGAAATAAAATTTTACAAAATTCACATTATCAATTTTTTAAAAATTTTTCATTCTGATTTTATATAATTTCCCGCGAAGCGGTTCGAGAACCCAATATCCGCTTGCGGATAAATTTAAGTTTGTTTGGTTAGAGCACAAAAAAAGCCCGAGGCTCATCACCCCGGACCACACATGAGAAAAATAACGCCTCTTCTGACAGCGTACTTCTTTTAAAACGGAAGCACCATTGCTGATGCCCCCGTTTTCTATCTATTAATAAACCATTACACGTTTGGCTGTGTTATTAACCTTCACAATGTAAATGCCCTGTTGCTGCATCATGATTTCGGTGCGCGAGCCTGCTGCCAGTTCCTTGGCAACCATGCGGCCGTTGACATCGAAGATGCTGATTTCGCTCTCGTGAGCATCGGCTGACTCAACCACAATCACGTTCTGGTATGCGTAGATGTTCACTGCTGCTGCCTCGTCATCGCTGATGGCGGTGTCGTCGTCGGCCTCAACGGTGACATCGAACGATGCGGTGAGCACCACCTTGTCAACGG
>JAFVGW010000011.1 GCA_017474765.1 Salinivirgaceae bacterium | reverse complement strand
GGGATGGCTGCTGCCGAACGAGGTGCTGGTTGTGGTAAACAGTAGCGCAGCGGCTGAAATCAAGCGAAAAGCAGACGTATCAACCACAAAAACAACAAATTTCACTGGTGATGACTTGCTCGGACTGTTCCGCAAAAATGGCGACGATACAGTGCTGATTGACGTTCTCGGGCCATTTGGAAACTGCGATGAGGCGGCCAACTGGGTCGTGGCTGGGGACAAGGAGGCCTCGTCGAAAAAAACTATTGTGCGCGATGTAATCATTTGTGGAACAACCGATTGGAACGAATCGGCAGGGACCGACTCGCTCGACAGCCAATGGACAGTGCTCGGCGAAAACATCTGGACCAGTCTCGGCAGACACGGCATCGGACACAATGCAGAAATACTTAGAATGAGCATTGGAAACATTGCTGCAACTATCGACGGCACGGAAGCAACCGTTTCCGCTGAGATGCCTTACGGAACCGACCTGACCAAATTGGCTGTTTCTTGCCGTTTATCGCAAGGCGCACAAATGCTTATCAACGATTCACTTGCGGCTGACACGATTGATTTCTCGCAGCCAGTTTTGGCGACCGTCATTTCCTGCGACAGCATCAATCAAAAAGTTTGGACAATAACCGTGACTATGGCTCCAAAGCCGAGTTCTGAAGCCAACATTCTGACATTCAATTTTGTAGAAACGACACCTATCAGCGTCAGCATCGATACGGCAAACGCAACCATCGACGCCATTGTCGCCTTCAATCTTGACAGTCTGAAACTTACACCCGTCATAACAATAGCCGACAAAGCCAAAGTTTCGTCAACTCTGCTCAGGTCGAGCAAGGGAATTTTCACGGCAAAAAACCGATGGGACTTTAACGAACCGCAGACCATCGCGGTGACGGCCGAGGATTTGACGGTGAAAAACTGGACGGTAAGCGTCACGAAAGAACCCGAGCCGAGTTTCACCTTCTCCCCTCTCACTGACAACTCACTTAAAACCAACGACATAATCAATTTATCCTGGGTAAGTCAAAACATCTCGCAAATCAGTTTCACGATTGATATTCAAGATTCAAGCGTTCAACTAACCGAATCGGCCATAAGCGCTGATTTGGGCAGTTGGCAGTACACCATTCCTGACGCGATGTTCGGCGAAGGTTGGGTGAAAGCCGTCCGAAACGGCGTGGTTCTGGACAGCATCGCCGTGATTATCAGCGACACGAAGATGCCGATGGTTGTTCGGCAAAGTCCAGAAAATGGCAGTTCGAATATGAGCAATTCACTGTATATCAGTATAGTATTCGATGAACGGATTACGATTGCAGAAAACGCGAATTTGAAAATCGGTGGTTTGGAATTCCCGATTACGGCAGTAGGCGACAGCACGGCAAAAGCGTTCGCCAGCGGACTGGACTACAGCACTTTATACACTATCAGCGTGTCGGATGGTGCAATCAAAGATTTGGCAGGAAACTCTGCAACTCTGCCAACTTGGACATTCACAACGCGCACCGCACCGCAGCCTGACCTCTATTTCAGTGAGTACTCCAAAGGCTCGGGCAGCAACAAATACTACGAAATCTACAACCCGTGCGACACGGCTGTCGATTTGAGCCGATATTTTGTGACGATGAACGACTTCAAGTCTAACGAAACGCTACCCACTCTGCAACTGTCGGGGTGGCTGATGCCGAACGAGGTGCTGGTTGTGGCGAACAGTAGCGCGACAACTGCCATCAAACAGAATGCAGATATATCCACCACAAAAACAACCACTTTCACTGGCGACGACATACTAGGACTCTTCCGCAAAGATGGCTCTGACACTGTTTTGATTGACGTTCTCGGTCCATTCGGTGACTGTGATGCGGCGAATTACTGGTCGGCGGCGGGTGTCGAAAAAGTTTCGACAGACCACACCATCGTACGAAAGTTAATTACTTGCGGCACAACCGATTGGAATGAATCAGCGGGAACCGACTCGCTCGACAGCCAGTGGACGGTGCTCGGCAAAGACGATTGGTCGAACCTGGGACTGCACGGCAACGGACATAACGTTGAAATACTGAAAATGAGCATTGGCGGCATTGCGGCGACAATCGACCGCTCAGAGGCTACCGTCTCAGTTGAAGTGCCTTACGGAACTGACCTGACCAAATTGGCGGTTGCCTACCGCATATCGCAAGGCGCACAAATGTTTATCAACGGCTCACTTGCGCCTGACACCATCGATTTCTCGCAACCAGTTTTGGCAACCGTCATTTCCAATGACAGCATTAATCAAAAAGTTTGGACAATAACCGTGACTATGGCGCCAAAACCGAGTTCCGATGCCAACATACTGACATTCAATTTTGTGGAAACCATCCCCGTCAGTGTTGCGATTGACACGGCAAACGCCACCATCGACGCCATTGTCGCCTTTAATCTTGATAGTCTGAAACTTACACCCGTCATTACAATCTCCGACAAAGCCAAAGTTTCGTCAACTCTGTTCAGGTCGAGCAAGGGAATTTTCACGGCAAAAAACCGCTGGGACTTCGACGAGCCGCAAACCATCACGGTGACGGCCGAGGATTTGACGATGAAAAACTGGACGGTAAGCGTCGCAAAAGAACCCGAACCGCATCTGTCCTTCTCTCCTCTCGCCACAAACTCGTTCGGGACTGGAGAAACAATCAATCTGTCGTGGACGAGTTACAACATTTCAAAAATTAGTTTCACGCTTGATATTCAAAATAATACGATTCAATTGACCGATTCGGCAATAAATGCTGACTTGGGCGCGTGGAATTTTGTTGTTCCAGATGCAGTGTTCGGAAATGGATGGGTGAAGGCTGTCCGCAACGGTATTGCGATAGACAGTATCGCCGTTAGCATTGCAGACACAAAGGCGCCGATGGTTGTTCGGCAAACCCCGACAAACGGGAGCGCAGAGCACACCAACTCACTGTATATTAGTATGACATTTGATGAGGCAATTACGATTGCCGAAGATGCAAAACTAAAAGTTGGCAACACTGAAGCATTGATTGTTGCAGTGAACGACTCTATGGTGAAGGCGTTTGTCAGCGATTTGAATTTCGGAACTGAATATTCTGTGGAATTGCCTGCTGGCGCAATCCGTGACCTGACTGGAAACTCGGCAACACTGCCAACTTGGACGTTCACAACCCGCACCGCTCCGCAGCCTGACCTCTATTTCAGCGAGTACGCGAAAGGTTCGTCCAACAACAAATACTATGAAATTTACAACCCGTGCGACACGGCGGTTGACTTGGACCGCTATTTTGTGACGATGGACGCTTTCAGTTCGAACGGCTCACGCAGTCAGGCGACGCTGCAACTGTCGGGGTGGCTAATGCCGAACGAAGTGCTGGTTGTAGCGAACAGCAGCGCGGCAACTGCCATCAAACAGAATGCAGATATATCCACCACCAAAACAACCACTTTCACTGGCGACGACCTGCTTGGATTGTTCCGCAAAAATGACGCTGACACTGTTTTGATTGATGTTCTCGGACCATTCGGTGAATGTGATGCGGCTAATTACTGGTCGGCGGCGGGTGTCGAAAAAGTTTCGACAGACCACACCATCGTGCGCAACGTAATCATCTGCGGCACAACTTATTGGAACGAATCGGCGGGAACCGACTCACTCGACAGCCAGTGGATGGTGCTCGGCAAAGATGACTGGAGCGACCTCGGGCGACACGGCATCGGACACAACGCTGATATATTGAAAATGAGCATTGGCGGCATTGAGGCAAATATCTACCCCGCAGCTACGGGCGTTTTGGTTGAAGTGCCTTACGGAACCGACCTAACACGATTGGCTGTTTCTTACCGTATTTCGCAAGGCGCACAAATGTTTATAAACGACTCACTTGCGGCTGACACGGTTGATTTATCGCAACCAGTAACAGCAACTGTCATTGCTGGCGACAGCGTCAATCAGAAAGTATGGACAATAATCGTGACTATGGCGCCAAAGCCAAGCTCCGACAATAACATTCTGACATTCAGCTTTGTAGAGGCAGCACCTATAAGCGTTACGATTGACACGGCAAACGCAACAATTGACGCTATTATGGCTTACAATCTTGACAGTCTGAAACTTACACCCGTCATCACAATCGCTGAATTTGCTTCGGTTTCATCCACTTTGTTCAAATCGAGTAAAAGGGTTTTCACCGCAAAAACAAAATGGAATTTCAACGAGCCGCAGACAATCAAAGTCACTGCCGAGGATTTGACAGAAAAAGTTTGGAGCGTGAGAGTTGATTGGGAAAAATCGAAAGAATTGACAATCAAAGACATTGCGAAACTCGATGGCGGCCTGATGGCGAACATTGGCAAGCCTATTTCAACCGAAGGCATTGTAACTCATATCGTTATCACATCGAAAGGCGCGGAAATACATATTCAGGACAGCACGGGAATGTGGTCGGGAATAATGGTGTTTGACGAGGGGAACCTTTACGCCGCAAATGTCGCGGTGGGCGACCGAATCAAGGTTTCGGGGGTAATTGCCGAAAACTTCGGAATGGCTTGCATCGAGCAAATCGAAGCCCTCGCAATCACCAGCAGCGACAATCGAATTCTGACCGACACCATCATTGTAGAAGACGCATTATCAACGGCTTATCAGAATGCGATTGTCACGATTGACAGCGTGGTCTGCACTGGCGGGTTCGAAAATCTGTTCGCGGTGAGCGACTCAACAAACAGCATTCTCATCTATAACAAATACAGAATCAGCGATTTTGCTCTCGAAATCGACTCAATGTACCGCATCACGGGAATTGTGTACTACACATCGGCCGACAACAGTTACCGAATCATTCCGCGGTCGGCTGACGACATTGTGAAACTCGTCAGGCCACTGAAGCCCGAACAAACGAAACCCGAAGAGCAAAAACCCGAGGAACAAAAGCCGCAAGAGCCCGACACCACAACGGTTGGCATCGCTGGCACGACCAACATCGGCTTGACCGCCTACACCATTGGGCGCACCATTGTGGTTGAGAACGCCGACGCGACGGTGACCGTGTTTGACATTGCTGGAAGGCTGATCGCCACCGCCCGCCCCGCCCGACGCATCGCGATAAGCGCGCCACACAGCGGCATCTACATTATTGGCACGCGGCAGGGCGCGATAAAAGTGAGGGTTGATTAGCCGCATTATTTTGCGAGAATCGGCATAATGATTTGTTAAAATGATATTTTTGTGGACTTTTGAAATTCGATAACAATGAAAAAGACTTTTTTGATTGCCGCAATGGCTCTAATGTTGGGCGCGGCAAACGCACAAGCGCAAGAGTGGCAGCCAATTCCTAGTATGCACCTGAGCATCAACGAAATGACACACGATTTCGGCACTCATCCGCAATACACCAAAACCGAATTCGAGTTTAACATAAAGAACGACAGCACTTTGGCGCTGGTTATCAGCAACATCAGCACTTCGTGCGGCTGCACCACGCCAACCTACTCGAAACGCCCCGTGAAGAGCGGCAAAATAGCAACCGTGAAAGTTGCCTACGACGCTTCGCGCGTGGGCATTTTCAGCAAGACAATATATGTGTACACCAACTTCAGCACCGAGCCTATCGAACTGAATATCAAGGGTACAATGGAAGAAACCGAAAATAAAGAATAGAAATGCCAAAAATATCAGAACGCGGAATAATTATGCCGTCGTCGCCAATCAGACGACTAGTTCCGCTTGCAAACGCTGCAAAAAAGAAGGGAATCAAGGTTTATCACCTGAACATTGGCCAGCCCGACCTGCCGACACCTGAAGTTGGTCTGGAAGCAATGAGGAAAATCGACCGTAAAATATTGGAATACAGTCCAAGTGAGGGACTTTTGAGCCTTCGCGCGAAGTTGGTTTCGTACTACGCCAAGTTCAACATCAACGCCAACGTTGAGGACATCATTATCACCACGGGCGGCTCGGAGGCGGTGCTGTTCTCGTTTATGTCGTGCCTTGACCCAGGCGACGAAATCATTGTGCCAGAGCCTGCTTACGCCAACTATATGGCTTTCGCGATTTCGGCTGGTGCGGTCATCAAGACCATTCCGTCGAGCATCGACGACGGTTTTGCGCTTCCATCAATGGACAAGTTTGAGGCGCTGATTACCGAACGCACAAAGGGCATCCTAATCTGCAACCCCAACAACCCGACGGGCTACCTTTATACCCGCAAGGAAATGAACCAGTTGCGCGACATTGTGAAGAAATACAACCTGTTCCTTTTCTCTGACGAGGTTTACCGTGAGTTCTGCTACACGGGCGCGCCCTACATTTCGGCGTTCAACCTTGAGGGAATTGAACAGAACGTAATTTTAATCGACTCTGTTTCAAAACGATACAGCGAGTGTGGTATCCGCATTGGCGCGCTCATCACAAAGAACGAAGAGGTCCGCGCAAGCGTTATGAAATTCTGCCAGGCAAGATTGAGCCCGCCGCTCATCGGACAGATTATCGCAGAGGCTTCAATCGACACGCCCGAAGAGTATATGCTCGACACCTACGACGAGTTTGTTGAGCGCCGTAAGTTCCTGATTGACGGGCTGAACAAGATTCCAGGCTGCTACACGCCGATACCAATGGGCGCGTTCTACACGGTGGCAAAACTGCCCGTGGACGACATCGACAAGTTCTGCGAGTGGCTTCTGCGCGACTTTGAATACGAAGGCCAGACGGTTATGTTGGCCCCCGCAAGCGGATTCTACACCACACCCGAACTGGGCCGCAACGAGGCGCGCATCGCCTACGTGCTGAAAAAAGAGGATTTGGCGCAGGCTCTCAATGTGCTGGCCGTTGCGCTTGAGCAGTATCCGGGAAGGACAATTTGAGTTAGGAGTTAGGAGTTAGAATTTAGGATTTAGTAATTAGAATAAAATACGGGCGGCGCATTGCGTTGGCCCGTTTTTTATTGCCACATCATCGGCCACAGCCTTCAAAAAGCTTCGCCGTCAAAGCTGTTGAACTAAGCGAGAATCAAGTCGCGACATTTACCGTAAGCCGCGCTTCGCTTACATACGGTTATGATTATTAGCGCCTTTCAGGCGGATTTTCAATATTTTTTAAAGATTTCTCGCGCAGCGACAATCCAAATCATTATCCACTTGCGGATAAATATCGGTTTGAATCGGATAAAATCGGTTAGAGAAAAACATTATCCGCCGGCGGAATTATTCCAAGTTTTCCCGTGTGTTCCGTAGTTATAAAATGTAAATTTGCCACTACACAAAAACTGCGGTATGGATGCGTGAATGTTAGACAAACTCAAGATTCTGGCCGAGTCAGCAATGGTTTTGTTTAATAGTCATCGGTGCTTATCTGCTTATTGCACAAATAAAAGAAGTTGCAATGTGCGCAGTTGTCTTCGTTATCGGTCTGCACAAAAGGTTTGTCGGCATCAAAAATATCGGTTAACACATTGGTTACAAAAGTCTTAACCTTATCCTCCACCCTTCGGTAACTGCCCTCGGAAAATTCATCATTCTTACTGCGAATCCTGAAATCGGGATTGTGATCAAGCTCTTTTGTCATAAACAGATGCGGAGTGATGTGTTCGTCTGCCCGTTTATTACTGAAAATCAGACAATAAATCAACGTCTGCAATATGCCTTTGAAATCCGATATTTTGGCAGCGTCGAAAACATCGTCAACCGTGTCGCATACAACCTTGTTTCCTCCTGTTTTATAGTCTATTATGCGAATCTCGCCATCTATCTTGTCGATGCGGTCGATGATTCCTCCCAGATTGACTTGCAATTTCCGTCCGTTCAGTTCTATCGGGAACAGCATCGAATATTTCTCCTCAAGAGCCACAAACGTGATAGGTTTTTCTTTCGCCACGCTTTTGTCGTACTCCAACTGCGACTTAACATAATGCTCTATCACACTATAAACCAATTTATTGGCTCCATTAAGATTGTTCTTGACATTGATTTTGCCTTCCAGAGCAAGTTTGTGCATATCTTCCTTTTTCGGGAAGATATGGCGCGCAAATGCATAATCGATTCGACTGCCACTCAATTCATTGGCCAATTTTGCAATTTCAGCCGCGCCCATATCCTTTCCAACTGCCGGCTTGTATATCTCATGCATTGCATCATGAAAAATAATACCGAACTGCCTGTCATCGATGTTTTCATCAATATCATCATCGGGCGAAAGCCTCATAACATTATTGAAATAGAACTGTAGCGGGCATTTCTGATATGTTACCAATGCGCTTGGCGACAGCATTGGGTCATCTTTTCCGCCAGCATTCACGTAGGTTTCAAGCAAATCCATCGTCAGCTTGTTCTTCTTCATTTCAATAGGCACTGACGATGCCACACGTATATCGGACTGAATCAGTTCCTCAGCCGCACTGTAATCGCCATAAAGCAATTGCATGATATAACGGCTCGGCTCCCCTGCCCGACCATCAACCTTTCCGACAAAATATGTGAGTGTCACGTTTTCAGCACGTTGCAGAAGTCGGAAGAAATAATAGGCATACATGGCTTCACGCTCCTCGTGAGTTGGCAGAAGAAACGCCCTGCGGAGGCTGTAGGGGACAAACGATGGCCCGCTCCCATCAACAGGAATTGTTCCTTCGTTCACATTCAGCACAATAAGGTTTTTGAAATCGAGGTTGCGCGTCTCCAGAAAACCCATCATCTGCAATCCGCGAATAGGCTCACCCGAAAACGGCACCTTCAAACTGTTGACATACTTGCGCAGCAACTGATAATAGGTGGCCAACTCCATAGTCAGTTTTTCGGCTGACAACTCATTATCAAGCTGTTGGATTTGCAATATAAGCCTGTAAACCAATTCCTTTTGCAGAATAAACGAATCATCGCCCGATGAATTCCACGATGCCATCAAATATTTCAAGATGGCAAGCAGATAGCCGGAAAACGACTGACTGTCAGTCTGGTTGCAAAATACCAACTTTCCAAATTCATCTTCGGCCAAAACGTCCTGTGCCACTTGGAACATTGCCTCCTTCCTGATTCTGTCTGCCATCGTTTTCGAAAAATCGGCACTCACCGACACAAAAAACGGATGTTGCAGCACCGCCAGCACATTTTTAAAGTAGAACGTCACATTATCTGCCGACGGCCGCTTGTTTGCCTGAAGCTGCAGAAGCAGTTCAATCCACTGCCCTGCCACCGAATTGCGGATTTTGTAGCCCATTGTCACGTTCATGTCGCTCACATACGGCGATATATGCTCAACAGCGTTCATCAGTTGAGTCTCATCGGAAAGCACCAAAGCCGTGTCCGACAATTCTTCGGCCCGAACATCTCCTATCCGCCCCATAGCAACCGACATCTGCCCACTCACAGTTGGCGAAGCCATAATGCTGATTTTCTTATTGTTCCAATCAAAATCGTGGCACGTCCCAAAATCATCGGGAGCATTGAAGTCCTTGACATGACGCCGAAGGAAGAAACCTGCCTCGTGCAACTCATTATTAAGATAGGTATTGTCGTAATCCCAGAAAAACAACGCCTTACCTTGCGCTTTCAGCACTTCAAACACACGTTCCTCACTTCGCGTGATGGCATTGAATCCAATGAAGAACACTTTCGAAAACGGCAGTTCATAGTCGACTGAACCGATTTTTTCAGCAGCACGGCGGTAAACTTGACCTTCGTACGACAAACCTTTATCATTCAACCTCTTACCAAACTCATTATACAACGGAAGAAGTATGTGCCAAATGCTGAGGAAACGCTTTTTCAGTTCGGTTTCTTTACCTTCGAATGTTGCATGGAAAAATCTTTTTAAGGCATCTTTCTGACTGTCGGACAAATAATCAACTGCACTATCCAACTCTTTAATATCCTGCACATTACGCAGCAAAGCATCAGCATTTGCAAGATATTTGTCAATATCGTCGAAATCCGCCAGAAGAACCTGAGCCCAGGGGAAAAATTTATCAAATGGCTCCTTTTCCGCCACAAGTTCCTGATGGACCTGATAGAGCGTAGTAAGCAATGTTATCTGCGAGGCAACCTTCTGATTTCCAATCGAATGCATAAAATCATCAATTGTCATGCATTTGGGGAGCCAGGTAACCTTACTGTTAATCTTTTTTATCTCTTCATAAAAATATACCGCCGAACGCCGGTTGGGGAAAACCGCGCAACTGTTGCGCAAGTCATCACTTTGGCTGCGCATTATATATTCAGCGACATCGTGCAGAAATGTTGACATATCTTTTATACTGTAAATCGAACTTTTCCAAAATTAGCCAGATGTTTTGAATCGCAACCAACAGCCGCTGTTTTTTTTCGTGCGGAAATAAACTGAATACTAAATTGCCCAAAAAGTACCAGATAAAGCCGATTTTGTCCTAATCGGGAAAGCCGGCAAGAATCTACTTTTGCGGCGGATTTTGAAAACAACAGGCAATGTTCTTTTTAGGCATTCTTCTCACATCGATGGTAGCACAGGCCGACACTGCAATCAACCTTGAAGGCGTTGATGTCACGGCATCGTTCAAGGTGCGCAACGATATGCGGACAATGCCGCTTGCTTCATCGTCGTTCTATCTGAAAGACATTGAACGACAGCAGATTAAATCAATTCAAGACTTTGCCGCCACCACCCCCAACCTGCACATTCCCGACTATGGTTCGAGCACAACATCAAGCATTTACATCCGCGGAATGGGCAGCCGAATCGACAATCCGGCAGTGGGAATGTACGTTGACGGCGTGCCGTTTCTGAACAAGAGTTCGTTCGACGAGCCGCTGTGGGATGTTCGCCGGATTGACGTTCTGCGCGGACCGCAAAGCACACTCTACGGGCGCAATACCATTGGCGGAATTATCAGTGTGTCAACGCTTTCACCATTCGACTACACAGGAACGCGCATAAGCCTTGAAGCAGGTAACGGCCAGATGTGGCGCGCTTCGGCATCATCGTATCTGCAACCAACCGACCGCTTCGGGCTGAGTGCGGGATTATGCATCGGACACACGGGTGGATTCTTCAGCAATGAGTTCACTGGCGACCGTTGCGATTGGCGCAACAACGGCAGCGCGCGCTTGCGTTTGATGTGGCACTCGGGCAATTGGACCATCGATAACTCACTGAATGTCAATCTGACAAACGAAGGCGGATATGCCTACGCGCAGTTCGACACCGTGCGGCGCACAACACTGCCCGTGGCCTACAACGACGAGTGCGGCTATCGCCGTCTTCATATCGCCGAAGGGCTTGTGGCTCAACGCAATATGAGTGCCGTGACGATAAAAAACGTACTTTCGCTGCAATATCTCGACGACGATTTGCGGCTCGACCAGGACTTCACAACGCGCAGCCTTTTCACCCTGCAGCAGACTCAGAAAGAGTACACCGTGAGCGACGAAATTGCTTTTCAGAATGCCGATAAATCGCAGACTCTTAATTGGTTGGCGGGTGCGGCAGCATTCTTCAAGCACAATCGGATGAGTGCGCCAGTGATGTTTAAGCGCGACGGCATCCACGAGTTGATTCTAGACAACGCCAACCGCGGCCTGCAGACGGTTTTCCCCAACGACAGCCTGAGTTTCAGCGAGAACGAGTTCACAATTGGCAGTCAGTTCACCACGCCCACCATTGGGCTTGCGGCCTACGGACAAGCCGAATTACGGCTGTCGGATTATGTATTGACGGCAGGATTGCGAGCCGATTATGAGCGTGTTGCGTTCGACTACGCCAACAGCGCCGAAGTGCACTACAATTTCTCGTACACAATGCGCGACTATCGCTTGTCGCGGACGGCCATCAGTGGCAGCGAGCACCAGACTTTTGTGGAACTGATGCCGAAACTATCGGTGCAATACGTTGTGGGTGAGCAAAATGTCTATCTGTCGGTGGCACGCGGATTCAAGGCAGGCGGCTACAACTCGCAGATGTTTTCCGACATTCTGCAAAACCAGATGAAGGCCGACCTGATGGGGGCTTTGGGCGTTTATTTCAGTACTGGCACTGAAGGTTATCCTATTGATAAAGTTATTGATTACAAACCCGAACACGACTGGAATTTTGAGTTGGGGGCGCATTTCCGCACGCCCGACCAGCGGCTCACAGCCGACGTGGCGCTCTTCAGCATCTTCTGCACCGACCAGCAGTTGACCGTTTTTCCGTCAGGCAAAAGCACTGGCCGCATGATGACCAATGCGGGCCGCTCGCGTTCGGTGGGCGCCGAAGCCGCACTGACCGCAAAACCCTATAAAACAATCAGTTTGTCAGCATCTTACGGCTACACCCATGCTACTTTCACCGACTACAATAATGGTTTGGCCGACTTTACGGGCAACCACCTGCCATACGTTCCGCAACACACAGTTTCGGCCACCGCCAACTACGAGCACACCATCAGCAATCGCTTTATAAACAGTATTTTAGCACAACTGCATTACACTGGTGCTGGGCGCATCTATTGGGACGAAGCTAATAGCGTTTGGCAGGATTACTATTCGCAGATAGGCGCTTCGGTGGGCGCGAGCGGCAATGTCTGGAATCTGCAACTATGGGCAAAAAATATTACAAATCAAGATTTTGCAAACTTTCACTTCACGTCGGTTGGCCGCACATTCCTTTCGAAAGGAAAGCCGCGGCGAGTGGGTGTAACATTGAGAGTTATGATTTAGAGTTATGATATATAGTTAGAAATTAGGAATTAGTAGTTAGAATTTTGGTGTTGGGTATTAGGTGTTGGGTGTTGGAATTTAGGCACTAGGCATTAGGCACTAGTGAATTGCGAACCATTAATCATTACACTTTACTCAAAGACACTAGGCATTAGGGGTTAGGGTATTGGTATCGTTTCAACATATTAAACTTCTAAACCTCTAAACTTCTAAACCCTTTAAACGATTCAACGATTAAACAAGAAAAGACAACTTTTTTATAAACAATTAAATATCAGTTAAAATGAAACATTTTTTAAGTTTTATGATTTGTGCCGCAATGCTCTCATTTGTGGCTTGTGACAAGAGTGACGACAACAAAGATGTCAACCCAACACCTGAAGCAGCATCGGCTGTAGGTAAAGTTTTTGTGACGCAGACCGACGGCAGCGAGTTTAGCAAAGACAGCGTAAGCGTAAGCCTGACATACGCCGAAGACAGCATGACCATCACTATGTTCAAGGTTAAATTTGCCGAACGTATGCCGCTCGAACTTGACATGACCATCGGTGGCGTGCAGTACAGCAACAATGGCGGCGACATCAAACTGTGGGGCGACAACATTGTGCCGCAAGCAATGGGCGGCGCGTTCCCAAAGTACACCATCACCAACCTTGACGGAAAAGTTGGCGACGGAAAAATCTCATTTTCAATGATGTGCGGCGAGTTTCCAACACGGTTCGAAGGAACACTGAAACAATAATTACTCGTTTAATCTATTTTAGCTATTTGTGAAGGCACGGGAAACCGTGCTTTCTGTGTTTCTATATATTAGGCAATCAGATAATTAACCAAGACGAACCAAGTTGTCGCTAATTTTCTTACGTTTGCCGTACAAACCTGACACTGATGCACGCAGCAGCACACAGCGGAACCTATGCGATGGGGCGGATTGACGGTAGCGGAATGGCGCCGTTCTCAATCCGCTTGCTCGACGAGCGCTGTCAGCACGCCATGTCGTGTCCCACACCGCCCATCTATTCGGCCAATCACAACTTCATGTTTCTCATAAAAGGTGAAGTGCTGGTTGAAACCGAATCGGTGCAGCAGCTGGTCGGGGCCAACGAGTGCATCATCATTCCTACAGGCAACTTATTCTCAATCAGATATTTCAAAGACTGTCTCGGTTACATGGGCAGTTTCAGCACCGATTTTCTCTGCACCAGCCCCGTAGTGGCGGGAATCTACAAAGGAATAGCCTTTGTGCAGGCAGGCGGCAGCCGCATCACACGATTCGACCACAGCCGCAGCGGATTTGTTGAGATGCTGCTCGAGCGCATTATGTCCGAAACGCTCTCTGTGCCGCAGAGCGACGATGTTATCCGTGCCAACATGAACTCGTTTCTGGTTGAGATGGCCGCCGAATGGGAAAAGGGGCAAATGCAGCACGATTTACCCAACGCACTGAGCAACAAGTTTATGAAGATGGTTTTCGAGAACAGGCAAAGCAACTTGTCGGCTGCGGAATATGCAGAAAAGCTGGATGTCAGTCCGAACCATCTGAGCAAAACCATCAAGCAGAACACTGGCCACCCTGTGACCTACTGGATAAACGAGTCAGCAATGATGGCCGCCAAAATGCTGCTAAAAAACACCGATTTGACAATGAGCGAAATAGCCGAGCAGCTTGGCATGCTTGACCCTTCATATTTCGCCCGCCGCTTCCGCCAGCATGAGCGCATGACACCCACCGACTACCGAAGGATTGTCCGCGGGAATGCAATTTAGATGTTGCCGCCACAAGCCTGGTTCACCATTTCCCACATCTTCACAACCTGCACTGCTTCAAGCACATCGTGCACTCGCAGAATGGAAGCGCCGCTTTGCAGAGCAAGCATATTAAGTGCGGCTGTGGCGCTAAGCGACTGCTCAGGTGTTATGCCGAATAATTTGTAAATCATTGATTTACGCGATATGCCCACAAGCACAGGACAATTGAAAACCGAGAATTCAGCAAGATGGGCAAACAGCTCGTAGTTCTGCTCAAGCGTTTTGGCAAAGCCGAATCCTGGGTCGATGATGACATCGTGCACACCCAAATCGGTGAGTCTGCGAAGCGGACGCGAGAGCTCGCTAATCACATCGGCAAGCAGATTATTATAATTGGTGTGCTGCTGCATTGTGGCCGGCGTTCCGCGCATGTGCATCAGAATATAAGGCGCCTGTAAGCGTGCCACGGTATCGAACATACGGTCATCGAGAGTGCCGCCCGACACATCGTTGATAATGTCGGCACCGGCATCAACAGCCCGTTCGGCCACGCTGCTGCGGAAGGTGTCGATGGAAATGACCGCCTGCGGGTGGCGGTGGCGCAATTCGGTCACCACGGGCTGCAGGCGCTGCCACTCTTCTTCTGCCGGCACTTCGGCCGCACCCGGGCGCGTTGAGTAGGCACCCAAATCGAGTATGTCGGCACCCTGGGCCAGCGCTTCATCGGCGCGAGCCAGTGCCGCTTCAGTTGTCGAGCAGCGGCTTCCGCTGTAGAAACTATCGGGCGTGACGTTCACAATAGCCATCACTTTCGGGCGGCTCAAATCAACAAGGCGGCCGCGGCAGTTTATTGTGCTCATTCTTCTTCGTTTTCGGCAAAGGTAATTAAAGACTTCGGACTACAAACTGGGATTGCAGGCCTCTGCGCCTGCATGAAACCGCAGGCGCAGAGGCAAGCGGACCCCATAGGAAAAGAATTCCGAAGGAAATGCCGGGCTTGCGCCAACAAAAAAAGAGGCTGCCCTCCGCAGGCAGCCTCTTGCTGTTTATTCTTGTTTAAAGAATTTCTGTTAGAATCTCACACCCAATTTCAATGTCGGAGTGGAGAAGAACTTCACGCTGTGGTTGCCGCACGCATAGTGGTGCAGACCATCAGGGTCGATCTCGATTACCGAATACTGGTAAGAGAACGGCAGGAACTCAACTCCGAAGACAAACCCACAGTTGGCAACGCACTCAGCACCAGCCACAATGGCTGTCTGGAAGGCTTTTACTCTGCCTTCGCGCGACTGAGGATAGTAGAGCACATCATCGCTGTACTCATTGTTACCGTTGTATGGGGTAACTGTCTCGTAACGGCTCTTCTTGTAGCCCAAACGCACACCACCGTAGCCGTTGGCGCGTTTGTTCTCCACA
Source organism: Salinivirgaceae bacterium (assembly GCA_017474765.1). GTDB lineage: Bacteria > Bacteroidota > Bacteroidia > Bacteroidales > SZUA-534 > RUG13583. The sequence goes on along the minus strand of JAFVGW010000011.1, from coordinate 28,796 downwards.
TGGAAGTTGCCGCCGACATTAAGATACCAATTGCTCTTAAGGCTTCCTTCAATCTGACGCTGGTCAGGAATTTTATATAGACCGGCACCCTCTTCTGTATAGTCGAGAATGTTGTCTCCGTCAATCACACCCTTGTTGGCGTAAACATAGTCCTTCTTGGGAGTAACCGACAAATCCTGAGCGTACATGAAGTTCACATCAATGGGGCCGAGGTAGTAGGCCAACTGAACACCTGTCATGTTGGTGATGCTGTTGCCTCCTGTGCGGCCAAGATTGAGGTAATAATCAGGTTCGTTACCATTGGGCAGTCCTGTAACCGTGTTCGAGTAGTTTGGCAGCATATAAGTGCCCGACGAGAACATGGGGTTGTTTCCCAATATTGCCGTTACCTGGAAATTGCCTCCCTCCTGCGCCATTGCTGTGCCGAAGATTGCTGTAAAAGCTAATATTCCAAATAATTTCCTCATAGTTTTCTTTCGAAACTGAGTTTATTATTCTGCCTCTACTGATGCAAGAACGTCATCATAGTATTTCTGAGCAACCTCATACTCTTTGGTAGCGTGCTCGAGGTCAAGCTCTGCTTCTTTCACGAGTTTGTCCTTTGCTGTTACAGTGGCAACGTAGTTGTTCTGGCCGCCATCGTACTCGCCAGCTTTGAAATCCTCAAGGTCTTTCTTCGCATTAGCAAGAGCAATCTTTTGTGTCTCAAGTGTCTCTTCAGCAGTCTCTATATTACGCTCAAGATCGAGAATGGCAAACTTGATGATGATTTCTGCCTTAAGTTCGGCATCGGTAGCACTTGCTGTCTCGGTAACACCTTGTATCAAACCTAAGTACTTGCCTTGGATAGCTTCTTTAACGCCTTGATTCAATTCAAGTTCATCTTTTTCAAGTCCCAACTTAGTCTCTTTATCTTCAGCATTCTTGAGAGCCTCTTGCAAAGGAGTAAGCTCAGTGTTGTATGCGTCTTGCTGAGCAATGGTGAGAGCTTTCAGTTCATCGTCATAAGCGTCGAGAACGTCAGCAATGTCCTCATACAAATCTTTCCACAAATCGTTGTTGTCGATGTCGTTTTGCTTCTTAGCAATCTCCTCATCGTTGTCAGCTTTTTCTTTTGCTATTTCCTCAGTTTTGTAAGCAATGGCTGCTCTTAACTGAACGGTACCACCATCAGCATAGATTGCGTCATAGTCAATTGAACCATCACCCAATACCATCACAACATCCTGATTGTCATGAGCTTTGTTAATGATCTCCTGAAGTTTATCCTGGTCTTCTTTCCATTTGTTGTAGTCAACCATAGAGCCGCTAACACCTGCCCAAGAATTAGCCTTGAACTGGGCGATTTCAGAAGCGTTATAAAGAACCAACTTAACATTCGCCTCATTATCGGCAACAGCTATGCCAAGAACATCTTTGGCGGCAGTCACATACTTGCTCCACTTACCAGCATCGAATTCTTGGTCGTCCTTCACATATTTACCCGAAACACGGTTGTTCGATTTCATCAAAGCAGACATGTCAACAGGGGTTGCATTAAAGTTAACAGCGTTAACAATAGCGTCGAAATCATTCTTATTACCATCACTGGTTAAAGCATTGCCAAGAACTTTTTCTTTGAAATCTGAAGTCAGAGTGGCATAAGCTGCATCGAAACCTTTACGCAAGTTCCAATACTCGTTCAGTTTGTTCTTGATATTTGTTCTCTTTTGGTTAAGATCAGTGTCGGTTAACAATTTTGCAGGATCTTCACCAGCTATTTTTGCATAGAGTTTGCTGTATTCCTTACCATAAGCAACCAATTCACCCTCGATTCTTTCATAAACAGTTGACTTACCGTTCTTGTCAGACCACTTATAGATTGCAACAGAATCCTGATATCCCTTCACAGCCAACACAAATGCAGCCGAGTCTTTATCAAATAAGTTCTTAGGCTCGTCTTGAACTTTCAACTCTTTCAACTTTTGCTCGTTGGTGATGCTGTCCGACACCTTAACTGCAATCTGAGCTTGGTATTTAGTAACGAACTCGGCCAAAGTTTTATCTTTGCCCTCGTTTGCCTTTACAAGACCATTGATTTCAGACTCAACAGCTTTGATTCTGGTCTCGTCCATATATTTACCAGTCTTACCGATTTTGTTTCGGTCGAGGCTTCCACCAATTTGTGTAAGGTAATTGTCGAGATTTGTATGCAAGTCAGAGTTCTTAACGCCCTTGGCATTGGCAATAACACCTTTTTCTGTTTTGAACTCGCCGTTTGCGTATGTGAATTGCTCGTTGCCATCAGCGTCATACACAATAGCGTCATCCATTACGAATGTGTAGTAGTTAGCTTTTTCGTTAAAATCTTTAAGCGGTTTCTCAACCTCGTCTTTTTTCAAATCAAGGTTTTTCTGTGCCACTTCTTTTGCTTTCGTAGCTTCCAAGATTTCAACTTCCTTGGCAAAGACTAATTTTTTAATAGCCGAAATCTCAGCGTCTTTGTCGTTGTAAGCCTTGTTCCAAGTTTCAAGGTCGCCCTGCGATACCTCTTTGAACTCGTCAAGTGCGTCTTCAGCCAGAATTACAGCTTTCTCGCCCAAGTCATAAGCGTATTGAGCTGCAGTTACAGCGTCTTGCAGAGTCTTGAGGTTGTTGGCAGAGTCTTTCTCATAACCATTGATGGCGATGAGCAGGTTCTGCTGTGCCTGGAACAATGCAACTTGCTTGTCAAGCATTGCGCTTTGTTTGGTCTTCAGGTTGCTGTAAGCATCCCAAACTTTGTCCTGAGCAGTTGCCCAAACATCTTTCTTGGCAGCGGCAATAATCAGCAGGTTGTCAAGATTTGCTGTATAGGTGTCAGCCTCGAGTTGAGCTGCAAGAGCGTCAGCATAGAGTTTGTTACGGTTGAGAGCGTCTTGTGCGTCAGCCGCAAGATTTTTAATACGGGCCTCTTCTGCCTTAATGTTGGCGTTGATTTCTGCCAAGCGGTTTGCAGCCTCAGCATTGAACTGATCAAGTTCTTCCTGAGCCTTCTTTGCAATAATTTGTTTTGCAATCAGGTCAGCCTTGAATTGCTCAAGGGCTTTGTCATTTTCTTCTGAAGCACGTACCAAATCATATTTTGCCTTTGCAAGCTCTACATCCATGTTAGCCTTGTCAACTGCCAGCTGGTAGGTCTTTTTCTCGATTTCGAGTTTGTCAAGAGCCTCTGTCTTGAGGTTGGCAAGTTCCACTGCCTTGTTCGACAGGTCTTTTGCGATAGCGTTATAAACACTCAAGAGTGAGTCGCCATAAGTTTTAGCTCTTGTGTTTTCGGCACTAGCGTTCCACTGGTTTGCTTTGGCATAGCGGAGTTCGCGTAAGCCTCTCGGTTCGTCGTTGTCAACGCAGCTTGCAAAGCTCATCGCAAGCAGTGCTGCTGTTGACACATAAAGAAAATGTTTCTTCATTGTCATAAATTTTTAAGTTAATTAATAAAAAAATTACATTCGTTTTAATTCAAAAACGCGCCAAATATAAGTTAAATTTCTTAAGATTCACCCCGCAATTGATAAAAAGCGGAAAATTGGTGGTTTTTACCATTGAATTTTTGCCGGAAGGTGGATGAGGAAAATCTCCTGCCCAACAAACTTCCATTCTGCAAATCGCCCGCCAGCAGGAACACGGCATAGTGAGGGATTGTGAGAATAAGTTTTAAAACCTTTTTCAATCGCCATGTTACAAGTTTTGAAGGTTTTTTATGGGCGTTTGTTACAAGTTTTGAAGGTTTTCGAGCTTCATTCTGCCATAAGTGATTGAAAACGAGCGCCAATCATATTCACAAACCCCATCCTCCGCCATGCGAGCGACGGGGGATGGGGTTGTGGACTCAATGAATTCCGGATTTTTTTGCCTGCTCCCGCGAATTGATTAAGCAAAGCGCGCTTATTGCTGCGGCCCCAAAACTACCATCTTGCAATTCTTATCTTCCCCATTATAAAAGGTAATTTTAGTAGCACCTTCATCATTAATCCAATCTGGCAACGATATTTTTTAAATCTTCAACACTGGGGTATTGGTTCATATTTACCCCTTGGCCAGCAACTTAATTATTTACGTAGAATGTTTCACCAAATAAACGTTGCGGTTTAGGGCTGCTTGTAAAATCAACAACGCCACCCTCACAACCAGCATACAAACTAACAGAATAACCGGAATTGGGTTCCATATCTATAATATACATTGTTATGGTGTGGGCATCCTCTTCAACAGCGAGGCTGTAATTATTATCAACATTCTGCACACCCTTATCATAATTATAAACATAAACTCCAACATCACTCAAATTGCCATCATAATCCTCCCCAAAAGTGAATACTACTGTTCCTGAATTTTCTGTGAGGTTTGCGTCTGCTGTCATAGATATTTCGTAATTGATTTGCCTATCGTAAATGTTGTCTCCTGAGAAGTCAAAATCAGAAGCAGAAACCGGGTCATTTGAAAAATTCACATTATCAGTGCTTACATACCAACCTTCTTGATTTTCAAAAGTTATATTCTGCATATTGCAACCATAAAAAGCTCCTTTTCCTATCGTTTTAACACTTGCAGGTACGGTCATCACAAGATTGCTGCAATTCTTAAACGCCTCTGATGATATCTCTTCAATACCGTCGGGCAGGACAACCTCTACAAGGTTGGTTAATCCATTACCTTCATTTACCTCCCCAATCGGAGTACCTATTTCTGTAGTGGCCATGTAAAAACTTTGAGCACGCAAATTACCTCCTATAGGCTCCATACGGTTACCAGAAAACAGGATGTTGGTCATATCGAGTTTAATCTTCACGTTCCTGACATTTTCATTTTCAGATTTCAACAAACTCTCAATATTAGCCGTAACATGACACACACTGTCAGCATTATAGCTGTTGAATATAACTGTGTAAACATCCGTGGTGCCATCGTCTTGCGCATTGTCGGCTATTGCTTGCACGGCATATGCAAAATATTTAAACGGACTTTCTTCAGTGCCTTCCCCATACGCATTATATTCATTCAAATAAAAGTCGGGATCCACATAAAAGGTATGAGCCTTGCTATCGTCACGGTAGAACTCATTCTCACAGCTGTTGGTTGTCAACTCATTGGCATTCATGGTAACCTTTTGGGCATCACCGCCTTCAGCGTAATTGTATTTATACCAAGTGCCTGATTCATCGCCGTTCAATGTCAAGGTCCTAAGCCCAGCATTGCAAAACGCTCCCTGGCCAATAAAGCGCAGATTGAATTCGGGTGTGGCGGCCTTGCTTCCGTCGTCGCCAATGGTTAGGCTGCTGATATTCTCTCTGTAGAAAGCGTAGCGGGCAATGGCCACAACCTCGCTACGCAAGGCTTTGGAATCGTCGCCAAGCTCGTTTGGAATGGTCAGATTAAGAGCATCCGCACGGTCTCCGCGGTATCCTATCACAATGGCCTCGCCGTTGGCGGCGGTGAAGTTGTTTGCTGATGTCAGATTTCGAAGAACATCCTCATCAATGTTGAAATCTTCTTCGCGGGCATCAAACTTGTAGATGAAATAGATGAGGCCGTTGTCATCGCAAATGATATTTGGCTCATCATCATCCTGATTGTTCTGGTAAACAACCGAGACAATATATGTATCCCCATCACCCGTTTGATAATTCTCATGCCATCTTACCCAACTTTGGAAGCGAGCTTCATCATTTACACCATTAGTCAGGCAGAATACTGCAACGTGGTTATCGATGAACGAGAACACTTCTGTTCCCATATTTTCGACTGATTCCGGAATTACAATCGAGACCAGATTATCACAATCATCAAACGCATTATTTCCGATGGTTGTTAAAGAGTTAGGAAGTACAATGGTGGGGAAAGCGCATTGGTTGAATGCTTTGGTTTTTATTGTCTCCAAACCGTTCTTCCCCGAACCTTCAGCAATTGTTACTGAGCTGAGATTGACGCAGTGTGCAAATGCCTCGTTTCCAATTGTTTTAACATTCGTTGGTATGTTCACTGATGTCAACTGCCTGCAGTTGATGAATGCATACTGGCCAACAGAATCGATGTCTGATGGTATTTCCACAGATGGAAAGGCTTTTTCTTCATCTCCGAAATAGAGCGCAACATCATAACGATCCTCGTCCCATGCAGGATCATAAGGGAACATTGGGTTGGAATGCTCATTTTCCAATGTCATTGTGCACAAAGCCTCAACGCTTGCAAATCTTGCTGATGTCATGCTCCTGCAATCCAGGAACGCATCCTTTCCAATTTTTGTGACTGATGCGGGAATGGTGACTGATTTCAATCCACTGCAATCATAGAAAGCATACTCGCCAATGGCTGTTACTGTATATGTTTTCCCCTTAATATCTACTGCTTGTGGAATATCGAACGATGTACGTTCATCGTTGAAATAGTCAACACCCACATGAGTTAATGCGCAAGTTGCCGTGTTTTCGTCAAGTACGGTATATTTCACCTTAGTGTCAGGCAAGCCGTCGAACATGGCTGTCAGCGCCCACACGTTGTCAGCGTTCAATAAATCGGCAGTTATTGTTTTAGTGAACTCTGTATTGTATTCTTGAATTTCTTGTGCATCTTGGTTCACCACATACCCACCGACACAATATATGTCTAAGTCCTCCCAGTAAGAGTCGTCGCCGCGTTCATGGGTTTCAAAAAAAAAATCAGATTCCTCGCAGTCCAACCACCACCCTGCAAAGTAGTCCCCAGAAGCAGAGAACGCAACTTCGTCATTAAAGTTGCAAGTGAAGGTGTAAACATCGTTATCATCCTCATCTGTTGTGGGTTCGGGAGTTACTGTTTCACCGTTTACTGTGAATTGCACCTCGCCGTTGGTCTTAACCTGGATTTTGGCGCCAGTGGGTTGTTGTTCTTCTTCGTCAAATGTGGCCATAAACGCATAAGAAGATTTTGTTATTTTGAGAGTAAACTCCGTGTAAAACCCTGTAATATTAGGGAATTCACCAGTGTACCCGCCAGGACAATGTTCTTTAACATATTCTTCTGCCACTTCTATATATAGGTCAATATTGTTGACATAATCTTGAGGGTTTGGCATGTTTGATTGCCCAGTTTCGTCCCACCAACCAGAGAACTCTAATCCTTCCCGCTCTGATGCAATAAATCTAATGGAATCACCTATATTGCAGGTGTAAGTATATTCATAACTATACTCCTCATTTTCATCGTTATAATAATCTGTACGCCTCCAATCATTTAATTCTGTTTCTTCCTCACCTTCAATCAAATATAACGCGATTTGAGTGTTAGTCATGATTCTGATTGTGGCTTTGTCGCCCACAGGTTGCCCTTCCTGTTGGAATTTTGCTTCAAAGGCAAAGGAATTCTCCTCTCTAACTCTAAACGAATACTGGACTGAAGGATTTCCGTCTCTATCGTATGCTAGAACTCGGCCACCCGTTCCAAACCAACCCAAGAATTCTTGGTCGGTAGTAGGCGAAGCAAACAAAATAATACTATCACCCACAGTACACTCATAAGTGTATGTTGTATTTGTTATAGTAGTAATGAGTTCATCCTCTCCACTTTCAGTCTCGTCAGCTTTATACAACGACACATTACCATTAGCTTTGATTTGGATTGTGGCTTTCTCACCGTCATTCTGCGGTTCGTCAAACATTGCCACAAAGCGTGCTTCCAATGGTATAGTCTGGGTGAACTCATAACATTTATCTTGCTCATTATACTCTCCACCGATTAAGCCGTCATAATAATCTTCAAAAGTCAGTTTCAGATTGTTAGATGTGATTTGTGAGTATTCATTCAGTTCATAAGTATTGAAACTGTACAAACTCAAATTTGCACTCTTTGTTCTAAAAGTAAAATTGCCACCTGTTTCGCTATAGTATGTGTGCAATCGATACTCCAGGTAGTTAACTTTTACATCCTCCGAATAATAAGGCTCAAGTTTATTGCCTCTTGCATTATAAACCTGCAGAGAATCATCCTCCAACTTAGGCTCTGCAATCTCAATCAATCTCTTCGGTTGCCCTTGTTGCTCTTGCGCTACCTTTTTCTCAAAATATGTTGCAGAATACTGCTGCCCACTATTTTCATCATATATGCTAACTGTTATATTACGGAACCGGAACGTACCGCTGTTAAGGCCGCCGTCAATCAAATCCATTTCAATACCGATTTGGGCTCCCATTCCATAATCATCATTAAAATTTTCACCAGCCTCGCCGATTATGGCTTTCCACACATAACTGTTCCACTCGTTGTTAATCACTTTCGGATAAATTTCCCTAAAGATTTGTCCTTCTTCATCAAGGAGTTCAGTGTTATCATCTTCCCACTGATAACCATCTCCATCATTGATTCTTTTACCAGTTTTAAGGTATAGTTTGGCTGCGCCGGGGGCATTTTCCCCATATACATCTTTATCTGGCTCCCACTTTGCCTCAAAACTTAAAGTGAATCGGTTTCCTACTTTCTGTCCTGGCAGCCCTTTTAAAATGTTGTTGAATTGGGCATTATACGGGAATCCACCACCATCAACATTAACTGTTTTAAATTTAACGTATACCCCTTCGTCATCTACTCCAGATTCAGAAGACCCAACAGTATGAAACTCGGTATACCACTCATTGAATTTTTTGTTTTCGTCATTGCCTACTGAATTTCCGAATTTCTCCGGACCGTCAATGTCCTGCACAAAATGAGCCATTATCTCCATGCTGTGCTCCACCTTAATGGTTAATATAGAGTCAGTGATTTTCTCTTCATCGTTCCAGCCGATGCTCCAGTAATCAAACTTGTATCCTTCTTCCGGCTTGGCAACGAATGTGAGCGAATCATTTTCTTCGGACAGTGGAACATAATCCAAAGAACCTTCACTGCTGGCGGGAATTGTTAAATAATCAAGCTTCACTACAACATTGTTAATGGTAGTCTCACAATCGTCGCATTTCTGTCTAACTTCAATTTTTCCGCCCTCCCGCGGATCGGCGAAATAGCTCACCCTAATAGGTTGGAAAAGAGCCGTCAGTTTAATCGGCTCAAAATCAACAGCAAAGTTGTATGGGTTGGAATAACGCATTTCATCGAAATACCATTCTACTTGCCGCTCGCCAGTTTCTTCGTTGATCCATTCTTCTTGCTGTCCGTCGCCCACCCCCCATGCAACGAATTCATAGCCTGGTTTCGGTTTTGCCACAGCCGAAACTATGGTGCCGTAGGCTGGCACTCCGTCGAGTTCAACGGTGCCCATCTTCTCGTTTGCCGAGAGCAGCTCAACACGGCTCACACCACCATCGACAGAATTAACAACAACTTGAACCGGCAGATACTCGTTGCTTCCGTCGGCATCCATCAAACCAAAATTGACAATCAAATTGTTGATTTGGCAGCATGGCCAGAAAATCATTTTTGCATCCTTATACGAGTCGGGGTTGGTCAGAATCACAACCAAGGCTGCCGATTTGTTGTCGTATGTCACCTTGCCATCTTTGTTGAACATGATAACGGCGTTTCCATCGGCATCGTAGTTGTCGTTTACAGTATAAAGCCCCTTGCCATGGATTTTCACGAGTTTATAGCCGTTAGTCTGGCCCAAAATATTGGCATATTTTGAGCAAATGGTATCCACAATCTCGCTAAATACAGATATGGGACCTGGCAACACAGCACCCTCGTTTGCCTCAATGGTTTGGAGATTCTTTGCTTTAGCCACATCGCCCGTTACCACAACCTTTGATTCAGCAGCAATCTGCACGCCCTGTTCGGGAGTGGCTTGGAACACGCTTGTCTCCTCCACCGTGCCGTCGCTGTTTTCCACCTCTTTGGCCACAACAAAATTCTCGGTTTTGATAACTGTGCCCTCGGTTGTCATTGTCATCATGCTCTTGTTCGATTCCTTGTCGTCTATCATGAGATTCTGAGTCACCATAAGTGCCGATTTATCAGTAATTTGCATAATGTACTGGCCATCTTTGGCAGCGCGGCGGCCAGCCACCGCAAAACCTGTCTGCATGGCTTTGCCCTCAGCGTCATCAATATAGACGTGTGTGCCGTCCTGATTGTTCACTGTCAGAATCGAGCTTGGCGCGCCGTCTTTGGCAGCGCGGCGGCCGGCAACAGCAAAGCCTGTCTGCATGGCCTTGGCATCGTCATAATCAACATAGATGATGGCCCCGTCGGCATCAATCACCATATACTTTTCGGGACTGCCGTCCTTGGCGGCGCGGCGGCCTGCCACGGCAAAGCCTGTTGCCATGGCTTTGTCAGCAGCATCTTCCTCTATATATATATGTGTGCCATATTCATTCACCTCAAAGAGTTTCAGATTCTTGCCTTTGGCGGCACGGCGGCCGGCAACTGCAAAACCTGTTGCCATGGCTTTTCCGTCGGCATTGTCAACAAAAACCGTGGTTCCATCGGCGGTAACCTCCATATATTTGTTGTCGCCTTTGGCGGCACGGCGGCCGGCAACTGCAAAGCCTGTTGCAATGGGTTTGCCTTCAGCATCGTCGTCAATATAGATTTGCGTTCCCGACTCATTTATTTCCAGATATTTGTCGGTTTCGCCATCCTTGGCAGCGCGGCGGCCGGCAACGGCAAAACCTGTTGCCATGGCTTTGCCATCAGCATCGGTATCGATGTAAACCTGCGTTCCGGTGGAGTTGACTGTGAACAGCTCAGCGTCGGCATCTTTGGCAGCACGTCGGCCGGCAACTGCAAAGCCTGTCTGCATGGCTTTGCCTTCGGCATCGTCAACAGTCACCTGCGTTCCCTCGCTGGTTACGCTGAAAAGATTAGCCTCCTCGCCATCTTTGGCTGCACGGCGGCCGGCAACTGCAAAGCCCGTTGCTATGGCTTTTCCGTCGGCATCGTCAACATAGACGCGCACACCGTCGGGGTAAACGGCAAAAACCGGGTTGCCGTCTTTATCTTTAACCTCGAAGAGCGCACCGCTGCCCGATTTGGGCGACGAGCTGTCGACCACGAGTCCTGTTGAGGCCGCATGCATGGCATACGGCGCGGGCTGAAGCTGTATGGCTCCCAAATCAATATAATTAGTGCCGCCGTTGGGGTCGGCTTCAATCTGCATCATCACCTGCATGGTGTGCCATGGCACTTTGGCAAAATCGCCGCTAACCTTCTGGCCTTCACCAACTTTCACCTCCACATTGCCATATTTGCTGGTTGTGGGCTGGTGTGTCTCACTATAGACCACCTCGTTGTTATACTTAAGGCTGAAGCGCATGCTCACCTTCTTTTCGCTCACCACTTCACCATTGGCTGTGCGAATAACCGCCTGATAGGCGAAACTGCTTTGGGCATCGACAGTTGCAACCATTGCAACCATCAGGCAGAAAACTGCCACCATTTTTCTTAAGATTGATTTCATAACAGGTATGTGATTAAATTGCATTATTTCAGTATTTTAAATAAAAATTTCATTCGGCATCTCAATAGTCAAACGTCTCATTTGGAGACTAATAACTTACAAAAGTAAAAAATATTTTTAATGTTTGAAAACGAAACTTGCAGATTTTAGGTGAAAAGAGTTGATGAAAATCCTTTCTAATTCATACCTTGCGTGAGATTATTTGCTTATTTGACAAATCTTAGACTATGAGTTTTATTTCAATTCTGACACTGCTTGCCGTTCTGGCCACAAACCCCGCCATTGAATACAACGGCCGCATAGATTTCAGCAAACCCGAGGCTCCGCAGTTCTCCTACTCGGGCGTTTCAATCAGAGCCAATATTGATGCCGCCACGGTGAGCGCAACTCTCAAGGATGAGATTGGCGGCAACCGATTTGCCGTGGTCATCGACAAGGTTTACGCCGCCAACATCACCACCCAAAAAGGAAAGGCAACCTACCAACTGGCGCAGTTCGCCGAAAAAGGCGTGCATGAGATTGAAATTGTGAGGATTACCGAGGAAAGGTTCGGAAAGACAACATTCATGGGCTTCGAGCTCGACGAGGGAGGCTCCATTGCCGGCAAACCCGAGCCGCGGCCGCACACCATCGAGTTCATCGGCAACTCCATCACCTGCGGCTACGGCAACGAGGGACGCATTGGACAGCAGTTCAGCGCCGCCACCGAGAACCACTACATGACATACGCCGCAATGACGGCCCGCAGCCTGAACGCCGGCACCATTGTGGCCGCCAAGTCGGGCATTGGCGTCTACCGCAACTATGCCGGACCCGCAACCGGCAATCCCGACTGCATGACCAACCTCTACGACCGCACTTTCCTCAACAGCGAAAAGCCGAAATACGATTTCGCCAAGCAACCCGACCTGGTCTGCATCAATCTGGGAACCAACGACATGAGCACTCCAGGCTACGACACCGCTCTGTTCATCGGCAACTACCTGCGGCTGATTGGGCAGGTTCAGCAGCACTACCCCAAAACCGACATTGTGTGCCTTCTCGGCACCATGCTCGACGGCCCCGTGCTCGACACCGCCCGCCACTGCATCAACGAGGTGGTGCGCCGTGCCAACGCACAGGCCAAAGGCAATGTCTATTTCTTTGAGATGACACCGCAAAACATCGACGCAAACGGCTTGGGCATCGACTGGCATCCCACAGTCCGCCAGCACATTCTGAGCGCACGCCAACTAACCGGCTACATCAGCGAGCTGAAGGGTTGGAATGTGGTGCCGCAAATTGTGATGGCCAAAGTGTCGGGCAGCAACCAGATAACTCTCTACGCCAACACCGCCGAGTGCCTGTTCTCGGAATCGCTCACCGTCTGCAAAATAATTGCCGACGGCCGCGAACTACGCCCAACCGACTGGCTAATCAACGAGAGCAACGCCACCATGACCATCAAATTCAAAGAGAATCTTGAAGGATTCAGCAAAATTGAGCTGAAAGGCGACAATAACGTCAGAGACATTATGCGATGCGTGGTGGAGAAAAAATGAAGTTTTCAGCCACAAGGAAACAATCGAGCCACTTTTTTCGTAAATTAGAGCGCTAAATGTCAATTATATGCTGATAGACAAGGAATACAACTGGCAAAACAAGGTGATTCTGATTGCCGAAGACGAGGAGACAAACTACCTGCTTGTGGAGAAATTCATTAAAAGCACCCAAGCCACTCTGCTGCGCGCAAAAAACGGAAAAGAGGCCGTTGACATAGTCAAAAGCGGGCAAAACATTGATTTGGTTCTGATGGACATGAAGATGCCCGAAATGGATGGCATTGAAGCATCAAAAATCATACGCGAGCTCAAGCCGAAGCTGCCGATAATCGCCCAAACCTGCTACGAGCCCGACATCGACCAAAGCCGCCTGCTCAACGCCCATTTTGAAGGCTTCATCAGCAAACCCATCAACATCAACAAACTGATTGAGCTGATTGACAAACATCTGTAAATCCACCCGTTTATCCCATACCAAGTCCGTATCAAGTCCAAATGAGCAGTGATTAATGATTAATGATTAGTGATTAGTGATTAGTGATTAATGTGTAATGTGTAATGTGTAATGTGTGGTGAGTAATGATTCGTAATTCACCAATGCCTAATGCCTAATACCTAATGCCCAACACCTAGTGCCTAATGCCTAGTGCCTAGTGCCTAGTGCCTAGTGCCTAACACCCAGCACCTAACACCTAACACCAACGGACTTCAGACTACGGACTACAGACCTTTGGCTGGTGCCTAGTGCCTAATGCCTAACACCTAATGCCCAATCAAAACGCCGCCAGCAGCAAATTGATATCCTGCGATGACATTCCCAACTTATTGCCAATCATTTCGTTAGTCAGAATTCCATTATATACGTAAGCGCCAGCTCTGACACCTGCGTTTTCTTTTATAAGTTGGTTGATGCCGCCGGCCTCGCCGAGCTCAATGAGTACTTGTCCGAGAATGTTGCTCAGTACGTAAGTCGCTGTACGCGAAACCCTTGACGGGATATTTGGCACGCAATAGTGAACCACACCGTGTTTCTCATAAACCGGTGCGGCAAACGAAGTCAGTTCCGAGGTCTCAAAACATCCACCCTGAGTCATGCACAAATCTACAATCACCGAGTGGTTTTTCATCTGGCTCACAGCATCTTCGCTGACAATAAAATCGCGGACGCAATTGTTCTCGTAGAGCGCTCCTATCACCACATCGGCCTGACGCATAGCCTTCAGAAGCACCAGCGGCTGAAGCACCGAAGTGAAAACGCGCACGCCAAGCCTCTGCTGCAACTCGCGCAAGCGGTTGATTGACTTGTCGAAAACCTTCACCGACGCACCAAGCCCCAAAGCAGTGCGGGCAGCGCATTCGGCAGCCGTTCCGGCACCCAGCACCACCACATCGGTTGGGCTGATGCCGCTGATTCCGCCAAGCATCTCGCCCTTGCCTCCATGCTCGTCGCTCAGATACTCGGCTGCAATCAAAATCGATGTTGTACCAGATATTTCACTGAAACTCTGTACAATAGGATAAGCCTCACCACATGCATCCTTGAAAAATTCAAACCCGATGGCAGTGATTTTCAGCTCCTGAAGCTTTTCAATGTACTGCTTCGGCTGCGTGTAGATGTCGTAGCTGCTGAAAAGAACCTGGCGGCCCTTCATCATTCCGAGCTCCTCCTCGTTTGGCGGCAAAACCTTGACAATCACGTCGCAAGCATAGATATTTGCCTTACAAGGCTCGATGATAGCACCCTGCTCAGTGTATTTCTGGTCGGCAAAATGAGCCTTCTCTCCTGCCCCAGTCTCAACATACACATCGTGACCGAGCCCCACCAAAAAACCGACGGCGTGCGGCGCCATTGCCACGCGGTTCTCGTTCTGCGCTGTCTCCTTTGCAACAGCAATACGCATTTTTTTACGCTTGCGCGACACTTCGAGTGTCTCCTCGCACGGCAGCAGATTAGCCTTACCGAGCCCGTAATCAGGAATAGCCATATCCTATAAATATTTATAGTGCAGCGCCATACAGCGACACACATCGTTCTAAAAAAGTTAAAGCAAGGTAGAGTAATTTAGGCAAAATGGCAAAATCTGTCGTCAATTGTTTTCAACAATGCAAATAATGATTGTGGCACACAAATTGTGGAAACGTGAATCGGTTAAAAGCGAATATTTTTTTTTGCAAAATGTGACATTTACCGCTCAACGGCTGTAACATTATTGTAAATTTGCGTATAGGAATAGGAAAGTGAGTTTGTATGGAAAACTACGAGATTAAACATTTGATAGAAAGGGTTAAAAAAGCTAACTGCAAGCAACTCGACCTTTCGAACAAAGACATCACCGAACTTCCTGAAGAGATTGGGGAACTGACTGATGTTGAGACTCTCGACCTGAGTTTCAACCACATATCCAAGCTGCCCGATTCCATTGCCAAAATGACCAACCTCAAAGAGTTGTTCTTGATGCGCAACTGCGTCACCTCTCTGCCTGAGGACATTGGCAAACTGCGAAACCTCAAATCGCTCGACGTGAGCTACAATCCTATCAAGTCTCTGCCGGCGCAAATGGGCGATTTGGTCAATCTGCAAACTTTCGACGCAAGTTTCTGCCTGCTCCACTCAATACCGCCCGAGATGGTCAACTTGCAGAAAATCACGCGCATACATTTCGACGAAAATCCAATTGACTGCCCGCCGCTGAAGGTTATACGCCGCGGTTGGAACGCCATTAAATACTTCCTCACCGAGCGCGGCAAGGGAAACACCGAATCCACAACAACAGTTGTAACGATTCACTAACTTGTTTGTAATCTGTTTTTTGCGAGCAAACTGATATGCAGCGCACGATTGTTGTGCGCCTGCGCTGAACTTTTTAATCGATTTCCAGACAACGGCTGTCATCGTCGCCAACCATCACCTTGACAGTTGTAAAATGCTCAGGCATAAGTTCTTCAATCTTCTCGGGCCACTCAACAAAGCAGTAGTCATTGCCAAAAAAATAATCTTCATAGCCAAGATTGTAGGCTTCCTCAAGATTTTTGATTCGGTAGAAATCGAAGTGAAAAATGCGACCGGCCGCAGAGTTGTACTCGTTGATGATTGCAAACGAAGGACTTGACACTGTGTCGGTTGTGCCAAGTTGCTCGCACACGGCTTTGATGAAGGTTGTCTTGCCGGCACCCATCGGGCCATAGAATGCAAAATGGCGCTTGTCCCCAACGGCTGCAAGGAATTCTTTCGCGGCGGAGTCAATATCGGTAAGGCTGTTTATCTTGATTAACATTGGTTTAGGTGTTAGGGGTTGGTTTTAGGCACTAGGCATTAGGCATTAGTAATTTTTTTCACTTTACTCTTTACTCTTTACTCTTTATACTTTACTCTTTACACAGTAATCATTACTCAATTTGGCTCATTGTCCACTGTCAATTGTCATCATTTAATTGGCTCAACCGTCACAACTCGTTCAAAATCGCGGCCGAGAATCATGTCCTCAATCACTTTCGGGTAGAATTTGTACTCGAGCGCGTGAACTTTCTGAGCCACTTTTTCGGCATTGTCGAGCGGCTCAACACGGATTTTGGCCTGAAAAACAGTTGTGCCTTGGTCGTAGTTGGTGTCGATGGTGTGGATGGTTATGCCCGACTCTTTCTCGTGCGCTGCAACCACAGCTTCGTGAACTTTGTCGCCGTACATCCCTTTGCCACCAAACTTTGGCAACAACGACGGGTGGATGTTCAAAATCTTGCCATCGTACTCGTTTACAATGCTTTCGGGCAGCAGAACCAGAAATCCGGCCAGAATCACCCAATCGGTTTTCAACTCGCGAAGCAGATTGAGCAGTTTGTCGGTGCCAACCATATCGGCGCGGCTCATCACATACGACGGAACTCGCAGATACTTAGCGCGTTCCAACACGTAGGCATCAGCTTTGTTCGAGATTATTGCGGCAACCTCAACCGCATCGGAATGCGAGAAGTATTTCACTATGTTTTCGGCGTTCGAGCCTGAACCCGAAGCCAGTATTGCAAGACGTATCATATTGTTAAAGTATTGTCGTTCTGTTGATTTTCATAACCATCGTCGATGAGTGTGGGCGCAGCCGATGCGGCAACAGCCAGTTGGTCGCAGCGCTCGTTGAGCGGAATGCCATCGTGGCCTTTAACCCATTGGAAAGCAACCCGATGCCGATTATAAACGCGCCAGAAGCGCATCCAAAGGTCGGGGTTTTTCTTGCCCTTGAAGCCTTTTTTTATCCAGCCTTCGAGCCAGTGCTTCTCAACGGCATCAACCACATAGCGCGAGTCGGAATAAATCACCACATCGCAGCCATCGGTTTTCAGCGCCTCCAGACCTTTGATGACGGCCAGCAGTTCCATCCGGTTGTTAGTGGTCAGGCGGAAACCTTCAGACAGCTCCTTGCTGTGCGGCCCGCAGGTGAGCACAACACCGTAGCCACCCGGTCCGGGATTGCCTGAAGCGGCGCCATCGGTATAGATTACAATCTGCTGCATCGGTCTGTTTTTAGCGGCGCAAAGATAAACGGAAAACGCAGATTTTTACCCCACTGTTTATACAGATTATTTGCAGCGGTTTGCAAGAGTTGAAACAACGGACATCAAGCACCAACACCTGACACCCATAACCTGGCACCAGCAACCTACACAATTCCTTCCTGCAGAATGTCGTGAATGTGGATGACGCCAGCGTAGCGGCCATCTTTGAGCACGATGAGTTGAGTGATGTGGTTTTGTTCCATCAGGTGGAAAGCGTTCACAGCCATTGCGTTCTCGTCAATCGTCTTCGGCTTGACCGACATAATGTCGGCGGCGGTCAGGTTGGCCACATCGCGGCCCGACATAAGCATTCGACGCAAGTCGCCATCAGTGATGATGCCTACCATGTCGCCGTCAGCGTTGAGCACGGCAGTGGCGCCAAGCCGCTTCGATGTCATTTCCATAATCACCTGCTTGATGTTGTCGGTGGCTGCAACCTGCGGTTTCTCGTTGTTTATATATAGGTCGCTCACGCGCATATAGAGTTTCTTGCCCAATGCGCCGCCCGGGTGGTATTTGGCAAAGTCAGACGGCGAGAATCCGCGGCACTCGAGCAGGGCGATGGCCAGCGCGTCGCCCATCACCAGCTGGGCCGTGGTGCTCGACGTTGGCGCCAGATTGTTGGGGCACGCTTCGTGGGCGGCATACGCATTTATAATAATGTCGGCCTGTTGCGCCAGATACGACTGAGTGTCGCTCACCATTGCAATCATCCGGTTGCCGCGCATCTTCAGAATGGGCACCAGCACCTTGATTTCGGGCGTGTTTCCGCTTCGCGAGAGCAGCATCACAATGTCGTTGTCCTGAATCATGCCAAGGTCGCCGTGGATGGCGTCGGCAGCGTGCATAAAGAGCGCGGGGGTGCCCGTTGAGTTCATTGTGGCCACAATTTTCTGTGCAATGATGGCACTTTTGCCGATTCCGGTCACAACCAGCCGGCCGCGGCTTTTGAAAATGATGCTTACGGCTTCGGCAAAATTGTTGTCAATCATATTTTTGAGATTGGCAACAGTGGCCGCTTCCTGCTCAATCACATCGGTTGCGATGGCTGTTATTTCGTCGTTTGTCTTCATAATCACATTTCTTATGTTAGCCGCCGCGCTGAAATTCAGGCGGTTCGGACGGTTCGGAAAAAACATTTCAAAAAAACACACAAAAATATAAATGGACTCATAATTTTTACTAAATTTATTTTCGCGTTTATAGGCGATTTTTCAAAATTCGCCGTTTAAAGAAATATTAAAATGGGGAGTGGCTCAAAAACCCCTTGCGGTTGGCGGGCCACATTAAATGTTTGATGATGGAACTGAAGGATTATCTAAAAAAGTACTTCGGCTTTGACACGTTCAAAGGCAATCAGGAGGCAATTATCGAGAATATTCTGGCCGGGCGCGACACCTTTGTGCTGATGCCCACTGGCGGCGGCAAGTCGCTGTGTTATCAACTGCCGGCAATGATTCAGGACGGCACAGCCATTGTAATCTCGCCGCTCATTGCCCTGATGAAGAACCAGGTGGATGCCATCCGCGGCTTCAGCGAGGAGGACGGCATTGCCCATTTTCTGAACTCGTCGCTCTCAAAAAACGAGATTCAGAGCGTGAAGGACGACATTCTGGCCCACAAGACCAAACTGCTCTATGTGGCGCCCGAATCGCTGGCTAAGGATGATAACATTCAGTTCCTGAAGCAGATAAAGATTTCGTTCTACGCCATCGACGAGGCTCACTGCATTTCGGAGTGGGGCCACGATTTCCGCCCCGAGTACCGAAGCATCCGCTCGCGTGTTGACGAGATTGGTCGCGCGCCGATAATTGCGCTCACAGCCACCGCCACGCCAAAAGTGCAGAGCGATATTCAGAAAACGCTTGGAATGGTTGAGGCCGATGTGTTCAAATCGTCGTTCAACCGCCCCAACCTTATATATGAAGTGCGCCCGAAACGCGATGTCACAAAGGAGATTATAAAATTTATAAAGGCCAACCCAGGCAAATCGGGCATTGTGTACTGCCTGAGCCGCAAAAAGGTTGAGGAGTTGGCTGAAACACTGGTAATCAATGGAATAAAGGCTGCACCGTATCACGCAGGACTTGAGTCGTCGGTGCGCTCGGCCAATCAGGACAAGTTCCTGATGGAGGAGATTGACGTGATTGTGGCCACCATCGCCTTCGGAATGGGTATCGACAAGCCCGATGTGCGGTTTGTCATCCACCACGATATGCCGAAGAGCCTTGAAGGATACTATCAGGAGACGGGCCGCGCAGGCCGCGACGGTGGCGAGGGACGCTGCATCGCCTTCTATTCTTATAAGGACATCCAGATGCTGGAGAAGTTTATGCAGGGCAAGCCTGTGGCCGAGCAGGAGATTGGCCGCCATCTGCTGATGGAGACGGTTTCGTACGCCGAGTCGGCTGTGTGCCGCCGCAAGCAGCTGCTGCACTACTTTGGCGAGGAGTACAACGAGGACAACTGCGGAGCCTGCGACAACTGTCTGCACCCGCGCGAGCTGTTCGAGGGCAAAGACAGCGTGGTGAAGGTTCTGAAAACCGTCATCGCCGTCAAGGAGTTTTTCAAGCCCGACCTTGTGGCCAATGTGCTCTGCGGCGTGGCCGACAGCACCATCAAAGCATACAAATACAACACAATACCCGAATTCGGCAGTGGCAAGGAGCATGACGAAAAATATTGGCAAACAATTATCCGCCAAGCACTTGTGGCCGATCTTCTGGGTAAGAATATCGAAAACTATGGCTCGCTGACCGTTACACCGCAGGGACACGAGTTCCTTGAGCATCCGCACTCGTTTATGATTGCCAAAGAGCGTGACTATGACGATGGAGGCGACGATTCGGGCGAGGGCGGTGGCGCAATGGTGGCTGCCGACCAGACACTGTTCAGCATGCTCTGCGACTTGCGCAAAGACATTGCCAAAAAGCGCGGCCTTCCGCCGTACATCATATTCCAAGACCCTGCCTTGCAAGATATGACCATTCACTATCCGATGACGCTTCAAGAGTTAGGCAACATTCCAGGTGTGGGACAGGCAAAAGCCATGAAATTTGGTCAGCCGTTCTGTGATTTGATTAGCAAATATGTGAAAGAGAATGAGATAGAGCGTCCGATGGACCTTGTGGTGAAAACCACTGGCAACAATTCGGGAATGAAACTCTACATTGTTCAGAGCATCGACCGCAAGCTGGGGCTCGACGTAATTGCCGACGGCAAAGGCCTTGAAATGGACGAATTGCTGACCGAGATGGAAAAAATCGTCAATTCGGGCACAAAACTCAATATCGACTACTACATTGATGAAGTGATTGACGAGGACTGCCAGGACGACATTTACGAATATTTCCGCGAGGCGGCAACCGACTCACTCGAGGACGCGTTGAAAGAGTTGGGCGAGGACGACTACACCGAGGAAGAAATCCGCCTGATGAGGATAAAATTCATTTGCAACGAGGCGTATTAGACTTGATGTCAACATATTAAATTACAAAAAAACCGGATTTGTTCCGGTTTTTTAATTTAGAATTTTGAATGCAGAATTCAGAATTTAGGGTTTAATGAGCAATGGCAACCAGTGCAGATGATTAACTGCCGCACCGACTGGTTCTGCATTGGCAGCGAAAGGAATCATAAATTGCTGTTTCCGCAATTTTTCCCTACAATTTCCGCCCGCCTGGGCGCACACAAAATATCGCACAGATTACACAGAAAACACTGATTTACACAGATTTTAATCTCTAACCAAACGAACCCGAATATATCCAAACATATTTCGGTTTCAGTTTGGATGCGTTTGGTTAGACAAAAAATGTATGCGTTTTTAAAATTTCCGTGGTTTCTGTGAGTTCCGTGGTTAAACATTTTTTGTGGTTAGACCCAAAAATCCGCGTTTTCGACCTAAAATTCACCCAAAAATCGCCCCAAAAAGGCCCGATTTTGCCCGTTTTCAAAAACCGTTCGTTAAGTCAAACCCGCCGTTCGTTAAGTCAAAGCCGCCGTTCGTTAAGTGAAACCCGCCGTTCATTTTTCGGCTATTGCATGATTATAATGGGTGGACGACCTTTGACAATGTTGAATTATGAATTACGAATGAATGGACAACAGACATCAGACAAAAGACAACAGACTTCCGAAAATACGCGGACAACGTGTCCGTTGACCGAAGTCTGTAGTCCGTTGTCAATTAAACACTAAACCTTCTAAACAGCGAAGCGACTAAATTTAACTCTAAACTTTTAAAACCATGAACTACGAACTGAAACCTGTAAACGGCAAAATGGCGGCAAGCCACACAGCCAAACAAATTGACACCAGCGCAACAAAATTTTTCGCTGGCATCTTCATCGGTGCACTGACTCTGCTTGTGGCAGCCTGCTGCATTCTTGGTGAAATCTGTTAGAATACAATTAAAATAATATTTATATAAACATTTAAAATTTAAGCAATTATGAAAAAGATTAAGCATTTTCTTCTGACCACGTTAGCAGTGCTCTGCAGCACGCTGACAACATGGGCGACCCCCTATGGTGGTACGCCTGCTGCGCCAACGCAGATTAGCGGCAATTATGCTAATTACGACCTTTCTGCTGATTTCGATGGCTACTATGTTATCTCAACAGCAGAGGAACTCTACGGCTTTGCCGAATTGGTAAATGGCGGAACAGCCACTGCCAAAGGCGTTTTAACGGCCGACATTGTGGTGAACGAGAATGTGCTTAACGCCGATGGCACACTCAACGGCACACCAACTCATAGATGGACACCTATCGGTACAAGTAGTAAAAGGTTTTCAGGCACATTCGATGGCAACGGACACACCATTAGTGGCTTGTATTTTAATAATACAACTAACAGCAACTACCCAGATGGAGGAATTTATGTGGGTCTGATAGGTTATACCAGTGCAGCTACGATAAAGAACGTCGGAGTTATTGATTCATATATTAGAGGTTGTATGTATGTTGGCGGCATTTGCGGTTATGCTGGCACCCAAACCAACTGCTTCAATACAGGAACGGTTTCGGGATCTTCTAATCGTATTGGCGGCATTTGCGGTGCGTCAGGCAAAGAAACCAACTGCTACAACACAGGAAAAGTTTCGGGGCCTTCTTATGTAGGCGGCATTTGCGGTGGTTATGGCACACAAAAAAACTGCTACAACAAAGGAACTGTTTCGGGTAATTCCGAAGTTGGCAGCATTTGCGGTAGTGAGGGTTCCCAAACCAAGTGCTACTATTTGGCAGGCAGCTGCTCGGCAAGCGGTGGTGGTGTTTCTGCTACAGCGGAAGAGTTTGCAAGTGGTAAAATAACCTATCTGCTCAATGGCAGCACAAGTGGAGATAACAATAAGTGGCGACAAAACCTTGACAACGATGCCGACTCATACCCTGTGTTAGACGATACTCACGCTGTGGTATATGCATCACAACCGTGCACAAGCCAATTCAGCAATGAGAACAACGAAGCTCGTCAAGAGCACTCGTCAATGGATGCGACTGGACACTGCACTGCTTGCGGCCAATACATTGCTCAAGGAGCCACTTTAGTAACCGCAAGCAACTGCAGCGGTTTGAATCTCTCGGCTGATTTCGTGGACTACTACGCCATTAGCAATTCAGCCGACCTTTATTGGTTTGCCGATTTTGTAAATAATGGTGAAACCGATGCCAAAGCCGTTCTCACAGCCGATATTGTTGTTAACGAATACGTACTGAACGCCGATGGCACACTCAACGGCACGCCAACTTATAGTTGGACACCGATTGGAACATACAGCAAAAACTACAAAGGCACATTCGACGGTAACGGACATACCATTAGCGGTTTGTATTTTAATAATGCAACTAACGGCAACTACCCCAATGGAGGAGATTATGTTGGTCTGATAGGCTATGGACAAGCAGTGACGATAAAGAACGTTGGAGTTATTGACTCTTATTTGAAAGGGCGTCATTGTGTCGGCGGCATTTGCGGTAGTTGTAACTACCAATCCACAATCATAAACTGCCACAACGCAGGAACGATTTCGGGTACTGACTATATTGGCGGCATTTGCGGCGGTTATGGAACCCAAACCAACTGCTACAACACAGGAAAGGTTTCGGGTTCTTCTTATGTTGGCGGCATTTGCGGCCTTAATGGCACTCAAAACAACTGCTACTATCTGTCAAGTTGCGGTGGTAAAAATACCCTTGGCACTTCTGTTTCAGCGAAAGATATTGCAAACGGCAGACTAACATATTTGCTCAACGGCAGCACAAGCGAAGGCAACCTTACGTGGTATCAAACACTTGGCGACGGAGGCGACGCATACCCTGTGTTAGACAACACCCATGGAGTGGTATATACAACGCAACCCTGCGTGTCTTTTGGCAACATTTCAGGAGTTACCGTCGACCATGTGTTTGAAAACGGCCAATGCACAGTGTGCGGCGAATGTGTGTGTGTCGATGGCGTATACCAATTGGCTAATGCCGACCATCTTTACTGGTTTGCAGGTCAGGTGAATGGTGGTCGCAACACTATCAATGCCATTCTGACAGATAACATTGTAGTTAACAGCAATGTACTGACTGCCGAAGGCGAACTCAACGGCGACGGCACTAATTTTGAAACATGGGTACCGATTGGAACTTCAACTTATAAATATGCAGGCACATTCGATGGCAATGGCCACACCATTAGCGGATTATATTTCAGCAAAACAGCAAATAGCGACTACCCTAGTGGCGGCAACAATGTTGGTCTGATAGGCTATTGCAGAGGAGCAACGATAAAGAACGTTGGGCTTATTGATTCTTATATTAAAGGTTATACGTGTGTTGGAGGCATTTGCGGCTATGCCAGTAACCCAACCATAACCAATTGCTACAACACCGCAACAGTTTTAGGTTCTTATGATGTTGGCGGTATTTGCGGCGAGGGTGTAGGCCTCAGCCAAGAGAAATGCCATAACTCGGGAATGGTTTCGGGTATTAGATTTGTTGGCGGCATTTGCGGTTATAGTAATTATAACTCTAGCACAAACTGCTACAACACAGGAATGGTTTCGTGTTCTGACTATAGTGTTGGTGGTATTTGTGGCTATGGTGATGGTTCCCAAATCAATTGCTACAACACAGGAACGGTTTCGGGTAATTCCAATGTTGGCGGTATTTGCGGCTCTGGCTGCACCCAATACAACTGCTACTATTTGGAAAGTTGCGGCAGTATGAATGCTCTCGGTATTTCTGTTACAGCGGAAGAATTAGCAAGTGGCAAAATAACCTATCTGCTCAATGGCAGCACAAGTGAAGGCGACTTTGCTTGGTACCAAACCCTTGGCGATGACGGCGACGCATGCCCTGTGTTGGACAACACCCATGCTGTGGTATATACATCGCACCCATGTACAAGCAAATTCAGCAATACCGAAGGTGCTGTTAAAAATCACCCGTCGATGAATGCTATTGGACACTGCACCGCTTGCGACCTACTCATAGCACAAGGAGCTACCTTAATAACCGAAAGCAACTACAGCAGTTTTAATCTCACTGCCGATTTTATTGAGTACTATGCTATTAACAATGCGAGCGACCTCTATTGGTTTGCCGATTTGGTAAATAATAGTAAACCCACCGCAAATGCTGTCTTGACTGCCGACATCGTGGTTAACGAAAACGTATTGAACGACGATGGAACTCTCAATGAAACACCAACTTATAGTTGGACACCGATTGGAATTAAAGGAAGTTATTTCGAAGGTACATTCGATGGCAACGGCCATACCATTAGTGGTTTGTATTTTAATAGTACGATTAATGCAGACTACCCCGCAGGAGGAAACACAGTGGGCCTGATAGGCCAAGCCAATGAATCGACAATAAAAAACGTCGGGGTTATTGATTCTTATATTAGAGGTTTTTATAATGTTGGCAGCATTTGCGGAGGTGGATGGCATGCTACAATAACCAACTGCTATAACACGGGAACAGTTTTGGGTTCTAACCATGTTGGTGGCATTTGCGGCGAATATGGCACCATAACCAACTGCCATAACGAGGGACAGGTTTCGGGTAATTATGTTGGCGGCGTTTGCGGCATATATGGTACCGTATCCAACTGCTACAACACTGGAAGGATTTCGGCTAATAATATCGCAGGCGGCATTTGCTATTCAGATGGCACCGTAACCAACTGCTACAACACTGGAACAGTTTCGAGTTCTTCTTATGCTGGCGCCATTTGCAGGGTTAATGGCACTGTAACCAACTGCTACTATTTGGCAGGCAGTTGCTCGTCAAGCGGTGGTGGTGTTTCTGCTACAGCGGAAGAGTTTGCAAACGGGAAAATCGGCTATCTGCTCAACAAAGACAATAATAATGCATGGTATCAAGATTTGTATTCCGATGATTATCCTTTGCTTGATAATACTCATAATCTTGTATCGGGATATATTGAAGAGGTTGATGATACATACACCGTGGTTGGCGATGTGCTTTTGGCTACTAACTACGAGATTGCTGAAGGCAAAACTCTCTCTATTCCTGAAGGCGCATCTCTCACAACTACAGGCGAAGCTGTCATAACCAACAATGGTACAATGGTTTGCAATGGCACAATTACGGGTAATAATTTGGCTGGCGATGGCAGTTTCTTGTTTAACAACTTACTTGCCGAAACCGATTTTGTACTCAACACCACAAGTTACACCTACAGAGGCACAGCATTCACATTCGAAGATGGAATTGATTACACCTTTGGACGCGCATACTGTGGGAAACTCTTTACGTTTGATGGCACATATACAGTTTCCTATAGTGACAATCTTAACGTAGGTGAAGCCACCATCAGCATTACAAATGATACTGATAATGAGAACGTTGTAAACAAATCGTTTACAATCACACCAAAAGATGTGGAACTTGTTTGGGAAAACACCGAATTAACTTACAATGGCTCAGCACAAAAGCCAACAGCCACAGCAACAGGAATGGTTAAAGATGAAAGTCTGACAGTCACTGTTTCTGGCGAGCAAACCAATGCTAACACTGACACTTACACTGCCACAGCAAGCATAACGGACAACAATTACAAATTGCCCGATGATGCTACTATAGAGTTTACAATCAACCCGAAAGAAGTAACGCTTGAATGGGGCGAAAGCACATTCACTTACAACGGTGAGGCACAAAAGCCAACTGCTACTGCATCAGGAATGGTTAACGATGAAAGTCTGACAGTCACTGTTTCGGGCGAGCAAATCAATGCTAACACTGATACTGAAACTTACACTGCCACAGCAAGCATAACGGACAATAACTATAAATTGCCTGAGGTCAATACTAAAGAATTTACAATCAATCCGAAGGCAGTAACGCTTGAATGGGGAGAAAGCACATTCACTTACAATGGTTCAGCGCAAAAGCCAACTGCCACGGCAACAGGAATGGTTAACGATGAAAATCTGACAGTCACTGTTTCGGGCGAGCAAACCAATGCTAACACTGACACTGAAACTTACACTGCCACTGCAAGCATAACGGACAATAACTATAAATTGCCCGAGGTCAATACTAAAGAGTTCACAATCAATCCGAAGGAAGTAACGCTTGAATGGAGCAACACCGCACTCGCCTACAACGGCGAGGCACAGGCTCCAACAGCCACCGCCACAGGTTTGATTGAAGGCGATGTTTGCACCGTCACTGTTTCAGGCGCACAAATCAATGCAGGAACCGCCTACACCGCTACAGCTTCGGCTTTAAGCAATGCAAACTATAAGTTGCCAAATGCGGTTACTGCAACATTCAGTATCGGCAAGGCAACTCCATCATATACAAAACCTGAAAATCTGACAATTAATTGTAAACAGACATTGGCAGACATAACTTTGCCCACAGGTTTCACATTCGAAAATGAGAATGCGGCATTGAAGATTGGTGGTAATACCGTTACGGTATCATTTACGCCCGAAAATGTTGATAATTACAATGTTGTATCTGGCATTGAGTTGAAAGTCACCAAGGCTCACTCGGCGGTTACAGATGTTGCCGTTCCCGCAACTTGCACTACTGATGGACATACCGAAGGTTTGCATTGCGAGATTTGTAACGAGGTGCTTGTAGCACAAGAAGTCATACTTGCTGGCCACACCCCAGGTGCAGCCGTTGCCGAAAACTTGAAAGCAGCAACTTGCACAGAGGTTGGTTCGGTTGACTCGGTTGTTTACTGCACAGTCTGCAAAACGGAGTTGAGCCGCAAGACAGTTGAGATTCCTGTTATTCCGCACACTGCAGGAGAGGCAGTTGCTGAAAACTTGAAAGAAGCAACTTGCACTGAGGCTGGCTCAGTTGACTCGGTAGTTTACTGCACAGTCTGCAAAAAGGAATTGAGTCGTAAGACTGTTGAATTACCTGTTGTTCCTCACACCGCTGGCGAGGCCGTTGCCGAAAACCTGAAAGAAGCAACTTGCACTGAGGCTGGTTCGGTTGACTCGGTTGTTTACTGCACAGTCTGCAAAGCAGAGTTGAGCCGCAAGACAGTTGTTATTGAGGCCGCTGGTCACAAGGCCGACAGCATTGTCATTGAGAATGTTGTGGCTGCAACATACACAGCCGCAGGCTCTTACGACTCGGTTGTTTACTGCTCGGTTTGCAAGGTTGAGTTGAGCCGCACCACCATTGTGGTTCCGCAACTTGTTGCTCCGAAGATTGAGGCCGAAGTGGTTATCAGTCAGTTGGATTACACCGTTGGCGACAGCCTGAAACTCGATGGCGGCAAAATTGTCATCGCCACCAGCGACAGCACAACCGCCGAGGTTGTCATCACTCCTGAAATGGTCAGCGGTTTCAACCCCGACAGTGTTGGCGTTCAGACCGTTACGGTTGCCTTTGAGATTGACGGCGTGGCTTACACCACAACATTCGATGTTGAGGTGAAAGAGGCTGCGGTTATCGAGGTTGTGGCCAAGTCGGTTGTTTTGAGCGCTCCAACCAAGGTCGTTTACAAGAAGGGCGAGCTGTTGGATGTTGCAGGCGGCAAACTCACCGTCACCTACAGCAACGGCACAACCCAGGATGTTGAACTGAAGGCCGACATGGTCAGCGGCTTCGATGCTGAGAAGGTTGGCGCACAGCAACTCACCGTAACGCTCACCGTTGACAAGGTGGTGCTCACCGCATCGTTCGATGTCACCATTGAGGCCGACGACGACACCGCCATCAGCGATGACGAGGCAGCAGCAGTGAACATCTACGCATACCAGAACGTGATTGTGGTTGAGTCAGCCGATGCTCTCGAGGGCGAAATCAGCATCTTCGATGTCAACGGCCGCATGG
>JAFVGW010000010.1 GCA_017474765.1 Salinivirgaceae bacterium | reverse complement strand
GAAACTGAACTTCTAAACTTCTCAACAGCGAAGCGACTCAACTTTAAACTTAAAACTTTAAAAACTTAAAACTCAATAAAATGTGTGGATTTGTATCAATTTTCAACATTGCGCAGGGCCGTTCGGCCGAGATGCGCGAAAAGGCGCTGATTATGTCGTCGAAAATCCGTCACCGCGGGCCCGATTGGAGTGGCGTTTACAGTAGTGAAAAATGCGTGCTGGCTCACGAGCGTCTGGCCATTGTCGACCCGCTCTCTGGCGGACAACCACTCTATTCAACTGACCGCAAGCAAGTTCTGGCCGTCAACGGCGAGATTTACAACCACCAGCAGATTCGCCAGCAGATGGCCGACACCTATGCTTTCCAAACGGGTTCCGACTGCGAAGTCATTCTCGCCTTGTATAAAGAAAAGGGTATCAACTTTTTAGAAGATTTGAACGGCATTTTCGCCTTCGCCCTTTACGACGAAAAACGCGACGAGTTTCTGATTGCCCGCGACCCAATCGGCGTCATTCCGCTCTACATTGGGTTCGATGCCGACGGAACCGTCTATGCGGCCAGCGAGTTAAAGGCTCTCGAAGGCTTCTGCGACCGCTACGAGCCGTTCCTGCCAGGCCATTACTACAGCAGCCGCGAGGGCCGTATGCAGCGCTGGTGGACGCGCGACTGGTTTGAGTATGAGGCAGTTAAAGACCGCGGTGCCGACTCTGCAGCCCTTGGCGATGCGCTGAAGGCCGCCGTCAAGCGCCAACTGATGAGCGACGTGCCCTACGGCGTGCTGCTCTCGGGCGGCTTGGACAGTTCGGTCATTTCGGCCATTGCCAATATGTATTCCGCAAAGCGAATCGAGACTGGCGACAAAGCCGATGCCTGGTGGCCGCGTCTGCACTCGTTTGCCGTCGGCATAAAAGGCTCGCCCGATTTGGCGAAGGCCCTCGTGATGGCCGAGCACCTGGGCACCGTCCACCACGAGGTGAACTACACCGTTCAGGAAGGTCTGGATGCCATTCGCGATGTTATTTATCATATTGAGACATATGACGTTACAACCGTCCGCGCAAGCACACCGATGTACCTTTTGGCCCGCGTCATAAAATCGATGGGCATTAAGATGGTGCTGAGCGGCGAGGGTGCCGACGAGATTTTCGGCGGTTATCTCTATTTCCATAAAGCCCCCGACGCCCGCGCCTTCCACGACGAGACTGTCCGCAAACTTGGCAAACTCTACCTTTACGACTGTCTGCGCGCCAACAAATCGCTTGCAGCGTGGGGTGTTGAGGGCCGCGTGCCGTTCCTTGACAAGGAGTTCCTTGATGTGGCAATGCGTGTTAATCCGCAGGCGAAGATGTGTCCTGGCAAGGAAATTGAGAAACGCATTGTGCGCGAGGCCTTTACCGATATGCTGCCCGAAAGCATTGCCTGGCGCCAGAAAGAGCAGTTCAGCGATGGTGTCGGCTACAGTTGGATTGACAGCCTGAAGGCACTCACCGCCAGCGCCGTCACCGACGAGCAGATGGCACACGCCGCCGAGCGCTTCCCAATCAACACGCCGATGAACAAAGAGGAATACTACTACCGCACCATTTTCAGTGAGTTGTTCCCAAGCGATTCAGCCGCCGCCAGCGTACCGCACGAGGCTTCGGTGGCTTGCTCAACCGCCATTGCCCTTGAGTGGGACGCCGCCTGGAAAAAACTCAACGACCCCAGCGGCCGCGCCGTCAAGGATGTGCACGAATACGGGTATAAATGATTTAGGATTTAGAAATTAGGATTTAAGAGTTAGAAATTAGGATAATAAAAAGATGTGCGAATTTGTATGGACGTGGCGTGCCGCGTCCGAATAAATGTAGGGACGTGCCGCGTCCGCCAATTGTTCTGAAAAGCCGAATCTTTTGTGGGTTCGGCTTTTTGTGTGGCACGATTTGTATTTTTATTGTAATGCTGAATACCCACATTATGTTCAGTGAAGGCGTAACGAATTTGTGCAAACCATTTTGTCAGAATTGGATATTGCAATTTGTAATTGCAAAATATACAATCATTTAACCGAATTCTGTTACGTCGTTTTGTAACGCAACCGTAACGTAACGTTACCGTCCATAGCATACAAAAAGGATTTTTTTTGTGTAAAATCTTTTTTATGGAAAACATAACCACACTACTCAACGACTGCTTGAAGCAGTTCAGTGAAACGGAAGAATATCGTATGATGCAAGGCTATCGCTCACGCGACAACCGATTTACATTTGACGAGCGCCTTGCCATAGCCAAGAGCGTTGAGCGCACATTCGCACCCATTTTTGAACTGATGAAGGCCGACGTTCCAACTCTAAAAGATTCCGACCTTCTTTTTTGTGCCTTGAGCATTCAGCATTTCGAGACCATAGCCATAGCGGAATGTCTCACCGTTACGCCAGAGGCTGTCCGTATGCGCAGGTTTCGAATCCGCGAAAAACTTCCTTCAAAATGGATTGACATTCTGTTTCCTGAAATGAAACGCAACAGTAACGCAGATGTAACGTCACAAACTTTAGCCGAGCCGAATGCGGAAATAACTTTGCCGAGTCAAATAACAAAAAATGTAAAAGTTATGAAAGAGAAAATGTCATTCGGTAAGGCTGTTGCAATCTGCTTCAGCAAGTATTTCACACTTAAAGGACGCGCCCGCCGTTCTGAGTATTGGTATTTCTACCTGTTTTCTTCCATTGTGGGTATTTTTGTAATGATACTGAAAAGTATTATTGAAACCAGTGTTGGCGCCATTGGTGGAGTTGCAGTGGTGCAACTGTCACACATAATTGTTGAATCATTCTATTGGATAATAAACATAGCATTATTCATTCCTGGATTCACCGTTTTTGTGCGCAGGTTGCACGATATTGATGATAATGGCTGGCTTGCCGTGCTTTTATGTATAGTTCCTTCCATTATTGTATGTGTAGAATCCTTTATAGTGAAAACAGGTGTTTTGTCACCAAAACCGAATATGTCACCCAACGAGGCGATAGAGGCGATAGGGGTTTTAACACCTATCTTATTATCATTAATCATATGTCTGGGAGCCATTATAGCAGGTATTGTGATATGTTGCCAACCTGGCACCAATGGTCCAAACACCTACGGCCCCGACCCGATACGCTATATCTCGAAGGAGAACCAAGAATAACAATTGGTAAAAATGACCAAAGGCCGAATCTCAATAGGGGTTCGGCTTTTTTTGTGTGTTGTCAAACAATTATTCTTTCCAAACATCTCTACAAACAAATTTCCGCAAATCGCACAGTATGGTTCCAAACAGATTGTTTTTTGTTGAGTGGTTCGATTTTTGATTAGACCATTTCAGACAAAAAATAAAAAAACATATTGAATATTGCTGAAAGTCTTTTACTTTCGCAGTTCATTTAAAAAGTTTGTTCGAATACGTAACAGTTTAATTAAAAACAAAATAAAATGGCACAAATGAATTTTGGCGGTGTTATTGAAAACGTAATGACCCGCGAAGAGTTTCCATTGGAAAAAGCACGTGAAATATTGAAGAACGAGACCATCGCCGTCATCGGTTATGGCGTTCAGGGTCCTGGCCAGTCGCTCAACCTGCGCGACAATGGCTTCAACGTTATCGTTGGCCAACGCGAGGGCAAGACTTACGACAAGGCTGTTGCCGACGGTTGGATTCCGGGCAAGACTCTCTTCTCGATTGAAGAGGCTGCTGAGCGCGGCACAATCGTAATGTGCCTGTTGTCGGACGCCGCTGTAATGTCAGTTTGGCCGACACTTCAGAAGCACCTGAAACCGGGCAACGCTCTCTATTTCTCGCACGGTTTCGCCATCACCTGGAACGACCGCACTGGTTGCGTTCCTGCAAAAGACATCGACGTTATTATGGTTGCACCGAAGGGTTCGGGCACATCGTTGCGCACAATGTTCCTTGAAGGCCGCGGCTTGAACTCGTCATACGCTGTTTACCAGGATGCTACTGGCCGTGCAATGGACCGCACCTTGGCTCTGGGCATCGGTATTGGCTCGGGCTACTTGTTCGAGACCACATTCCAACGTGAGGCAACATCTGACCTTACCGGTGAGCGCGGCTCACTGATGGGTGCCATCCAAGGCTTGCTGCTGGCTCAATACGAGGTTCTGCGCGAGCACGGACACACTCCGTCAGAGGCCTTCAACGAGACTGTTGAGGAGTTGACTCAATCGCTTATGCCGCTCTTCGCAAAGAACGGTATGGACTGGATGTACGCAAACTGCTCAACAACCGCACAGCGCGGTGCTCTCGACTGGTTCCCGCGTTTCCACGACGCAGTTAAACCTGTTATGGAGTGGCTCTACCTGTCAGTTAAGAGCGGTATCGAGGCTCAAATCTCAATCGACAGCAACTCGAAACCCGACTACCGCGTCGGCCTTGAGAAGGAACTGAAGGCAATGCGCGA
Source organism: Salinivirgaceae bacterium (assembly GCA_017474765.1). Classification (GTDB taxonomy): domain Bacteria; phylum Bacteroidota; class Bacteroidia; order Bacteroidales; family SZUA-534; genus RUG13583. Next base: position 22,681 of record JAFVGW010000010.1, on the reverse strand, counting down.
GAGCGAGATGTGGCAGACAGCCGTTACCGTTCGCAAACTGCGTCCGGAGAACAACTAATGCTAATTGCAAATTCTTGATAGAGCCGTCTCTGAAAAGAGGCGGCTTTTTTTGTGCCGCAGGTTGCCGAAAAACGAAACAATAGTATTTTTATGGGCGATAAAAGACACTGATTATGAAACTTCTGAAAGAACTATTCGGATATGTATTGGGCGGAATTCTGTTTGTGGCACTGATGCCCACAGTGATGTGGCTTTTCTCAGGGCGGCCTGCTCTGCTGCCGGTAGGCACCGTGCAACTCATTATCAGCGCCATTCTAATGGTTGCAGGATTGGCGATGAGCATTTGGTCGATTGTCTACATGCGCTGCAAAGGCAACGGCAACCCCATGGACGCCTTCGGGCATGAGGTTGCACCCCGCACCAGTCACCTGATGACCGATGGTCCTTATCGCATAAGCCGCAACCCAATGCTCACAGGTACATTTGTCTATCTCACAGGCGCTTGCGTGTGGATTGCAACATGGCAGGCAGTGGCGGTTTTCGTGGTGTTTATTGTGATAATGCTTATTCAAGTGAGCACCGAGGAGAAGCGCCTTCGCCGCGATTTTGGCGACGAGTATGCCGACTATTGCCGCCGCACGGGTAGGTTCACTCCGTTCTCATTCCGAAAGTAGAAAGATTTGTTCGGAACATCCCAATTTATTAGTTGCCAGGATTTTGGGCCATCTTTTCCCAATGGCTGATTTCGTGTGTGAAATCGATGTTGGTATGTTGTGCCGCCAATTGTTGCACTGCGTTCAACTGATTGATGATGAATTGCTTAAACTCATCAGTGTTTGGATTTAGAGGGCGGTGTTCAATGGCGGAGTTAATCTTGGCAATATTGTCCATCAGAACAAGGTCGGGTTGGTCGAAGCAATTTTCGCGCAGTAGCTGCCAAATGTAATCGACAGCCATGTCGGAAGGATGAACCATGTCGTTGGCATAGAAACGGTAATCGCGCAGGTCATCCATCATTATTTCGTACGACGGGAAATAATGCACATTGCCATAATGTTGCACAAGCTGGTCGGAGGCTAAAAGCAAGGTCGATTTGCTGAGCTGGTTAGCATGAGCACCGTCGCGCAGATGGCGTACAGGGCTGATTGTCAATACAATTTGCAACTTAGGATTCAAAACCGACAAACGTTCGAATAGTTCGGAATATTTGCAGATAATCTCCTGAACATTAAGTATTTGACGCTCGAAATTCGATGCTGGCAGTTTGTGGCAGTTTGCAACCACGCGGCCATCGGCTTTGTTACGATAGACAAAGGCAGTGCCAAATGTCAGAATCAGCATGCTAGCTTCTGTTAGTTGCTTGTGTGCCAAACTGATGCCCTCATTCATTCGATTCAGGGCATCTTGCTTGTTGGGTGACGAAAAGCGGCCGTGAAACATCAGGTTTGACCACAGTCCGTTATGTTCAAAAACATCGTTTTCGCATACTGGCATGCCCTCAATTGCCTTGTCAATGGCTTCAGCAATCGACTCCGGATTAAACAGAATACCTGTTGGATTGACGACAACGTTCATCTTGGCTGCTAAGAGTTTTTGCCCAATGTTTTCAGTGAAGCAAGAGCCGAGCATCAAATATTTGTCGGTGTAGCCAAGTTTGAATTCTGTGTTTATGTTGATTGGTGTGCGGAACTCCATTTTGCCTTTCAGTTTGTTGGCAAATATAACAAAAACCCTTCCAACTGATTGTTAGAAGGGTTTTCCTTGTACCCGGAGCCGGGGTCGAACCGGCACAGGGGTGAACCTACTGGTGTTTGAGACCAGCGCGTCTACCGATTCCGCCATCCGGGCATCGTTTTAGGCTCGCAAATATAGATAAATTCGATAACCTCACAAACTTTTTTTAAATCACTCTACCTCCTCATAATCAACATATTCGCCATCACTTTGGCGGAAATGTTTCTTTCTGTTGCCGTTTTTGGAGTAGAATATCTCTCCATCGGCGTATTGAGTGCGTTCTTCATCGGCATTTTCCTGGGCGCGGCGCTGCATTCGGCGCAACTTAAATTTGAAAATCGTAATGCCCAAAAAAACAAAAAGATATATCAGTGCAAAAAACAGTATCAGTCCGGTTATTATCATATCTGATTGTTGTAGATTATTAGTATTGAACTAAATAGTGCCAAAGCGGCCTGAATCCAGCCGTTATATATATGGTGTAGCCGAGTTTGTTTGCGCCCGGCAATGCCTGTGATTAGCAGTGCGGCAAAGAATAGTGGAATATAGTACCAAACCATTGAGTAACTGACATTTAAAAGTCCGAAGCCGATGGAGTAGATGAATGCGTTGAGTCCTGTCAGAACCGACAGCACTATCAATCCGCTAATTATTGTCGGATTGATTGAACGCCGCATCTGTGAGGTTTTGAGCCCGTCGTAAACCAATTTCACGGCAAGCAGAAACATCAGGCTGGCGGCAAACCAAGTGGCTGTTGTGCCGTCGAGCCAGGCGGTGCCTAAATATCCCAAAGCAAGTCCGCCAGCGGCAAGCAGCATCGCAACCGCCGCCGAAACGGCAAACCTCAGCAGGAACGCGCCTGCGGCCCACCGCTTGTCGAGAAAGGCGGCTGTCAGCCCCATCGCCACCACATCGAGTGTTGAGGCCACTGCAAACATCAGAAACAAAATGTTGCCTAAAGTCATTTATTTATCTTATAATTAAACAAATACTGGTCGTTGCCACCAACAATCAGGTTGTAGTACGACTGCCCTGCCTGCATCACGCCAATGCTGAACCGTGTTTTTCCGCGCAGCGGGAATCCGGGCATCGACTGTCCTTTGGCGTCAATCAGGTAGATGTTGGCCGATTCGGTTTCGGTGATTCCGATGGCCGTTTGAGTGCTTGAAAATCTGTAATAGGCTGGCCGTTGGGTTATCGGCTCGCCGAATTTCCGTTCAAATATCTTTTCGCCCTCAAATGTGAAAACCGTGAGCATGTTGCTGTCGGCAAAGATGAGTTCGGGGTTGGCATCGCCGCAAATATCCTCAATATCAAAGAAATGCTTCGGCGAGAAATCGCCCACTTTGCGTTGGGTGACCGTTCCGTCGAAATGGAGGAAGCAGAGTGTGCCGTCGGCTGATGTGAGCACCAGCGACGGGTCGGATTTGCCCTGCCCGATGAGCGTCAGGTTGTTGTTGACCGAAGGATTAATGCGCTCGCTGTAATCAACTCGCATATTGCCGCGGCGGTCGATGAGGCAGACGCGCTCCGCATCGGTTATCGAGATGTAGTCTTTGCCGCCATTGATAAAGTGCTGCGCGGGCGCTGTGGGCACGTGGTTGGCGCGCTGGAGCGAGAAGTCGGGCAGCGTTTTGCCATCGATTGAATAGACGTGGATGTCGGCGTTGGAGCACTCCACAAACAGACGGTAGTTTTTGGTTTTCGTGTAATCGAATACCGAAACGGGCAGGTGTGTGGGCGACGGCAGCGTAATCGGGTAGCGCTCAACAGGGTTGCCGTTGCGGTCGACCAGATACATGCGGGTGGCCGTGTTGAAGAACAACTGCAATTTGCCATTTCGGTAATAATCAACCTGTTGCACACTTCCAATAATGGGTTCGTCGATTTGTTTCTTCCATAAGATGCGGCCAGCGGCATTGATGAGGTAGATGTTGTTGCGCAGATCCTGAATGAAGATTTCCTTTTCGCCAGTGTTGTGGTTCTCAACCAGCACAGGCTTGAAGGCGGCCAGCGTGTCGAGGTGCGTCTCCCACAGCGTTGAGGCCGAATTGGAGTGAGTGGGCTGATGGCGTAGGAAGGTGTTGTGATACAAGAACCCGTTCTCTGACGAGAACTGCCAAATCAGTCCGTAGAAATTGTTGAAATCGGCCTGATTGTTATGGTAGCAGGTGATGTTCTCGCTCGACAGAATGCGGCTCAACAGCGTTTCGGCACCGTTCAGCGACACAAACGAGCAGAAGTTCGACTTGTTGGTTATGTAGTTGCTAAACTGGTCGAAATCAGGGTCGTACTGCAGTTTTTTGTGCAGCACGTTGTCGTACAGAAAGCGCGACAGCACCGCGTATGTGTCGCCAAAGACGAGCGCGTTGTCGATTTGGCACACAAACTGCGCCTTGCAATGTCCGAACCACGGCCCGAAAATGCGTGCAGGCACTTGCGTCAGCGGCATCTCGTAGATGTCGAACCGCGTATCGTTGTCGATTTTAAACACTTGAACATTAGGACTTTCCGCACGACCTTTCACAAAATAGTCGAGCAGGTGGCCAGCCTCGTAACTGCCTTTGGTCTCGATGGCGCAGACCGACGAGCCGTCGGGCATGGCAATCAGCATTATGCCATGGCTGAAATTGTCGGCCATCTGGTTCAGCATCAGATTGCCAAACTTCTCTTTCACAGAGTTTTGGTTGGTCTGATGGCGGTTCAGTTGCCCCACACTCTCCATGTATGACTCAAGCGAGCGCTGATATTTTTGGAAATTACTGATCCCCAGCCATGTAAACCCGTTCACATCCATCGGCACCTTCTTTATCAGGTCCGACGATACGGCCTCTTGCCCGTCGAACAGTTGCGACCATTGATTCTTGACCGCATTCTGAAGCGTGAAGCCGTTCACCATCCAGATGTCGTTTTTCAGCGAGAGGTCGAAACCGCCCCAGTCGGAAAGCGACTGAATGGCCATATCGCTGAACAAATTATTGACGAACTGCTTTTGAATGAACGGATTAAGGAATTTAAACTGAAGATATACATTGGCGTCCACGTTCTTGCCCGACCATTGGCGCACCTTCACAAACGGCGGATTCTGGTTCATTCCGTAGCCGCTTTCGGTCTGCCGCACCGACTCCTGGAGCAGCATCTCGTTGGTCGATGCAATCAGATAACCCTGATGGAACGTCATGTAAATATGAGTTTTGCCATTCTGATGCTCAAACTTGTTGATTTTGGCATCGTTGTATTTCGTGTTGCTGAATTGGCCCAGCGGTTCAAGTCGGCGGACGATGGCCTCAAGGGCGCGTTTGCCGTGCAGGTTCGAACTGAAAGCCATCACGGCCAGTGGCTCATAGTTCGACATATTGGTGTTGTGAAACGACACCACAAGCGGCAGTCCGCGGAACATTTCAGCAAATTCGGCATCGTTCTTCAGCAGCGAGTCGATGGCCGACAGATTCTCTGCAAAATCATCGGCGCGGCCAATCTGACTGATGTCCGCAAAAACCTTGCTTGCCTGTGTTTTCTTAAGCAGTCCTGGAATGTCGCGGAACTCGATGATGGTTGCAGTGTTCACTGGCACCGCATCAATAGCCGACCCCGCATTGTTCTGCTGATGCTTGAAATAGATATATGAGCCGACCATTGCTGCCGCCACCGCCACTATCGCAATTATGATTAATCCCTTTTTCATTCTCCGTGCTTTTTAGGATTGGGGTAGCAGTTTGATTATCAGTTAGAAATAAAATTCGTCCTCCTCCAGATTCTCGTTTTCTGAATCGCTGCTGCCAGGTTTCTCATAGTTGGGGCAGTCGTACACTTCGTCCCAGTCGGCGGGCTTGTCAAACCTGTCGGTCTCGTAATAAGGCAGCCTGTTATCGTCATAAACCTTCCGCATATATCCCGCCCAAATTGGCAGAGCCATGTAAGCGCCCTGTCCGTAGGTCATCTGGTCGAAATGGACGCTGCGGTCCTCGGCACCTGTCCAGACGCCAGTCACCAGATTCGGCGTCACGCCTATGAACCAGCCGTCGGAGTTCTCGTTGGTGGTTCCGGTTTTGGCACCCACCTGAGCCTTTATTTGCCATGGATATTTGTCGCTCCAAATGCGTGAGCCAGTGCCATTGCGGACAACGCCCTGCAGCATTGTGAGCATCAGGTAGGCCGAGCGCTCGCTGATGGCCTCATGCTTCACGGGTTGGAAATTGGCCAGTACGTTGCCGTTCTTGTCCTCGATTCGTGTCACAAAAATCGGGTGTGTGTAAACGCCCTTGTTGGCAAAGCAACTATATGCGCCAACCATCTCATAAAGAGTGAGATCGGCCGAACCCAAACAAATTGACGGGTATTCGGGAATATAACTCTTGATGCCCATATTGCGAACCAACTGTATCACGGCTTTCGGATTGAAACGGTTCATCAGCCATGCCGCCACATTATTCAGCGATAGAGCAAGGGCATATTGCAGCGTAATCATGTAACCGTCGATACGGCTGGGGCTGTCAGGATTCGGGGTCCACGTTTTGCCCGTTGTGGGGTCGGTAACGGTGTATGGCACGTTCAGTATGCGGTCGCAAGGTGTGAAACCGTCCATCATGGCAAGTGTGTAGAGGAAAGGTTTGAAGGTTGAGCCCACCTGCCGTTTGGCTTTCACCACATGGTCGTACTGGAAGTGGTTGTAGTCGATACCGCCCACGTAAGCCTTCACGTAGCCCGTGTGCGGGTCCATCGACATCATGCCCGACTGAAGGAAATGTTTGTAGTAGCGCATTGAGTCCATAGGAGTCATCACCGTGTCAACATCACCGTGCCAGGTGAAGACTTTCATCTCGGTCGGGGTGTTGAAGTTCTTCACAATATCATCGTAGTCCATCTTTTTCACCTTGCTTAGCACGCGGTAGCGCTCGCTCCATTTCATTGAGTTGGTCATAATCTGATTCACCTGCTCAGGAGTCAACTTGTCTGAGAAAGGCGCGTTTTCCTGTCCTTTTTTCAGCAGGTCGAATTGTTTCTGAAGAGTGTTTTTCAGATAGTCGCGCATGGCTGCCTCGGCGTGGTCCTGCATTTTTGCGTTGATGGTGGTGTAGATTTTCAGGCCATCTTTATAAATATTGTATGGCGAGCCGTCGGGTTTGAGGTTGCGGTTGCACCAGCCGCGCAAGGGGTTTGTCTCCCATTCTGTCGAGTCTTCAATGTATTGCGATTTGTTCGAATAGTTCTTGCGTTCAGGCTTTTTGGCGTTCATCTCCATGCGGAGGAATTCGCGGAAATAGGTTGCCGAGCCCAGTTTGTGGTCAACCTTGTGATAGTCGAGTTCCAGCGGCAGTTGCTTGAGCGAGTCATATTCGGCGCGCGTCAGTTTGTCGTTTTTCAGCATCTGGAAAAGCACCACATTGCGGCGCTGCTTGGTCTGCTCTGGGCGGCGCAGCGGATTGAAAAGCGACGGGTTCTTGCACATGCCTACAAGCATGGCAGCCTCCTCGATGCGCAAATCCTGCGGTGTGGTGTTGAAATAAGTTTTTGCCGCCGATTTTATGCCAACTGCCTGATTCATAAAATCGAACTGGTTGAGGTACATTGCAATAATCTCCTCCTTGGTGTAACTGCGCTCAAGTTTGATGGCAATAACCCACTCGCGGAATTTGCGGTTTGCCATTTTCAGTGCGGTCGACAAATCCTCATTGCGCGGGAATAGCATCTTGGCCAACTGCTGAGTGATGGTGCTGCCGCCGCCCGAACTCTTGTTGCCTGAAACAATTGTCTTGAAAAGCACACGCACAAGTCCAGGAAAATCAATGCCCGAGTGTTTGTAGTAACGTTGGTCCTCGGTCGAAACCAAGGCATCAACCAAATAAGGCGACAGCTCGTTGTAGGTGCCGTGTGAGCGATTGTCAATATAGTATGTGCCAAGGAGTTCGCCGTCTTCCGAGTAGATTTCCGAAGCCAGATTGCTCTTTGGGTTTTCAAGTTCCTCAAACGAAGGCATCTTGCCTAAATTTCCTTGCCAGATGTTGTAGAAAATCACTGCTGCCAGCACAACAGGAAACACCACTATCGACCAAATGATTATATTCCTTTGAAGTCGTTTTGAGATAGATATTGCCATTGCAAAAACGTTATTTTAAGTGGCAAAGATAAAAATTTATTTAGGTGTTAGATTTTTAGGACGATGGTTTTAGGGAAAGACATTTTTGGAGAATTTTGTATTTTTGAATTTAAAATTTCACCTATATTTGTGTTGATAATTCAATCATTCTTTATGAAAACAAATCTTTAATCGTACTGTATCTTGCTTAAAATCAAATGTTTATACACGGTAATAATTGCCGCTATGTTGGTTGGTTGCAGTGGCAACGGACAAACTACTGCAGAGTTAGACCAATTCGATGCCTCTGCGGCAATTGATGTAACCTATTGTCGTGCACATTGGTGGATGCGGCCCGATACTATGTTCATTAAAGGAGTTGTTGCTACATATTTTAAGTCTGTGGGTGGTAAAATAAGTACCATTGACTTCGACCTTGTAGGGCATTTGCGAATCGATAGTGTAGTCAGCCATAACAGACAACTCGCTTTCAGCCATTCGGGCGACAGCCTAACAGTGACGTTGTCTGACATCTTGGCACAAGGTGTAACCGATTCGGTGGTGATTTACTATCATGGCGAACTCAAGTCGACGGGTGTTGGTTCCATTGGCACAAATCGTAAAGAGCACACAATTTGGACATTATCAGCACCATACGGTGCGCGCGATTGGTGGCCTTGCCGACAGAATCTCCTCGATAAAATTGATTCAATGGATATCAGCGTAACCTGTCCGAAAGAGTGTAAAGTGGCAACTAACGGCGTGATTGTTAGCGATGTGGCCGATGGGAGCGAACGCACTACGCATTACAGCGTGCACCATCCGCTCAACTATTACACTATTGGCGTGGCAGTTGGCAATTACAAAGTATCTGAAAGTCATTCGGTTTTGCCAACAGGCGACACTGTTCCGACCATTTACTACTATTACCGTTGGCAATCAGAGTATGAAGTTGAGCACACGTTAGCCTACATGGATAGCCTGATGAACATCTTCAGCGATTATTTCATGCCATATCCGTTTGCCGATGAGAAATACGGTCAAGTAAGGATTAGCGGTGGTACAAATATGGAACATCAGACAATGTCGTTTATGGATGTCCCCGACATTGTTGAAATTATGGCACACGAACTGGCTCACCAATGGTTTGGTAACCATGTCACTTGCAAGGGATGGCAAAATGTGTGGATAAACGAAGGTTTCGCCTGTTTTGCTGAACTGTTGTTCTTTGAGCGTATGTGGCCCGAATTTGTCGAGGAATGGCACAACATTACTATTAATGGTGCGTTGAGTGCAAAGGGAACAGTATATATCACTGACACAAGCAATTATCAGAATATATTTGATGAGAAGACAACCTATAGAAAGGGTGCGATGGTGCTTGTTATGCTGCGCGACGAGATTGGCGAATCGGCTTTTCGCAAAGGTTGTCAAATAATACTGGAACATTTTGGCAATGGGTTCGCCACCATCGACGATGCCCGCCAATGCTTTGAGCAGGCAGCCGACACATCGCTTGTCAATTTCTTTAACCGTTGGATTTACGGAAGTGGTTATCCTGTTTTTCATGTCAACTATAATGCTGACAAACCAGACAATGTTACCATCGACATACAGCAGTCGGCTGCAAAACTCAAATCCACCGACCCCGATTTCTACCCAATGCACATAACCGTCAGGCTTGTGGGCAAAAACGCGCAAAAAGACGTGCGTCTGAATCTTACATCACCACAACAACAATTTGTAGTATCAACCGACTTCAAAGTCGACAATGTGATTTTCGACCCCAATAAAGTGATTCTTGGTACTTGGCACTTGAAATAATAATGGGGGAAAATGGGGGCAATGAAGAATTTACGCTGTTTCGCTTAGTTCTCTCCTATCATTCTCCCCTCAACTTTCTCAACCTTCTCAACCTTCAAAACCAAAAAGAAACATTATTTTCGCACCAAAATTTCAAGGTTATGACTGAATATAAAAGATACACAATCACATCGGCTCTGCCTTACGCCAACGGGCCGGTGCACATCGGGCATTTGGCCGGGGTTTATGTGCCGGCCGACATCTACGCACGCTACCTGCGGGCTCGCGGGCTCGACGTTATGTTCATCGGCGGAAGCGACGAGCACGGCGTGCCTGTCACCATCCGCGCGCAGAAAGAGGGCATCACGGTGCAGGAGGTGGTTGACCGCTACCACAATCTGATTAAAAAATCGTTTGAGGAGTTCGGCATCTCGTTCGACGTTTACAGCCGCACCACATCGGCCATCCACCATAAGTTTGCCGCCGATTTCTTCCGCAAACTCTACGACGACGGCCTGCTTGAGGAGAAGACCGAGGAGCAGTTCTGCGACGAGCAGACGGGCGAGTTCCTGACCGACCGCAACATTGTGGGCGAGTGCCCGCGCTGCCATTTCACTGGCGCTTACGGCGACCAATGCGAGAAGTGCGGCGCAACTCTTTCGCCCGACGAACTCATCAACCCGACCAACAAGAACCACCCTGGGCACGGCCTTGTGAAGCGCCCCACCAAAAACTGGTATCTGCCGCTGGGCAACTATCAGGAGTGGCTCAAAAAATGGATTATCGAGGGCCACAAGGAGTGGAAAACCAACGTGTACGGACAGTGCAAGTCGTGGCTGGATATGGATTTGCAGTCGCGGGCAATGACGCGCGACCTTGAATGGGGCATCCCCGTGCCAATCGAGGGCGTGAAGGGCAAGGTGCTCTACGTCTGGTTCGACGCGCCAATCGGCTATATATCAAACACAAAGGAACTCTGCGAAAGCCAACCCGAACGCTGGGGCAACTGGGAAAAGTGGTGGAAGGACAACGACACGCGGCTCATCCACTTCATCGGCAAGGACAACATTGTGTTCCACTGCATCATCTTCCCATCAATGCTGAAGGCGCACGGCGGCTACATTCTGCCCGACAACGTGCCCGCCAACGAGTTCCTGAACCTTGAGGGCGACAAGATTTCGACTTCGAAGAACTGGGCCGTATGGCTGAACGAATACTTGGTGGATTTCCCTGGAAAACAGGACGTTCTGCGCTACGTGCTCACCGCCAACGCACCCGAAACTAAGGATAACGACTTCACCTGGAAGGACTTCCAAGCCCGCAACAACAACGAGTTGGTGGCCATTCTGGGCAACTTTGTGAACCGCACCATTGTGCTTACGCAGAAATATTACGGCGGAAAGGCGCCCATTGCTGCCGAACTCACTGATTACGACCGTGATACGCTCGCCGAACTGGCCGCAAGCAAGGCCCGCATTGAGGAGGCCATTGAGCAGTTCCGCTTCCGCGAAGCGCTGAAACTGGTAATGGACATTGCCCGTCTGGGTAACAAATATCTGGCCGAGACCGAGCCGTGGAAGGTGGTTAAAACCGACCCCGACCGCGTGCGCACCATAATGAACATCTGTCTGCAGATTGTTGCAAATCTGTCGGTTGCGTGCGACCCGTTTATGCCGTTCAGCGCCGAGAAAATGCGCAAGTTGCTCAACATTCCGCAACTGAACTGGGAGCATCTGGGCGCGCCAAATCTGATTGAGGACGGACACCAAATCGGAGAGCCGTTCCTGCTGTTCGAGAAGATTGAGGACGAGCCGATTGACGCTCAAATCAAGCGCTTGGAGGACATCAAAAAGGCTAACGAGGCTGCCGAACTGGCCAACGCCCCCGCCGCCCCAATGAAGCCGCTCATCACCTACGACGACTTCAGCAAGATGGACATCCGCACGGCCACAATCCTTGAGGCGGAGCGCGTGCCAAAATCCGACAAACTAATGAAACTGCTGGTTGATACAGGAATCGACAAGCGCACCGTGGTGTCGGGCGTGGCAAAGCACTTCACCGCCGAAGAACTTATCGGCAAACGCGTCACCATTCTGGCCAACCTTGCCCCGCGCAAACTGATGGGCATCGAGAGCCACGGAATGATTCTGATGGCCGAAAACTTCGACGGCGCCCTGTCGATGATTCCGTGCGAGAAGGATTTCAAGAATGGTTCGGTGATTTGCTGATAATTACGAATTTTGAATTACGAATTACAATGTAGGGACGTGGCGTGCCGCGTCCGCCAAAGGCCGCAAGCCTGAAAAAATATTCGACGGGGGGCGAAAGTCCCCCGCTTTTTGTGTGGATATAGGCAAGAAGGGAGTAGCGGAACATTCGCCATTTGCTCAAAAACATTTTCTTTTTTCCAATTGGCTTTTATACATTTGTTTTTCGGCATATACTTATGAAATGAGCAACGAATTGATTCTCATACAAAATTTGATTTATGAAGTTCGTGGGAAACGTGTGATGCTGGATTTCGACCTTGCAAGGCTTTATAATGTTGAAACACGTGTTTTAAATCAGGCGGTTAAACGAAACATAAAACGTTTTCCTATTGATTTTATGTTTCAACTAACTAAAGATGAGTTAGATAGCATGTCATCACAAATTGTGATGACATCGAAACGCCCAATATCGGCATTGCCATTCGCATTTACAGAACAAGGTGTTGCAATGCTATCGGGGGTTCTGCGCAGCGATGTGGCCATTGCCACAAACATTGCAATTATGCGCGCGTTTGTGCAAGTGCGTGAGTATCTGCTTGCGACTTCGTCTGTTACTGCCGAACTGAAAGAACTGCGAGCAAAAGTTGACCTGCTTCAAATGCAGCAAGAAGAAAATTTGGAGTCTGTGAACGATTTATCGGAAGATGTTAGAAAAGATATTGACAATCTGTACTTGGCAATAGGAGAACTTGCAGCTAAAATTGAAACACAAAAAGATTGCAAACGTCCTGTTATTGGGTTTAAACAAGCAACTTCAAAGGAATAGTTCGAAAGTCATTTCGATTGTATCCACATTCTACATTCTCTCAAAAAACATTTTTCTTTTTTCCATTTGACTTTTATACATTTGGATAACTTTTGTGCTTATAGGCAAGGGCAAATTGATGTTTCATTTAAAACGAATAGTATAAGAGTAAATTTTTGAACTAACATATTATTAATCAGCGTTTGCTGGTCTATTCGACACTACTCATAAATCTGCAAATTTATATATAGTAAAAATCTCGAATAAGTCTGTGAATGTCTGCGCTTTGCGTGGATTTGACTTATCGATTTTTACGGGCTTTGCAGAGCCTATGAGTGTGGATTTGTTGCATTTCCGCGCTTTTTATTGCTCTAAAGTGCCCGTAAGTCAGAATGGTAAGCACTCGCACAACACGTAAAGCAAAATGACAGAAGACGAAGTAAGAGACAAGGCAAAAGAGATTCTTGGCTTTGATGACACCGAAACTGCCAAATCTGGTGTCGGGCAATTGACAACATTCAACCAATTAGGATTCAAAGGCGTAAACGACAAGCCTGATGGTTGGTATCTTCCTAATGAAAAACATTTTCCTGCAATCATTCTTGAAACGAAGAATAGTGATGTGGAATTGCGACAACCACAAATTGATGAGTTGTTGAAAAACTGCCGCATTGTGGCTACAAAATACAAGAATGTTATCGGCATTCTATATAATGGAGATGATGTTATTTGTTTCAAAAATTGCCAACCTGTTAAAGTTGTCAAAGACTTGAAAAACAAGGAGTATTATTTGGGGTTATTTGAAGAAGACACCATTGATAAACAACGAATTTACACGCTCACAAAACGTATAAACGATTCTTTGCATTTCAAGTTTGGAATAAACGATTTAAAACATCGTATGATATTCACTGCTTGCGCTTTAGTTGCCAAACGATATGGGGCGACATTGGTAAAAGGAATGGATTACACAACATTTCACACATCAATTCATTCTACTCTTTCCAAATCACTTGCAGAGGCTAAAAGGCAAAATCAAAAATTGGATTTATTGCTTGAAGTGTATGCTGACATTAAAATGAATATCACCAATAATCAGCAAGCTATTGACGATTTTATTGATTGTGTTAGTGAAATATCTGATAACATCAATTCCGATTTTTGGCAGGGAGAGGATGTGATGGCAATATTTTTCAATGAGTTTACACGATATAAAGGCAAATCAGAACACGGACAAGTTTTCACCCCCGACCACATTACATCTTTAATGTACCGAATTACAGAAACCAATCAAGACGATATTGTTTTAGATGCTGCTTGTGGAAGTGGTGCTTTTTTGGTCAAGTCAATGTGTAATATGATAAAAGATGCTGGAGGCAGCCGCACGGATAAAGCAAAATCAATCAAGCAAAACCAACTCTATGGTATCGAACTTGACCGCGAAATTTACGCTCTTGCTTGCGCCAATATGCTGATTCACAAGGATGGAAAAACAAATTTGGAGCAATTAGACAGCCGTACAGAGGAAGCGGCAAAATGGATTGAGTCAAAAAACATTACAAAAGTGCTGATGAATCCACCATTCGAAAGAAAATATGGATGCATAGATATAATAATGAATGTTTTAGATAGTGTAAGCAAAAACTCAATTTGTGCTTTTATAATGCCTGACAAAAAATTAGAAAAGGATAGTGCAAAAAAAGTTTCCAAAATATTGAAAAACCATTCATTGTTAAAGATTGTCAAATTGCCCGAAAATGTATTTAGAGAAGGTGTAACAGCATCAGTTTTTGTTTTCAAGACAGGTGTACCGCAAAATGACAAAGAAATATTTGCTTGCTACATAGAAGATGACGGTTTGGAGGCAGTAAAAAACCAAGGCCGTCAAGACATCAAGAATCGTTGGAAATCCATTGAAGATAAGTGGGTTGACGTTATTCGCAAACAGTCGGGTAGCAATACTATTCAATGGTTGAACCCGAAAGAGCATTTGAGTTATCAAATGCCCCAAAAAGCATTTGAGATTTACGAAGAAGATTTTGCAAAAACAGCAATGGATTACTTGCTTTTTGAACAAGAGATAGATGTCAAGCAATTTACTGAAGACATAGCAAATAAGGTGCTTTACGCTTCGGCTGTGACACGAGAAAACGGAAGTGTTAACATTACAATAAATGGTGATGAAAGAGATTGATACAACAAAATGGAAGGAATACAAAATCGAGGATTTATTTGTAAAACTTGATTTAAAATTCAAAAAAACTAAGTTCAATAAGCATTTTGATATATCAGAAGAGAAGAATGCAGAGTTCAATTTACCATTGGTGAATGCTAAACATAGCAATAATGGTATAATGTATTATGGCAGAGAAAGCGATTTCGACTCGTCAGAAATGACAATTGATATTGTCGAAGATGGAGCTGCATCAACAGGTGATGTTTATCCACAACCACAAAGGACTGGTGTTTTATACAACGCATATTTGATAAAATCGATTCAACCAATCAACTCTGCAATGGTTTTGTTTTTTATTTCCACGGTACTGCAACGGTGTATCAAAGAAAAATTTGGTTATGATAATAAGTGCACGTGGAAAAGGGTAAAAAAGGAATACATTAAACTTCCTACCAATTCTGTAGGCAATCCCGATTTTGTCTATATGGAAGATTATATGAAAGATGTCTTTGAAAAGACGAAAAAGAGATTGAATAAACAATTGGAAATTAATCAAGAAAAGAAAACACTTTCATCTAATGATTGGTGCGATTTTCAGGTTGGAGACTTGTTTAAAAAGGTTGAATTGAAAATTAAAAAAGGAAGTTTTGACAAGAAATTTGATGTTTCAGAGGTAAAAACAGAAGAATTTAATTTGCCATTAGTTAATGCTAAACATTTCAATAATGGAATAATGTATTATGGGCGCAAAAGCGACTTTGAATACGAGAATATGACTTTAGATGTTGTTCAGAATGGGGCTATTGCTACTGGCGATGTATATGTACAACCACAAGATACAGGTGTACTATGGGATGCGTATTTGTTAAAACCATTGTTTGACACAAACGAACACGTGTTAAGGTTTATAGCTACATCATTAAGAAAAACATTAAAAGAAAAGTATGGCTACGACGATAAGTGTACTTGGGAGAAAGTCAAATTGGAATTTATTAAACTTCCTGCTGTTTCTGCTGACACCCCCGACTTTGCATATATGGAAAACTATATGAAAGGTATTCTGGCGAAGCAACGTGCTAATTTGGATGTGTTGTGTTCCTTATAATAAGGAGGTCTTACGTGTTTAATTATGCTTAGGAAACGATGTGCACGCCATTTCTATCGTAATCCGTGCTAATTACAACTGGCCTGTGCATTGTGAATTTTGAAAACGTGGTGAATTGAAAATTCAGATAAAACATTGATTATGTGATAGGGACGGAAAGATTTTTCGTCCCTATTTGTTCTTGCCACGTTCTACTTTCCCCATCCTTCTATGACATCATCTTTTATTAAGTCAACAATTGCCTGATGTCGGTCTCTTGCAATAAGGTGCATAAACTGCGTGTAGCCTTCGCCGTTGATAATGACAGGTGTGTTTGCGATGCCCGAAACCTGGTGGCTGTCCATATAAGAATTAAAGATGTGCGAGAACAGAATGCTTCGGTATTCTTGAACCGATAATTCTTTGTTTGCACTCTTCATATTTCTTGAAGGAATAGGATTAATGTCATCGCAAGAATAGTAAAGGATAAGGTTCTCATTTTCAGCAAACAAATCGGCTATTCGCCCTGTTATGGCGTGCAAAACTTCAGGTTGGGTACTCTCGCCGCCACTCAATCGGTCAATCATAATTTCCGAAATGTCAACACCTTGCTTGGTAATGGAATTTTGCACATTATCAGCCAACAACGAAATATCCGCATCAAAAAGCATAATGCGGTATTCATCGCCGTTTCTTGATGAAATTGAGAAGGAATAGTTCATCTACAAAAGAATTCTGCACGAAAAATCTTCGGGCTTCATATTGCGCAATTTCTCGCGTTGGGCGCATTTGCGTTCCTTCAAGTTCTTAACCGCTTCCAAAAGTTTTTCGGAAGGATTATTTATAACTATCGGTTCTTTTGTGTGTGACATCTTTTATGAAAGATTATGTTCGCGTTGCAAAAGTAACAACTATTCTTATTGATTTTCAAATTTATTTGATATGGTTTTGTGAATTAGCTAATTCAAAAGAAAAACCTACTTTTGTACGAAAACTTTGGAACTGCAAACTATAAAAATAAGACTATGGAACAGTTATTCATATACAATACTTTAGCGCGTGCAAAACAACCGTTCAAGCCGATAAACGAGGGCAGGGTTGGAATGTACGTCTGCGGGCCAACGGTTTATGGCGATGCCCACCTGGGGCACGCTCGGCCTGCCATAACATTCGATATTCTCTATCGCTATCTGCTGCACCTGGGCTACAAGGTGCGCTACGTGCGCAACATTACCGATGTGGGCCACCTTGAGCACGATGCCGACGAGGGCGAGGACAAAATCGCAAAGAAAGCCCGTCTGGAGCAACTTGAGCCGATGGAGGTTGCGCAATATTACACCCTGCGCTACCACGAGGCTATGAACAAACTCAACGTTCTGCCGCCAACCATCGAGCCGCGCGCGTCGGGGCACATTATCGAGCAGATTGAGTTTGTGAAGAAGATTCTCGAAAACGGATTCGCCTACGAGAGCAACGGCTCAATATACTTTGATATTGAGGCATATAGCAAGAAATTCAAATACGGCAAACTCTCGGGGCGCAATGTTGAGGAGATGCTAGAGACCACCCGCGCCCTTGACGGTCAGGATGAGAAGCGCCGCACGTGCGATTTCGCCCTTTGGAAAAAGGCTCAACCTGAACACATTATGCGCTGGCCATCGCCTTGGAGCGACGGTTTCCCTGGCTGGCATATCGAGTGCTCGGCAATGGGCTGCAAATATCTGGGCGAGGAGTTCGACATTCACGGCGGCGGTATGGACCTTATCTTCCCGCATCACGAAAGTGAGATTGCACAGTCGGCGGCCGCTTTGGGCCACGATTCGGTCCACTACTGGATGCACAACAATATGATTACCATCAACGGACAGAAGATGGGCAAGTCGCTTGGCAACTTCATCACACTCGGCGAGTTCTTCAGCGGCAGCCACAAGGACAAAGATGGCAACGAGATGCTCGACAAAGCTTATTCGCCAATGACCATCCGCTTCTTTATTCTTCAGGCGCACTATCGCTCAACGGTCGATTTCTCGAACGAGGCTCTGCAGGCGTCGGAGAAAGGTTTGGCAAAGATTGTGGAGACCTACAACCGACTGATGAAACTGCGTGCGTCGGACAAGACCACCGTTGATGTGGCGGGCTTGCGCGAGCGCTGCGAGGAGGCAATGTGCGACGACTTGAATACGCCAATCGTTATCTCGCACCTGTTCGAGGCCGCAAAGGCTGTGAACACCGTTGCCGACGGCAAGGGCACCATCAGCCAGGCCGACCTTGATGAGTTGCAAAGCGTGTTCCGCACGTTTGTATGCGACATTCTCGGCCTTCAGGTTGAGGAGCAGGGCAGCGGCAGTAGCGAGTCATACCGTAAAGCCGTCGACCTTCTGCTGTCAATCCGCCAACAGGCCAAGCAGAACAAGGACTGGGCCACAAGCGACCGCATCCGCAACGAGTTGGCCGCCATCGGGTTCAATGTGAAGGACACCAAAGACGGCTTTGAGTGGGAACTGGCAGATTGAAGGACTGAAGGACTGAATTAAAAACGAAAAATGGTAGGGACGTGGCGTGCCGCGTCCGTTAAGGCAAAAGGAAAATGTAGGGACGTCACATTGTGGCGTCCGCAGCAAAGTAGTGACGTGGCGTGCCGCGTCCCCAGCAATTTTTGCACAGTAGTGACACACCGTTTGTATCTGAGAATCGAGGAAAAGTTCTATCGCCATGATTTTGCAGCATCTGACACTCACCAACTTCAAGAATTATCAGTCGCTCGACGCTGATTTCTCGCCGCGCATCAACTGCATAACTGGCGACAACGGCGAGGGCAAGACCAATATTCTCGACGCCATATATTATTTGTCGTTCTGCAAAAGTTTCTTCACCAGCATCGACTCGTTAAACATCCGTCACGGCGAGCAGTTCTTCATTGTTCAGGGCCAGTACGACTCCGACGGAAAGACCGAGGAGATTTACTGCGGATTTGAGTCTGGCAAGCGCAAACGGTTCAAACGCAACAAGAAGGAGTACGACCGTTTTGCCGACCACATCGGCCTGATACCTTTAGTGATGGTTTCGCCAACCGACATCAATCTTATTATAGGTGGCAGCGACGACCGTCGGAAGTTCATCGATGGCATAATATCACAGTTTGATAGGGAATATCTGCTTAAATATCAAGAATATACACGAATTCTTGCGCAGCGCAACCATCTGCTTAAGGAGACACCGCAGACCTGGCAGATTGACGAGAGCATATTGCAGATTTACGACAGCCAACTCTCGGAGGCGGGGCAGTATATCTATCAGAAACGCAAGGATTTTGTGGTAGGAATTGAGCCCATTTTCCAGAAATATTTCGACGCCATATCGCGCGGAAAGGAGAAAGTGTCGCTCGAATACCAGACCACTCTCGACGAGAAGCCGCTGGAGCAGCAACTCACCGAGAACCGCGCCATCGACATGGCCACGCGCTACACCAATTTCGGAGTTCACAAAGACGACCTCGAATTCGGCATGAGCGGAATGCCAATCAAGCGGCTGGGCTCGCAAGGGCAGCAGAAGACCTACCTTGTAGCCATGAAACTGGCTCAGTTTGAGTATATTGGCCAACTATGCGGACAAAAACCCATTCTTCTGCTCGACGACATTTTCGACAAACTCGACATGTCGCGCGTTGAGCAGATAGTCAACCTTGTGGCGCAGAACAATTTCGGGCAGATTTTCATCACCGACACAAGCACACAGCGCATCGACAGCATTTTGCAGAAATTCGGCAGCGACCACTATCATTATAATCTGAATAACAATCAATTGACTCTGATGCGATGAAAAAGCAAAACACAATAACAATGGGCACAGCCATCTCGCTATGGATTGAGGAGATGAAACTTCAGGGCAAACTCAGCGAGACGCGCCTCATTTCGGCCTGGGACAAGGTTGTGGGCAGATATATAGCATCAAAAACCCGCGAAATCTACATCAAAAACCATAAATTGGTAGTGCGGCTCGACTCGTCGGTGGTGCGCAACGAACTGGCAAATGCCAAACCACTACTCGTTGCAAGGCTCAACGCCGAAGGGGGCGGCGATATAATTGATGATATATTATTATGGTAAGAAAACGCGTCAGCAAAACTATTTTTTAAAAAATATGAACATTTTTTTGCAAAAAAGAGCGTATAGGGTTGCATATAAACGATTTTTATTATTTTTGGCTTTCGTTAAAAAAGTGGCAAGTGTTGGCTTGCAACTAAAAAACATAGTATATAGCATATAGGAATCTTAAATTTATTAATTAGTCAATTATGAGAAAGGTAAACATTTGCTTATTAGCATCTTGTGCCTTAGTTCTGGCTGCCTGCGGTGGCATGAACAAAATGGCAAAAATGGCAAACCAAGTACAATGGGATGTAACTCCGAAAGTACTTGAAATGCATGGTGACAGTGTGGAAGTTGAGGTAAAATTCACTTTCCCGCCGAAGTTTTTCATCAAAACAGCCACATTGGAGGTTACTCCTGTGCTGAAGTTTGAAGGTGGTGAGAAAGCCTTTGCAACCAAGACCATCCAGGGTGAGTCGGTTCAGGCAAACAATGAGGTTTGCTCGTTTGCAAACGGTGGAACATTCTCTACCAAGTCAAAAATCGCTTTTGAAGACGCAATGCGCGTTTCTGAGTTGATTCCGCGCGCAAAGGCTTCAATGAAGGGCTCGTCAATTGAGGTTCCATTCCCCAAAATTGCTGACGGTGTAATGTCAACAGCTCTGTTGCTCGACTACAACGCTCTTACAATTGGTGCAGCCGACAAATTCCAACGCGTGACCAACGACTCTAAAGGAGCAACCTTGTTCTTCGTTATCAACAAGGCTGACCTCCAAAACAAGGAGTTGAAGAAAGACGAAGTTGAGGCTCTGAAAAAATTCCTGGCCGATGCAGCTACCAACGAGCGCATCGAGGTTAAGGGTGTTGAAGTTTCTGCATTCGCATCGCCTGATGGTGAAGAGTCACTCAACGACAAACTGGCTGCCAACCGTATGAAGAATTCTGACGCATTCTTCAAGAAAGAGTTGAAGAAAGCCAAACTGAACGCTGACGCTTCTGTTTTCAAAACCACTTCGTTGGCTGAGGACTGGGACGGCTTCAAAAACTTGATGCAAGAGTCTGACATCCAAGACAAAGAGCTTATCCTCCGCGTTCTTTCAATGTACTCTGACCCTGTTGTTCGTGAGAAAGAAATCAAGAACATCTCGGCAGCTTACGAGGAAATCGCTGACAAGATTCTTCCGCAACTCCGTCGTTCGAAATTGTCTGTAAACATTGCAGTTATCGGTCACTCTGACGAGGAACTGAAAGCAATGGTTGCTGCCAACGATGAGAAACTCACCATTGAGGAGATGCTTTACACCGCAACTCTGACTGAGGATAACAACGAGAAACTTTCTATCTATCAGAAAGCTGCCGACAAATTCCCAGAGGACTGGAGAGCCATCAACAATGTTGGCCACATCAGCTTCAAGTTGGGCAAAGTTGCCGAGGCAAAAGCCGCTTTCGAGAAAGCTAAAGGCATCGACGCTTCTAACACAGTTGTTCTGAACAACCTTGGCGCTTGCGCATTGGCCGATGGCGATGTTGCTGCCGCTAAAGAATACTTCGCTGCTGCTGCTGGTGCAGGTGATGAGGTTAGCTACAACCAAGCTGTTATTGCTACCAAGAACGGCGACTATGAAACAGCTTTGAATCTGTATCAGAACAGCAAGTTCAACTCGTTCAACTGGGCTCTCTGCAAATATCTGAACTACTTCAGCACTAAGAATGCCGATGTATTCGATGCAACACTGGGTATCCTGAACAAGATTGAAGACCAGAGCAATGCCAAGATTGCTTACCTGAAGGCCATCATTGGTGCACGCAAGCAGGATAAGGACCTGCTTATCAACAGCTTGAAGGTGGCAGTTGAGAAAGACTCTAAGCTCGGCGCTTACGCAGCTAAAGACATTGAGTTTGCTCAATATGCTCAGGAATCAGATTTCCAGAACATTGCGAAATAATAATAACAGATAAAAATAGTGAAAGCCTGTTCCGAAAGGGACAGGCTTTTTTTGTGACTGTTTATTTAGCAGATGGTCGCTCAACAATTTATGTTAGGCGATTCATTTTTTCTGTATATTTGTGGTTATGAAAAAATATTTATCAATAGAGAGTGCACCTTGCCTGGTAAATCTATTTCATTGATTAATAGCATTTTACCCCCCCCCTATATTGTTTGGCAATCGGCAGATTCTGAGCAATATACACGCACATTTGGGGCCGGCACACCTATTTTTATACATAATACGCCTGGGCATTTCACTATGCAACCGCCCGGCGCTTGCGGAATTGCTGTGTCCGACAGTCAGCAATCCTAGTTTCAAGTGTCATTGAGAGAATTTTTCACATAAAAAATAAACAGATTAATTAATCTAAAAATAAACAATGAAAATCAAAAACTTGATTCTAACGATTGCCACAGCGCTGGCCACCATGGCCGCCGTGGCGCAGACCGACGGCTTCAACTATCAGGCCGTGGTGCGTAACGCTCAGGGCGAACTGATTAGCAGCTCGCAAGTTCAGTTAAGATTGACTCTGCTCGCAGCCGACGGCACAGTGCTCTACCAAGAGACGCGACACTGATGTGAACCCCTTTTATTGGACAAAATTAAATAATAAATTTCTGTATTTGACCGGACTAGTTTTCAGGCGTAGTTTAATTCTATCATTGTTGTAGTAATATATGTAGTCATTCAAGGCGCTTGCGAACTCGTATTTGT